>UPYT01000046.1 GCA_900538475.1 uncultured Clostridium sp. | reverse complement strand
CAAATATTCCTGCGGATTTCCTAATCCTCAAGTTTCACCTATAATTGTAGTCGATAGATATTTAGATTATTTCACTACAATTATGGAGGATAGGTTATGGCAGGTACTCGCAAAGCCCGTGTTCCGATGGCGGAACAGCTCAGGCTTATTAATGAATGCCGTCAGAGCGGCATGACAGATGCTGACTGGTGCCGTGAAAACGACATTGCAGTAAGCACCTTTTACAACTGGGTCAGCCGCTGTCGGAAAGCGGCAGCGGAGCAGATTCCAGCAGCGAATCATGGTCATCTTGAGATTCCCCGTCCGAAACAGGACGTGGTCTCCATTGACATTGTTCCGGAACAGCATACAGCATCCCAGATGCAAAACTCGTACCTTGACAATTCACATACGATTGAAGTTGCTATGAAGGATATCACGGTCCGTATCAGCAATGATGCAGATCCGCTCCTACTCACCAGAACATTCCGTCTGCTTCAGGAGCTCTCATGTTAGGTGACATCTCCGGACTTGAAAAGATTTACATTGTCTGCGGCTATACCGACATGCGGAAGTCCATTGACGGACTCTGCGCCGTTATCGAAGACCAGCTTAAGATGGATCCGTCGTCCAGTGTTCTCTTCCTGTTCTGTGGAAGAAGACGGGACAGGATTAAAGCCTTGTTCCGGGAACCAGACGGGTTCGTTCTGATTTATAAGCGGTTGTCTGTCCGCGGCGGCTATCAATGGCCCAGGAAGCAATCGGAGGTCCGGAATCTTTCCTGGCGGGAGTTTGACTGGCTGATGTCGGGGATTGATATTGACCAGCCCAAAGCCTTTAAAGCAGAATAAAAAGCATCTGGATTCCAGTAGAAATCCTGCACAGAAAAAACCGGAAAGCCCTTATAAATTCGGCATTTTTCAGGAGCTATTTTCCTTTAGTAAAAGCCCTGTTTCTGCTATAATAAAGGTATCAAATCCGAGGAGAGAAACGATGGCTTCCAGTGCGAAAGATATCCAGATCAGAGAGCTGAAAGATACGATATCACAACTGAAAACAATGGTATCTGAACAGACCGAGATGATGAAATCTCTCCGTCTTATTATTGACGAAAAATCCAGTCACGAGAAAGCCCTTCAGGAACAGGTAGATTATCTGACAAAAAAACTCTTTGGTTCTTCCAGTGAAAGAAGAGCCGATGATATTCCGGGACAGCAGAATCTCTTTGATGAAGCGGAAATGGAACAGAATCCATCTCTGCCGGAAGAAGAAACTGTAATCAAGGAACATACCCGTAAAAAGAAGGCCACGCATGAAGAACTCTTCAAAGGCCTTAAGATTGAAAAAGTAGTGCTCCCTCTTCCGGAAGAAGAGAAGATTTGTCCGGTATGCGGTACGCAGCTGGTTCTGATTGGCGAGGAGTATGTCCGCCGGGAACTGGAATTCATTCCTGCCACTTGTAAAGTAATCGAATACTACAGCCAGAGCTACGGATGCCCATCCTGCAAGGAAGGACTCGGCGACACAGAAAAACCTGTAATCATAAAGTCCCAGGTTCCGGCGGCTCTGGTTGGGAAAGGTCCTGCCTCGGCATCCACCGTTGCATGGACCATGTACCAGAAATATGCCAATGGGCTTCCCCTTTACCGGCAGGAGAAAGACTGGAAACAGTATGGGGCCCAGATCAGCCGGACCACCCTTGCTAACTGGATTATCTACTGTTCGCAGAACTATTTTCAGCCAATGTATGATTACTTTCACCGTGAACTGCTGAAAAGGAACTTTGCCATGGCAGATGAGACTCGGGTCCAGGTGCTGAAAGAGGAAGGCCGCAGGGCTCAGACCCAGTCGTTCATGTGGCTGTTCCGAAGTGGTGAGGATGGACTTCCGGAGATTATCCTGTATGGCTATTCCCCTACCAGGAGCGGCAGCCACGCAAGAGAGTTTCTGGAAGGCTACAGCGGATATCTGGAAACTGACGGCTATCAGGGTTATAACAATCTGCCGGGGATTAGGCGCTGCTCCTGCTGGGCACATATCCGCTGATACTTTATCGACGCTGTTCCTAAAGGCAGGCAGTATGATTACAGCCAGCCGGCAGTGCAGGGAGTCCAGTACTGCAACCGGTTATTCGCCATTGAGGACTCTATAAACAAAAAGCATTCCGGTGATTATGAAAAGCGGAAACAGCTGCGTCTCGAGAAGGAAAAACCTGTTCTGGAGGCTTTCTGGTCGTGGCTCGATCAGCAGAAGCCCGTCCGGAATACCCGGATGGATAAAGCGGTTAATTATGTTCTCAACCGGCGTGATACAGCGGAGACCTATCTGGAGGATGGGCACTGCAGCTTTACCAACAATCTCAGCGAGAATGCAATCCGTCCATTTGCAGTAGGACGGAAGAACTGGCTGTTCAGCAGTTCCGTGGACGGAGCGAATGCCAGTGCGGTAGTCTACACAATGGTTGAGATGGCAAAAGCACACGGCCTGAATATTTACGGATATCTCAAATTTCTGCTGGAGAATCGGCCAAGTAAAGATATGACGGATGAACAGCTGGCAGAACTTGCACCTTGGAGTGAAAAACTCCAGTCTGTCAAAAATCGCATGTGAATTATAGTGAATTACTCCAACTCGCAAAGGGCTGGGGTAATTTTAAATTTTACCGCAGTATTATTGGGCGCTTAC
>UPYT01000045.1 GCA_900538475.1 uncultured Clostridium sp. | reverse complement strand
CGCTTCTGCGACAAAATTCTCTTCCGACGCATGGCGATCCTCGCGGAGCGTTTTTATGTCATAGGACGCACTTTCCTATGACATAAAAGATCCGGCACGAATTCCTGTCAAAGCTCCCATGCCGGATTCATTGCGCCAAAACAATTAGATAAGTCAGGATTCAAAGCCTCTGGTCCAGTCAATTTTCTTCATATAATAAAGAAACGCCCCTGAGCTGATGGTCCAGGTCAAAGGATAAGCCCAGGAAATCATCTGAAATTCATTTACTACCTTCAAGGCTGCTGTTACATAAACAATACGGATCCCACACCAGCTTGCAAGCATGACAGCCATCGGAATCATTGCTTTTCCACACCCCCGCATCACACCTGCCGCGCAGTGCGAGAAGGCCAGAAGAAAGAAAAACAGAGCTACTGTATGCCCATGAATCATGCCAAATCGAATTGCCTCCGGCGTATCTACAAAAAGCTGAAGGGCCTGCCCACAGCCGGCATAAAGAACCAGCCCTACCAGTTCCGCCATAACCATACCAGACATTATTCCAAAAAAAGCGCCTTTTTTCGCCCGTCTATATTCTCCTGCTCCCAGGTTCTGACTGATAAAAGTAGGAAGAGCCATAGACATACTCATAATCGGCAGAAATACAAGTCCCTCAATTTTGCTGTAAGCCCCATGTCCCGATATGGCATATGCTCCAAAACTGTTAATGTTGGCCTGTACTACCAGATTCCCAATACTGATTACTGAGTTTTGAAGTCCGGAGGGAAGCCCCTGATGAATCACCTGACTAAGCACATCACGATAGATCTTCAGCTTTCTGAAATCCAGTCCGGTATAATCCTTAATTTTACACATACGGACAATGCAAAGCACCGCGCTCAGCCCCTGGGAAAGCACCGTTGCCACTGCTGCTCCGCCAACGCCCCAATGAAAGCCTGCCACAAAAAGCAAATCCAGAGCTACATTCATACAGGAAGACACAATTAAATAATACAGAGGATGAAGGCTGTCTCCCAGCGCCCGCATAATTGCCATGCAGATATTATACATAATTATAGTAGAAACACCGCCAAAATAAATTCGGAAATAAACAAGCGCATGAGGCATAACACTTTCTGGCGTATGCATCCATACCAGCAGACGTGGCACCAGAAGCACGCCTACCATTGTCGAAAGAACAGAAGCCCCTATTCCGAACAGGAAATTTGTATGAATAGCCCGCTCTGTTTCTTTCTCATTTTTCGCCCCAAAATAACGGGAAATCACGACTCCTCCGCCAATCGCTATGCCATTAAAAAAACCAATAATTAAAAAACTAATGTGAGACGCCATGCTGACTGCCGCAAAAGCTTCATTCTCTGCAAAATTTCCCACGACCCACGCATCTGCCATATTGTAAAGCTGCTGCAGCAACTGCCCCAGAAACAGGGGAACTGCAAAGCCCAAAAGTCCTCGCACAATAGAACCTTCTGTTAAACTGGCCGGATTTTTCTTCTGTATCATCGTTCTGTGTCCATTCCTTCCGTAAAATCTCTCTGTGCTCTGCACTCTTCTTTTTCTATTTTATCACAGAGAAACTAATTGTCAAACAGATGCCGAATTTCCATCTTGCCCATCTCCTCCACAGCAAAGAAAGAAGAGCGCATGTGTGTTTCTCTGTCCGAGGAAGGCCATTTCTGCTGCAAAATTTTCTTTTACCATCTGGATCTCTTCGTGGATTTTTTCACAACTATATATTTTACCGTAACAGAAAGATACAGCAGCGCCGGGGGACCCATGCTCTGCTGTATCTTTTTGCTTTATTTCATCTGAAAGGTTGCACACTGTGTATGCTCAGATCTGCTTGCTCCGTCACCACTAATGTCAATATTCTTTGCCATACAGTGATGATTTTCATTGTAAATACATTTCACTGCCTCACAGTCAACCTCCAGACGGTTTTCCGGAGTTTTGAATACATTCTGGAATGCTCCGTCTCTGTTTTCATCGAAGCTTCCGCAGCAGGTTTCACTGCACTGGCAGGCATCCTGCCCATCCACTATAATGGTCTGCTTGCAGCAGCGGCTGTCACAGTTGTGAAGACAGTTGGTTACGGTACATGCTAATTTGGTCATAATAAATGCATACCTCCTTGATTAATCATCGATAGCTTTGTCTATCAGGGATAGTATGCATTTATCTTTTCATTCTATTCTATTTTATTTCTGGAAATCTGATTATTTCTGCTCCTGCTTTACTTCTACAGCACGAGCCTCTCTGGAAGCAATTTCTTTTTTCAAATCTTCAATAAATGCATCCAGAGATCTCTGGCCTTCATCGCCTTTGAAGCGGCTGCGGACTGCCACTACGCCCTCTTCCTCTTCTTTCTGTCCTACAACCAACATATACGGAATCTTGTTCTTCTGGGCCTCGCGAATCTTGTAGCCAATTTTTTCAGAGCGAACATCCAGCTCTGCACGGATTCCTGCCTCATCCAGGGCAGCCTTTACCTTGCCTGCGTAGTCCAGGTATTTATCAGAAATCGGCAGAACCTTAACCTGTACCGGAGCCAGCCAGGTGGGGAATGCACCTGCAAAGTGCTCAATCAGAATACCGATAAACCGCTCAATGGAACCAAATGCCACACGATGAATCATAATCGGTCTGTGCTTTTCGCCGTCTGCACCGATGTACTCCAGCTCAAACCGCTGAGGCAGCTGGAAATCTAACTGAATGGTACCACACTGCCAGGTTCTTCCGATCGCATCAACAAGATGGAAGTCAATCTTCGGGCCATAGAATGCACCGTCGCCTTCATTGACTACATAATCCAGGCCCATCTCGTCCAGGGCACTGCGCAGACCATCGGTAGCCATCTCCCAGTCTTCATCGCTTCCCATACTGTCTTCCGGTCTGGTAGACAGCTCTACATGATACTGGAAACCAAACAGGCTGTATACGCTGTCAATCAGCTGTGCAACACCCTTAATTTCCTCCTTAATCTGTTCCGGAGTCATAAAAATGTGGGCATCATCCTGTGTAAAGCAGCGCACACGCATCAGACCGTGAAGCTGGCCAGATTTTTCATGACGATGAACCAGACCCAGCTCGCCCAGACGAAGAGGCAGATCGCGATAGGAACGAGGCTCGGAGGCATATACCAGAACACCGCCCGGGCAGTTCATGGGTTTTACCGCATAATCCTGCTCATCAATAACCGTGGTATACATGTTGTCCTTATAGTGATCCCAGTGACCAGAGGTCTCCCACAGGCTTCTGTTTAAAATAACCGGAGTGGAAATCTCTACATAACCGGCTTTTTTATGAATTTCTCTCCAGTAATCCAAAAGAGTATTCTTCAGCACCATTCCCTTTGGCAGGAAGAAGGGGAATCCCGGACCAGCTTCGTGCATCATAAACAGTCCCAGCTCTTTGCCCAGCTTCCGGTGATCACGCTTCTTTGCTTCTTCCATCATAGTAATGTAAGCTTCCAGCTCTTCTTTCTTTGCAAATGCAGTCGCATAAATACGAGTCAGCATTTTGTTGTGCTCATCGCCTCTCCAGTAAGCGCCTGCAATGCTCATCAGCTTGTATGCCTTGCCAATATCCTTGGTGCTCATCAGGTGCGGGCCTGCACACAGATCTGTAAACTCACCCTGCTTATAAAAGCTGATTTCCTCGCCTTCCGGAAGATCCTCAATCAGCTCCACCTTGTACGGCTCCTCTTTTTCCTTCATGAAAGCAATGGCTTCCTCTCTGGGCAGAGTAAAGCGCTCAATCGGAAGAGCTTCCTTTACAATCTTCTTCATCTCCGCTTCGATCTTTTCCAGATCCTCTGCTGTAATCGGATTCTCAAAATCCATATCATAATAAAATCCATCTGCAATAGAGGGACCGATTGCCAGCTTGGCGCTGGGATACAGGCGCTTAATTGCCTGTGCCATTACGTGGCTGGCAGAATGACGCAGAGCAGCCAGACCCTTCTCGTCCTTTGCAGTCAGAATATTAAGAGAACAATCCTCTTCCAGAACGGTACGCAGATCTACTGCCTCTCCATCTACTTCACCGGCACATGCCACCCGTGCCAGACCTTCGCTTAAATCCTTTGCCACATCCAGCACTGACATTGGCTGTGCATACTCTTTTACACTTCCGTCTTTTAATGTAATCCTCATGGCTTTGCTCCTTTTTTCCTTTGATGTGATGAATTTTCCATAACAGATTCCTACTCCAAAGTGAGTCTGCATCAACAGCCTTTTTCCTCTGGCGCGCAGTGCACATCCAACACGAAGCATCTTTGTCATAGGACACTCTTTCCTATGAAATGAAAAAGAAGCTCGCTCGCGAGCTTCTCCGCCTGCGGCGG
>UPYT01000044.1 GCA_900538475.1 uncultured Clostridium sp. | reverse complement strand
GTAGAGCACTTGACTTTTAATCAAGTTGTCCGGGGTTCGAATCCCCGCACGCTCAGTGAGGTCGTTTTCCTAATATTTATAAGGAAAACGGCTTTTTTTGTGTTATAGGAAAAACCTTGTCAAATATCTGATTATTTGTTAATATGAGAAGCAGGAAGAGGATGAGGTTAAGGATGATGAATAAAAAAAATACATCTGTTAAACCTGTCTGGATTGATGAATTTGAAACCCTTTACATTACAACTTATCAAACTTTGTACCGCCATGGAAAATTGATTTTTAATCAGGAAGAAAAAGTCCGGGAGCTGCTGATCCTTACCTATATGGAGGCATATCAGAGATCGTCTCAGCTTCAGAAAGAAAAATCTCCTTTGGAATGGCTGATGAAGCGTGCAGATTTCTGGGCAGAAACAAAGCTGGAAGCTACCAGAGAAATGCTGGAATCTTCCTATGCGGAAGAAAAGATGCAGTCTAAAGAAGCAAAGAAAGAAAATCGTTCGAACCTGGATGAAACATCTGTCCTTTTAGAAATTGAGGATAGACTTGGACTGGTAGATGAGGCAGAAACACCTGTAGAGAAGGAGCCTTCTCGTCCGGTGGTCAAAAGTGTGATTTCTATTGTGCTGGTTTTTCTGGCGGCGGCAGTAGTGGTAATTGGATTTTATAAGGTCAGACAGAGGCTGCAGCATATAAGTGAACCCTTTGAGCGGCGTTTTTTTGACAATTCAGGTGAAGGGGTAACATTGCCGGCAGAGACAGAAAAAAAAGATATCGTGATTCAGGTTGGAGATAAGGCTGTATTCCTTTCAGAAATTGGACAAGTTCTATATTCTATGCCCTTATCTGCAACGGAGCTGTCCGGAGAGGAAGAAATCAATCCGGAAATTCAGAAAAAGGACGGATGGACATATTATCTGCCTTGTCCGGAACGGAAGGATACAAAGCTTTCCCAAGTGCGTCCTACCCTGTATCATACTTTGTATCGGGTCAGCAATGATGGCACAAGGACGGAGATCATTACCCAGGATGTAAGTAATTATCGGGTATGGCAGGATGGTATTTATGCAGAGTGGGATGGCCGGATTCAGAGATTTGATATTGATAAGGAATTTGAAGAGTTTGAGCCTGGGTATTATGCGGAAAAAGAGGGCGAGGATATTTATATTTATGATACCCTGGGACGGACTCTTTGTACGGATGCAGACGGAAGCGTGCATTACGGGGATCGCATTTTTGAAATGTCCTGCAACAGAGTGGTGAATGTAAGGCCTGACGTTTCTGTGTACGGAAATCATACTTATTCTTTGAAGGAAACGGAAAATAAAGGGGAAATGGCTGTATTTGAAATGGTAAACGGGCATGAATCTTTATTTGAACAGCAGGGAAAAACCATTGATAGCTTCTGCATTGCAGGAAATAATCTGTACTACAGTGCATGTGAAAAGAAGGGGAATTCCGGAGCCCATTACAGCCAGCTTTATAAAAAACCGCTGAACCGAAAGGAAGAGGCAGAGAAGATAGGAGAGCGATTTAAGGGACGTATTTACGAATTGTATTACTCAAAGGAAGCGGATCAAATGTATGGAGATTATGCGCCAAAAAGCTGGAAAAGCGGATATGGTGTGATTGCAGTGATTTCCATGAATGGTCAGATGAGCTTTCTTGATGACAGAGAGCTTCGCAGCGGTACGGAAACCACAGGCGATGATTATCTGGAATTTGTTCTGATACAGGATGGTGATGTGTATTGCTATTGGAATGATTGTTATTGGGAGAAAAATGAAACACCTATTGTAAAGTGGAGAAAAACGTTGATTATTCCGGATCATAACAGGATTATGACAGTGAAATAAGAGCTGTCATAATCCTGTTTTTCTGTTATTCATCAAATTCTGCGATAATATAAAAGCCTCGGTCATTTTCCCGGATATCCCGGATAATACCTTCTCTTGATTTCAGACGATCACGGGATTTGTAACAGCCGGACATGGCTACAGCCGGCTCAATAATATAACTGTAATTAACACCTTCCCGTTCAACTACTTCTACTTTATCTCCAACCTGTACAAGTCCCTGGCGTTCCATTTTAAATTCCATCTGACGCATAAAAAATCATCTCCTTCGCACATTTATTATAGAGAAAAGAATGTGGAATGTAAAGGCGTTCTGTGCTACAATTCATATGATTTGTAGCAGCTATGATTCAACGGTGAAAAAGAGAGGGTATTCATGTGAAAAAAGAGGATTTGCTCGTTACGAGACTAAGGAATTACGGAAAATCGGATCAGGTACCGTGTCATATGCCTGGTCACAAACGAAATCAGGAAAGCTGGCTGACATTTGATTTTCCAAATCCTTTTTCGATCGACATTACAGAAATAGATGGATTTGACAATCTCCATCATCCGGAAGGTATTTTGAAGGAATCTATGGAGTGGGCATCAGAAGTATATGGTTGTGATAAAACATGGTATCTGGTTAATGGAAGCACCTGCGGCATTCTCAGCAGTATTTGCGGAACAGTACGGCCGGGAGGGCGGATTCTTATGAGCCGGAACTGTCATAAATCTGCTTATCACGGAGTTATCCTCATGGATGCGAAAGTGAGTTATATTTATCCACAAATAATTGAAGATATGGGGATACAGGGAGGAATTCTTCCGGAGGATGTGGAAAATAGTTTGGATCGTTATCCCGGTACAGAAGCAGTTTTGATCGTTTCCCCAACCTATGATGGAATTGTATCTGATGTTGAAAAAATAGCAAAAATAGTTCATGCCCACGGAATTCCTCTGATTGTAGATGAAGCTCATGGAGCTCATTTTTCCTTTGGAAATGGAGTATTTCCAAAATCTGCCATTCAGTGCGGTGCAGATTTGGTGATTCAGAGTGTTCATAAGACCCTTCCTTCTTTTACACAGACAGCGCTTCTTCATGGACAAAAGGGACGAATTGATATAGACCGGGTGGAGCGGTATCTGCAGATGTTTCAGACCAGCAGTCCATCTTATATATTTATGGCGGGAATAGAACAGTGTATTTATGAAATGAGCCAGAATGGAAAGGACGCGATGGCTCAGTTTTGGAAAAGACTGATGTTGCTTCGGAAACGTCTGGAAAATCTGAGGGTGCTTCGGATTCTGGGAGAAATAAACAGTGGTTTGAATGAATATTCTGTGTCCGAAAATTTAAAAAATGGAGTGTACGGAATTGATTTGTCAAAGCTGGTGATTTCGTGCAGAGGATGCAGAAAAAATCTATCTGGAGAACAGTTAGGAGACTGGCTTCGCCGGGATTATGGAATTGAGATGGAGATGTGCGGAGCAGATTATGCAGTGGCGATCCTGACTTATATGGACAGTCAGGAGAATCTTGATCGTCTGGCAGATGCTTTGCTGGAAATTGATGAAAGTCTGGAAAAAAACAGGTTGGCAGAAGAAGCTTCAGAATCATCTGTCGAAATGGTAAGGGAGAAGGCTTTCGTGACAATCGGGAAGCCAGAGGAAAATAACTGCTGGATTTGGGAACAGCCTGATATCCGGAAGAAGCCGTCAGAGGCGGCGAATCTGCCGTCGGAGTCACTTTTGCTGGAACAGTGCGAAGGAAGAATTTCAGCGGAATTTGTTTATTTATATCCGCCGGGAATTCCGATTGTGACGCCGGGAGAGTGTATAACAGAAATGATTTTGAACCAGATTTTTTATTATAAAGGATTGGGACTTCCAGTGCAGGGAATGGCAGATAAAAGCTGCATGAAGCTTCGCGTTTTAAAAGAAAGTCCTGGGACGGAAAGGAAATAATATGGGAAAGATTTTTTATCTAATGGGAAAAAGCGCCTCTGGAAAGGATACCCTTTATAAGAGGCTTTTGGAAGTTTGCCCAAAGCTTAAAACCATTATACTGTATACAACCAGACCGATGCGGGACGGAGAGACGGATGGAGTAGAATATTATTTTACAACGCCGGAAGTCCTTCAGAGGTTTTCTGAAGAGGGGAAAATGATTGAGCTGCGCACCTATGAGACAGTAAGCGGTCCCTGGAGCTATGCTACAGTAGATGACGGACAGGTGGATCTGGAAAATGAGGATTACCTTGCGATTGGGACTTTGATTTCTTATGAAAATATGAGAAATTATTATGGAGAGGATCATGTTATTCCGCTTTATATTGCTGTGGATGACGGCGTTCGTCTGGAACGGGCCCTCAGGAGGGAACGGCAGCAGAAAAAACCAAATTATGCGGAGCTGTGCCGGAGATTTCTGGCAGATGAAGCGGACTTTTCCAGGGAGAATTTACAGCGGCTGGGAATTGAAAAAGCCTATGAAAACGAGGATTTTGAGGAGTGTGTCCTCCAGCTGAAAAACACAATTGTGTAACTATTCAGGACGGCGGGAGATCTGGCAGAAAAATTTGTGTCAAGCTTGCTTGTAAGCGGATTTTTCTGCCAGATCTCACATCGGAGGAATCTCCGATGCTTCTTGTTCGGCTTTGCCGGA
>UPYT01000043.1 GCA_900538475.1 uncultured Clostridium sp. | reverse complement strand
AAAGTTACAAACGGATGAAGATTCAATGTGTAGTTTTGAGAGTAAATGGAAACATAAAAAAGAAATGCAGGCTGAAACAGTTGTTTCAGTCTTTTTTGCATCATAAAAATAAGAATTTTATAGCAAATGAGGAAAATTGAAACATGAAGCAAGAAACAAACATACCCTTTTGTCTCCTTTCTGTACTGGGAATTATTTTTGTAGTAGACGGACATTTGAATCACAGCTTTTTTGACATAGAGGGGTTAATACCTTATTATGCATTTCATATGCCCCTGTTTGTTTTTATATCTGGATATTTTTTCCGTATGAAAGAGGGCGAAAGTTTGTGGAGGTTTGCAAAAAGAAAATTCCTCCGTTTGATGATTCCATATTATCTCTGGAATTTGATTTATGGGCTCCTTGCGGCATTTCTTCGAAGGAACGGTTTTCTCTTTGGGGAACCAATAACTCTGGATACTCTGCTTCTGGAACCTTTTTGTTTAGGCTATCAGTTTATTTTGAACCATGCGGCCTGGTTTGTTCCTTCCCTTTTTCTTATAGAGCTTGCTTACAGAACTCTGATCTCGAATCGGTTCTGGAAAAAGGCAGAAAAAGCATGCAGATTCCTTTTTTTCCTGACCCTTGTGGGAGGAATTGTCGGTATTTTTATGTCCAGAAATGCAGGAAATGAAGGTTTTTTCCTGACTGTAGAAAAAATGCTGTTTTTGCTTCCTTTTTATAGTGCAGGAGTTTTATATCGCAGAGAGCTGGAGGATAAGGACTGTCTGGGAAATGGACTTTATTTTTCTGCAATTTTGGGGGCAGCGGTGATTCTGTGGTTCAGCAGAAGGCCTCTGATTTATTCAGTCAGCACCTGCAGAGATTTTTCTGGTTACTTTCTTCCCTATATTACTGGATTTCTCGGAATTGCTTTCTGGCTTCGTGTCAGCAAAATACTTGCTCCTGCATTTCAGAATAGCCGGTTTCTTGAGTTTTTTGGAAGAAATACCTTCTCAATTATGATGCATCACATGATGATATTTTTCCTTTTGACAACCTGCTTTGCATTTGGGGCAAAATATATGGGGATGTTTGGAGATTTTGATTTTGCCCGGTATAAAAGTGATATTTATTATTGTTACCGGCCGGGAGGAGAAGCGCAGTGGATTGTGATTTATCTGCTGGCTGGACTTTTGGTTCCTTTGGGAATCCAGAAGATGCTGATAATATGCCGGGAAAAAGTAAAAATTACATATTTCACTCAAATAAGGCAATGGCTTCACAGAGAAAAAGCAGGTATAATCAGGCAAGAGTCGTTAAATGCTTCAGAGGAAAGCGGCAGAGAAAAGACTCTGAAATAAGAAGCTTGATGAACAGAATGAGAGAAGAGAGGATAAATGATGAACAGCAGAATACCGCAGCTGTCATGGCTGGAGAATCCGGAGGTGTTTGCCGTAAATCGGCTGCCGGCACATTCAGATCACCGGTTTTATGAAAGTGAAGAAACGATGGAGCCAGGAGAGAGGGCAGGAGAAGTGATGCCTCTTCGCCAGTGCTTAAACGGAGTATGGAAGTTTTCCTATGCAGAAAATCCATCCCTTAGAAGGGCAGAATTTTATCAGGAAAACTTTGACGATACTTGCTTTGATGAGATTCAGGTGCCGGGGCATATTCAGCTTCAGGGATATGATAAATGTCAGTATATTAATACGATGTATCCATGGGACGGACATTCGGAACTGCGTCCACCCAAAATAGACTGGGATTACAATCCGGTGGGAAGCTATGTCCGGGAATTTGATCTGGAGAAGCCTCTTTCAGGAAAGCGGGTAATTCTTTCTTTCCAGGGGGTAGAGACAGCCATGTATGTATGGCTGAATGGAGCCTTTGTTGGATATGCAGAGGACAGCTTTACGCCGTCTGAGTTTGATGTGACTCCATGGATTCGGGAGAAAGGAAACCGTCTGGCTGTTGAGGTTTATAAGAGAAGCAGCGCAAGCTGGATCGAGGATCAGGACTTTTTCCGTTTTTCCGGAATTTTTCGTGATGTATATCTTTATGGGATACCTGATGTCCATCTCCAGGACTTATTTGTAAATGCAGGGCTGGAGCATGATTACCAGGATGGACGTCTGACAGCAGAGCTTTCTTTATCAGAGAAAAACTGTGAAAATCAGTTTTCTGGCTGCCGCGTGGCAGCGGTTTTAAAAGACAGAGAAGGCAGAGTGATATGGACTTGCGAAGACTGTGTTCCAGATAAAAATGGCATGATAAGAATTGAAGCATCCATTTCCTCAGTTCATGCCTGGAGCGGTGAGGATCCTTATTGTTATACGCTGTATATCGAGATAAGAGACGGAGAGAGACGCCGGACAGAGCTTGTGCCGCAGAAAGTCGGATTCCGAACTTTTGAAATGAAGAATCAAATTATGTGTCTGAACGGAAAACGTCTGGTATGGAAGGGGATTAACCGTCATGAGTTTGATGTCCGTCTGGGACGGGCAATTACAGAGAAAGAAATGCTCTGGGATATCCGTTTTTTGAAGCAGCATAATCTGAATGCCGTGCGCACCTGCCATTACCCTAATCAAAGCCGGTGGTATGAGCTGTGTGATGAGTACGGGATTTACCTGATTGATGAGGCAAATCTGGAAAGTCACGGCTCCTGGCAGAAAATGGGAGTCTGTGAGCCGTCCTGGAATGTGCCGGGAAGCCTGCCTCAGTGGAAAGCCTGTGTAATCGATCGGGCCAGATCCATGCTGGAGCGAGACAAAAATCATCCTTCTGTTCTTATTTGGTCCTGTGGAAATGAATCTTATGCAGGGGAAGATATTCTGGCGATGTCCCAGTATTTTAAAGAGCGGGACAGCTCCCGGCTGGTTCATTATGAGGGAGTCTTCTGGAACCGGGAATTTGACGAAATCAGCGATATGGAAAGCCGGATGTATGCAAAACCTCAGGAGGTGGAGGAATACCTGAAGAAGGATCCAAGAAAGCCTTTCATTCTCTGCGAATATATGCATGCCATGGGGAATTCTCTGGGAGGCATGGAGGAATACACCAGACTGGCAGATCGTTATCCCATGTATCAGGGCGGTTTTATCTGGGACTATATTGATCAGGCTCTGATAAAAAAGGACGGAGAAAAAGAGGTTTTGGGCTATGGCGGCGATTTTACCGATCGCCCGACAGATTATAATTTCTGTGGAAACGGAATTGTGTATGGAAACAGAACAGCATCTCCCAAGGCAGCTGAAGCAAAGGCCCTGTATCAGAATCTGAAGCTGACACCGGGATTGGGGCAGGTTCTTGTGAAAAATGAAAATCTGTTTACGGATACCTCTGATCGGGAGTTTGTGTACCGTATTTTGAAAAATGGACACCAGGTATATGAAACACGTTTTGATGCAGTGGTAAAAGAAGGAGAAGAGAGGCTGATTTCTGTAGATTTACCAGATGAATTTCAGGAATTGAAGGCTGTTTCTCACAGCGTGGCTCAGAAAAATGGTGTTCAGGATGAATATGTCTATCAGGTTTCTGCCCATTTAAAAGAGGATACCTTATGGGCTGAAAAGGGCTTTGAGACGGATTTTGGGGAAACTCTGGAGCTGGCAGCTTCGGAACCAGTTTCCGACTCTGGAAAAGCCTGTGAGGAGGAAATGGATTCAAAGGAAGAGAAAATCCTGCTGGCGGAGAAGGAAAAGCCTTTTACAGTGATTCACGGAGATGTGAATCTGGGAGTAAAGGGAAAGGGCTTTTCTGTTCTGTTTTCCAGAACCGAGGGGGGAATCGTTTCTCTCAGATACGGCAAAAAAGAATGGATTGCGAGAGCGCCGATGCCTGCTTACTGGAGAGCGTCTACGGACAATGACAGAGGAAATCATTTTGCGGCAGACAGCGCTGCATGGATGGCGGCAGATCAGTTCTGCCGGTATGACAATACCCGAATTCAGGTGGAGGAGTCTGAAAATCAGGTTACGGTAACCTATCGCTATGGGGTTCTGGTTCATCCGGAAACAGAAACCAGAGTAACGTATACAGTAGGAGCAGACGGAAGAATTCAGACGGAAGTTCATTTCTATGGAAAAGAAGGACTTCCCCAGCTGCCGCTGTTTGGGATGCGTTTCCGCCTTCTGCCGGATGTAAGCCGGTTTATTTATTACGGATACGGCCCGGAGGAAAGCTATCCGGATCGAAAGCATGGAGTACGTCTGGGGATTTTTGATGGAACACCGGAGGAAAATATGGCTTCGTATCTGATTCCGCAGGAATGCGGAAACAGAAGTGGAGTGAGGTGGATGAAGATTCTGGATGCACAGGGAAATGGGCTGAAATTTACTGCAGTGGGAAGGCCGCTGGATATGAATGTGCTTCCTTATACAGCGCTGGAGCTGGAACAGGCCCTTCACCGGGAGGAGCTTCCCCTGTCCCATAATACGATTGTCACAGTACTGGGAGCCCAGAGAGGCGTTGGAGGAGATGACAGCTGGGGAGCTCCTGTGCATCAGGCCTATGAAATCAGCGGGGAAGAGGATATAGAATTTCATTTTGTAATAGAAGGCTGCAGCTGATAACCGGAGCCAGTCAAACAGGACATTTGCTCAGATTTCTGACACAGGAAAGCCGGGCAAATGTCCCTGAAATGCGTTTCCAAAGTCTTTCGAAATATTTTGTAACAGTTCAGCCTTGCGGGGATTCAGTCAGGAAAACTCGTTGAAAGTTTGCTT
>UPYT01000042.1 GCA_900538475.1 uncultured Clostridium sp. | reverse complement strand
GTTACGAGGTCTGGGAAGCAGGAAGCCCATTGGCTTTAGACAATGGGTAGTTCACTTCATCACTTGACATTGTGGCAAAGAATTGGGCTGATGAGACGACCCGATGCAGGCGGAGAAGCTCGCATATTCTTCCCCTGTCAGAAAAAATGGGGAAAAATCGAAAAAGGTTAAAAAATGTTCCGGTTTCCGTAAGCAAATTGTTATGAACTGTACATATTCTGGACACGAATTTCGCTTATTATGATAATATAAAAGAAATATCAGAGTACGACGACGGGTTTCAGACGTCAGAGTAATAAAAGGAGGAGAACGTATGATGTTATGGAAAAAAGGAATGAGAGTAGTAGCTGGTGCGGGGATTCTAGCAGCAGTGTTTGCAGGGACAGCCATGGCAGCAGAGGAGAGAACGAAGATTACCAGCATTGAGCTGATTATTGATTCTGATGTACAGGTAGGAGACGAAAGCGGTGATGTGAGCGTTACTACCAATGGATCCAATTATTCTATTGAGGATGTCGAAATTGTCAATGACAATGGAGAGTGGAGCAGTGGAGATGTGCCGCAGGTGGCCATTACTCTGGAGGCAGATTCTGATTACTATTTTGGAACTATGAGCTCCAGCAGAGTAAAGCTGCGCGGAGATGATGCCAAGTATATCAAATCTCGCCGTGAGGACAGTAGCTCCACATTAATTGTAACTATCAAGCTGGATGAGCTGGAGGGCAGCCTTGATATCGAAGATGTTGCTTGGGAAAATGATGATTCTACCACAGCAAGATGGGAGAAGTCAGAGGGCGGAAACAGCTATCAGGTACGTCTTTATCGCGGAAACAGCTCTGTAGGTGAGACTGTTACCACAACGAATACCTCTTACAATTTTGCAGACAGAATTACCAGAGAGGGTGAGTTTTATTTTAAGGTTCGTTCTGTAGGCAATGACAACAAGAAGGGTGACTGGTTTGAGTCTGATTATATTTATGTAGACGAAGAGATGCTGGAGGATATCCGCGCTGGACATTATGGAACAGGTACAGGCGGAACGACTGCGACTCCGGGCGGCTCTGGTGTGGATAAGTGGATGCGAAATGAGATTGGCTGGTGGTATCAGTATGCAAATGGTTCCTATCCGGCAAACGGATGGCTTCAGATCAGCGGGGTATGGTACTGCTTTGACAGTGCAGGCTATATGCGTACCGGTTGGATTCAGTCTGGAAATACCTGGTATTTCTGCGACCGTACCAGCGGAGCAATGCGGACTGGCTGGATTCAGGATGGCAATGCCTGGTATTACTGCAACAGTAGCGGAGCGATGTTAGCCAATACAAGAACTCCGGACGGCTACTATGTAGGTGCAAATGGAGCTTGGATTCAGTAGTTGAAAAAGACTGCTTCTTGGCTGATGTAAGCGTGCAAGAAGAGGCATGGCTGAATTGTTACAAATACAATAAAATACAGGGGATTGGGAAAAATGACAGAGGAATTTTCAGCAGAAATGCTGGCAAAGGAACTGATACAGATTGAAAGCACCAATCCGGGAGCCTGCGAAAGTGCCGTCGGGGAATTTATTTCCCGACGGCTTTCTGGGCTTCCGGGAGTGACTGTGAAAAGACAGGAGGTGCTCCCAGGAAGGTTTAACCTGATGGCGGAGCTTCCGGGACCGGAAGAAGAGCCGGCGCTGGTGTGGATTTGTCATATGGATACGGTTGTAGTGGGAGAGGGATGGAGCAGAGATCCCTTCGGTGCAGAGGAGGAACATGGCCTTTTATATGGCAGAGGAGCCTGTGATATGAAGTCAGGTCTTGCCTGCGCCCTGTCGGCATTTGCCAAAACAGCTGCAGCTGTAGCTGAAGGCAGGAAGTTTTGTCGGCGTCTGGTTTTCATCGGCAGTGTAGATGAGGAGGATTTTATGCGGGGGTCAGAAGCCGCTATTGCCGCAGGATGGGTCAGAAGGCAGGATTGGGTTCTGGATACGGAGCCTACAGACGGTCAGATTCAGGTGGCTCATAAGGGGCGGACCTGGTTTGAAGTGACGGTGACAGGCTGTACGGCTCACGCCAGCATGCCCTGGAAGGGAGCGGATGCCATTGCCGGTATGGCAGAGCTGATTCGGGAGATCCGGCTGGAGGTGGAGGCTCTTCCTCACCATGAGGATCTGGGATGGTCAACGGTTACCTTTGGCCAGATTACTGGAGGATACAGGCCTTATGTAGTTCCGGATACCTGTAAGGTATGGATTGATATGCGTCTTGTTCCGCCTACAGATACGAAGGCGGCAGAGAAAATTGTGAAGCGCGCGGCAGAGGCGGCGAAAAAGGCGGTTCCAGGAATCCGGACAGATTGGAAAATTACAGGAGATCGGCCTTATGTGGAAAAGCACGAGGACTCTCCTCTTCTGGCAGCTTTGCGGGAGGCAGATGCTTCTGTTACAGGAAGGATGCCGGTAACAGGTCCGTTTCCGGGGTATACGGATACAGCGGTTATTGCAGGTATTCTTGGATGTGAAAACTGTATGTCTTATGGTCCGGGAAGTCTTTCTATGGCTCACAAGCCTGATGAATTTGTTCCGCTGGAGGATATCTGGAGATGCGAAGCAGTGATGATCAGATTGGCAGAAAAGCTGGTGCTGGAAAAGAACGGTGAAGTGCAGACAGGCTAAAAAGAAAAATGAAACTTCAGGAAATTGATCTTGACAGCATTCTGTGAATCTGATAGTATATACCGTGCAACAATGGAATAACAACTGAAAAGTGCGTAATCCCTTATTCAGAGTGATGGAGATACAAAGGATCTGTGAAGTCACGGCAACCCCGGACGGCATTTTCTGTATATGCCTGGTTTTATGGCAGACGGCAGGAAGGAGCGCGTGAGGAAGGTGCCAACCTGAGCGAGAAATCGAGCAATAAGAGGATTTGATAGTTCAGATCAATCAAGTCCGCAGTAAAATTGCTACGGACTTTTCTTTTGTTTTGAAAGTATATTGAAGGAGGATATGATGGAGAAAATACTGTTTACTTCTGAATCTGTAACTGAGGGTCATCCGGATAAAATGTGCGATGCCATTTCTGATGCCATTCTGGATGCGTTGATGGAAAAAGATCCCATGAGCCGCGTTGCATGCGAAACCTGCACCACTACTGGTCTGGTTATGGTTATGGGAGAAATTACTACCAATGCATATGTAGATATTCAGTCTATTGTCCGTGAGACCGTTCGCGAAATTGGTTACGATCGTGCAAAATATGGCTTTGACTGTGATACCTGCGGCGTTCTGGTTGCTCTGGACGAGCAGTCCAGCGATATTGCCATGGGTGTAAATAAGGCTCTGGAAGCAAGAGAAAATGCGATGGACGACAGCGAGCTGGATGCTATTGGTGCAGGCGACCAGGGGATGATGTTCGGCTATGCTACCAATGAGACGGAGGAGTATATGCCGTATCCGATCGCTCTGGCTCACAAGCTGGTTCGTCAGCTGACCAAGGTGCGCAAAGATGGAACCCTGCCTTATCTTCGTCCTGATGGAAAGTCCCAGGTTACAGTAGAGTATGATAAGGCTGGACATCCCATCCGTCTGGATGCAGTGGTGCTTTCTACTCAGCATGATGAGAGTGTAACACAGGAGCAGATTCATGCAGATGTGAAGAAGTATGTTTTCGACCAGGTTCTGCCGGCAGATATGGTAGATGAGGAAACCAAATTCTTTATCAATCCCACAGGCCGTTTTGTAATTGGCGGACCTCAGGGAGACAGCGGACTGACTGGACGGAAAATTATCGTAGATACCTATGGCGGATATGCGCGTCACGGCGGCGGAGCCTTTTCTGGAAAGGACTGCACCAAGGTAGACCGTTCTGCAGCTTATGCAGCACGTTATGTGGCAAAAAATATCGTAGCAGCAGGTCTGGCTGATAAGTGTGAGATTCAGCTTTCTTATGCAATCGGCGTAGCGCACCCCACCTCTATCCGTGTAGAGACCTTTGGAACCGGCAAGCTGACAGATGAGGAGCTGGTAGCAGTTGTTCGTGAGAATTTCGATTTGAGACCGGCTGGAATTATTAAGATGCTGGATCTGAGACGTCCGATTTACAAGCAGACAGCAGCATATGGACATTTTGGAAGAACTGATGTGGATCTTCCTTGGGAGAAGCTGGATCGTGCAGAAGCGCTGAAGGCATATTTAAAATAAAAAGTAACGATTCAGGACGGCAGGAGAACTGGCAGAAAAATTCGTGTCAAGAGTTAATATGTAAAGGGTGGTTTCTGCCATCTAATACATATGACTGCGGCTCATTTGTGGTAAATTGAAAAGCAGTTGTGAGAAAGGAGTCAAAAAGCCTTATAACCGCTGGAAATCAACACAAAAGGAGCTGAATTTTATGAAAATTATCTTTGAAGAAATGGGCGGTACATACCGTCAAGTGGGCGATTATTTCATTCCCAGCATTACTTTACCGGATGACGGCGAATATCAGATAGGCAAATACGGGCGTATGCGCCGCAGGGAACACTGTTCAAGCATTTAGCTGAAATCGATCAAGCCTGCAACGAGCGCATTGAAAAACATCGTTTCCGCTATGGCAAAGCAGGAAGGCGTAACTGAAGCGCTCAAAGCGGCTGATCAAATAGAATGGGTGCGCCGTATGAACAGTATCCGTAACCGTGCGGAAGAATTGTTCGGGAGTATCCCAAAGTTTGTGTAAACCTTCAAACTGATGTAAGATAGACTTACCA
>UPYT01000041.1 GCA_900538475.1 uncultured Clostridium sp. | reverse complement strand
TCCAGTATTTTTCCCCATTACTACTCCCAACTTCCTGTTTTGCCACTTGCACAATCTGTCCGTTTCCAAATATTCCGCCAAGGATACCACCTCCAGAATAGTATCTCTGAACATGAGGAACATATTGAGGATCTCCATATCTTGGCCAACCAAGTTCCGCTGCCTTTTCTTGGCTAAACTGCAATGCATTTTCCAGACTATAACCGCCATGATGTTCTAAAGCCCATCCAATATAACCATTTCCGTAATTATATCCTTGCCAACTGAGTTGTAGCCTGCTGATATCTAATGGACTTTCACATCCTGCCTGTCTTACACAATCTGCATAATATTGTACCCCTACCTGTATGGAATACTCTGGATCTTGAATCGCCCCTGGACTATTTGGATAGCGGGTATTGTACGGACATTCACTTGCCTGCATAGGATCTGTTCCACGTCCTCCGGATTCCTGCATCATGATTGCTTGGATTGAAGGTACATATTCCGAAATTCCATACTGTGAAGCATACCTCTGAATGGTAGATGTATAAGCCAGTACCTCCTGACTTAGTGGCTCCGCACTAGTACTCCCGGAGCTTCCTGCAATTCCACCAATCACCCCCAGAACAATTACCAACAGCACAACAATCCAGCCGCCTGCCACCAGAAAGGTTCCTAATGATTTTACTGCGGTAACTCCCGTTTTAACCGCTGTTTTTATTCCAGATACTGTCCGTTTAGCTGCCTTTGCAGATTGTGTTGCAGCCTTTTTCCCTTGGACAGCTAATTTTTTTCCAGAACGGTAAGCATGTTCTGCCTGTTTCTTTAATTTTGACGCTTCCTTTGAAGTTTTCGCTGTATGTGCTTGTTTGATACGATTTGCAGAATCTCTCAAAGGGGTCGCATTTTTTACCTCTGCAATGTTCTCTCTCGCTACTCCTGCTGTTCTTTTGTTTACCGCTTCTTTTGTTTTAATTCGTATATCAGTTTGACGTTCTGTTTGTGAATTTCCTTGAGTTCCACTGTTTCTACTCTGTTCAGCAGTACGATCCGCATTTTTACTCCTTCGTTCTTTGATGACTCTCCAGGTCTTCTCTGCCTTTTTTTTTGCCGCTTTTTTACTGCCTTGAGAAACGATGGTTTCCCCTTTACTGGCCAACCACTTGATTCCTTCTTCCAGCCGGTCAGAAGCATACTGTTCCGGAGACTGTTTGGGAGAAAAATGGGAACCGTCATGCGTAGATAGCAGGGAACGTTCTGCAGATTTTAAAGTAATATCCTTGATCAATTCTTTGGGAAGCTGTTTGGCATGTTCCCGGACTTTCAACGTCCGGTCTACCTCTTTTGTTTTAATATCTGCCTTATTCTCCTCCTTTATCGTTCCACCTGTTTTTTCCTATCTAACAGTTTCTGCATATCTTTTTGTGCTTTCTGTACCAGTGGGTGCTTCTCATAAGCCTCCACAAGTGCAATTAAATCCCGCTCCACCCCATTTCCTTGATATAAAGGATAGTGGATATCACTGTACTCAGACACATCTGGATCATGTAAAATAAATCCAATCCCAACCCCCATACCGGATCTTTTCTGTTCCATTTTCTGGTATATCCGAAAGGCTTCTTTTAATGTGGCGCACTCTGTCACTTCTCCCATTGTTTCAAATTCCATGCATTCAGCTGTATAAAAAGATATTTTCTTTTCCTGTACATCTTTTATCACATTTACACACCCTTTCTCTATGAATCAAAAACCGTTACACAGTCCCCCATGTAACGGCTTTCATATTTTTTGATTCAATTATGACGTACTGTAAAACACATTTGATGAACGAACCTATGCTATACAGCTTTCAAACTTTCTCCTGGTTTTGTTGTCATCAGTTGGTACAACTTTGTATTCCTTGGGAATGTATTTTCAAATGGAACCAGATTTCCAGAACAGCGTATCAAACCACTTCCAGCTTTCACATTTGTGATATATCCTAACTGGTTGTCGGAAATGTTCAAAAGTCTTGCCAATTCTTCCCGGTCCGTACTTGCCTGGTTCAGCATAACTAAAAACTCACTGTTTGCGAGCATAAGTCTTGCCGTATCGGAACGTAGAACCTCATCTACATTCTGGCTCATGGCATTCACGAACCCATTATACTTTCGGATACGCTTCCATAACTTATAAAAAAATTCCGCACTGTATGGATAGCGGAATAACAGATAAAACTCATCACAAAAGATCCAGGTCCGTTTTCCTTTTTTCCAGTTCTGGATCACACGGTTGAAAATGGCATCCAGTGTTACCAGCATGCCAAGGGGCATGAGCTGGGAACCCAGTTCCCGGATATCATAATCCATGATACGGTTCTTCGTATCCACATTTGTTTTATGCGCAAACGTGTTCAGACTTCCACTGGTAAATAATTCTGCTGATAAGGCAAGAGCTCTTGCTTCTGGCTCTTCCTGCAGCATCAGCTGTCGGTATAAGTCCTTTAAAGTCGGCACTTCCTTGGTATAACCGCTGCGGATATAATCACGATAAGTATCAGCTGTACAGCGGTCAATGATGGATTTATCCTTTGCGCCCAGATTGCCTGCCCCTATCAGCTGTTCAAAAACAGACAACAGAAATTCTGATTTTTCAATTAGTGGATTGGTATCATCCCCATAGCTGCTGTCCATATCCATAGCATTCAGATGCATTCCAGAAGTTGCTGATACTTTTACAACTTCTCCCCCTAATGCTACTGTCAGGTTTCCAAATTCGGATTCCGGATCTAGAATTAGGATGTCATCCTCCGTGGCAAGTGCTAATGCAACAATCTCTTCTTTGCCAGAAAAACTTTTTCCGGATCCACTGACTCCTAAGCGAAAACTGTTGCCATTCAGCAGTTTCTTCCGGTCCACAACGATCATATTTTTGCTGACCGCATTCTGCCCGTAATAAATCCCGCCTTCCTGCATAATCTCCTGGGTATGGAAAGGGATCAGCACAGCTGTGGACTCTGTGGTCAGGGTACGCAGAGCGTTGATCTTTCGTGGTCCAAAAGGCAGCGCCGTATGCAGACCGTCCATTTGCTGCCACCGCAGAGTGGACAGCTGACACAGATTTTTCCTCGCAATGGATTTCAAGGTTTCCGTATCTGAGTTCAACTCCTTATAACTGTCTGCCATATGCACAATGGTCAACACCCCGAACATCATTCTCTGGTCTCTGGTGGTCAGATCATTTAACATCTCCTTTGTTTCGGTTCTCTGCAACTCCATCTCATACGGAATGGTTGCAGAAAAGTTATTGTTTTCGTTCTGCCTTCTCTGCCAGTTGGTCACGTTCGTTTCTACACCAAGCAGTTTGTTTTGTATCTCACGGACTGCTTCATCCGTAGGGACTGGCAGGATATCAATTGACAGCATTAAGTTTCTGCTCAGATCACAGAGTTCCGATACCATGCTGTCCCGGACGTAAGTTGCATAATCCTGCATATATAAAACACGCCCATATCGCCCATCAATCTTAAAATGATCCTGCAAGAACTCCATAGAATCTGGTGCAAACCAGTCTTTAAAATCATGTCCTCTTTTTACAGCTTCCTTAAAATCAAACTCTGCTGTCGCAGAAACGTCTTCTTTAAAGAAATCACGGAAAATCTTCAGACGCTCTCCAGCATCCAGTTCTTCCCCAATGGAAGATAACTTCGCCAGATGTGTGGTGATATCCGTTCCAACACGTGCGAAATAGGTCCTTGCCTCATCAATGTTCTTCTTATGGACACTGATCGTCAGATAACGTTCCCGAAGAATACTGTTATTGGTATCACTGATCTTGGATAACAACATTTCGTTGTATTCTTTTCGGTATTCATCCAATTCGTCCTCTTTCATAGGGATCAGAATGGATTGTTCAAATTCTGCCTTATTGATGCGGCGGTTATTAATGGTAAGTTTGGCGGATGCGCCGGAGTCCAATGCATTTAAAAGCTCGGAATAATCCAGAAACATTTCTGTCTTATCCTCTTTGCTTGCAATGGAATAATTGATATCCGTAAAACGGAACGATTTTGAAAACAGCCTGCCGGACTGAAAGATGCCATCCGGCCAGATCCGCTGTATCGGGATTGCCTGCTGTACAGACTTCGGAATCATAAATTTCTCTTTTTCTAGTTTTAATGTACGATGCAGCGTTTTAATCAACCGCATCCCCCCTTCCTTTCTTTTTTCTATTTTTGCTTCTCTTTCGTTCTACCAGCTCCGTGCCATTTCTGCAGGAACGTGTTCCGATTTCTATCGTCTCTTCCAGACATTTCAGATAGAGATTCTCCGATTGAAACACCAGCTTTTTGGGGCATAAGATCTCTGATTTTAACCACACCCATACGAACTTTTCCAGTGTCATCTGGTGATAGCGGAAAAAACCACATCCCGCAAAAGGGGCTGCAGCAAAAACACTCAGCCATCCGGCAATCTCCGTTCCACAGGTATCTTTTGTCCCTAGATAAACACCTACTGCAGCAGCAATCGCCAATACAGAAAAGAAACACTGCCGCATGCTCAGTCCAAAGAAAAAGGACTCCTGAAATTCCTGGATCTCTTTGTTCATTTTTACTTCCATTTTGTCAATACAAATAACAGAAAATAAGCCAGGGGACGGCCTTTTCTGTCATAACTCCTTTCCTTTTGTATTCCCACATTTTACCGTTCCATTTGATTTCGTTTTTTCTTTTTCGGCACTTGGCTCTGTTCTTCAAGTTCTGGATGATCCTTATAAAAACGTTTCATTCCTTCTGGATCTAATTCCTCCAGCCGCTTAAGATCAAATGCCACTTTTGCATAGGTACAGAATCCAGAATGTCCTCGCTCTGGAAGAATTTTACCCAACTTATGTTTTTGAATAAATTTCAATTTTTCCTTACTCCCAAAGTCCTGGATAAAGGCCTCATGAACATCCGATCTCTCAAACGGTAAATTTACCGTCAGATCACTAAAAGATTCCCATACACCATCTTCCTTTGCCAGCATTCCAATATACAGACCTTTTCCTGTATAGTAAGTGCCTATCTCCAGTTTGATTTCTTCATGTCCCATTTCCCAATCATATCCTAAAATTGGTTGTTCTTTCATACTCCTGCCTCCTTACTTATAACCCCATGATTTCTTTTACAATCCGGTCCGCTGCCTTAATTGCCCCTACCAATACTAATAGGTTAAAGATCAGCTCTGCCACATAATTCCATACAATATTCACCGCAGATAAACTGCTGTCTGCGATTGCCGGCGGACTGGCAGCAAATACAGAAAAAATAATGCAGGCAAGTGCAATGATTGCTCCTTCCATACAAACCCCTGCATAGGAACGGACAAAGTTCTTCCCTATGTTCTGTGTAGGCTCTCCCGCAAAAGTCGCAATGGGAATGGGTGCTATGGCTGTGTACATATACAGCTTGAACATCCTTCCATACACGGTCAAGATCATAATAAATGACAAGACTGTAATAAACAGGCTGCCAAGCAGTGTAACAATCCAAAGAGGAATAGAATCTAATAATCCTACACTTTCAATCTTCTCCACCATTTCAGCCGGAAGTTCGATTACATCTGAATCCCCACCAAATCCTGAATTTTGCATGATTGTAGATACCATTCCCTGTATGACAGAAAAAAGTGCCATCATCAATTCCAGCCCATACCCTACTGCCCCTTTTGCCAGTGCAAATCGAATAAACAATTTCACCGCATGCTCTGGCTTTTTTACGTCCAGATAGCTGCTACAGGTTTTCACTACACTGATCGCAAAAAAAAGTACTAAAAGTCCATACCCGATTCCTTTTAGAGCATCATGAATGGTCAGCATCACACTCCAGATATCTCCGCCTTTAAAGGTTTCCGGGCTTTGCGTTAAAAGCTGCCAGATTTCTGACAGCTTAGAATTCCATGTTTCTAACGCATTGTTTAGATTTTGAACGATCCAGTTATCACTTTCCAAGTAGCATTTCACCTCCCTGTTGTTTCCATTTACAGACAGGGAGAACAGCACAGTGTCTGCTCTCCCGCTGTACTGCTGATATCAGATTACACCATGATCAAATCCAAAATCTCTTTTGCAAAGGTAATGATGACGCCGCCTGCTAAAGTCAAAAATCCATTTGCCCTCTGGCTTGGATCATGCGATTTTAAAGACAAGCCGATCTGCACCACACCAAATCCTAACAAGATCAAGCCAATCGCCCGGATCAAGGAAAAAATAAAATCAGACAAGTTATTCACCACTGCTAATGGATCTCCTGCAGCCAGAACAGGGGTTGTACACCACATCATGGCGAATACGATTACTGCATAGCTGACAAAAAATCGTTTTTGTACACCACTCATTCGCAAAGGCTTCGTCTTCGGATTCTTTTTCTTAAACAATTTCTGCATCATATGCACGATACACATTCCTCCCATCTAAAAAGGCTGCTCTTTGCCGAGGATGTCCTCTTCACAGAGCAGCTCATAATCATCTAAGCGTTCAATATCAATATTCAAATCATCATGTGACCTCGGAGCTTTCGCATAGTCATACGGAGGCGCACCGCCATCCTCTGTCCATTTCACATTTGGATGTTTCTTTAAATTATATTTGTCATCCAGCATGGGACGTTCCCCTCGGACAAACAGGATTGCTTTCCGGTTATCCAGTAAGCGGATCTCATCCGGTGTAAAGAGTTCCCGCCCTGTCTGCTGATAGTTCGTAGAATAACTTCCGTTTCGTCCTTTTGTCTGTCCATAAGTATTCGTATCTAAAGTTTCTTTTCCCAACAGTTCCGAAATATATTTATGTCCCTCTTTTTCGTTGCCTCCCAGATATAAAAATTCATCGCAATTACCTACCAAGCTTTCCCATGAGTCCTTAAACAGGGCTTTCATTTGCGCCATATTCTGGATGATGATACTGCAGGAAATTGCGCGTGACCGCATGGTAGCAAGGATCTTATCAAAATCATCCGGCAAGGCTACATTCGGCCACTCATCCATGATACAGTGGACGGGTACCGGCAATCTCCCTCCATATTTTCGGTCTGCTACATAATACAGTGTCTGGAACAGATTGCTATAAATCATACCTACCAGATAGTTCAAAGAAGTATCGGCATCGGGGATACAGCAGAACAACGCCACTTTCTTTTCTCCGATACTTGCCAGATCCAGCTCATCCGTACAGGTTAAGTTTGCAATCTCTTTCAGATTAAATGCAGCCAACCGGACACCAACAGAAATCAAGATAGACTTTGCTGTTTTTCC
>UPYT01000040.1 GCA_900538475.1 uncultured Clostridium sp. | reverse complement strand
TGGCTACCTTAACCCACCGTCTAAAGCCAGTGGGATTGCGGTAGCCTTATTTCAATTTCAGCACAAATCCCCAGATACTCACTACGATCAGGAGGACGCCCAGCAGGAAGAAAACCACACGCCGGTATCCTCTGCTATGGCGATGGGCATCCCGTGTTCCAGTGGGGTCGCAGAGCCAGTTCCAGTTACGGATTGCTCCAATCAAAATCACGGCCCCGATCATCACTGTGGCAATATACCAATGCTCCTGCAAAAAAGCTGTGATCTGTTCGCTGTTCATTTACAGATAACCCCCTTTACATCATTGGGAGTTTCCTGCCGGATGATTCCCTCCCGCTCTTTTAAATCCAGCTCCAGAGCTTTTTCCTCCTCCAGATATTCCTCACAGTTCCGGACCAGCTTTTGGGCGTCCGGATCCTCCGAAGCCAGGGTCAGCCATCGTTTTGCGTATTCATAGGCGGTGGCGGCGGAGCGGTATGCCATCAGGCAGGAATAGCCCATCCGGGAGTTCCAGTAGGGATCGTTCTCTCCCTGGGTGTGGACGGATTCCAGCAGCTCAATGGCGTGCCAGAGAAGGTCCCCATCCACTTCATCATCATTCCCATGCACTCCATGATCTCCCAGAACCGCCAGATTGCTGTAAGCCCGGCTCAGCTTGACGGTCAGCAAATAATCCCGCTCGTGCTCCGGGATGGCTTCGATGGCCTCAATACATCGGGAGAATTCATCCGCATCATTCCACTTCTCAATCTGCTCCAGCAGCTTTGTTTCTTCTGTCTGATTCATCGTTTCACCACCTTTCCCGTATCATCCCTGCATATCCGCACCGATGGGACCTTTTTTCAGTGTTCCATCCACAGTGACCACATGGCCCCAAAACATATCATCGTCCTCATACCAAGCAGTAAAATGCCCACCGGGAGAGACTGAAAACTCTGTGAGAAGGATACGTTGGGCGAACTCATCCTCAGTAATGGGAGCTTTCTCCGGGGCTCTGTCGATCTGGTCATTGTCCGCCAGCCACTCGTTGGCCAGAGCAGTGAGCTTTTGGGCAGCCACCGCTCGCAGGGACTTGTCCCAGACTTCCTGATCTGCCACCAGTTTCTTCATCACATTGGTGACACGGTTCCAGGACGATTTCTTTTCAATCTCCACATCCAACGAAATCCTGACTTCTTTTCCCATCCACTTGCAGGTCCCATCGAATGTGCTCATCTCACGATCCAGCGTGAGGGTTCCCAGCACTTCGTCCTCCAGAAGAATAGGCTTTGTGTACTCCGCCCAGATCTCCTCCAGTGCCGGACAGGGTACACCCTCCTCCAGTACCTCCATGACATACCACTGAGGTTCGCTGAGGGCATCACCCTTCCAGCCGCGGGCCTTGATCCGATAGATATTGCCCTTTGCAAACCGATTGGAATAGTCGCCGGTTTCCCATTCCTTATCCGTCAGCGGCCAGCTCAAGTAACATCGGCCGAAGAGCACCTGTCCGGTCTGGACATCCGCCATGGCGAGGGCATGGGTATGCGCTGTCCAGAAAGTATCCAGAAAAGTCTTGTCTGCGCTGGTGCCGCTCTGGATCAGTACCAGCTTTTCCTCATCTTCCAAGGCATACAGGGCAATAAAGTCCCTGACTTTTCTCTTTTTCATGGTGTCCTCCCTTAAACATTCAGATAACAAAAAAGCCCCACGCCGCACGGTCAAAAAGACAGGCTGACGCAGGACATGAAGAAGCCGCGTTGAAGGAGCCGCATCCACCAGCAGATGTAGTCTCTTCAACAACCAAACTATTTTTTTCGTATCTGAAAACAGCAAATTGCTGTCCAATGGATTGATTCATTGCGGCCCCCTTTTCATTTACATAGTATTGTTTTTATTATACCATATCTTGTATTATTCGAAAATATTTTTCTTTCTATAAGTTGTCTTATAGACTCAAAAATCGATATCCTCTCTTCACCTTCTGACATTTTTGACTAATTCTTGCCCAAAAATGCCATTTACACTTTATCCTATCATCTTCATTCCATCCTTGGAACTATATCAGGTATATTGCTTGATCCAGTCAGAAAGAAAGTCCATCTGCTCTTTCGTATGAAACCAATGCTCCCCGTTTTCCATAACTGTGAGTGTTGCTCCGATTCTATCTGCAAACTTAGATATCGTTTCATACGATGTCAGATGATCCTTTTCTCCATATAAAATATGAGTTGGAACGATCCAGGTAACAGGATGCTCCCTCACATAACAAAGATAATCCCAGGAAAGTGTTTCCCCAAAAGACGTCGGGATTTCTTTCTGCTTCTGCAAGTCATCCTCAGTCACATTCGCCCACTGCATCATATTCCAAATCAACCTTTCCATGTCTACAACCGGAGAAATAAAGTATGCCTTCTCTATTTTGCTGTCTGACAAAGCACTCATAGCAAAGAAAGCACCAATGCTGTTCGCAATTACTGTTACTGACTTATATGCTCCGCATAATTTATCAAACAATTCAGGAAACTCTTTTTTCGCCTCCCAAGGTGATTGTGAAAAATAGTTAAAACCAATTACATCATATTCCTTAAAGAACGCGTTATAATACTCTGCCTCTTTCGGATTTCCGCCTTTTCCATGTATATACAAAATTGCCTTGTCCATTTATCTGTTGCCTCTTTGCAATACCTATTTTTTCTTTTTTGGTTTGGGCAGCGGCAGTTCATCATACATCGCGTGGAACAGCCCTGTCAAAAATTCTTTCTGATCAACCGCCTCTACCAGCAGCATCTCTTTTGCTCCCTCATAAGGTACTTCATATACCGGATCTGTCATATAGGCAGTTGCTGACTTTGTAGGTTTTACAAGCAGTCTGTCATCATAAATGCCTCCTACTATCTTGCCGCGATAATAAATAATAAACTCTCCCATCATAGCCCGATATGTAATTTCATCCAATTCGGATAACTGCTCTAAAATAAATTGTAAGTAATTTTTGCTTGATGCCATTGTTTTCCTCAAATGATAAATTCTCAATTGTATGTGAATAATTTCATCCTGTTAATTCACCCGCTCCAGCTTCACGATACATTCTGTATGATCCACAAAAGCAAACATATCCACCGGCCAAGCCCCCTGAGCCCGATATCCGCATTTTGCAAATATATCCAAATCTCTTGCCAGAGCCTCCGGCCCACAGGAAATATATACGACCCGTTTCGCTTTTACTGCCGCCACAGCCCGAATAAATTCTTCGGTACTTCCGCTTCGCGGGGGATCCATAAGTACCACATCTACTGTATCTTTGGCCATCGCCATCTGCATCATAAATTTCGTGGCATCGTTACAGAAAAACCGAATATTTCTGATTCCATTCATTTTTGCATTCTGGATCGCATCCTTTACCGCATCTGAATTCAGCTCTACTCCGATTACTGTATTTGCCTGTTTGCTTGCAATCATACCAATGGTTCCGATTCCGCAATAGGCATCCAAAACCAGTTCCTTTCCTGTCAGTCCAGCCAATTCTATGGCTTTTCCATAAAGATACTCTGTCTGCACCGGATTTACCTGATAAAAGGATCTGGGGGAAATTCGGAACCGACAGCCGCATAAAACGTCCTCGATATATCCCTTGCCGTATAAAATCTGTTCCCGATCACCCAGGACCATACTGGTTCCTCTTCCATTGATATTCTGAACAATGGTAGTAATCTCCGGATGCTTTTCACGCAAAGCCTTTACAAAATTATTTTTTGAAGGAAAGACTGGCGAAGCAGTTACCAGAACAACCATAATTTCATTGGTCACAAATCCCCTGCGAATCAGCACATGACGAAGCAGACCATATCCAGTATCTTCATCAAAGGTTTTTATTTTGAAGGATTTCAGCATTCCCCGAATGGTTCCAATAATCTCATCTGCTTTTTCATCCTCGATCATGCAGGTCTCTACGGGAACAAGATTATGGGTTCCGGCTTCATAAACGCCTGATATAATTTCACCTTTTCGGTGGCCGAAAACAGCATGTACCTTATTCCGATAATGAAAAGGATTATCCATCCCTTTTATAGGGTATACCTTGCAGAAACGGCCCAACAGCGCCTGCATCTGAGCCTGCTTTTTTTTCAGCTGTTCTTCATAAGGAATATCCAGATACTGGCAGCCTCCGCATCTGTGAGAAACTGGACAAAGACTGTTTTTTCTGACTGTTCCTATTTCCGGTTTTGTAGACTGTCTTTCAGCCCCTTTCTCAGACTTTCCTAGTACCCAGGTTCCCTCTGGTTTCCCGGACTGTCTTCTAGTCCCCTTCTCGCACGACTTCCCGGACTTTCCTGGCGCCCAGGTTCCTTCTGGCTTCCCGGACTGTCTTCCAGTCCCCTTCTCGCACGACTTCCCGGACTTTCCTGACACCCAGGTTTTTTCCGACTTTACCATCTGGCTTTTTCTTTTGCCATTCCCTTCAAAATCTCTGTTTTTTCGTTTGTCTGCCATATCTGACACTCTTCCTACTTTCTTTTTCACTTTGTTCCATCTTTTTTCTTGCTTTTTTTATCGCTTTCGCTATAATCTATAATCGTTAAGCAGCTGCCTGAATAGAACACAGCTGACCATACTGGTCAGGATTCTGCATCCTGAATTTTTGCAGCTTCTTATGATACTATATATAACGGAGGAATTACTTATGAATCAACCGTCTTCTGACGCATCCTTTTATCTGGATCCGACTTTATATTATGGCCGCCCTTCTAACGAAACCGGCCGGCTTGCCAAAGAAATCCGTACCTATGATCTACTGGACCAGCTTCAGATTCCCTACTGCAGACTGGATCATGACGCTACCGCTACCATCGAGGCCTGTCATGATGTCGATCAGCACCTGAATATCGAAATATGCAAAAATCTGTTTCTGTGCAATGCTCAGAAAACAGATTTCTACCTTCTCATGATGCCCGGTCATAAAAAATTCAAGACAGCGAGGTTGTCCAAACAAATAGGCAGCGCCCGCCTTTCCTTTGCTGGTCCTGAATTCATGGAACAGTTTCTCGATATTACTCCCGGCTCTGTCAGTGTTCTGGGACTGATGAACGATCAGGAAAATCGGGTTCGCCTTCTGATTGACAAGGATGTTATCGAACATCATGAATTTATCGGATGTCATCCCTGCATCAATACATCGAGCTTAAAGATTTCCACCAGGGATATTCTGGAAAAATTCCTCCCATTTGTGAACCACCCCTTTACAGTTGTGGAGCTTCCATGGGAGGAATAAAAAATGACGTAACTGTTCGGGACTGGCCATCTTCTTGAACAGTTACAAAATTACGCCTTTTTAACCGGCTGTGTCGCTTGACGCAGCCATTCTTTTTCTTCATCATTCAGATACGGACTGATTTTTTCATAAACCTGTGCATGATATTCATTTAAGAAAACCACATCCTCATCTGTCATCAGCTTTGTATCCAGCGGCTCTGTGTCAATGGGAACATAGGTCAGGAATTCAAAGCAGAGGAATTGACCATACTCATTTTTTTCTGCCTTTTTACAGAACATCTGATTTTCTGTACGGATTCCATGACTTCCTTCAATGTACAATCCCGGTTCATCAGAGCAAACCATTCCATCCATAAAAGGATAGCTGTCCTGACGTTCCGGAACCACACGGAAACGAATACCTGCAGGACGCTCATGTACATTCAGCAAATATCCGATTCCATGTCCTGTGCCATGATTATAATCCAAGCCATGCTTCCAGAATACCTCTCTCGCCACATAATCCAGGCTTAAACCACTGCAGCCCTGAAGGAATTTTACATGTCCCAGACGCAGCATACTCATAAGAACCATAGTATAGTGCTTCTTCTCTTCCTCTGTAACCGGTCCAAGAGCAAAGGTTCTTGTAATATCTGTAGTTCCTTCCAGATACTGTCCGCCGGAATCAACCAGATAAAGGCCCTTCGGTTCCAGAACTGCACAGGTTTCCGGAACTGCATGATAGTGGCACATGGCTGCATTGGCTCCGTATGCGGAAATCGTTGTAAAGCTCTGATCCAGAGCACCATTGTCCAAACGCATCTGATCCAGACGATCAGCAACTGTACATTCTGTCATCGGAACCTTGCCGATATTTTTCTTCATCCAGTAAATGAATTTTGTCATAGTCACACCATCTTTGATGTGAGCAGCCTTCATATTTTCAATTTCCACAGAATTCTTCTGTGCCTTTGCCAGAGAAGTCGGATTCATCTTGTCGAGAATCCGGTTACTGCTGTCCAGAGAACGGAGAATGGTATAATTGACCTTTCCCTTCTCCAGAAGCACGCGGCTGCTGCGTACGGTTCCTACATAATCATAAATATCTTCATATCCCCATAAGGTAACTCCAAGCTCTTCCAGGTATGTTTTTACCTGCTGCGGAACTACTTCCGGATTCACAAAGAAACGAATTTCATCCTTTGTAACAGTCAGATAGGATAATACCACCGGGTTGCAGGGAATATCATTTCCACGAATATTCAAAAGCCACACAATATCATCCAGTGTAGTGATAATATGAAGATCCGCCCGACACTGCTCCATCTCCGCACGAAGCTGGGCAATCTTTTCTTTTGCAGATTTTCCTGCATACTTCTCTTCCAAAATCCAGATTGGTTCTGCAGAAAGAGGCGGACGATCTTCCCAGATTTCATCTACCAGGGCAGCATGGTAATCCAGTGTAATCTTCTTTTCCTCCAGACGTTCTTTCAGATCCTCGCCCATTTTTCCATTGATTACGCGGCCGTCAAAGCCCAGTGTAATCCCGTCAGGAAGCTGCTCCAGATATTCCTCCAGAGATAAGACTCCAGGCTGTCCCATTTTCATAAGCTCTACGCCAGTGTCCTTCAATTCCGCTGCTGCCTGTACAAAATATCGTCCATCTGTCCATACCCCGGCCCAGCTTCCAGTAATCAGCGCTGTACCGGCAGAACCGGTAAATCCTGTAATATATTTGCGGCAGGCAAAATGCTCTCCCACATATTCTGATTCATGATAATCGGAGGTCGGCACCAGCACTGCATCAATGTGGCGTTCTTCCATCAATGCCCTGAGACGGGCAATTCGCTCAGCAATTTTGTTCATGATCTTCTCTCCTGTTTCCATAATATCTATCATCATACCACATTTTCTAAAATCTGTCACCTCATGGCATCCTCAATGGCTGCTCCTATCCCTTCGCTGTAGGTGGGATGCGCTCTCATTGCCATGGAAAGCTGCTTAGCTGTCAATCCATTCGCAATCGCTGTTGTCATCTCTCCAATCATATCTGTCGCCCGGGGACATATAATCTGAGCTCCCACAATAGTATTGTTATATGCCTCAAAAATCAGCCGAATAAATCCATTTTCCTCTCTTGCAATGATAGATTTTCCATTTCCATCCATACGATAAACACCACAGCGCACCGGCATTCCAAGCTCTCTTGCTTTCTGTTCAGTAATCCCTACCGTAGCAATCTCCGGTTCCGTATAAATACAGTTTGGAACAATGGGAAGTGAAACATACATACCGCTGGGAACTGCTTTCAGCCGGATGCTGTTAGCCTGACCGGCAATATTTTCTATCACATAGGTTGCCTGCGCCATAGCAACATGAGCCAGCTGCGTTGATGCCACAACATCACCTATGGCATAAATTCCTGGTTCACTTGTCTCAAAATCTTCATTCACCCGAATCCGCCCCTCTTCCATCTTCAGAGTGACATCCTCACCAAAAAGACCATCCATATACGGAACACGGCCAATCGCTGATACCACCTGTGTCGCCTTTGTTGTATGAACTTCTTCTGTTTCCAGATTCCTGATATGACAATTCAGGCCCTCTTCCTCTGTAATCTCTTCCACAACACTGTTACAGTAAATAGTAATTCCTTTCTCCGTCAGCTGCTGCTTCAGGGCTGCCGCCACTTCTCCGTCCATAGGACTCAAAAGGTGCGGCCCTCGTTCCACAATTGTCACCTTAGAACAAAGTGCCTGAAAAATAGTTGCGAATTCTACACCGATTACACCTCCGCCCATAATCACAACCCGGTCATAATTCCAGGAAGGAGCAGATAAGAGGCGATCGCTGTTTCCCACTCCCGGCAGATCGATTCCTGGAATCTCAGGCTTAACCGGTCTTGCCCCGGTTGCAATAATAATCCTGTCCGCCTGAAAAAATTCTTTCCCGTTTTCAGAATTCACCTCTACTGTTTTTCCACGGCGAATCGTAGCAGTTCCTTTGATGTAATCAATTTTATTTTTCTCAAAAAGCTTCTCAATCTCTCCCCGATAACGTTTTACTGAACGCTTTTTATAATCCTGCATTTTTCCGAAATCAAAAGAAATAAAATCCGTAGAAACGCCAAACACATCGCTGTGCTGCATCATGGAAAAAATACTGGATGCATGAAGCAGCGCTTTTGTTGGGATACAGCCCCGGTTAATGCAGACACCTCCCAGTTTATCCCGTTCAATTACTGCTACCTTCATTCCGAAGCCGGCTGCCTTTAAGGCCGCCGTATATCCTCCCGGCCCTGCACCAATAATAATTAAATCATATTTTATTGCCATAATTTCTCCTTTTGAATATTCTTTTCTGTCATCAAATCAGCAATCCCCGTCAATCAGCTTCAGACTGCAGCAGGCATTCCAGATTCCATTCTCTCCAACAGCTGTGGTGACATAATCTGCTGCCTCCTTCAGCTGCTCAATTGCATTGCCCATAGCAACTCCGATTCCTGCCTGTTGGATAATCTCATAATCATTCATACTGTCTCCAAAAGCCACTGTATCTGCCATAGAAACTCCATAATAATCACAAAGCCGCTTCAGTCCCTCTGCCTTAGATGCCTGCTTTTCCACGATATCAGCGCCCTCCCGACTGGAAAACATAGGAAGCTTCAGCTGAGGAAATGCCTCTTCCATGCTTTTCGCTCCAGCCTCCTGCCCCAGATAAACCAGGGTTCGCACCGGCATCTGCAAAAGCAGCTTCGGATCCTTAAAATTTCTTCCAGATTCTCCAAAACGACGAATATCATTGCGCACTACAAATTCCGGATTCACATAGTAATCATCCGAAGCATCTGTCAGTCCAACAGAAAAATCCTTTCCCTCTGCAAACTCCAGAATCTGCCTCACCAGTTCTCTGTCCATCCGATGTTCATAGAGCAAGGTTTCTCCAACTGTAATCTTGGTTCCATTTAAGTGAATCACTGCGTCTGGCTGAATTTCATCTGCCAGCCCCAGGCTGTACCGGTTATCCATATCTCTTCCGGTAGCAATCACAATATAATAATTTTTTCTCAGCCTTTTCACTGCCTCAATAGCACTTTCTGGAATCTTAAAATCTTTATGATCCAAAAGTGTCATATCCATGTCAAAGCTGACAATTCCTCTCATATTTTTTGTCTCCTGTCTCATCTGCCTTTAAAAACAGCCCTTTCTATCTTTCATAATCAGGAATTTATTTTGATTTCCCTTTCTTTTTCTGGGCAGATACCATAATTTTTTTTGTTTTTAGCAGGTTTTTCCATCATTTTCTGCTAAAAATATAATATCAGATAAAAAAAATGTTGTAAACCTCTTTTCAAAATGGAATTTATCTGCTATAATAAGGAAGTTCGTTGAGGAACACAAAACAAAACGGAGTATGGCGTAGTTTGGTAGCGCGCTCGGCTGGGGGCCGAGAGGTCGCAGGTTCAAATCCTGTTACTCCGACTAAATAAGAAGCCTTGTTTTATATGGGATATAATGAAAACCCGCATAAAACAAGGCTTTTTCGTTGTTTCATTTTTCCTCTACTGCTTTCATTTTTCGTAAAAAAGCGTCATTTTTCCATACTATGCAACACGAAATGCAACACGAAATTCCAAGTTTATAATATAAGGAAGAAATAGCTATTTGTCAGGAGCTATTTTGTCAACCCCGGCCACCGCAGCGCCCCATCTGCATCCGGCGTCAAAGTAACTGGCTCAGTCAGCATCCGGCCCTCATCGTCCATAATGTACCACTTGCCATCTATGGTCTGCTGCCCCTTTACCATGGCCCCATCAGCTCCCAGATAGTACCAGTGGCCCTTGTACTGGTACCAAACATTACGCACCATCATGCCTGCGCCGTCAAACCAGTACCAGCGCCCCTCATCTTCGTACCAGTCATTGACGACACAATGATCATTATCCAGATAAAACCGCCAGCCGGCATCTTCCTGCTGCCAGCCGGATTTTGACCGCATAGCGCTTGCAACGTCGTCCTTAAACTGCTCCCAGGCATCAGGATGATCTACGAACCACTTGGGACAAATTTTCCCAGTCACATCATAGTGCCGGATTAATCCGCCATGCTGCGGATCCA
>UPYT01000039.1 GCA_900538475.1 uncultured Clostridium sp. | reverse complement strand
ACTAGATATCAATATCACTTATACCGGACGGGAAGATGAATATCCAGAAGAATATACCCTGACAATACAGTCTGGCAGCATGGAGTGTAATTTCAATTTTCGAAGCTATGGCAACTGTGAACCGTTTTTTGTAAAAAATACAGACGGAAGCTGTTATCTGTATCTGTTCACCAGCCATGAGAATGATTACAGCGTTTTACTGATATATAAAATAACAAATTCCAATGTTACCCCTGCCTCTTTAGATAATTTCGCCCCGTTCTGTCTGGAACAGAATTATGAAGAGCTGGAAACCAATCTGGAGAATTCCTATCGTTCGGCTTACAGAACACTCAATTACACCCTTACAAATCCGGAGCATATGATGCTGTCGTCCCGCCTGAGTACACTCAGTACCTGTTTTGGATACAAGGATTATCACGCAAATGTAACAGGAGCACCTCAGTCAGAACAGGATTTTCTCATATCCGATCCTCTGCGCTTTCAGTTAAAACAGGATTTTGAGCTGGAGCTTTGCGGAAAGGACGAAAAGCCGTCCGGCAAAAATCAGATCGTTTCAAAGGGTGCCGTCCTGTATCCCTATGCTACAGACGGAATCAGCTATCTGCTGTTTAAGGATGCAGATGGAACTCTTTTCTATGCAGAGATTGAGGTAAACCAATATCCTCAGCTTATAAATGGTGTTATTGCAGAGGATGTATTTGACGGTATAAGATATGCTGGATGAGTGGAATACTGATCAGCTTCCTGACGGAAGCTTGATGAGCCAAAGCGTTCTAAAAAAGTAAATCAAATAAAAAGCATCATTCACAGAGGCGGTATTTTTTGATACCCCTCTGTTTTTATGTCACAGGAAATTTCTATGACAGGAAAGCACTCCAAAGAAATCTCCCTGCGGAAAAGAAAAACACGCCCGTCTTTTATGCACATTACATATTATCTGCTATAAAAAACGAATAATTACACCATTATTAATAACGCATCAATAAAATAAAGCAATTTAAAACAAAATAATACACAAATCTTTGTTGTTTTATTTATGTATTTGATACAAAATAACGGTTAAAAATGTCAGAATAATGAATAAAAAGTAAAAAATAAAAAATTCACCCTTCCGGCAATAAAGAAAAGTAAAAAGATCCAAAACACAAAAAAAGGCCCTCTTGTTATAATAAAGACAACAAAACAAGTGCAGAATGGCTGCAGAATTTTAAGGAGGAACGTGATTATGAAGTTGAAAAAAGGAGTAGCTCTTTTACTGGCGTCAGCAGCAATGGTATCCCTTGCAGGATGCGGAGGAAATTCTGGTGGAAGTGGAAGCAATGCTTCAAATGCAGCAGGTGGAAGCAGTGAGCTCCCGACTCTGCGTGTAGCAGCAATGCCAACCATTACCAGCCTTCCCACCTATTATATCCAGAAAAACGGACTGGATGAAAAAGCAGGATTTAAAATGGAAGTTACCATGTTTGATACTGGAGCTCCTATGAATGAGGCCCTGGCTGCAGACTTATGGGATGTAGGGCAGATGGGTGCAGCCGCAGTAACCGGTATGGCAAACTATGATGAGCTGATTATCGGTGAAGTTCTGGAATCTACTGATGGACAGGGCGTATTTGTTTCTCCGGACTGCCCTGTAGCACAGGACACTGGTTTTAATCCATCCATTCCCACTGTGCTTGGAAGCCCGGAATCCGTTTCAGGCATTACCATTTTAACTCCAGTAGGAACTGCTCAGCACTTTACCGTTTTAAAATGGCTGGAAAAGCTGGGAATGGAGCCGACAGATGTCAATATTGTAAACATGGACACCGTACAGGCTTATCAGGCACTGCAGGCCGGACAGGGCGATGCTGCTTCCTTGAATGTTCCTACCTTCTTTGATGCAAAAAACGACGGCATGGTACAGGTTGCAAACCTGGCCGATATGGGTACTCGTTATGTAGATATGATTGTAGGAAACAGAAAGTCACTGGATGGCAAATCTGATTTAATGCAGGGCTATATCAACTGTGCATTAGAGGCCTGTGAAGCCCTGGAAAAGGATCCGGACATGGCAGCAGATTTGCTGGTAGAATTTTTGCAGGATGCAGGTATGGAAACCAGCAAGGAAAACTGTGTAGCAGACCTGAATCGTGTAAACTGGCTGACCAAGGATGAGTGGAAGGGCCGCGAGCTTGGAAACTTCGCAAAGGAATTAGGCGAATTCTATGTAGAGCAGGGACAGCTGGAAGCAAGTGCAACCGAAAAATTCAACACCAATATAATTACTGATTTTGTAAAGGATTACCAGTAAACAATCCATTAAATCGTAACAGTTCAGCCTTGCATTTTCTTGCCCGCTTACAGCGGATAAGAAGCTTTAGGCGTCCGCCTTATGTGGATTCAGTCAGAAAAAGGCAACCTGCAAAGAATGGCCTGCGACAAGGTTTGCTGCAGGCCGTTTTCCTTAGAAATAGGCTTTATGTGTGGAAAGGTGTGAAAAGCGAATGAAGGAGTTATTTCAAAAATATAAGTTTCAGTTGATTTCCGTATGCTCATTTTTGTTTGTGCTTCTGGTCTGGCAGCTGGTTACTGATGTATTCCATCTGGTAAGCCCTGTTATGCTTCCAAGCCCGACAAAAATTTTAAATACGCTTTGGTATAAGCTGACTGGAGGTACAGTACCTGATGGTTCGTCACTGTTCGAAAACATCTGGTCCAGTCTGAAAATCGCCTTGGGCGGTTATGTAGTAGGCGTCTTAATCGGAGTTCCCTTGGGAATCGGAATGGCATGGAGCCGCCGCTTTGAGCTGTTTGCAAAGCCTCTGTTTGATATTATCCGTCCTGTTCCAGCACTTGCATGGATTCCTTTGATGATTTTATGGCTGGGTATCGGTTACGCATCTAAGGTCGGCATCATTTTCTTTGCTGCCTTTATCAGTGCGACCGTAAACTCTTATACCGGAATCCGCCGTACCAGTCAGGTCCACCTGTGGGTTGGAAAAACCTTTGGGGCAACCAATCGTCAGCTTTTGTTTAAGGTGGCAATCCCCACAGCTCTCCCTATGATTTTTACCGGCCTTCGTCTGGCTCTGGGCTCTGCATGGGTTGCACTGGTAGCCGCTGAAATGCTTGCAGCTACAAGCGGACTGGGATATATGATTCAGATGGCCCGTATGCTGGGACGCCCAGATGTCATTATCGTTGGTATGCTGACCATTGGATTTGTAGGACTGCTTTTAAATACCGTTCTGGAAAGACTGCAGAAACGTTTTGTAAGGAGGGGAAGACAGCATGATTGATTCTACAACAAATAGCCGTTTTTCAAATAAACAGTTGATTGTAATCTACACTATTATTTCTCTGGTATCTCTGCTTATTGTTTGGGAGCTGGCTGCCAGATTTACCGGCGCATCCATGTTTCTTCCTCCGGCAAGTCAGGTTCTTGCAGCGTTTTTCAGAAGCTTTGTAGAACCGATTGGTAAACGCACCATGCTGGCGCATGTAGGGGTCAGTCTGTACCGGGTGGCCGTTGCTTTTTTCTTTGCCACGATTGCAGGCATTGCCCTTGGTGTAGGAATGGGATATTCCAGAACCTTTGAAGCTATTTTTAAACCTATTTTTGAATTTATCCGTCCGATTCCGCCTCTGGCATGGATTCCCCTGTCCATCTTGTGGTTTGGGCTTGGCGATACCGGAAAATTCTTCATTATTTTTTTAGGATGCTTCTGTTTCATTACGGTAAACACCTATGACGGTGCAAAAAATGTGGATCCGGAATTAATCGGAGCAGCCCGTATGCTGGGAGCCAACGAACGCCAGGTATTCTTCGAAATTGTGCTTCCGTCCTCTGTTCCTTATATTTTCGCAGGTCTTCAGATTGCTGTAACCGCTGGATGGAGCGCAGTAGTAGGCGCAGAGATGATTCAGTCCAATGAAGGTGTTGGATGGATGATTGTACGTGGAATGAATACCGGAAATACGGTACAGATCATGGTTGGTATCGTCGCAATTGGTATCGTAGGCTTTATACTGGCGAATTTAACCAGTGCATTAGAAAGGAGACTGTGCGCATGGAACGAGCAGAAGGGAATGTAAAAACAGGAGCTGCCGTGCTGGAATGCCGGAATGTAGGACGCAGTTTTGAAAGCTATGATGGAAGCGGACGCAATGAGGTCCTCCGCGGAATGAATTTTGAAGTGCATGAAAATGAATTTCTGGTACTGTTTGGGGCCGGACAGTGCGGAAAAACAACTCTTCTGAATATTTTAGCCGGTCTGGATATGCCGACAGAAGGCGAAGTATATACCCGAGGAAAAAAAGTAACCGGACCTGCTCCTGAGCGGGGGGTTGTTTACCAGAAAACCTCTCTTTTCCCATGGATGACTGTCGAAGAAAACGTTGGCTTTGGACCAAAGGTACGCCATCTTCCAGCTGATGAGAAAAATTCCAGAGTCAAGAAATATCTGGAATTAGTCGGACTTACTGGATTTGAAAAAAGTTATCCCAGTCAGCTTTCCGGTGGTATGCGCCAGCGCGTAGGAATTGCCCGGGCTTATGCCAATCAGCCGGATATTATGCTGATGGATGAGCCATTTGGTCATCTGGATGCCCAGACCCGTTATATGATGGAGGAAGAACTTCAGAGGATTTGGCAAAAGGAAAAACGAACTGTTGTATTTGTTACCAACAATATTGAAGAGGCGCTGTTCTTAGCAGACCGCATTATATTGCTGACAAACTGTCCAACCCATATTAAGAAGGAGTATGTCATCAATATGCCTCATCCTCGTGATTATGTGGATCCTGAATTTTTGCGTCTGCGCCAGTTAATTACCGATAATATGGATCTGACGCTGTAAGAGAGGAGAGAATACCATGCAGGATAATAAAATGCCAAAGGTACAGGTGCGAAATCTGACCAAAAAATTCGGAGATCTTCTTGTTTTAAATGATATTTCCTTTGATGTGCGTTCCGGAGAATTTTTATGCATTGTAGGTCCTACGGGATGCGGAAAAACAACGTTTTTAAATAGCCTGACAAAGCTCTACCAGCCTACGGCCGGCGAAATTTTACTGGACGGGGAGCCTGTAGATTTAAAGAAACATAACATCGCCTATATTTTCCAGGAATATTCTACTATGCCCTGGCTGACTGTAGAAGAAAACGTTGGTTTTGGTCTGGATATTAAGGGTGTGGAAAAAGAAAAGGCAAAAGCTCTTGTAAATGAATATCTGGACATTGTGGGATTGACCAAATACCGCAAATACTATCCAGATCAGCTGTCTGCCAGTATGCTTCAGCGTGTTGTAATTGCAAGAGCCTTCGCAACCCAGCCGGATTTACTGCTGATGGACGAGCCCTATGGCCAGCTGGATATCCAGCTTCGCTATCATCTGGAAGACGAGCTGATCAGCTTATGGCAGAGAACTGGTACCACCGTTCTTTTCATTACTCATAACATTGAAGAGGCTGTTTACATGGGCGAGCGGATCCTGGTGCTGACCAACAAGCCTACCAGCATTAAATGCGCTATTGACAACAATTTGCCTCGCCCAAGAGACATTGCCAGCCCGGATTTCGTAAAGCTTCGTAACGAAGTAACAGATCTGATTAAATGGTGGTAATGGAATAAAGCTTTACACCCGACAGACATACTGCTATAATCAGGAGGTGTTCCAATGAAAAAACAGCCAAATATTGTTTTTATTATTTCCGATGACCAGGGCTACTGGTCATTGGGCTGCAGCGGCAACAAGGAAATTATTTCTCCCAATATCGATCGCCTGGCCCAGGAGGGAATGCGCTTTGAAAATTTTTTCTGTACATCTCCCGTCTGTTCACCGGCCCGGGCAAGTCTTTTGACTGGAACGATTCCCTCTCAGCATGGTGTTCATGACTGGCTTCGAGATGATGATGAAAAACAGTCTGCCCTGGAGTATCTGGCAGGCCAGTATTCCTATACCAAAGCACTGGCAGAAAATGGATATTGCTGCGCTCTGTCCGGAAAATGGCATATGGGAGCAGCAGGAAAGGTACAGCAGGGATTTACCCATTGGTTCAGTCATAAATCCGGCGGCGGTCCTTATTACGGCGCTCCTATGTACAAGGATGGAGTTCTGTACCGGGAGGAGCGGTATGTGACTGAGGCCATTACAGAGGATGCCCTGGAATTTCTAGATACAAGAAGGGAGCAGGAACAGCCCTTTTATCTTCATGTGGCCTATACGGCTCCCCATGCTCCATGGCTGAACAATCATCCAAAGGAATATACGGATCTTTATAAGGACTGTCCTTTTGAGTCTGTTCCCCATCTTCCCAGACATCCGGACAGTATTTATCTGACAGACGAAGTGGCCAAGGATGAACGTGGCAATCTTATTGGCTATTTTGCAGCTGTAACTGCTATGGACGCTGGCATTGGAAAAATTATGGAAAAATTGGAAGATATGGGAATCGCAGAGGATACTCTGGTTGTATTTACGGCAGACAATGGATTCTCCTGCGGCCACCATGGCTTCTGGGGAAAAGGCAACGCCACCTTCCCCTTAAATATGTATGAGGAATCCGTAAAGGTTCCGTTTATTGTCCGTCATCCGGGACATATTCCGGCAGGAGCTGTTTGCGATGCGCTGGTTTCTGCATACGATTTTATGCCGACTCTCCTGGACTATCTGGATTTAAAAGCTTCCGATCATGGAAACCGCCCTGGCATGTCCTTTGCCCCGGCCTTAAGAGGCGAAGCTTTTAACCAGCATGAGGAAGTCGTGGTAATGGATGAATACGGCCCAAACCGTATGATTCGAGGCCGCCGTTTTAAATATGTAGCACGGTATCCCTATGGCCCTAATGAGCTCTATGATCTGAAAACGGATCCAGGAGAAACAAACAATCTCCTGATAAGCGGAGGCTTTGAAGAGCTGGAGCAGGAAATGCGTCTCCATCTGGAAACCTGGTTTTCCAAATACGTCAATCCGGAAATCGACGGAGCAAAGGAAGCGGTATTTGGTTCCGGGCAGACCGGACTGGCCGGTTTATGGGGAAAGGGAGTTTCTGGTCATAGCTGTGATGACTATATTAAAGAAAATCCAAATTTTGCACCATACCGAATGAAATAACATCTGGGAGTGAATACGATGAACAAATGGTTTGAAAAAATTGCTGTATGTACCAAGAAACTGCGTACTCAGCTTTTTGGAGCCTATTGCTTTGTATTCACTCTCTTTTTTATTGCTGTTTCCCTTCTTGTCAGCGGATCGATACGAGATCTGCTGATCAAACAGATTGGAAGCAACCGAATCGCTGTACTCAGACAGATAGGAGAGAGAGCCAACCTGATCAAAACCAGCAGTACAACGTTATCGAATTTGTATACCCATGAAATTATCAGCCATGACTTTCTGAACAAACCGCTCTCTGAAAGGGAACATAAAAAAGCCTGGGAGTACCTAGATTCTCAGAAAAAGATTTACGATGAAATTATTGGCCCAATTGGTCATGAGGTGGTCATTTGGGGAGAAAATGGCTTTTTTTACAATTCTGGAGAGATCGATACGGATACCTGGGTATACCAGCCCTGGTATAAAAATCTGCTGACAGCAATGTCTGAGGGCAGTGAAGGAGAGGTTCATTTTTCCCGTACCTTTTCTGCATATAAAAAAGGCGAACGTACATATCAGTTTGCAGCAGGACGGCTTTTAGGCAGCGGAGATGAGAAACATGTACTGTTGATTTTAATTGATGAAAAGCAGCTGGAGGATTTGTATGGATCTGTCCAGGAACAGGGTGGACAGGTTTATCTGTATGATCAAAATGGATTTATTGTCTCTCATTCCAATAAAAAAATGCTGGGAAAGCAGTTTATTGATGTGAATTATATGCAGAAGACCTATGGCACAGAAAATTCCAATATCATTCAAAAGCTGGGAAAGAGTTATGTGCTGTCTACCCACCTGGATCAGAAAACAGGGTGGACCATTGTAGAGGAAAGTCCAACCAAAATCATTCTAGGGGCATTAAACGATACTTACTGGATTATAGGGAGCATTCTGATAACTGGTTTGATTCTTGCGGTTGCTGTATCTGTTTATATTTCCAGACGTATTTCCACTCCTCTGACAGCTCTGAGCGATGCTATGGACAAGTTTGGCAGTCCGGATTTCACGCCGCCCTGTGTGGCAAGAGGAACTCAGGAGATTGACCATCTTCAGGAAAGCTTTAAACATATGGCTGATGAGATTACCAGCCTGATGGAACGGATTCAGGAGAGAGAGAAGCAGAAAAGAGCCCTGGAGGTCAACTTTCTCCGGGCACAGATCAATCCTCATTTTTTGTATAACACCCTGTTTTCTATTCGATGTGCAGTGGAGGTTGGAAAAAATGAACAGGCAGCCAAAATGCTCAGCGCATTTATTGATTTGCTCAGAAGCACTTTAGCTGTAAAAAATACAACCATTCCCTTAAGTGACGAGTTGGAGACAACACGAAAATATCTGGTAGTCCAGAAGCTGCGCTATGGAGAAAAAATTAATTACGAAATTGAGATGCCGAAGGACACAGAGGACTGCATGGTTCCGCCGCTGATTCTCCAGCCACTGGTAGAAAATGCCATTTTCCATGGATTAGAGGCCAAAAGCGAGGCAGGAACAGTCATCATTGAGTCAGCTTTTCAGGGTAATAACCTTCTTCTGACAATTACCGATGATGGGGCCGGGATGGATTCTGAAACCTTAGAAAAAGTACGTGCAAGCCTTCATCAGACAGTAATAAAAGACGCGCATTCTATTGGTATGTCTAACGTACACAACCGGATTCGTTTAAACTATGGTGAAGATTATGGAATGTCTATAGACAGCTTTCAGGGAATGGGAACTACCATAACCCTTTTGATGCCTGCCATAAAACAAAAGGAGGAGATACAATGAAAGTTCTAGTGGTAGATGACGAAGCAATGATTTGTGAGTGGCTGCAGTTCTGCATTTCTCAAAATCCGTCCTGCCAGCTGACTGGAGTAGCACACAATGGACAGGAAGCTCTGGAACTGTTTCATCGAGACGAACCAGACCTGATTTTAACAGATATTAAAATGCCGGTAATGGATGGACTGGAATTTCTTCATGCTTTAAAAGCTCTGGGAAGCAGGGCAAAGGTAGTGGTATTAACGGCCTTTTCCGATTTCAGCCTGGTTCGTCAGGCTCTGCGAGATGGAGCGTCTGAATATCTTTTAAAAACAGAAATGCAGAATGATCTGCTTCAGGAGCTGTTAAACCGGATTGCAGGGGAACTGCAACGAAAGAATCATCAGGAAGAGCCCGATGTGGCAAATGTAGCTCAGATACAATCCGTGATCAGCCATATCTTAAGACAGACCAGAGAGCTGAGAGAGGACGATCTGGAACGGCTTCGTCAGTGTGGAATTCGCTGGAGAAACAATGGCTTATTCGCCCTGGCTGTATGGAAGCAGGATATGGAGGAAAACGGCCTTCTATTTCCAGAAGAAAGTCCAGCTCGTCATGTTGCCGGATTTGACTATACAGATCGAGTATATATGATCGTAGGAAATTTCCCAAAAACTCTTAGCATTGCAGAAAAGGCCAGACAACTGACGGAATATGCCAGACACGTACAGGTCATTAATCACTGCATGGTAGGAATCAGCGCCATTACAGATGAAATGAGCCAGATCCCCTTTATGGTCTGGCAGGCATCCTGCTCTCTGGGTGAGGGATTTTACACAGGCAAAAAAAGGGTCTATGAGCCTCAATATCCCTTAAAGGAACTGTTCCGCAGAAATGAGCTGTGGAAAAACACGTTTACTGAATTCCGGGTGCATCTTCATCAGGTTCAGGGAGGACAGCGCTACGAGCTGATAAAAACGTTTTTTGAAGTTCTTCCCAGCCAGAAAATTTTAACAGTTGATCCTCTTTGCAAGCTGTGCCTGGATGCTCTGGATCTGCTGGAATTTGAGGCAAAGGGAAATGGTATTGTTCTGGATCATGCAGAGGAGCTTCATTTACGCCTGCAGCAATGCATTACTCTGGATACAGCAAAAGAAGTTATGCTGGATGAAGCAAAGCAGTGCTGCCTTCCTATAGACGAGCTCCAGCCAAAATCAAAAAATATCTGCCTTGCAGTGGAATATATTAATGCTCATTATGCAGAACAGCTGAGTTTAGAGCAGGTTGCCGCTCAGGTATACTTAAATCCAGATTATTTTTCCAGAGTATTTAAAATCGAAACCGGACAGACCTTTATCAATTATCTGACCGATGTTCGCCTCCAGCATTCGGTGCAGCTTCTGGAAAATACTGCCCTTCGAGTACAGACCATTGCCCAACAGGTCGGTTATTACAATGCCAGCTATTTTTCAACGACCTTTAAAAAGAAGTACGGAGTCAGCCCATATGAATACCGGCGCAGCGGAAGCTGATTGCTGGATGGAAGGAGATTATTATGAAAGCGATTATGGTGATGTACGATTCTTTAAACCGTCATCTTCTTCGTCCCTACGGATGTCAATGGACCAGAACAGAAAATTTCTCACGCCTGGCAGAACATTCTGTAACTTTTGATAACT
>UPYT01000038.1 GCA_900538475.1 uncultured Clostridium sp. | reverse complement strand
AAATATTCCCGGTGCATCCGTCCGTACTTTCCGATAGGGCGGTGTTCCTCCGGCAATTTCAAATCTGGTAAATAATAATCTCCATTCAGAGTGTAATGCAGTCCGTTTTTCTCTTCATAAATGTGTTTCTTTAATCCGCTCATATTTTTAATCTCCTCATTCTGGTTTGTTGTTTCTGCAAGTCTGACTCTCCAGAAATATTGGTAAATCATTGGTAAAATCGAGAATTGAACACAAGAAATGCTATTTATAGAAGTATTTAAGACGATTTAAGACTTTTTCTCACGAACAGTAAATCCTGCCGTGGCAAATAAATAGTACTTTTATCATATATCTAAAACTCCTTATAAATGCTTGATTTTCCTTAATTTTACGCTACTTTTCGGCATTTCCACAACAGAGGCATTTTAACCACAACTTAGTATAACTACGCTCATTTTCGCTTGTTTTTTCCATCATTTGTCGATTTCCTAGAAGCTATACCTACCTCTTTCTGACTGTTTTTCTCTGCATCATCATGATTCAGATTCCCCACATTTCTCCACATACCGCCTCCGGTAATACTCCATCGTACGGTACTCAATAATATCTTTCATCTGTGCCTTAAAAGAATTTATCTTGATTACATCCGCCAGTTCATCTCGAATCGCCAATGCATAGCCTGCCAACTATCACATTATAATTTTCTGTTGTGACATCAGACACAAGTACTTTATAATATTGTAATGCCAAAAAGAGACCGAATTATATTCTGTCTCTTATAATGATTATTTCATATTGGCTCTCTTCAAAGCTTTTTATATCTTTTCATGTTTCCTAATATTGTGAAGTCATGTAAAAGCAGATGCTCATTACCTGTTGAAATTCATTTTTCCTTACATTTAATCCCATAATTTCCCCTGCTTCCATTTTCATAGCCACGATAGATTTCATATCGTTTTCCATTTATCTCAACTTCATCATCATGAATAAATGTACAAGTCTCACCATTTTCTTCACAATATTTTGAAATTGCTTCTATGGTTTTTGCAAGAGTTGGGTAATTTGTACTGTCCTCATAAGGAACCCAAAAAGCCTTTTTTAACATATAAATGCCTCCTTCCACTGCTACTCCTTCTCTCCTTCATTTGCCTCTTCCATTTCCACCTGTTCCTGGCCGATTCCATCTTCAAACCGTGCCTGCAGTACGGCCTGCGGCCAGTTGACAGAAACATAGGCCCTCTTATCTCTGGCCTGTGCTTCTTTGTCGAATATTTCCAGAAGTTCCTTCAAAACCTCCCTGGTTAGATATCCGCCCCTCCAGTGAAATAAAAGTATTTTTCCCTTCTTTACTGCCTGCTTTGTCCGACTCTGCACGGTATCCATCGTTGTCCAGGATAGTTTCTTTTCTTTATAGTAGAAATGATCGGAATCACTGCAAACCGGTACCTTCCAGATGACCAGCTCGTGATCTCTGAAGATCTGCTTGTCCGACAAATTCACATAGTCATATCGTATAAGATTGTTTCTTGAAAGTGTATTGTCAAATGTCGCATCCAGATGATAATATTGTCCGTCGATTCGAACTACATTCCAGGCATGCCTGTACTTGATTCCCTTGTCCGGATTTGCCTCCGACAGCGCAATGATACACCAGATATTCAGCTCATCACAGAGAAATTTCACTGCTTTTGCAATTCCCTCACAGACAGCTGTTCCATTCCCCAAAGCTCCGATAATTTCATGGGAATATTCCTTCTTCAGCTTATCGTATTTTACATTTTCTGCAATAAAATCATGGATAAAAAGTTCTTTCTCTTTCTCATTTAAATTTGCCGCCTGACGGGTCAGTTTTTTCACTCTTGACTCCATTGCCTGCCGGTGTTCCTTGATTTTATCCTTTGAAAACAGATACTTTGGTATCATTTCCACTGCTGTAGAATCCGCATAATACCTGTAGGAAAATGTCACCGAATAAAATATCTCCGGGCAATCCATACGAAGCATAAAATAAATATCCGACAATTCCTTCTTAGACACCATTGGCACTGCAAAAGAGTCCTGAAGATTTAACAAACCTGTTTTCATTGCATAGTAAGCCTTTTGTTGCTCTTTATTTAACTGGTCATAATAATAGTGACTAGCTTTTGCCATATTTTACCGCCTTTTCATCTCTTCTATTCTGCTATAAACCGCTGTTTTATTCCACTGCGTTCCACGAATACGTCTCTAAGCTATGGAAATCCTGTCCACATCGTATCACCCTATTTCCTTGTAATCACAGTCACAATGGTGTTCATTTTCTCTTTCGATTTTTTTGAAAATCATAAAAATTAAGTTTTTCCCCATACAGGCATAACACATAACCCAGAAGATACCGGCATAAAATTTTCTTCTAAAAAATCACAAAACATACTCCAGCTGCCGATCATATGGTTCTTCTTCCACATGCTTCTGGTTATATTCAGCGGCATCCACACAGCCCATTGAATGATAAAATGCCTGGCTTTCCACAGCGGAATGAGATGAGAGATATAGTTTTTTTGCCCCTTGTTTTCTTGCCCATTCTGCAGCTGCAAGAAACAGTTCTTTTCCAATTCCTTTTCTCCGCAAAAAAAACCACGCTCTACAGATACAAAGCCTTTCAGTACATCATTCAGAAAGGCGCCATATACAAATCCATCCGTATGTGCTGTGTTCCGTAAACAGCCAATCAAGGTTTGATAGTCTTCTTCTGTCCAGTCATCAACAAAAGGATCGGAACGAACAACCCACTTATTATTTTCGCGACGCAGACATTGATCAACAACCTGATGACGGATAAAACCACAAAAAAGCTTACGATCAATTTCCTCTTCTTTCAAAATCATGTATTATATCATTTTTATTTCCCTTTTCTCTGCTCTTTCCGCCGATTCAACGCTTTCAGCCTTTGCATTTATTTCATTTACTATAACATATTTACAGCAATATTTATACTGCATTTGCATATTATCTTCGCCATTTCAGATACAAAATCCATAGAAATCCAAGCAGGAAACTCTCTTTGTTTCTCCTCATACTTTTCTGCACAAAAGGCTCTGTTTTGCATAGAAATATTTCCTTGAACGCAAAATCCAGCAATGTATGGATTTCTCTCCACACATCGCCGGATGTTCCGTGTCAACTTACCTTGCTTCGTTCGCTGTCTCTGGCGCTTTAATATCCATAAAAGATCTGCGCAATCGGCGAACTCTTATCCAGAAGCAGCGTGTTGTTTCCATTCTTCAAAGAAGCCTTTGCTGCATCCAGGGAACGTACAAAATTGTAGAAATCTGCCTTACTCTCGTCGTTATAGGCCTGAGACAGGATCTGCATGTACTGGGCTTCGCCCTCTGCCTTAATTTTCTCTGCCTCAGCCTTAGCTTTAGACTTCATCACAGACACCTCTTTGGTAGTGTCGTTCTTGATTTTCTGAGCAGAGGAATTACCCTGAGCTGTATAGGAAGCCGCTATGTTGTTTCTCTCAGAAATCATACGCTCGTAAACAGACTGCTTGTTGTCGTCCGGCATATCCAGAGATTTTGTCTCTACAGCCAGAACCTTGATCCCGTATCCGTCCAGCGAATTTCCGATATTGTTGCTGATGTCCTGAGCCAGCTTTCCGTTTCTGTTTTCAATAATCTCAGCCTGATCCATGTTGGAAATCACAGATTTCAGGGAAGAGAATACAGATGCAGAAATGCGGGACTGGGCCTGAGCCACCTGACCGTTTAAGTGTCTGGTAAACAGCACTGGATCGGAAATCTTCCAGAGAACAAAGGCGTCTGCGATCATACTCTTTTTGTCCTTTGTAATTACGTCTGACTGCGGAATATCATAAATCTGCAGTGCTTTCGGAATCGAAGAGCTGTTCTGAATAAAGGGAACCTTCAGGCTTACGCCCGGGTTTTCTTCTACACGGACGATCTCACCAAACTGACGAATCAGCTTATATTCATTGGGATAGGTCACAACCAGAGAGGAGCCCAGTAAAACAAGAGCTGCCGCTGCCGCCAGACCTGCTATCATACCTTTCTTTTTCACTGTGCCACCTCCTCACCTGTTCCTGATGCAGAACTGTTTTCTGCTGATACACTGCTCTGCTGATTTACTCCTGCAGATGAATTCTGAGCAGCCCCGGTACGGGAAGCCGATCTTCCTGCTTCTGCCGCAGCAGTAAAGCTGTCTAAGGGCAGCATTTTCTGCGTGCCGTTTTCATCTACAATAAAGAGTCTCATGCTGGGCAGCACATCCTCCATCGTTTCATAGAACATTCTCTGCTTGGTAATCAGCGGATATTTGCTGTACTCTGCATACATCTGTTCAAAACGGGCCACCTGACCTTCTGCCTCATTGATACGGGACTGCTTTTCTGCCTCTGCATTTTTAATAATCTGGTCACACTCTGCCTCTGCCTGCGGAATTTTTTCATTCCTGTCTTTGTTGGCATTGTTGATCGCTGTTTCCTTGCCCTGCTTTGCGTTTTCTACGTTTTTAAACGCATTCAGAACTTCCTGAGTAGGTGGAAAAGCATCCTGGATCGTAATATTTACAACGGAAAGACCAATATCCTCCTGAATCATCCGGTTGGTCAGCTTTTCTTTAATCTCAGACTGAATCTCCGCTTTTCCCGTAGTGATAACGTCATCTACGTTGTACACACCTACAGTATCACGGATGTAGGACTGAGCCAGCATCTTCAGCGTTGCCTCCGGATCTGAGGACGCATAAAGATATTTCACCGGATCGTCTACCATATATTCCAGATAGAATTCTGTATCTACAAAGTTGAAATCCTTGGTAATCATAATACATTCTGCCAGCTTGCTCTCTCCTGTCTCAGGATCATAGCCAATGGGCATTCCCTTGATGACCTTAGATACCATCCGAACATTCTGAATAAAGGGAATTTTAAAATGAAGTCCTGCCTGTGACTCTGCATGGGGACTTCCCAGGGTTGTCACAACTGCATAGTTTTCCTCGTCCAGCACATAATAACAGCTGCTTCCTAAAAATACCAGAAGCACAATTGCCAGCACAATCCCCGCCCCACGGGCTGCCCGGCGTTTCTTTTTCACTGGATTGCCATTGGAGTCGAAGCGTTCCGGCTCCGGCTGCTTCTTTTCTTTTTTCTCTTTCTGATCCTCGTTCTGAAGCCGTTCCCCCTCTTCTTTTATTTTTTTCAGGAAATCTTCAAACGGATTCTCACCATTCATCGGATTTCCTCCCGACGGACCATTTCCAAAAGGCCCTCTGCCAAAAGGATTTTGTATCATGCTTTCCCCATCCTCTCCTGTGTATTTCCCGTCCAATTCTCCAGAATATCCTCTCTGATGAAATGCGGATATAACTCATTTTATCTTTTTTTCAGATAAATTGCAATCTAATTGCCGGTCTTTATACACTTTTAATATCTTTATGAATATTTAAGATATTTCTGCCTATTTTCCTCCCCTTTTTTCAAAATCGCAGATATGTCTAACAGCAATCAAAGCCCTGTTCCTCCTCTGATCTGCAAAGGAGCAGAAGCTGACAGCCAGTTTCTGCCTCAGCTCTGCTCCTTTTTTGTAACAGTCCTGTCCCTTTTTTAGATATGGGGACACTCCTTCGATTAGTGATGGAATAGACGGATTCCAGTAAATGCCATAGCAATTCCATATTTATTGCAGGTTTCAATGACATTGTCATCCCGCACAGAACCGCCCGGCTGAGCAATATATTTTACGCCGCTCTTATGGGCACGCTCGATGTTATCTCCAAATGGGAAGAATGCATCGGAGCCTAAAGCAACCTCGGTCATACCATCTAACCATGCGCGCTTCTCTTCTTTCGTAAATACCGGCGGCTTCACCTTGAAGGTCTTTTCCCATACGCCGTCAGCCAGAACATCCATGTATTCATCACCGATATATACGTCAATCGCATTGTCTCTGTCCGCCCGCTTAATGCCGTCTACAAACTGCAGATTCAGCACCTGAGGTGCCTGACGCAGATACCAGTTGTCTGCCTTCTGCCCTGCCAGTCTGGTGCAGTGTACTCGGGATTGCTGTCCTGCTCCAATACCGATAGCCTGTCCGCCTTTTGCATAGCATACAGAATTGGACTGAGTGTATTTTAAGGTAATCAGAGAAATAATCAGGTCAATCTTTGCCAGATCCGGAATCTCCTTATTGTCAGTCACCACATTAGCAAGCATCTCTTTATTGATATCCAGGTTATTTCTTCCCTGCTCAAAAATTACGCCAAATACCTGCTTACACTCAATGGGATCCGGCTCATAGTTTTCATCGATTTCAATGACACAGTAATTTCCGTTTTTCTTGGATCTCAGAATTTCCAGCGCCTCCGGCTCATATCCCGGAGCAATCACGCCGTCAGAAACCTCGCGCTTAATCAGACGCGCTGTATCAGCGTCACACACGTCAGAAAGGGAAATAAAGTCACCGAAAGAAGACATTCTGTCTGCGCCTCTGGCTCTTGCATATGCACTTGCCAGGGGAGACAGCTCTCCCATATCATCAACCCAGTAAATTTTTCTCATCGTCTCATCCAGAGGCAGACCTACAGCCGCGCCTGCAGGGGAAACATGTTTAAAGGAGGTAGCTGCCGGAAGACCGGTTGCCTTTTTTAACTCTCTGACCAGCTGCCAGCCATTAAATGCATCCAGAAGATTAATGTAACCGGGACGTCCGCTTAACACCCGGAAGGGAAGCTCTCCTCCATCCTTCATGAAAACCCGAGCCGGCTTCTGATTGGGGTTACAGCCGTATTTTAATTCCATTTCATTCATTGTTCTTCTCCTTTTCTGGTTTCACTATATTTTCCACTTTTTCCTGTATTCCTTTCCCTGGCTTCTGTTCCGCTCGTTCCTGTCAGAATATAACATTCAGCCATGCAGCTTCTTGCCCGCTACACTGGACAAAAAGCATCGGGCGTGGAATCTTCCTATTTGTTTTTGTTGACAATTCTTGTTTCGTAAGTACCGTCTGCAATGTTCAGATAGCGTACAAACAGGGAAACCTTGTTGTCTGGATTCAGGCTGTTCCACAGCATCTCTGTAAATCCATCCATATCGTCCATCATCTCTACCAGCTTGGGTTCTCCCTCAAAGCTGGGCAGGGGATTGCCGTCGTGCATATAGGTATGGATAAAATGGCCTTCTCCTGCTGCCGGATTTTCATAAGCAAAGGTATATCGTCTGCATGAGGAAGGATCTCCGTGATTGCTCTTTAAAATAGACATGGCATAATTATAGGTTCCATTCTCAATATGCAGGATACCGGAAATCCGTGGGGTGTAGTTTGGAGCATCCGGCTCAAACTCACGGCTCCGCAGAGACTGCTCAAAGGTCATCTGCCGATCCATTCCCTCATAAATCGTATCTGTCTGATCGCCATTGGTTACAATAGTTTTATTGCCCAGTACACGAACCGGTGCATAAATAATCAGGCTGGGATCCTCTAACTTGGCCGGATCAAAGGCCTCTGTGCGGATTCCCTCTCCTTCCTTTACAAACACCCTGTTACGGCTGTTTTCACTTCTGCCCATAATAAAATAAGCCGTAACTGCCTTTTTTCCGTCCGGAGTTTTTCCGATAATAATTCCTCTTCCCGGATAAGCATTGTTTTTCAGTTCCTGTTCCAGAGATAATTTGTTCATCTCTTTTCTCCTTTCTGCAAAGGGCTTTCCCTTTTTCTTCCGATTCATGTCATTTTGTGGTTCTTTCCCATAAAACCAAAGAGGATGCGGAACGTTTTTCTTTCATAGGACACAATTTCCTGTAAAAGAAAAAAACCGCCTGGGTACCACAAAAAATATGGCGCCCAGGCGGTCGGCATGTCTATTCTCAAAATGCGCCTCTGCGCATTTCTCTGACAAAATGATACGTGCTCCCCTGTGGTTCCCCACTTATCCGCCAGTCGCACGTCACTACCTTTAATCATAATAGAATCCCGCAAGGAAAGCAAGTACTTTTTTCAATACTTTTCTTATCCCCTTATTCACGTGGAATTCTTCTTTCTTTCAGATCTGATTTTGCAGCAGTGCTGCAGAAAAATCTTTCAGGGGTTCACAGAACGACAGCCTGCTCAATCTTGTCTGCCGCTTCCTGAATCTCCGGGGGAAGCACCTTTCCTGTCAAAATCACATCTGCCTCATCCCGGCAGTCCGTCATGGACAGAAGCTCCTCTGCAGTAACAATTCCCTGATCCACCAGGCCCAGAGCCTCATCGAGAATCAGCAAATCACACTCGCCGGTTGTCAAAACCTTTCTGGCATAATTCAGTCCGTTTTTGATATTGCAGCACTCCTCTTCCTTCTCATCCGGAGTCAGACTCTCATAATAATGATCGGACTTTTCAAAACGGAATACCTTCAGTTCCGGTTCCAGACGTTTGAAAATGTCCAGGCTGTCCTGCCGTTTGCCGCAGCCTTTTAAAAACTGAATCACAATCACCTGCTTCTGCTGACTCAAAGCATAAAGTGCCTTTCCAAAAGCCATAGCAGTCTTCCCTGAACCATCGCTTCCGCAGATTACCTCGATTCTTCCTGTGTTCATCTTTCTGCACCTCATTCATATTTATCTGAACTGGTCTGTCTATGTATAGCTTGGATATATTACCACATTCCCCTCTTTTTTGCAAGTCTATTGCATCGATTCTTCCACATCGGTGCATTCCAGCTTGCTTATGGATACTTCGTAAGCCACTCGCTTTTCACACTGGGTTTCACTGAGTTTTTTCGTATATTCCCGGCTCTGAACCCGGCCCCAGATGCGAACCCGTGTTCCCACCTCAAAACCGGAAGCAAATCTTGCATTTCTTCCCCAGGCAATGCAGGGTATGTAATCAGATTTTCCATAAGGACGGTTTACCGCAAGCAGAAGATCTGCAATTTCTCTTCCCAACGGCGTTTTTCGATAAATTGGCGTCTTACATATGTAGCCGTCCAGAAAAATCTGGTTTGTTTTTGTATAATCTGTAAACTCCTCCATAAAATGAATTTCACGGACAAATACAGACAGAACCAGACGGTTTCTTATGCCTTCATGACGATTATAGGAACGAAACTGTCCGATTGCCTCCACGGTACAGCCCCGGTAATCCTCCCGCACATTCAGCAGGCGCTCTGATATCATCAGCGGAATAATATCTGCATTTTCACTGAGCCGGTTCACCGCTACATCCACCATATAAAATCCCTCTCCAAAGACCTCATGGCTGAAGGTGAATCCGGAAATAATTTCTCCAATCACACTTACCTTGTTGTTTTCAATTACTTTTTCTGACATAGTACTTCTCTCTCCTCATTTTTTACATTTTAGCTTTCTGCCAATAGTATATTTATGAAAGGGAAAGTACTCTTATGTAAAGATCTGATCGTCTTATTTTGACAGTTCTCCCTGTTTTCCCTCCTGCTCCCCGATTATTTTCCAGAAAAGGTGGTCATCTGACAAATTTTCTGTCCCGTTCAGACTTTATTTTTCCTTTTTGAGAAATACTTTTGTCAGGAAAAATCGCCTTCTGCAGCAAAAAAGTGCTGCAGCCTCATCCCTCCGGATTTCTTCTGCAGCACTTTTTCTTTTCTATATGGCCTCTCATTCAGGCTGTCTTCTGCAAACTTCTGCCTTTTGATTACGCTTTTTTCATTGCAGCTCTCTTGCGCATGGTCGGATCCAGAATCTTCTTACGGATACGCAGGTTGGTAGGAGTTACCTCCAGAAGCTCATCCGTGTCAATAAATTCCAGACACTGCTCCAGACTCATAATCTTCTTGGGAACCAGCTTCAGAGCCTCGTCGGCGCTGGAGGAACGGGTGTTGGTCAGCTTCTTGGTCTTGCAGACATTTACCTCAATATCCTCCGCCTTTGGATTCTGTCCGATTACCATACCGCCGTAAACCTTTTCTCCCGGTCCTACAAACAGAATGCCGCGTTCCTGGGCATTAAACAGACCGTAGGTAATGGTCTCGCCGCTTTCATAAGCAATCAGAGAACCTGTCTTTCTATAGTTTAAATCTCCCTTGTAAGGACCGTAGCCGTCAAAAATGGTGTTCATAATACCATTTCCCTTGGTATCGGTCATAAACTCTCCGCGGTAGCCAATCAGACCTCTGGAAGGAATGGAAAACTCCAGACGGGTATAGCCGCCGTTTGCCGGACTCATTCCCTGCAGCTCTCCCTTACGGGAAGTCAGCTTCTGAATAATAGCGCCGGTAAACTCCTCCGGAACATCGATATAGGCAATCTCCATAGGCTCTAATTTCTGATTTCTCTCATTTGTTTTATAAAGCACCTCTGCCTTGCTGACGGCAAATTCAAAGCCCTCGCGGCGCATATTCTCAATCAGAACAGACAGATGCAGCTCGCCTCTTCCGGAGACCTTAAAGCAGTCCGGAGACTCTGTCTCCTCTACCCGCAGGCTGACGTCAGTATTCAGTTCCCTAAACAGACGTTCACGAATGTGTCTGGAAGTAACGAATTTACCTTCCTGTCCTGCAAGGGGGCTGTCATTTACCATAAAGTTCATGGCAATCGTCGGCTCGGAAATCTTCTGGAACGGAATGGATTCCGGATTTTCCACGGAACAGATGGTATCTCCAATATGAAGATCCGTAATACCGGATACTGCAACAATATCGCCTACTGTTGCCTCTGTTACCTCTACCCGGTTTAAACCGTCAAACTGATACAGCTTTCCGATTTTAACCTTGCGCTTTTTATCCGGATCGTGATGGTTTACAATCATACATTCCTGGTTTACCTTCAGAGAACCATTATCAATCTTTCCGACACCGATACGTCCTACATACTCATTATAGTCAATCGTGCTGATCAGCATCTGAGTGTCTGCATCTGGATCTCCCTCTGGTGCAGGAATATAATCCACAATGGTTTCAAAAAGCGGACTCATATCCACTTCTGGATCCTCCAGCTCTTTTTTGGCAAAGCCGGCTCTTGCAGATGCGAAAATAAACGGGCAGTCCAGCTGCTCATCCGATGCATCCAGATCCATAAACAGCTCCAGAACCTCATCAATAACCTCATTGGGTCTGGCTTCCGGACGATCAATCTTATTGATGCAGACAATAACGGAAAGGTCCAGATCCAGTGCTCTCTGCAGAACAAATTTTGTCTGAGGCATGGGACCCTCATAAGCGTCTACAACCAGAATAACTCCGTTTACCATCTTCAGCACACGCTCAACCTCGCCGCCGAAATCTGCGTGTCCTGGTGTATCAATAATATTAATCTTCTTATCCTTATAGAAAACAGCTGTATTTTTTGACAAAATGGTGATACCGCGCTCACGCTCAATATCGTTGGAATCCATCACCCGATCTGCAACCTCCTGGTTGGCACGGAACACACCGCTCTGCTTTAACAGCTCATCTACCATGGTTGTTTTACCATGGTCTACATGGGCGATGATTGCGATATTTCTCACGTCTTCTCTCTTCATCTTCATAATACAAATCTCTTCTTTCTTTTTCTTCAAAAAAGCTAAGGATCCTTTGATTATCCTTAGCTCATGGTCTCATTCACAGTTTACTAATATAACATTATGCTTCCCAGATTGCAAGCAGTTTTCTCCAAAATCCGGCAAAATTTGCGGTTTTCCTGTTTTTTCTATTTTAAATTAGGTCAGTTTACAAGGAACTACACGCAGACCGTGAAACGGGCTGCTGACAACA
>UPYT01000037.1 GCA_900538475.1 uncultured Clostridium sp. | reverse complement strand
AGTTATATAATATCAAACCTTCCAACAAATGTCAACAACTTTTTTCAACTTTTTTTAAATGTATTTCGGGCTTTCAAGGCATACAGGATACACAGATACTGCTTTTTCGTCTGCTGTGTAAACTGATTATTCTGACTCAAACACTGCCCTTTGGCAGTTCCTATGCCTTGAAAATCCCCATTTACCATTTTCATTGAAAATCAGACAGAAGTTCCCCGTTTTTATACAGGTCTTCCTTAGATAAGAGATTCCGGCAGATAGAATGATGCCGGAGAAAAAAACGCCTTCCTTGCCATAATACTGCTTCTTAAAACAAATCCGTCACAAAACCACTCGGACTGGCTTCATGTTTTTGAATCAGACCTGCACATCCTAGCATAAGAGTTCTCTCTCTTCAATACTTTTTCCAAATTATACCGTTTTCATACCGTTTTGCCCTATTTTTCTGCATTTTTTTGTTTCATAAAAGTAGGCTCTTGCCGCCTCCAGCACCTGCTTTTTTCTGCTGGCACTGATAGGCACCCTGTCTCCATTCCGAAGAATTGCCTCATTTCCACTCAGCATCTCCAAATACTTCATATGAATCAGATAAGAATAATGAGTCCGCAGCACCGGCATTTCCCTCAGATACTCTTCCTCTTCCTGCATGCATTTCCCTATCGGGTATGTTCGGTTATGCGTATGTACATAAATATTCCGTTCTTCCAGATGAATATAATAAATATCCCGTTCATACAGATGAATCAGCTTTCCCTTAAATTCCCACACATATTCCTTCTCTTTTTTCACGTTTCTACGCCCCCTGTTTTTTTCTATATCATCCGTGTTTCTCGTCAGATTATCCTACACAATAATCATCACTCCAGATCACAATTGACCTGTCAGTTTCCCTGACAGGTCAATTATATTAACGCAGTATTTGTTATTTTATAACAGGTTTTGTCAGAAAGTGACGGAATTTTGCTGGACTCCACTCCCCTCTATCTGTACATCTGGTGAATCGTCAACGCCAGAAGAATTCCCAGTACGGCTCCTGCAAAAACCTGAAGGGGCGTATGTCCCACTAACTCCTTTAAACGTATCTGAAAATGCTCGTCATCCAAACGGAAAAAATCCTGATCCATAATCAGATTCAGCAGCTTTGCCTGTTTTCCCGTTTCCTGACGGACACCAATCGCATCATACATGACCACAGCTGCCAGCACAAAGCAAATAGCAAACTCAAAGGACTCTATTCCATAACAGACAGCCGCAGACGTTGTCAGTGCACATACCGTTGATGAATGGGAACTGGGCATACCTCCGGAACCAACCAGACGCTCCGCGGAAAAGCTTCTATTCAGAGCAAAATCAAAAATTGTTTTCAGAAACTGCGCCACCGTCCATCCCACCAGCGCACTAATCAGAACCTCATTACTCAGCAGTTTATCCCACAAGCTCATGCATTCTTCGCCTCTTTTTAATAACCAATCAGCCAGTCATACAGCTCCTGATACTTCTTCGCAGAGGTATTCCAGGAGAAATCTGCAGCCATAGCCCGATCAATAATCTTGTTCCACTCGCGTTTCTTATTATAGTAAATATACTTGGCATAATTTATTGTATCCAGCATCTCATGAGCATTGTAATTTGCAAATGAGAATCCAGTACCCTTGCCCTCGTACTCGTTGTAAGGCTCTACCGTATCCTTCAGACCACCTGTCTCGCGGACAATCGGAACTGTACCATAACGAAGTGCCATCAGCTGGCTCAGGCCGCACGGCTCAAACAGAGACGGCATCAGGAATGCGTCACAGCCTGCATAAATCTTATGAGACAGCTCATTAGAATAATAGATCTGGGCAGATACCCGATCGTGGTACTTCCAGTCATAGTGGCGGAACATGTTTTCATACTGCTCATCACCAGTTCCCAAAACAACCAGCTGGATATCATCTGTACAGAGCTCGTCCATCACTGCCTGAATCAGATCCAGTCCCTTCTGATCTGTCAGACGGGAAACAATTCCTACCATGAATTTCTTATCATCCACCGGCAGTCCCAGCTGCTCCTGAAGCGCTCTCTTATTTTTCACCTTTTCCTTACGGAAGGTTCTGGCATCATAGGTCTGGGCAATCATAGTATCCGTAGCCGGATTGAATTCATTGTAATCAATTCCGTTGACAATTCCACGGAGGCTGTTGGTTCTTGCCCGCATCAGACCATCCAGGCCCTCTCCATAAAACGGCATCTTAATCTCTTCTGCATAGGTCTGGCTTACAGTAGTCACTGCATCTGCAAATACAATGCCGCCTTTTAACATATTGCCATCCTTGTAAGCCTCCAGCTTGTCCGGAGTGAAATAATAATCCGGCAGCATGGAAAACCTCTGAATGGTCTTAACATCCCATACACCCTGGAATTTCAGGTTGTGGATGGTCATAACCGATTTCATATTGGAAAAGAACTCTCCACCCCGGAATCTGTCTTTTAAGTAAACCGGAATCAGACCGGTCTGCCAGTCGTGGCAGTGAACTACATCCGGCTTAAAGCCGATCACAGGCAGAGCTGACAACGCCGCATTGCAGAAGAAGGAGAACTTCTCCAGATCGTAATACCAGTCACCGTAGGGCTTTGCTCCATTAAAATAAGCTTCATTATCAATAAAATAAAAGGTAATTCCATCATACACGTACTGCATAATGCCTACATAACGGCTCTGTCCAAGATAGTCCATGTAAAAATGATTCACATAGGTCATCTCATTGCGCCATTTTTCACTGATACACAGATACTTGGGAATCATTACCCTTACATCAAAATACTGTTTGTCAAAACACTTAGGAAGCGATCCCGCTACATCGGCCAATCCGCCCGTTTTAATAAAAGGTACAGCCTCAGATGCTACAAACAAAATATTTTTCATCTACAAACCCCTCCTATAATATCAGCCCGTCCCTGCAGACTCTCATTACTGTATAGTATACAATATTTAGGCAGATTTAGGAAGTATATTCTGAGAAAAATCAGAACCTTTCTAGATTCTTTTGTAATCCAGTCGTATTTTATCCGCAATCAGAGCAATAAATTCAGAATTTGTTGGTTTTCCCTTTCCATTGCTGACAGTATATCCGAAAATATCATGAATCGTATCCAATCTTCCACGGCTCCAGGCCACCTCAATCGCATGACGAATCGCCCGTTCCACACGACTGGATGTTGTATTGTGCCGCTTAGCTATTGCAGGATACAGAACCTTAGTTACAGAAATCAGCATCTCCTCTTCCTCTACTGATATTTCAATGGCGTCCCGCAGATACTGATAGCCTTTAATGTGAGCGGGAATTCCTATTTCGTGGAGCAGTCTGGTCACATCATGCTCTAAATTCTTCCTCATGTACTCTTCCTTATCCACATACGGATTTACCTGCTTTAATTCTCCTCCCAGCAGAGAACCGCCCTCGCCGCATACCCTCCGAATCTTATCCATCACCACTTCTCTGTTAAAGGGCTTCATAATATAATAACTGGCTCCCATCTGGAAGGCATCCGATGCAACCTGCTCACTTCCAGCTGCTGTCACCATAATAAAAGACGGCATCGGTTTTCCGGCCCGTTCTTTTTTCACCCGTTCCATCACAGAAATCCCGTCCAGTTTCGGCATAATCACATCCATCAGCACCAGATCCGGATTGGTTTTCATAATCATTTCATAGGCATCCTCTCCATTGTCTGCTTTTGCTACCACACGAAATCCATTCTCCTGTTCCAGCATATCATTCAGCAGATTCATCATCTGCGGATTATCCTCTGCAATCGCCACATGTAATTCATTCAATGCAAAATCCTCCTGTTTCCTTGTTATAATTTGTATTATAGACGCTTAGTTTGTCCCCTGGCAATGAATTTCCATCGCCAAGTTTCGTCAAGAACCGCAACTATATATAACGAAGAACAGGAGGATTTGTAACAGCCTCTTATTTTTTTATTTTATTTCACAATCCATGCAATGAATAACTGCAGGAATCAACGGTTTCTCACACCGTTCAGTCAGATACTTCTGAAGGTTTTCTGTATCCAGCTGATTCTTTCCGTATACATCCAGCGTCAGAACCATAGTATTTCCTGCGCCGTATGCCACATAGGCTTCCGCCCGCTCCACACCTGGATACTGACATGCTGTATCCTCCAGTCGATACAAATCCAGGAAGTGACGTCCAGTCAGGCTTTCTGTCATAATAATTCTTCCGCCCTGCTCCAGCATATGAATGGAACCGTCAGGCAGAATCCGGGCCGTACATGAGGTCTGGTAAAGAACACCCGGGCCGTAAGGATTGGTAATCTGATCCACACAGTCTGCCGGCTTATGATCCATAATATACAGAGTTCCCCATCCACCAAATGGTTTCTTTCTGCAGTTTTCATCCAGTACATAAGCCTTTACCATCGTTTCTGCGGATACATCCGTAATCAGACGGCTTCCTGCCTCCCAGTTGATGGTTCCCGCTTCTACAAAGTAGTGCTTGGGGAAGAGCTCTTCCGGCAGGTAGCGTTTCAAACGTCTTGCAAAATGCTCATCCATCATAGCCTCTGCCACACATTCTACAGCCGTCATAAATACCTGCAGCTGCTGTCTATCAAACCGGTTTTCCCAGTAGCGCAGCTCATAATAATATCCCTTGTCATCAGAAAATACCTGCAGATGGAAGGGCAGGGAATCCAGCTGGATTCTCTGGCGCTCTGCCGGATAACCGCCGATAGTATTGATATTTAAAATATCTCCCTGATACTGGAAGAACATCTCGTCTGCATGAAGATTGGACATATAGCACCGCATGGTCTCCATAATCTGACGGCCAGAGCGCTTAAGCATCTCTGCCACAGTTTCCTCTTTATTTTCCGTATACCGGAAATAATAGGTTCTGAACAGAGGACCTGCCAGACGGTTCCAGCGGCTGTCTGTTCTTCCGCTGTGAATGGATGTGCTGACCGTATCCTTTTCATTAGAGAATAAACTGATACAGTAGTTGTATGCCGTCAAAAATACTACATTTTCTGATACTCCATTCTCATGGCAGAACGCAGTCAGTTTTTTCCGGTTAATCTTCTCGAACCGATTCCGCAAAGCTGCATTGATACCAAAGTCAAGCCCTCTGTGTTCCTTCTTTGTCAGAATGCTTCTGCGGATTTTCAGATCCTTCATCTGTTCTGTGAAATACCGGATATTCTCTTCTCTTCCGCCTTCCTCATCCCGCTTTTTCTCATCCAGAATATACTCATAATAGGTGTACTCTGACGGAACTGCCGCTTTTCCTGCATAGAGTGCATTGATATCCTCAAACAGCACATTCATCGTCATACCGTCTCCCATAATATGGGCAACATCCATGAAGAAATATTTTTCTGTCTCTGTCTGATACAGTGCAATATGATAGAGCGGCTCTCCCGGTCCGTAGGTATAGGGGCGCAGAAGTCCGTTTTTCTCCTCCTCCCACTGAGCGTCCGTCAGGTGATGAATAGGAATATTTACCTCTTTCCAGTCATCACGGAAGTTCATATAGGCGCCTGTCTCCTGATCAAACTGAATCACATCCTTCAGCTCAGGATGCAGCTCAAACACCTGCTCCACAGAACGTTTCAGCAGACGCAGATCTACCCGGGGATCCAGACGATAGAAGAAGGGCAGATTGGCCGTTGTGTTGCCCCGCATTACATAGGCAAAGAACATCTGCACACCAGTCAGCGGATACTTGGGTCTCCAGGAATAGTCGGTACGTCCCTGTCCTTCTTTTTCCTTTGCCACTGCTTCCAGCTTCAGAATCGATGCATGACCCATCAGCTCATCCAGAGTAATGGAAATCTTCAAATCATTGTAAAGATCCGTCAGCAGAAGCACACTGCCCATGGAGTCCAGTCCAGCCTCGTAAAGCTCTGTATCAATGCCAAAACGGCTGTGTCCCAGCACATTTGATACACAGGTATAAAGCTTCTCCTGAAGTTCATTTTCCGGACGGCGAACCTGCGCCTCCTGCTCCTTCTCCTCTTTCTTCTTTGTAAAATACTGATTCCGGATAATCTTCTTAGAAGAGGTTTTTGCAAACGGAACCTCTCGTATCCGACACTGCATAATCCGTTTGTAGGACGGAAGCTTCTGGTTATGTTTTTTGATAATTTCCTGAACCGTTCCTTCAATATCGCTGATGTTGGCAGCCTCTGCATATTTAAAATTCGGATAAACCTCCGCGCAGATCGCATCATCCTCACCAAAGACCAGAATATCCTCAATCAGGCGTTCATCCTCAAACAGATTCTCCAGCTGCTCCGGAGCCACATTTTCTCCGTTGCTCAAAATAATCAGGTTCTTTTTCCGGCCGGTCAAATAAAGGAATCCTTCTTCGTCCAGATATCCGATATCTCCGGTGCAAAGCCAGCCATCCTCTGTGATTGCCTCTGCTGTCTTATCCGGCTCCTTGTAATATCCCATCATAACAGACGGGCTCTTTACCTGGATCTCTTCGTCCACAATTCTCACCTGACAGCCCTCTACTAATTTTCCCACACTGGCCACCTTATCCGGGCGGTTCCAGTCAGGGGAAGAAATCTTTGGAGAGCACTCAGACATACCGTATCCCTGAGCAATGGAAATTCCCAGACGGCTGTAGTTTGCAGCCAGCTCCGGAGCCAGATATCCGCCTCCGCTGACTACCTTATGCAGACGTTTTCCCAACACCTCTTCTTTGATCTGGAAAAGAGATTTTCCAGGCTGCTGCCGACTCATAATCGCAATTCTGTTGTAAAGTCCCTTTGCCATCATGGGTACCATACGCATCACCGTTGGCTCAAACAGAAGAATATGAGCAGCCAGCTTTGTCATATCCCGATTCAGGCACAGGGTACTTCCATAACGAATTACAATAAGAACATCTCCGTTGATGCAAAATACATGATGCATGGGAAGGACATTCAGATAAATTTCATTTTCCGGATGCTCTGTATCCGTGGTACAGAACACATTATCAATCAGGTTTCCGTGGGACAGCATAACACCCTTTCCTCTTCCAGTTGTTCCAGAAGTGAAAAGAATCATTGCACACTCCTCCGGCTTCGCCAGATTCTCCACCTGTCTTCCTGCATAATTTTTCAGAATGTTGTCAGAGCAGGCCACATGTCTTCCGTGCTGAAGGGAAATGCATTCCTCCAGAGCCGGACAGCGGCTGCCTGCCTCTTCTGCCAGGGTTCTGAAGTCCCAGTCATAGAACAACACATCCTCATCTGATCTGCTGACACAGTCACAAAAAGTATCTGCGTCCATCTGGACATCCATTGGAATGATCACGCTGCCGCTGGCCATAACACCCAGCATCACTGCCAGATAGTGATGGCCGCTTCCACCTAAAAGGCCTACCCGCACCGGATGTCCCAGTTCACGGCTCTTCTCCTGGGCCCATGCGGCTACTGCCATACAGTCAGCCACAAACTGACGGTATGTTACTTCATAAATTACATCATTGTCTTCATAGCGTAAAAATACGTGGTCTCCATGGCTGTCTCCTGCGCTGCACACCAGATCATAAATAGTTTTGGTGTTCTCCCTGGTAATCATAGCTTCCCCCTCGTTTTTGAACATTTTTATGGTTTCTGTTCATAATATAACACTTTATGTTAATTGTGTAAATCATTGGAGTGACAATCTTTTGCTTTATTTTCCAGTTTTATTGGTCATGTTTCCTCAATCTATCGTTTCCTATCTCCTTCTGCTTCCCATTTAAAACAAATCCAGCATATTATCCAGATAAATGCTTTCCCGCACATGCAGCTGATACTCCGGCTTTGTCATGTAATAGAGCAAAAATTCCAAAATCAGAGCGCTTCCCAGTCCCCGTCCTTCAATTTTAAAATGAGAAAATCCCATAGGCAGATAGATCTCTTTTATGTCCTTAGTGCAGATAAATCCCGGATTGGCCATTGCTTTAGAAAAACGATATCCCTCCTTCGCATCAGGCGCTTTGCAGCGGTGTTCCCAAGCATTTTCTCCAAGGTTTCTCCGACTGACAGCTTCATAACAGAGTTTCCTGTCCTGGCACCCAAACCAGCAGCATTCATTGCACAGAAATTCCACCTTTTCTTTCTGATATTCTGAAAGAGTTCTCCACTTATCTAAAGCCTTATTTAACCGAAAATCCGGCACAACATAAAGAAACTCCTCCCGGTTTACTTCATCCAGAAACTGTCTAAAATCAGTCAGAACCTTGGTTGTAGATGAAACAAAATAAAGACCGGGGTAATTGGCAGTTAAATAGGACAGCAGCAAATCTGAATGTACAATCACCCCGTTTTTCTTTCCCGTCTCAAAAAGAGCGCAGAGTGCATTACACCGGGGATCCGCAAGATGTTCTTTTCCAAGCAGTGAGTTGCTGAAGGTCAATCGGGCTGAAATCCCGTATTCCTCCATCAGTTCCAGAACCTCCTCCGGCCTCCTCTCACCTCCTCCAACTCTTCCGCCGCCCCAGATACATTCCGCTGGGGCGCCATAGATAGAGCCAATCTCGCACCATTCGTAAAAGTATTCCCGATGCCTGCGAAACAATGGCAAAAACACCGAATACAGCTCATAAAATTCAAACAAACCGGGCAAATGGTAATACGCGGTATCTCTTTTCACTGAATTCATTCTATCTGTCCTTCTCCTCTACAAAATTCCGTTCTAAAATCATAAACATCTGTCCAAACCTCCAACGCTATGCCATTCATGCATGGCTGAACTGTTACTATTTTCCCGCCATGCATCTATGTTACGGATTCTTCACACACGCTCTATAGTTCTCGGTATACCAGCCTGGCTTATTTAAAGCAAAATCATTATAATCTCTCCATATCCGGCGGCATCGCTCCTTCATTCTGTCTATATCCTGCTGGCCAAACTTTTCTGCCCATACAATCGAATGCAGCGATGCATGAGCTGTATACACCGCATGAGCTGCCCAAAATGCCTCTGGAATATGATCATCAAAATACTCGTCTATCTGACCGATGCAGTAGGGAATGCTAAGCTCTGTCCCGAAGCTCTCCAGCTTATAAAATTCCTCGTAAGGATCCCCCACCTTCCAGCGGTTAAAATCAATCATACCAATCGAACCGTCACTGGTGTAGATGATATTTCCCGGATGGAAATCTCCATGAAGATATACCGGCTTTTCCTTCCATATCTGATCCATATTCTGTCTGACATAATCAATCACTGCCTGATCCTGTTCCATACGAACCTGTGACTGCTCATACCTGGAAAGCTGAGCTAATTTCTTTTCCTTTTTTGTATCCTGGGGAATATCCGCCTGTTCCACTGGAAGAGAATGGATTTTCTTTAAAATTGCTCCCGCTTTCCTCCCGAGCATATATTGCTTATCTGCGGACAATCGGGGCAATACCTGCTCCAGATCCTCTCCCTCCATCCATGTAAGCAGCATAAATACCGTTTTCCCTTGATTACAGATTCCAAAATCAACAGGAGCTGACATCAAAAATCCCAGCTGAGAACACCTTTTTATCATTTCGTATTCTTTTTTCTTTGCCTCATATTTTCCGATGTCAGAGCATCGAAGTAACAATGATTTCCCCTCTCTGGTGCGAATATAATATTTCTCATCCGCTGACCACCCTTTGGAAATTCTTTCTATGCTTTTCCATTCACTCTTCTGCCTGATATCGTCAAACATTCTGCTCCTCCACAAGTCTGCATTCTTCAACGTCTTTCCCTAACCTCTCTTTTAACTTCAGGATATTGGCCTCTATTTCGTCTATAATCTTTTCAAACTCAGCATCGCTCTTTCCTGTCGGATCCTCAAGTCCCCAGTTCTCGTCAAAGGGTCTTCCAATAAAAGGACATTCCACATTACAGCCCATGGATATCGCAATATCTGGCTCAGGAATCTGATTAATTAATTTAGAATACTGAGTCTCTTCCATATCGATTCCATATCTCTTTTTCATCAGACGAACGGCGTCCTGATTGATTTGCTCCTTCGTTTCTGTACCGGCGGAATAGCTTTCAAATACATCTGATGCAAAATGCTTTCCCAACGCTTCTGCTATCTGGCTTCTGCAGGAATTATGTACGCATATAAATGCTGCTTTCTTCTTTTCTTTTTTATGAAACGGGCATCTCTCTTTGATACACTGCTCATTCTGTTCACTGAAAATACACTGGATTTTCTCCTCTTTCCTGTCCATATCTTTCTCCATAACATAATTTGTAAGTAAAATCTCGTTCCGGTTCACCTGCTGTTCCCGCACTGTCCTGTATCCTCTATTTTCAAAAAATGGTTTTGCCGTTATGGATGCATGTGTCGTTATCCTGTCTGCAGAAACTGCTTTTTCTAATTGGTCACAGACTGCAGAAGCAATTCCTTCTCCCTGACCATACATCAAACAGTCACAAAACCATCATCAGGGTTCCGATCCCAATAAAAACACAGCCCAGCAAGGACTTTATCGTAAACTTTTCATGCAGAAAAACAAAAGCCAGCACCAGAGTAATTACCACGCTTAGCTTGTCAATCGGAACCACCTTGGAGGCTTCTCCCATTTGCAAAGCTTTATAATAGCATAGCCAGGAAGCTCCCGTTACCAGTCCTGACAAAATCAAAAAAATCCAACTTTTTCGGCTGATTTCTGATAATCCACTCTGTGTGTTTGTTAAAAAAACCATCCCCCACGCCATAACTAAAACCACAATGGTTCTGATGGCTGTTGCAAGATTCGAATTCACTCCGTCTATGCCGATCTTTGCCAGTATAGAAGTACACGCAGCAAATATCGCAGACAACAATGCAAATACAAACCACATATCATATGCCTCCCTTTTTTCTTGTGCTTCAATTAAGATACTTTTCTTCCTCTGTAACTTTATGATACAAAAGCATCCACTTCGTCCTGCCTTTCGTTTTAATTGTTTTCTATTTCAGGTAAAAAACAAAAGAGTTCGTCCTCTCCATTCAGCCATTTCACCTGATTTATCTGTCCCTTATCCTTTAAAAACTGGCACAGCTTTGCCACCTGCTTTATTTTAGCCTCAGTTCCACTGGATACCCCCAAATAAATTGCTGTATCACCGTCTCTCAAAAGGAGCTTATGCTGCCGGAACATGGAGTCGTTCTTTGTCTCTTCATTTGTAAGAAAAGCCGGATTCTGGAGCATAAATTCCTCCATATAAGACATATTCTTCCCTAAAAGCGCTCTAAAGGTCTCAACAATAGCAGCATTTGCACTGGCTACAGCAATCTCTTTCTCATTGATGCGAATATGAGTGATCTTCGTTGCCGATTTTCTGCCTGAATTTGCAGCAGTATCCGCAGAAACCATGGTAATGGAAGTCACTGCCAGCAAACCAAACAGGGCTTCTAATACGACCTCCTCTTTGAATTTTTCAGAAACAGGATTCAGTACTTCCTCGTGAAACAGACGGATTCCCTTGATGATTTCATTAAATTCCTTATCGGTTTCCTCCATATCAATGAAATATTTTGTTACATAAGCTCTGATTTCCTCCGCAGCTTTCACCTCTAATAATTCCTTCAGCTGTTTTTTTGTAGAGGCCGTAACCATCAGCTCATATAATTTGGGCAGGCACATCTGAATACATAAGCTGCAAAACATTAAAACATCGTTTATTTCTTTCGTTTTAGATTCTGCTTCTTCCCCAATCTCATTTACACTGTTTATTAAGAAAAATGCATTCACCAGACGTTTAAAGGTTCTGGGGTTTGTTCCCATGACATCGCTGATAAATTCAGCCACAATATTAACGCCCTCATCGGTCATATGAGTCTGCTCCTGGACAGCTTTCCTGACCAGTTCTGTAAGGTTGTACCTCTCAACCGGCATTTTAAAAGGAAGCTGAATAATCTTATCAAAGAAATTCCGGCACTTCTCCTCTGAAAGGTTTTCTCCGTATTTTTTACGAACACCTTTTACCACTACTTCATAATCAATCGCCAGCACAAAAATACTGTTTTCCACATTCACAAAAAGCTTGATGATTTCCAACAGCTCCACAGCAACTTCCGGATTTAAACGATCCAAGTCATCTATAAAAATCACCAAACGCTTTCCGGTCTTTTTTACCAGCTCTGCAAAATCCTCCTGAAGCTTGCTGACACTTTCCATCTGATCCTTCTTGGCTTTTTCAAAACCGTCTAAAATTTCCGAAGCATTGGTTCCAAACTTCCAGTCAATGGCTTTAAAGAAAGCCAGCTTACCAAAACCAGCCACTGTTCTCAAGATTTCATCATTTCCTCCGCACTGCTTTACCAGATTATGTACAAACGAAACATACAGGCTGTCTTCCATGTTAAACTGGGAATACTGCCATGTATTAAAAAAGACGCATTTAATGCCATTCGTATCCTTATCTGCTTCCAGATTTTTCTTTAGCAGATTTAATGTGGATGTTTTTCCGGTTCCCCAATCCCCCTGGATTGCAATAGACATCGGCGTCTGACATTCCCTGATAAATTTTCCCAGACCTTTCACATATTTTGAAATCTCCAGCAAATCCTCCTCTTCACTGGTACAAGGCATATCTGTAATTCCCATTCCTTTTGTATTTTCTTTTCCCACATTTTCTCCTTTTTCTTAATGACACCTTTGGTATCCAAAACCAAAGAATGTGTCCATCACTTGATAACTTTCTGTTCTAAGAAAGCAGTCCCATTTTACTTTACGAAATCCTTTTGAAATTCTACAGTCGCTTCTAAAAGCGTTAATTTACTCCGCCACTCCAAACTGATATGAACCATAAAATTCAGTTTTTCTAACTTCATTATAACACACCTCTTCAAAATTCACAGTGTGAAAGTCAAAAGCAGATAACACAATGCAACATTCGCGTCTTGCTCATGTACGGCTTTTGACAGCTTATCATTCTGAATAATCAGGCTCCCGCTCAGGAGTGATTGTCATTAGGGACAACCGTTTTAAATGGAAAACAGCCATGTATGATAAACACATGACTGCTGCAATTAACCTCTATCTTTTTTACATTGCGTGAACTACCCATTGTCTAAAGCCAATGGGCTTCCTGCTTCCCAGACCTCGTAA
>UPYT01000036.1 GCA_900538475.1 uncultured Clostridium sp. | reverse complement strand
TGGTAAGTCTATCTTACATCAGTTTGAAGGTTTACACAAACTTTGGGATACTCCCTACCAGTTATATTCTCATTGTTATTAAGCTTTTGTCAATGGGATTCTGGAAATCCAATCAAATTTGTTGGTTTGGACAATTTTGTAAGACTTTTTACGAAGGATTCCAGTTTTCGTATTGCTCTGGTTAACACGATTTATTATACAGTAGTTACTGTCCCTCTTACTTTGGGCTTAGCATTATTTCTTGCAATTTTAATGAATAAAAAATTGAAAGGACGAGTGTTTTTCCGTTCTGTACTATTTTTCCCGTATGTTGCCTCATTGGTTGCAGTAGCAGTTGTATGGATGGCTTTGTTTAACCCAGATCGTGGACCAGTCAATAGTTTGCTGATGGCGATAGGAATATCGAATCCTCCACGATGGGCAGCTTCTACTACTTGGGCAATGCCGACTATCATTGGACTCACAGTATGGAAGGGTATGGGGTATTATATGATTGTATATCTTGCAGCACTTCAAGGTGTTTCCAATGAGTTATATGAAGCAGCTTCTTTGGATGGGGCAAATAAGTGGCAGCTGTTTCGGCACATTACCTGGCCTAGTGTTACACCGACGACTTTTTTCATTATTATGATGTTAATGGTAGCTACATTTAAATCCTATGACATCATGTATATTACGACACAAGGCGGTCCAGGAGAAGCAACCAAGGTATTAGCATATCATATTTTTAACAGTGCATTTGTGAATTCTGAATTTGGTTATGCAAGTGCAATTGCAATGGTTCTGCTTTCCATTATTGTTGTAGCAACACTGATTCAGTTCAAGGGTGAAAAGAAGTTCACAAGCAATATGTAGAGGTGAGGAAATGAATAGTAAATATAGAATAAAAAAGAGTACTGCTGAAAAAGTGAAGCTGATGTTTACCTATGCACTTCTCATTTTGATGGCAGCGATTATGCTGGTTCCTTTCCTCTGGATGCTGTCCGCTTCTTTGAAGTTGGAAAAAGATGTGTTTTCTTATCCGATTGTATGGATTCCTCGAGATCCGCAGTGGCAGAATTATGTGGAAATCTGGAAAAAGGTTCCATTGTTAACAGGTTTTTTTAATACAACAAAATTGACTGTATGCACAGTGGTTCTTCAGTTGCTTACCTCTAGCTTAGCTGCGTATGCATTTGCGAAACTAGAGTTTAAGGGTAGAGATACCATTTTCATGATTTATGTTATGACAATTTCTATTCCCTGGCAGGTATATATGGTTCCTCAGTATAAGATGATGACTTTGTTTGGTTTAACAAATAGCCATATTGGAATCATTTTGATGCACGCATTTACGGCAACAGGTGTTTTCATGATGAGACAGTTCTTTATGGGGATTCCTAACGAACTTTTAGAGGCAGCACGAATTGATGGCTTAACTGAACATGGTATTTGGTTTAAGGTTATGCTGCCATTATCAAAACCTGCTGTGGCAACGTTGTGTATTACTTCATTTACCTTTGAGTGGAATGATTTTATGGGACCATTGATTTATTTATCTTCTCAGAGTAAGAAGACAATTCAGTTAATGCTTAGAATGTTTAACAGTCAATATTCTTCTAATTATGCACAAATTATGGCTGCAGCAACAGTAGCATTGATTCCAGTTTTTATTCTGTTTATTTTTCTTCAGAAATATTTTGTGGAAGGTGTTGCAAGTTCTGGTATTAAAGGCTAATGAATTAAAAATACTAAAAAATCCTGTAGGAAATCCATATCTGGTTTCCACAGGATTTTTTAGGTAGAAGGATTATAGGTTATATTGCATGGAGCTATTTCATACTCCGTATTTTTTTGATAAGCAGCGGAATCTCCAGAAGATTCATGGAGATCCATCCAAAACAACAGGCCCAGGCCAGACATCCAAAGCCTCCGTTTGATACCTGAAGCATAAAGAAAACTGCAATCACTCGAACAGAAATGTTCAGAAGAGAGCTAATCAGAGTAACCTTCAAATCACCGATTCCCCGGAAAAATCCCTGAACAATATTGCCAGATCCGGATAAAAGATAGAGAAAGGAAATCAGATGCAGATAGGTGACGCCAAGTACAATGACTTCTGCTGATTCTTCAGGAAGAAACAGCTTCATAATAGGCTCTGCAAACAGGAACACACAGATTCCCACAGCCGCAGTGTAGCAAAGCTCCACCAGAACGCCGCAGAAAAATCCCTGCTTCATGCGTTTTTCCTGTCCGGCTCCCTTATTCTGAGCCATGAAGGTAGTGGCTGCATGGGCAATATTCTGCTGCGGCGTCAGGGCAAAATCATCGACCCGGTTGACTGCAGTAAAGGCAGCCATAAAAGCAATCCCCTGCATATTTACCATAGACTGGACACAGACCTTGCCAAGCTGGACACACATGAGCTGAAGGGCGCTGGTAATGCCAAAGGAAAAGGTGCGGGATAAGAGGCATTTATCAAAAATAAGCCAGCGTTTTCCCAGGCGCAGCAGAGGGACTTTTTTCTGGATATAAATCATACAGCAGAGACAGCAGATCATCTGGCTTAAAACGGTTGCCAGAGCGCTGCCGTTGACACCCCACCGGAAAACTGCTACAAAGAGCAAATCCCCTGCAATGTTAAAAACAGAGCTGATAACAAGAAAATACAGAGAGGCCTTGCTGTCTCCCAGGGCCCGCAGGGTACTGGAAAAGAAATTGTAGGCAAAGGTAAAAAGAAATCCGGTAAAAATGATCCGCAGGTATCCGCAAGCGCTGTCAAGAATCTCTTCCGGCACACGGATCAGAGTTAAAACAGGCTTTGCCAGAACCATCATGGAAAGGGTGACAAAAAAGGAAAAGACCAGTCCGCTTAAAAGAGTGGTGCTGATCTGCCGTTCCAGTACATCCTGCTGTTTTGCTCCATACTGGGTGCTCATCAAAATTCCGGCTCCCATGCACATTCCGCTGATAAAAAGAATGGCCAGATTCATAATAGGCCCGGCAGTTCCCACAGCAGCCAAAGCCTGACCGCCCAGATACCTTCCCACAATCATGGAATCGGCGGCATTGTAGGTCAGCTGAAACAGGTTGCCTAAAACCAGAGGAATGGTAAAGCCGATCAGCTGCGGCAGAATCCGTCCTCTTGTCATATCATTTGTCATACTAAAACCTCCATTCCCTGAGATTATAGCTCAGGAAGAGGAGGTTTTCAACGTTGTATTGGTTACTTTTCCCATCGAAAAACAATAATTCCGGCAATGGCAATGAGAGCGCCAATAAGTTTTTTCCATTCAAAGGCAGCTTTTTCTACGCCGAAGAGTCCCAGAAGCTCAATTCCATAGGAAACCAGGATTTGAGTAACTACAATGAACAAGGTAGCCTGTGCAGGACCGAGCCCGTCCATACTCCGGATAACGGTAAACGTAATAAACGCGCCCATCAGACCGCCGGTCAGCATGTACCAGGGGCGAACCTGAAGGAGGATGGCGGCAGAGCTTCGATCAGAAAAAAACCAGAACAGAATGCAGGTAATCAGAGCAGTAAACTGTACCCATCCGGCAGATACCCAGATACTGGTCTGTTTGGTAACTTCTGTATTAAAAATCCCCTGTAAGCTCATCAGAGCGCCGGATACAAGTGCAATGACAATTCCCCACATAAAAAACCTCCGTTTGTTAAAATATCTGTCAGGAAGAGAATACCCGAAATGGAGAAAAGTTATACAGAGCAGATACTGGATTTTCAATCCAGTCATTGTGAAACAGAAAAAAATGTGATATGATAATGCAAAGCTGTGTTCTTCCGATACAGAAGCAACATAGGAAAAATACAGGACAGAACAGAGGAAATCGGCATGGAGCCGGTTCCATGCCAGGAGGATATTCAGATGACAAGAAGTAAGATGCGGGAGCATTGCTTTAAAATGCTGTTTGCAGCAGAATTTTACCCTGCCCAGGAGGTTGAACAACAGACTCGTCAGTATTTCGACTCTCCGGATGAGGATGATATTACTGCAGAAGGTGAGACAGAGATTATTCACCGGGTTGAGATGCAGGAAAAGGAGCGCAGCTTCCTGATTGAACGTGTGGAGGCCATTGCGGCAAAGCGTGACGAGCTGGATGATCAGATTAACCAGGTTGCTTACGGATGGAAAACAAGAAGAATGGGACGGGTGGAGCTGACCATTCTGCGTCAGGCACTGTATGAGATGAAGTATGACGATCAGGTGCCGGAAAAGGTGGCAATTAACGAGGCAGTAGATCTGGCCAAAAAATTTGGCGGCCGGGACTCGGCAGCATTTATTAACGGAGTACTGGCAAAGCTGGTGACTGCAGAGTAATATGGCAGGAATTTATTCGGTTTCACAGGTGAATTCTTATATCAAGAATATGTTTGCCCAGGATTTCGCCCTGAGCCGGATTTCTGTGCGGGGCGAGGTATCCAACTGCAAGTACCATACGTCCGGGCATATTTATTTTACATTGAAAGATAAAACCGGGACCCTAGCTGCGGTGATGTTTGCCGGACAGCGCAGGGGTCTCTCTTTTCAGTTGCAGGAAGGACAGCAGGTTGTAGTAACCGGAACGGTGGATGTTTATGAGCGGGATGGTAAATACCAGCTGTATGCAAGGAAAATTGAACAGGATGGCCAGGGAGATTTGTTTCTGCGGTTTCAGAGACTGAGAGATCAGCTGGAAGAAATGGGGATGTTTGCTCCGGAGTATAAGCAGCCGATTCCCCGCTATGCCCGGACTGTGGGAGTAGTGACAGCCAGTACCGGGGCGGCCATTCGGGATATTATGAATATTACAGCCAGAAGGAATCCTTACGTTCAGCTTATTCTGTATCCGGCTCTGGTTCAGGGGGCCGGGGCGGCAGCCAGTATTGTCTGTGGAATACAGACACTGGATGAGATGGGACTGGACGTGCTGATTGTTGGCCGGGGCGGCGGATCCATTGAGGATCTGTGGGCCTTTAATGAAGAACCGGTGGCACGGGCGATTTTTAACTGCAGGACGCCGGTGATTTCTGCGGTAGGTCACGAAACAGATGTAACCATTGCCGATTATGTGGCGGATCTGCGGGCTCCGACTCCCTCGGCGGCGGCAGAGCTGGCTGTATTTGACTACAGACAGTTTGAAGAGCAGCTGCTTGCCTACAATGCGGCTTTGCGGCGGGCGATGGGACGCCAGGTGGAGCGCCGCCGGTTTCAGGCAGATCAGTATCGCCTGCGGCTTCAGCTTCATGATCCCATGAGTACGCTGCGGCAGCAGAGGCAGCGGCTTGCGGATCTGCAGGATCAGATGGAGGAGGCCATGAAGCGAAAGCTTACCATGGCAAAGCACAGGCTGGCTCTGGCTGGAGGACGTCTTCACGGGCTTTCTCCTCTGGAGAAGATCAGCCGCGGCTTTGGCTTCCTTACAGATGAGAACAGCCGCAGGATTGAACATGCAGCGGATGTGAATCCGGGAGATTTGATCACGATCCGAATTACCGACGGACGTTTGAAGGCCCGGGTAACTGAGCGGGAGGAAATAAACCATGAGTGAGAGAAAACAGGATCAGTCCATTGAAGAGACCTTTGCCCAGCTGGACGAGCTTCTGGAAAAGCTGGAGGCTTCAGACACCTCTCTGGAGGAATCCTTTGCCTGCTACGAGGCCGGGATGAAGCTGGTAAAGGCCTGCAGTGATAAGATAGATAAAGTAGAAAAACAGATGATGATTCTGCAGGGAGGCGAGGAAGCGGATGGAGATGCGTGAAGAACTAATGCATAGAACCAGAGAAGTTGAGCAGATTGTGGAAAAGTTTCTGCCAGAGGAATCAGGATATCAGAAAACCGTACTGGAGGCCATGAACTACAGCGTCAGAGCCGGAGGAAAACAGCTTCGCCCCATGCTGATGCAGGAAACCTACCGGCTTTTTGGCGGCAGGGGGGAAGAGATTGAGCCCTTTATGGCAGCAATCGAGATGATTCACACCTCATCTCTGATCCATGATGATCTTCCCTGCATGGACAATGATCAGCTTCGAAGAGGAATGCCGACAGCCTGGGTGAAATTCGGATATGACATGGCAGTTCTGGCAGGAGATGCACTGCTGATTTATGCTGTGGAAACGGCGGCTAAAGCATTTGCCATGACAGAGCATGGGGAGCGGGTAGGACGCGCGATAGGGCTTCTGGCGGAAAAAACAGGTATTTACGGAATGATTGGCGGTCAGGTTGTAGATGTGGAGCTGACAGACAAGCCCATTCCGGAGGAAAAGCTGGATTTTATTTACCGTTTGAAGACAGGGGCTCTTCTGGAGGCATCCATGATGATTGGGGCAGTGCTTGCAGGCGCAGAAGAAAAACAGTTAAAAAAGGTAGAGGAGATGGCATCGGCTATCGGACTGGCGTTTCAGATTCAGGACGACATTCTTGATGTGACAAGCACAGAGGAGCAGCTGGGTAAGCCGGTATTAAGTGATGAAAAAAATCATAAGACTACTTATGTGACTCTGAAAGGCATTGACCAGGCAAGAAGCGATGTGGCGGAGATTTCAGAAAGAGCAGTTTCCCTGCTTCACGAAATTCCAGGCAGCAATCCATTTCTTGAGAATTTGATTTATATGCTGATAAACCGGGAAAACTGATCCGGTAACAGAAAGAACAGAGGGTAAAAACCATGATTTTAGAACATATTGAGGGACCATGGGATGTAAAAAGCCTGAGCGCAGAGGAAATCACGGTTCTGGCTTCGGAGATCCGTCAGTTCCTGATTGATAAAATCAGCGTAACAGGCGGCCATCTGGCATCAAATCTGGGCGTGGTAGAGTTGACAATTGCCCTTTATCTGGCCTTTGATCTGCCGAAGGACAAGGTGATCTGGGATGTAGGGCATCAGTCCTATACCCATAAGATTTTAAGTGGAAGGCGGGAAATGTTTTCCGATCTGCGTCAGTACGGCGGATTAAGTGGATTTCCCAAACGGAAGGAAAGTCCCTATGATGCCTTTGATACTGGACACAGCTCCACCTCTATCTCCGCTGGTCTGGGTATGGCTCAGGGACGGGATCTGATGGGTGATGATTATGCAGTTGTGTCAGTCATTGGAGACGGAGCTCTGACAGGCGGTATGGCCTATGAGGCGCTGAATAATGCCGCTCATATGAAAAAAAATTTTATTATTGTTCTGAATGACAATAATATGTCTATTTCTGAAAATGTGGGCGGAATGTCCCGGTATTTAAGCGGGATCCGTTCTAATGTAAAATACAATAATCTGAAACGGCGGGTGTCAGAGTCTCTTTCCAGGATTCCTGTAGTGGGAGAAAGTCTGGTAGATAAGATCAGCCGTACAAAAAACAGTATTAAGCAGCTGGTGATTCCTGGAATGCTGTTTGAAAATATGGGAGTCACATATCTGGGGCCGGTGGACGGACATAATGTGAAGGAGCTGGTGAAGGTTTTCCGGGAAGCCAGAAATATGAATCATGCAGTTCTGGTTCATGTGATTACAAAAAAGGGCAAGGGATATGCCCCGGCAGAAAAAAATCCGGCCCGGTTCCACGGAATCGAGCCTTTTGATGCAGCTACAGGAACCGTATTAAAGAAAAAAGAATATCCCAGCTATACAGATGTATTTTCCAAAGAGCTTTGTATCCAGGCGGCGAAGAATCCGAAGATTGTGGCTGTCACAGCAGCGATGCCGGACGGAACGGGATTAAAGCCATTTAAAAAGCAGTTTCCGGACCGTTTCTTTGATGTGGGAATTGCAGAGCAGCATGCAGTGACTTCGGCGGCAGGCATGGCGGCGGCAGGCATGAAGCCAGTGGTTGCCGTGTACTCATCGTTTTTGCAGAGAGGCTTTGATCAGATTCTCCATGATGTGTGCATTCAGAATCTTTCCGTAGTATTTGCCCTGGATCGGGCAGGATTGGTGGGCAGCGACGGAGAAACCCATCAGGGTATTTTTGATCTGTCCTATTTGACCTGTATTCCCAATATGACGGTCATGGCCCCAAAGAATCTGTGGGAGCTTCGCAGGGAACTGGATTACGCGCTGAATGAACACGAGGGACCCATAGCCATCCGTTACCCCAGAGGACAGGCTTACCGGGGGCTGAAGGAATTTGACAGTCCTGTTGAATACGGAAAAGGCGAAATTTTGTTTGAAGGACAGGAAATTGCCCTGCTGGCGGTGGGAAGCATGGTCAGCACAGCAGAGCATATCCGGGATAAGCTGCAGGCGGAGGGTTTTTCATGTACTCTTGCTAATGGGCGGTTTATCAAGCCTGTTGATTACAGACTGGTGGAGAAGCTGGCTTCCACTCATTCCTTTCTGGTTGTGCTGGAGGAAAATGTTCTTCAGGGCGGCTATGGGATTGCTGTGAAGGCATGGGTTCAGGAACGGCATCCGAATGTAAAGGTTCTGACTGTGGGACTTCCGGATGCTTATGTGGAGCACGGCAATGTTTCCGTTCTTCGGGAGACGCTGGGGATAGACAGCGATTCGATTATAAAGGCAATGCGGGCCGCATATCTGCCTTTGGCAGGCAGCTTCAGGGCTTCTGACAATAGGTAAGGGACAGAGAGGAACAGGAATGAAAGAAAGACTGGATATGATGCTGGTCAGCCGTGGGCTGGCGGCATCACGGGAAAAAGCAAAGGCGATTATTATGTCAGGAATCGTCTATGTTGACGGACAGAAGGAAGATAAGGCCGGCTCCATGTTTGAGGAAACGGCACAGGTTGAGGTGCGGGGAGCCACTCTAAAATATGTAAGCAGAGGCGGACTGAAGCTGGAAAAGGCCATGACTCATTTTGGCGTAGAGCTGGAGGGCAAGGTATGTATGGATGTGGGCTCCTCCACCGGCGGATTTACGGACTGCATGCTTCAGAACGGCGCAGTAAAGGTATATGCTGTGGATGTGGGACACGGACAGCTGGATTGGAAGCTGCGCAACGATCCCCGGGTTGTCTGTATGGAAAAGACGAATATCCGTTATGTAACACCGGCGGATATCGAAGATCGGATTCAGTTTTCTTCGATTGATGTGTCTTTTATTTCCCTGACAAAGGTTCTGGGACCGGTAAAGGCTCTTCTGACTGAGGACGGACAGATTGTATGTCTGATTAAGCCTCAGTTTGAAGCAGGACGGGAAAAGGTGGGGAAGAAAGGTGTTGTGCGGGAAAAGAGCACTCATCTGGAGGTTATCGAAAAGGTAATGGAATTTGCCGTAAGCATTGGATTTGAGATTCTGAATCTGGAATTTTCTCCGATTAAGGGACCAGAGGGCAATATTGAGTATCTTCTTTACCTGCAGAATCATCCGGAGGGCAGTCTGTATCCGGATTATGAGATTGACGAGAAGGCAGTGGTAGAGGAAGCCCACAGAAGCCTGCAGGCATAAGGGGGAAGCAATGAAGCATTTTTATCTGATAGCCAATTCCCAGAAGGAGAGAACAGGACAGCTGGCGCGGGAAATTGCAGAATACCTTCAGAGCCGCGGCGCCAGCTGTACAGGCAGCCATCAGAAGCAAAAACGGGAAATAGCGGAAGCAGGAACGGGTGGCGGTTATACCAGTATCAGCAATATTCCGGAGGATACCCAGTGTGTGATTACCCTGGGAGGAGATGGAACCCTGATTCAGGCAGCCAGAGATCTGGTGGAGCTGCAGCTTCCCCTGGCGGGGATCAATATGGGGCATCTCGGCTATCTGACCCAGGTTTCCGGAGAAGAGGGACTCTTCCCTTTTCTGGATGCCTTACTTGAGGATCGTTATACACTGGAAAAACGAATGATGCTGGAAGGGCGGATTGTAAAAAAAGGAAACGGAACGGATTCGTGCCGGATGAGAGGAATTGCTCTGAATGATATCGTTCTGACACGAAGAGATGTGCTGCAGGTTTTGAACTTTCAGGTGTATTTAAATGGCGTATGCATCAATGAATATATGGCAGATGGAATTATTGCAGCAACGCCTACAGGATCAACGGCTTATAATCTTTCAGCCGGCGGTCCGATTGTGGCTCCGGGAGCAGAACTGATGGTGCTGACACCGATCTGTTCCCATTCTCTGAATTCCAGAAGTATTGTGCTGTCTGCAGAGGATGTGATAACGATTCAGCCTCTGGATGTGGAAAGAAAACCTCAGTCGGCAGTATTTGACGGAGATCAGGTGCTGGCTCTGGAACCAGGCGATGCAGTGGAAATCCGCCGTTCCGGAAAATACACCTCTTTGATTCAGCTGGGCAATGCCCCGTTTTTGGAAAATCTGAGAAAGAAAATGGCCCGTATCTGAAGTCCGGGAAAAAGAACACACGGCAGGAATGGAGGAGAAAAATGAAACTGGAGCGACACAGCAAGATTGTAGAACTGATTGGGAAATATGAGATAGAGACACAGGAGGAGCTGGCAGAGCATCTGAAGGAGGAGGGCTATCAGGTGACTCAGGCAACCATTTCCCGGGATATCCGGGAGCTGAAGCTGACGAAGGCATCCGGCGAAAACGGTCGGCAGCGGTATATGGTAATGCAGACCCAGGAGACGCTCAGCGATAAATATATTCGGATTCTTCGTGACGGCTTTGTATCTATGGACATGGCTCAGAATATTCTGGTTATTAAAACGGTATCTGGAATGGCCATGGCGGTTGCAGCAGCTCTGGATGCCATTCATTTTCATGAAATTGTCGGCTGTATTGCCGGTGATGACACCATTTTGTGCGCCGTGCGGAGCCTGGACGACACCATTCTGGTTATGGAAAAAATCAGAAAACTCATATAGGACAGGAGGGCGCGGTCATGCTGCTGGAATTACATGTAAGGAATCTTGCGCTGATTGAGCGGGCGGATGTGGAATTTGGCGACGGTCTGGAGATACTGACAGGTGAGACAGGAGCAGGAAAATCCATTATTATTGGCTCGGTCAGTCTGGCGCTTGGACAAAAGGCTCCGCGGGAGATTATCCGGAGCGGAGCAGAGTATGCCTATGTGGAGCTGGTTTTCTCTGTAACAGAGGAAAAGCGGGCAGCTCTGGAAGCAATGGATGTTTTTCCTGATGAGGATGGGCTTCTGATTATTTCCAGAAAGCTGCTTCCGGCCCGAAGTGTCAGCAAAATTAACGATGAGACGGTAACTGCCGCAAAGCTGAGGCAGGTGACGGGACTTTTAATTGATATCCATGGTCAGCACGAGCATCAGTCTTTGCTTCATGGTTCCAAGCATCTGGAGATTCTTGACGCTTATGGAAAAGCAGAAATCCTGCCTGTAAAAGAAAAAATAGAAAGCTGCTATCGCCGGTACAGGCTTTTGCAGGAACAGCTGGAGGAAATGAATTCAGATGAAGAAAGAAGAAGGCGAGAGACGGATTTTCTGCAGTTTGAGGTAGATGAGATTGAAAATGCAGCCTTGAAGGAGGGGGAAGAGGAGCTTCTGGCGGAACAGTACCGCAGGTTTTCTAATGGAAGAAGAATTCTGGAAAGTCTTTCCTCTGCTTACAATGCGGTGGAGACAGAGGGGCTGGGACAGGCCATTCGTCAGCTGGGGCAGGTGGTGGCTTTTGATGAAGCCCTGAAGGCCATTGAGGATCAGCTTTACGATGCGGAGTCTATTCTGTCAGATGCCCGCCACGCCATTGCTGCATATATGGAAGAGGTAAGCTTTGACGAGGAGCAGTTGGCAGAGACGGAAAAGCGCCTGGATTTGATTCACAATCTCCAGGCAAAATATGGCAACACCATTGAACAGATTTTCGTTTCCCTGGAGGAGAAAAAGACACGGCTGGATCAGCTGGCTAATTTTGATGAATATCGCAGGGAGACGCAGCGGGAATATGAGAAGGCGCAGGAGCAGCTGGAGATTTTTTGCGGACAGCTGTCTGAACTTCGCCGGAAGGCTGCAGTTTCTTTAACGGCTCGAATTCGCGACGGACTGATCGATCTGAATTTTCTGGATGTCCAGTTTGATATGGAATTCAGACGTATGGATCATTATACAGCCAATGGTTTTGATGAGGCAGAATTTGTGATTTCTACCAATCCGGGAGAGCCTTGCCGCTCTCTTGGCATGGTGGCCTCCGGAGGAGAGTTGTCCCGTATTATGCTTGCTATTAAAACAGTGCTTGCAGACAGTGATGAGATTCCTACTTTGATTTTTGATGAAATTGATACAGGAATCAGCGGAAGGACAGCCCAGAAGGTATCAGAAAAGCTGGCTATTATTTCCAGAACCCATCAGGTTATCTGTATTACCCATCTTCCTCAGATTGCAGCCATGGCAGACTGCCATTTCGAGATTGCTAAGTCAACAGAGGGCGGAAAAACAAAAACGGAGATTCGCCGTCTGAGGGAGGAGGAGACGGTCAAGGAGCTGGCAAGACTGCTTGGCGGTGTGGAGATTACAGAGGCTGTTCTCCAAAATGCCAGAGAGATGAAGGAGCTGGCCAGTCAGACCAGGCTTGCGCTGAAAAAGAGGGAAGAAAGCTGAGATGGAAGAACAGCGCCGGCTTCCAATCAAAAATTCAGTCAAAATGAACGGTTAAAAATGACAGCTAAAAAATGACAGAGTGTTTTTCAGAAACTCTCACATACTAAGAAGGAGCTTTAAAAAGGCTCCTTTTTCTGTTCCTGTAAACCTGACGAAAACAGGGAAGAACAAAAGGAGCTCCAAAGTACGCTGAGGAGGTATGTGAAATGACTGGAAAACAGAGATTCCGTAGATACCTGGTCTGGATCTTTTGGATTAGTCTGGTATTTACAGCTGGTTTTATCTGGTACTATATGGAGCGGCAGATTCCAGAGCAGCTGAGCATTGTAGCACGGGAGCAGGAAGAATTCCGCCTAGATCTTCCCTTTGACGTAACGCTTCAAAGTGAAAGTGAAGAGGTAGTTCTGGGAAACCGTTCCAATATTCCTTCCGGTGAGGTTCACCTGAGCCGGGCAGAGCCTCTGTCTCTGTATGGGGAAAAGCTTGGAAGCTATCGGGTAGGGCTGAAGCTGTTTGGAGCCATTCATTTTAAAGATATTCAGGTGGATGTGGTGGATTCCCGGTATGCGCTTCCCTGCGGGCTTCCTGTGGGAATTTATCTAAAGTCAAAGGGCGTTATGGTAGTGGGAACGGGACGGCTTACAGACAGCCAGGGCCAGGAGGTGGAGCCTGCTTATGGGCTTTTGCAGTCTGGCGATTACATTGAGGCAATAAACGGACAGCCTCTTACAGACAAGGAAGCGTTGATTACCAGTCTGAACTCCATCGGAGACAGCGAAGCCCTTCTGCGGGTAAGGCGGGAGGGGAAAGATATGGAGATTCGTATGAATCCGGTAAAGACTCAGGATGGAATGTATAAGCTGGGAGCCTGGGTGAGGGATGATACCCAGGGAATCGGTACCATAACCTATGTAGAGGAAAACGGGCAATTTGGGGCTCTGGGCCATGGCATCAGCGATATGGATACAGGAAAGGTAGTAGAGATTGAAAATGGGAGTCTTTATGAAACGGAAATTCTCGGAATTGAAAAGGGAGCAGTGGGAAAGCCGGGAGTCATGGCCGGTGTAATCTATTACGGTCCTGGGACAGAGCTGGGAACGATTAGCTTCAATACGGATGACGGAATTTTTGGAACAGTCAATGAAAAAATGAAAGGGATGCTGCGCGGAAAACCTCTGGAAATCGGATATCGTCAGGATATTCAAAAGGGCCCCGCATGGATTCGAAGCGATGTTTCCGGAAAGCTGCGGGATTATGAAATTGAGATTCAAAAAGTGGAATATAATCCCATCCAGAAAAATAAAAGTATTGTGCTGCGGGTAACCGATGAGACATTGCTTCGGATAACCGGAGGAATCGTGCAGGGCATGAGCGGGAGTCCGATTATTCAGAATGATAAGCTGGTGGGGGCGGTGACCCATGTGTTTGTCAATGATCCCACAAGAGGATATGGAATATTTATTGAAGATATGCTGGAGCATTGAGCCCAAGCAGAAAGCAGAAATAGCAGGCAGAGTGAGTTTACTCACAGGCTGACCTGCTATTTTAGATTTCTATTTGGCGAAAGCCAAATATCGAGGAAAAGCGAAGCTGATTGCGAATGCTGCATTGCGAGGTCGGTGAAGGAGGTGCTGCAAGCTTACTAGTAAGTGCTTTTTATTATGTTGTCGGCTCTTTGGAGTTTCGTTTATCTGTAAAATTTTGAGTATCTATGATATTTATTATGATAGATAGTTTAACAACTGGATTCATAAGTATGTTTATAAAAAGAATTACAAAAACAGCATAGGATTACAGTTGCGAAAAATGTATGAAAATGCTAAAATTCAGACAGAACAGGATTTTAATGAGGCTTTAAAATATGTGTTATCTGATAGCCAGAAACATCGATGATGTTGGGGGTGTTGCTTTAAGAACAACACATGGGAAGCATCTTTCAGAATTCAAAAGAAGTATTGAAATAAGGCTACCGCAATCCCACTGGCTTTAGACGGTGGGTTAAGGTAGCCA
>UPYT01000035.1 GCA_900538475.1 uncultured Clostridium sp. | reverse complement strand
TGGTAAGTCTATCTTACATCAGTTTGAAGGTTTACACAAACTTTGGGATACTCCCAGGCGGTCTCCCTTTTTAATATACCAAAGCACTTACTTTCTCCTATTCCAGAAGCCTCTCCTCTTCTGCGCTTTGCTTCTTCCTTCTTTTTAACAGTTTTCGTTTCAGCTGCTTCCATTTTTCCCTTCTTCTTTTTCTGTTTCCCTGTAAAAAGAAAAGGTCTGAATCCGTTTCCACCAATCCCAGCTGTTCCATGATTCGTTCGTGCTCCTGTCCGCTTTCCATGATATAAATTCTAGTGGTTTCGATGTGGGAATGCCCCAGAACGTCTGCCAGCTTTGCCAGATCCTTTCCTGCGCTGTAAAAGGTTTTCGCAAATAAATGACGCAGGTTATGAGGAAATACCTTTCTGCATTCTACTCCTGCAGTCTGTGAAAGCTTTTTCATTGCTCTCCAGATATTGCTGCGGTTCAAAACAGTCCCTGTTCTCGTCAGAAAAACAGCTCCTTCGGTAATGTTTTTCCTCTTCATATATTCTTTTAAAATACGCTGAAGCTTTGAAGGAATAAAGATAACTCGTTTCTTATTTTTACAATTTACAACAGCGCGTCCGGCCCGAACCGCTTCTGCAGTAATAAAAGGAAGCTCCGAAACGCGAATTCCTGTAGCGCAAATCGTTTCCATTACCAGCTTCAGGCGCTCATCTCCCTGCTTCTTTGCCTCCTCTAGAAGCTGAATATACTCTTTTCTTGACAGATCTCTTTCCGGATCTCGGTACAGCTGCTTCTGTTGACGAAAAGGCTTTACCCTCAGCTCCGGCCATCCCTGAAAACTCAGGAATCCATTCAGTGCCGCCAGCATAGAATTCGCAGAGCTGACTGCATATTCCCGGGCAAGGTGATTTTTCCATTCAAGGATCCTTGTTCTGACAATAACCTCCCCCTGATTCCACCGGCAGAAAGAGCGAACATCCCGCAGATACTTTTCTATGGTTGCCAGACTTTTTTCATTTTCCATCATATTATGCTTATATGCCTCTAAATTCTGCTCTGTGATTTCGTACTGAATATATTCCATGATTTTCTCCTCTTCATTTTCTACGCTTATCGTTTTCACGGCAGCAGCTCATCCATACCCTCAACGCCTTTTGTTCCCTGTACGAGGAAAACGGATACGTTTTCCCTAAGGAAGAAACAAAGCAAAAATCCGGGTGTTCCTGTTACAAATCATAACATGGAATCACCCGGATTCTCGGAATCTGACTATTTTGTCAGCATCATTCGGTCATTAGCAAATTCTTCACCACTGGCCTCTTCAAACTTGTGGAGCAGATCCTCCACAGTCAGATTTTTCTTTTTTTCACCTGCTACATCGTAAATTACATTTCCCTCGTGCATCATAATCAGACGGTTGCCCAGCTGGATTGCGTCCTTCATATTGTGCGTAATCATCAGCGTTGTCAAATGCTGCTCTTCCACAATCTCTGCCGTCAGATCCAGCACCTTCTTCGCGGTCTTGGGATCCAGAGCCGCTGTATGCTCATCTAAAAGCAGAAGCTTCGGACGCTGAAGAGTTGCCATCAGAAGGGTCAGAGCCTGACGCTGTCCGCCGGAAAGAAGTCCAACCTTTGATGTCAGACGATCCTCCAGCCCCAGGCCCAGACGCTTTAACCAATCCCGGTACAGCTCTCTCTCGCTGTTTCTAATTCCAATCCGCAAAGTTCTTCTGGCACCCCGGCGAAGAGCAAGGGCCAGGTTTTCCTCGATCCCCATAGTTGCTGCTGTTCCATTCATAGGATCCTGGAATACACGTCCCAAAAACGCAGCACGGCGATATTCGGGAAGCTTTGTTACGTCCTTTCCATCAATAATAATATGTCCCTCATCGACCGGCCATACTCCGGAAATTGCATTCAGAAGAGTCGATTTTCCAGCTCCGTTTCCGCCGATTACTGTCACAAAATCTCCGTCATTTAAGGTCAGGCTCAGTCCTCTTAAAGCCTTTTTTTCATTGACCGTTCCTGCATTAAAGGTCTTGGAAATACTTTTAATCTCTAACATGGCTCCTTATCCTCTCTTTCCCACTTTTGAAAAATACCGGGTCTTCCAGGTCGGAACGGCCAGGAATACTGCAACAACTGCTGCCGACAGCAGCTTCAGCAGATCCGTATCAATTCCCATCCAGATAACCACCTGCAGTACCAGATAATAAATAATGGAGCCCAGGGCCACGCCCAGAAGGCGGAAGCCGAAATTGTGGAATATTTTACCAAATACTGCCTCACCGATAATCACAGCTGCCAGACCGATAACAATGGCTCCGCGGCCCATCTGAATATCTGCAAAGCCCTGATACTGACACAGAAGAGCTCCGGATAAGGCGACCAAACCATTGGACAGCATCAGGCCGAGAACACGGCAGAAATCCGTATTAATCCCCTGAGCCCGGGCCATTTTATCATTGCATCCGGTTGCCCGCATGGAGCATCCCAGCTCTGTGCCAAAAAACCAGTACAGAACCAGAATTAAAAGAATAATTCCGACTGCCACAACAAAAATCGTATTTTTGTAAAAGGCTACTTTACGGATAAAACGAAGGGATACCAGCAAATCAAATTTGTCTACATTAATCGCCTGATTTGCCTTGCCCATAATTTTCAAATTCACAGAATACAAACTCAGCTGTGTAAGGATACCGGAAAGAATTGCCGGAATTCCCATAAACGTATGTAAAATACCAGTAACCAGACCTGCCAGCATACCGGCAATCACAGCCCCTGCCAGAGATACCCATACATTATGTCCTGTCAGCATCAGCATAATGCAGACTGCACCTCCGGTTCCCAGAGATCCGTCTACTGTCAGATCTGCAATATCCAGTATCCGATAGGTCAGATAAACTCCGATTGCCATAATTCCCCAGATGAGGCCCTGTGCAACTGCTCCTGGCAGGGCATTGATTAAACTTGCCATAACTCTCTTCTCCTTAAAAACCAGTATAAGCCCATTGCAGGATTATTTTCTGCATGGGCAATGTTCACCGCCTTACCGCCAGTCAGGCATGGAAAGGTTCCTTTGTCAGGATCCTTTTCATGCCTGGCTTTGCGCTAGATTCTATTATTCTGCGATTGCCTCATAGCCCTCCGGCACGGTAATACCAAGAGCCTCGCAGGCAGCCGGATTATATTTCTTGGTAAACTGAGGTGCATATTCAATCGGCATCTCAGATACATTGGATTCTCCGGTCAAGATTTTCACTGCCATCTTACCAGTTGCAACTCCCAGATCATAGTAGCTGATAGACAGGGTCGCAACGCCGCAGCCCTTGCAGATACCTTCCTCGCCTGCGACAATGGGAACTCCTGCCGGCTGACAGATATTATTGATAATTTCTGTATTGGAAGCTGCCGTGTTGTCCGTAGGAACGTAAATAACATCGCAGGCTCCAGCTGCATTGGTTACAATAGTAGAAAGGTCGTTAGAATCAGAAAATGCATAGTACTCGCAGGTATATCCAAGCTCCTCCAGAGCTGCCTTTACGGTATCTACCTGATACTGAGAGTTGGCCTCTGCAGAGCAGTAAAGAAGTCCTACATTCTTCGCATCCGGGAAAAGCTCGTGCAGCATGGCTGCCTGCTCGTCCAGGGGAGCCAGATCAGAGGTACCGGAAATATTGCTGCCCACAGTACCGGTAAAATCATCAATTCCCAGTGCAACTCCATATTCTGTAACAGAGGTTCCCAAAACCGGAATATCGCTGGTTCCTGCCTGAGCGGCCTGCAGCGCTGCAGTTGCATTGGCCAGAATCAGATCCACATCGTTGGAAACAAAGCTGTTGATAATGGTGGAACAGGTATTGGAATCGCCCTGTGCATTCTGCTCGTCAAAGGTCACGGCATCTGCCCCCAGCGCCTCGGTAATCGCATCCTTAAAGCCTTCTGTCGCTGCATCCAGAGCGTCATGCTGTACCAGCTGACAGATTCCCACAGTATAGGCTTCTCCATCTGCCTTCTCCTCCTGGGCTGCCTGAGTATCAGTGCTGTCCTTTGCCTCTGATGCTGCTTCTGTGGTATCCTTCGCTGCTGTGGTTCCTGCATCACTGCCGCCGCAAGCTGCCAGGGAAAGAACCATGATACCGCTCATTGCTGCAGACATGATTTTCATTGATTTTTTCATAATCGTCTCCCTCTCTTTTACATATATTCTGCATTCATTCTTTTCTGCATTCTGCTCAGATTTCTGAACTGTTCCTATCATACTACGAAAATTCATCGCTGTCAATTTATATCGCTTTAATTTTTAAAAATTCAACGCGGTAAAGCAATGATAAGAAAGGCTTTATAGGGGATATAACCGATTATATATTTGATTTTTTGTTACTTTCCTACTATAATAAAGGGGTAAAACACCTATGTGTACTCTATTTTCAATAAAGCTTCCCTTTTTTGGGGAATCCTTAAATCCGATTTACTGCCAATGGATCGTATGCATCAACCTTTTCTCGAAAAGGCGGCGAAGCTTTATTGGAATCTGAGGTTCTTTTTGCTCAAATAAATCCGGGAGGAATCATCCGATGAATGATAAATTAAAAGAAGTAAGTCTGACAGAGATGCTGGACGCCAGAGAAGCGCGGGCCTTTGCCCAGAAGCAGCTTTTAAACCGTTATCAAAAGCCTCTGATCTGTCTGACTCTCAATATTCCAGGGCCCGTGAAGGTTCTTCCCGGCGTTCCACAGGCATTTGAAGAGGCCTGCAGACGGATTGAAACCATATTAAAGGTTTATCAGACACCTGTTTTATACAATGTGAGTATTCGGGAAAAAACCGGATACGAGGCAATTTATTGTGTCGATGACAGTCCAGAAGCCATCAAAAGCCGCATGACCAGTCTGGAAGACGCAGACAGACTGGGACGTCTTTTTGATATTGATGTACTGCGCACAGACGGAACCAAGGTTTCCAGAGAGGAACTGGGACATGCCGCCCGCACCTGCCTGCTCTGCGGAGAACCAGCTCATGTATGCAGCCGCAGCAGAAGACATACTGTAGACGAGCTTACAGAAGAGATTACCGGCATTTTAAGTGATTTTACCAGTCATACCTCTGCTGCTCCGGTATTTTCCTACGAAAATCTCTGCCGTCAGGCCTTAATGGCCGAAGTATCTGCCACACCAAAGCCGGGGCTGGTAGATCGTCATGACAACGGCGCCCATAACGACATGAATTTTCAGACCTTTGCCGTCAGCACAGAGGCCATTGTCCCCTATCTGAATGCGATGTACCAGGCTGGAGAAGGCTGGACAGAGCCCAAAGGAAAAGGGCTGTTTCTCTCTATCCGCCCCATAGGCGTAGAGGCAGAAAAATCCATGTTCCAGGCTACCAATGAAGTAAACACCCATAAGGGTATGATTTTTTCTATGGGAATTATCTCTGCTGCCGCCGGACTTTATCAGAAATTCCGCAATCCAAAAACTCCGTTTCTTGCAGAGGATATTCTGAAGCTGGCAGGGCAGATATGCAGAGATGAAATTGAGAAAGATTTTGATCAAATCCGGAAACGGAGTCCCCGGACTCATGGAGAAATGCTTTTTAAGCGTTACAATATGAAGGGCATCCGCGGAGAAGCCCAAAAAGGGTTTCCCTCTATCGCCTCCATCAGTCTTCCCGCTTACCGGAAATACAAATCCGAAGGCATTGATGACAATGTTGCTGCTATTAATACTCTGCTGGCTCTGATGAACAAGGTGAACGACACCAATGTTCTTATCCGGACAAATCACAATCTGCTCTCCTATGAAAAAATGGAGGCAGGCCGAATCCTTGCCCTGGGCGGTGCAGGAACTGCCGAAGGTCTTGTGGAGCTTCGGAAGCTGAACCGGGAATTTATCCGCCTGAACATCAGTCCCGGCGGCTGTGCCGATTTGCTGGCTGTTACCATTCTTTTATGGAATCTGGAAAAGGCTTTTTCTTAGAAGCCTTTTCCAGATTTCTGTCAGTTTTTTCCCGTTCTCAGTCCGTCAGAAGCCAGTGTATATCCATCTATTACCGTATCATGGGCCATAGTTCCGTCCTCCTGAAGATAATAATACTCTCCCGGCTTATCCATCACCCATCCTGTAACCATTTTTCCCGTGTCATCTGCATAATACCAGTTATTTTCAAAGACAAACCACCCCGAAGCCATCCGCCCGTCCTCTCCCAGATAATAGCGGGCGCCGTCTACATTCTGCCAGCCGCAAAGGCGGTATCCGTTTTCATCCAGCAGATACCAGTCTCCCTCTATCAGCTGCCAGCCTTCCGTCAGATAGGCTCCGTCCTCTGTCTGGTAACGGCTGCCCTCCAGATAATTGCGCCACCTCCCCCCGGTAGTTCCCATCACCTGTTTTTCACGGAAATCCACATCCGGAGATCCTACCCAGCCGCCAGCCTGTACATAGGCCTGTTCCTTTACCTGCGGCACAGCCCGAACTGCTGCAAAATAGGTATGAAGATCATCCAGGTACTGGGAAAAATCATAGCTGGTGCCGGAAGTGCGGATCACCGCCGCTGTCTCCAGCCCTTCATCCTCAAAATCCACTGCCTTCCAGTTTTCTTCATCCCGATCGGCATTGTCAGCAATAAAAAGCTTTACCTGATACTCCCGGGCATTTTTCACAGAAGACCATTTTACAACTGTGTCTGTCTCCCACCACACATGCTCCGGCTCTCCCAGAACAATGGTTTCTACTGCATAATCCGAGGCAAGGGAAGAAAACGAAACGGCTGACACAGCCAGAAAAACAGAAGCGGCTGTGAGCGCTGCCCATTTCATATGACGGATTTTTCCTGTTCTCCTCCTGTTTTCTCGTTTATCTGCAAATATCTGATTTCCTAATCCAAGGTTCATAGCCTCTGTCCTTTCTTTCCAGAAGAAGCAGCTCTGCCGCTCCGGGCGGGGAAGGAAACGCCCGGAGTTTTCCTGCTTAGAGGATTTCCTTATAGACTCTCAGCACGTTTTTAGAAAATACAGCTTCAATTTCACTGCCTGTAAAGCCCTGCTTTTCCATTTCCTCTGCCAGCATCTGCATTCCAGAGCAATCCTTCATCTCCACAATGCTTCCAATGCCGTCAAAATCCGTTCCCAGTCCGATGCAGCCGATTCCTCCTATCTTTTTCATATGCTTCATGTGCGCCACCATATCCCGGCAGTAACTGTGGGTAGGCTCCTGTCCTGTTTCATCCCGATCCCGAAGGAAGGCAGCACAGAAATTGATTCCTGCCACACCGCCCCGTTCTGCCAGAGCACGGATCATATCATCCGTCAGATTTCTCGGGTGAGAGGCCAGAGCCCGGGCATTGGAATGGCTTGCCACAAAGGGCTTTTTTGTATAACGGAACACGTCCCAGATTCCTGCATCATTCAAATGAGAAATATCGATAATCATACCCAGACGTTCCATTTCCTGAACGAATTCAATTCCCTTTTCTGTCAGACCATGCTCTGTATCCGGCAAAAAGCGGGGATAACTCTCTCCCTCATGCAGCTCCATCCGGTTGGGATATCCCAGCTGATTCTGAAAATTCCAGGTCAGAGTCATCATTCTTGCGCCCAGGCGGTAAAAATCACGCAGCAGCGCAGTTTCCCCCAGGCACATACCGCCTTCCTCCAGCGTCAGCATAGCGGACATTCTGCCTTCTGCTATATTTTTTTCCAGATCGCCCCAGGTTTTTACAATACCAATCTGATCCTTGTGCGCCTCCAGCTCCGTGTAGAACGTATCAACCAGCTTCATAGCGTATTCAAAAGGATTCGCATGGGATTCCAGATGAACAAACAGACCGAAATTCTGCAGCAGATAATCTCCTTTTTTCATTTTCTGCAAATCAATATGAAGCGAGTTCTCCAGAATAGACATATTCCCTCCATTCTGATGATCCTTTAAAATTTCTCCAATGGTATCGCAATGCATATCAACTACTTTCATATCCTGCCTCCGCTTTTCCTGTCATATCATTATGCAGTACACTCAGCCGCTTCCCTTCGAAAAACTGCTGCTTCCTTCTGCATATATTTTCTGCATTATACAGCAGTTTTCAAACAGGTGTCAAGGCAAAACACCCTCTATTTAATCTCCGCGCAGGGCATCAATCGGATTCAGCCCTGCTGCCCGGTTGGCCGGCATATAGCCAAACAGCAATCCAATTCCTACCGATACTCCAAATGATACCAGTACCGCTGCCGGAGTTGGAGTAGCAGACAATTCAGCAAGCTTTCCAACTGCAGATGTTACAACGCTTCCCAGAATGATTCCAATAATTCCTCCCAGTGAACTTGTCACTGCTGCTTCTATAACAAACTGCTGCATAATCACGCTTTTTCTGGCTCCCAGAGCTTTTCTGATTCCAATTTCTCTCGTCCTCTCAGTTACGGAAACCAACATAATATTCATTACGCCAACTCCGGCTACTAACAGGGAGATCCCGGCAATTCCTCCCAGTCCTGCTGACACCATGGCAATCATGGAATTTAACTCATCCAGCATTTCGCTCATTGCAGTTACTGTATACAAATCCTCATCTTTAAATCGTTCATAGAGAAAGCTTTCTATCTGGCTTTTGGCTGCCGTTGCCTGGGATAAATCAGAAACAGTAAAAACGTAATTATTAATATTGGAGTTTCTTGCCATTTTTACAGCTCTGGTATAAGGCATCCATACAAAATCATCGGTTCCTCCCTCCTCCATCTCATCCTCCTGCTGGGCCGCCACACCTACAATGGTAAACGCATATCCATTGATTTTCAGTGTTTCTCCATAAGCATTCTCAGCACTGCCATAAAGCTCATCTGCTACATAAGTGCCGATTACACAGACCTTGTGGCGTCCTGTCATATCCCCATACTGAAGATTTCTTCCATACTGAAGCTCCCAGCCCTTGATAGACAGATAGGATTCGCTGACGCCTGTAATAGAGGTTGATGTCATAGAATCATTTCCATGCTTAATTGCGCCGCTAATGCTTACCATCGGTGAAATTTCATCAAATACCTCTCCCTGCTCGCTATAAAACTCATACATTTCCTCGTCTGAAACAGAGCGGGAAGATAAATTTATCATATTCACTGTGATCTGGTTGGTTCCCATGCTGGAAAAGCTGTCTGTCATGTAAGACATATAGGCATTCACCAGACTGACCAGTATAATGACCGATGCCACACCGATAATGATACCCAGCATAGTCAGAAAGGAGCGCATTTTATTGCTCCAGATGCTTTTCATTGCCAGCTTGAATGATTGCAGCATAATCCTTTACATCTCCGTCAAAATTAATTTTTCCATCGTGAACCCTGACCACATGCTTTGCTTCCAACGCTATGGAATTGTCATGGGTAATCATCACAATGGTATTTCCTTCTTCGTTCAGCTCCTTTAAAAAATTCAGTACCTCGCGGCTGGTTCGTGAATCCAGTGCGCCCGTTGGCTCATCTGCCAGAATCAGGGAGGGATCGCCAGCCAGAGCGCGGGCAATCGACACCCGCTGCTGCTGGCCTCCGGAAAGCTGATTGGGAAGATTTTTCCATTTGTCCGCCAGTCCCACTCTCTCCAGGGCCTTCATAGCCCGCTCCCTTCGTTCTTCCCTGTCCTTTTTTGCATACAAAAGCGGAAGCTCTACGTTCTCCAGAAGATTCGATTTGGGAAGCAGGTTATACTGCTGAAAAATAAATCCAATCTGCCGGTTACGGATATCTACCAGCTGATCGTCACTCATTTGATCCACATCCTCCCCCCCCAGCAGATACCTGCCGGAGGTAGGCACATCCAAAGCACCAATAATATTCATCAATGTAGATTTTCCGCTTCCTGATTTTCCAATAATCGCCACAAACTCGCCTTTATCCACATTCAGAGAAATTCCGTCGTTTGCCCTCACCTCTTCTGTACCCATATGATATATTTTATAAATATCCCGTAATTCGATTAATGGCTCTGTCATATCAATCTCCATTCCGCCGCCATTCCATTGGCGGCACGGTTTTTCTTTGTCTGTTCCAAACTGCAAGCTTCTTTCCGGATTTTATCAGCGCATTCCGCCTCCAGGTCCGCCCATCATAAATGCATCCGTACTTTTCGATGACTCACTCACATAGACCTCTTCTCCTTCGAAAAGTCCGCTTACAATCTCCACATAATCATCATTGGTCAGTCCGGTTTCTACCTCCACTGCTCGAAATCCTGCAGGAACACTGCCCTGAGCCTCCTTCACAGTATCGTCCTTCACATAAACACGATTGCCCCGCATCAAAGAATCAATGGGAATCATCAAGGCATCCTCTGTCTCATCGAGCAAAATAACACCATCCACATTCATTCCAGGAAGCAGATCACCGGTTTCATCCATAGTCACCGTCACCGGGTAATTGGTAACACCATTAGACTGTACGCTTTCCAGGCTTACATTGGTAACTGTTCCTGTAAAGGTCTGTCCCTCCAGGGCGTCTGCTGTAACCGAAACCTTCTGCCCCACCTGGACACTGTGCACATCCAGCTCGTCCACAGACATCTCAAAGGTCAGGGAAGACAGATCATAAATGACCGCCAGAGTCGTGTCGCTGCTGCCGGAATTCCGGCTGATGGTATCGCCCTCCTTTACGCTTTTTGTAATCACCTGTCCGGAAATCGGCGCAGTAATCGTGTAATTGTCATAGTTTTCCTTTGTGGAATCCACCTTGCTCTGAGCGCTTTCTAATGATACCTCCGCCTGGGTCATGGCATCCTGATAGGTATCTATCAAATCCTCTGCATCCTCTGCAGCGATTCGAAAAATAGGAGTTCCTTCTGTTACATAGTCTCCCTCATTCACCAGCAGCGCCTCAACCTCAACACTGGAAGGAAGGTCTGCTTTCATCACCAGATCGGTGGCTGCCTCAAAATTTCCTTCTGCAGTACAGACCACCCCGTTTATTTCCACCGTGGCGCTGTGGCTCGCCGTCAGACCTCCGGGATTTGCTGCCTCAACGGTTACATAACGGACAATTCTTCCTCCGTCCAGCACCTCATCCATATTGCTGACAGCCGTTACCACACCGCTAAGCTGCTCTTCTGTATCGGTAAGGGTCAGTACAGCCTGATTTCCAGCTCCAATCGCTGCTGCCTCTGATGCAAGGAAGGGGACGCGGATTTTCATAAGCTGATCATTATAAATCGATGCAAGCTCTGTATTCTGGCCTACCTGATCCCCTGCCTGGATATTCAATTCCCGAATAAAACCAGTCCGCGTGGATTTATAGGTATTTCCGCTGTAATCAGACAATGCCTCATTGTAATCCTCCTGGGCATTCTGATACTGCTTCTGTGCCCGTTCCAGAGAAGTATTGGCTGATTTCAGCTCTGATTCCATGGAGGATACATCAATCTGATACAGAACCTGTCCCTCCGTTACCTGATCTCCCTCTTCAAAATTAGCAGAAATCACTTCTCCTTCTACCAGTGAGGTAAGACTGTAAGTATCCTTTGGTGAAATCACACCAGAGGAAGAAAGCTCCGAGGTAATGGTTCCTTTCGTCACAGTTGCAGTTCTCTGCCCTTCTGTCCCACTTGCAGTCGCCTGCTCACTGCGGCTTTTCAGCTGCCACAGACCAAAAACAGCTGCCAGCGCTGCTGCCCCAATTATCAGGGGCAAGCGTCCTTTCTTTTTTGGGTTTTTCTTCTTCTCTCTTCTCTTTTCCAGCAGCTTCTGCAGTTTCGTCTGCTGGTCTTTATTCTGTTCTTCTGTTATCTCTTTTCCTTTTTTCCTATTCATCCACATCTGTTTTCCAACTCTCCCCCTGTTATTCTTCTACATAATCTACAACTGTATAGGAGACATCTCCATCGGCATTTTCTGTTTTTTCACAAACCAGGGTTACAGTATCTCCCACACGCAGAGAGCCATAGATAGAAAAGGCAAACTGCATATCAGAGCTGGCCAGCTTATATTCATCCGACTCTCCTTCCAGGGTAATGGATGTTGGAGTCATCACATCACTGGAGCTGTAATAGATGTTTTCCACCGTTCCGCGAACGACGCAGCGGCCAGACTGTACATCCTCATCCGCCACATAGGCCCAGATGGTTTTTGCCTTCTGATTGTAATAAATCACCACATAATTGCTGGAAATGCAGCTTTTCAGTGATTCATAGCTAGAGGCCTCTCCATTGACATAAATACTGGCCTCCTGAACATTAAAGGGAACATAATCTCCCAGCTGCCGGCCCTTGGGAATCAGCTTTGGCCCTGTTAGATTGGTATCTGCCAGTCCCATCGGATTGATCTCACCATCTGCATTTACCGTACAGCCAAGACTGAGACCATACACCTGTCCTGTAGATTTACTTTCTGTTTTCAAAAGATTATAAAACAGATTGATGCAGTCGGTTTTATTGAGAATTTCCTCCGGCTGCCGATCCATCTCCTCATTTAACTCCAGGGTATAGTACTGTGCCATTCTGGAATTGGCTGCGTCCCCCGTAAAATCCGAGCTGGTATAGCCTAACAGAGCCAGAATTCCCCGTACCGCCTCCCTCAGGGTTATGGGCTGATCCGGTCTAAACGTGCCGCCCAAGTACCCTGTCATCCAGTTTTCCTCTGCCGCAATCCGAATACTGGATGCATAGGAATACTCCTTCGGTACATCTGCATACACAGACACCTTGCTGACAGAAGGGAGGTAATCCCGATAACCGGATGCCTGAACCAGCATGTGGGCAAACTGCGCTCTGGTAACCGGCGCCTCAAGCTCCGTACTCACATTCTGAATAATTCCCGCAATTCCTATCACCTTCCTGCGATAGTCCTGGCTATTATCTGCTGCCTGCGCTGTCAGGCTTATCTGCGAAGCAACTGCCGTACCAGCTGTCACTGCCGAAATCCCCCATGCCCATGTCCTCCACAGCTTTTTCTTCATATATAAAAACTCCTCTCAATATTGACCTGTATCGTTCATAGATAGAAAATACCAATGGTTTGTGTCCATTTTGTGTTCAAAATTTGAGAAAATCAGCAAAGATTTTAAAGCCTCCTCAGAAGAAAAAATACCCGGATGCCTCTTTTTTTCTAACAGATCAGAAAAAGCAGAACTGCCTCCCCGTTTTCGGGGAAACCTTCCTGCTTCCAAAAATCCATATTCTGTTGTATTCATTTAAGATAAAGTGTAACCGTTCAGCCATGCCCTCAACGCTTTTTTTGTCTGAATCTTCGCATGGACGAACTGTTACACTAAAAATAGTGAAGCACGATCTCCAGCGCTGCCTGATATCCGGGAATCAGGGAGTCTTCATAAACAAATTCCTCCCTTGTGTGAAAGCCCTTTCCCCGGCACGCTCCGAAGCATACCGCCGGAATCCCCAGAGACAGGGGAATGTTGCAGTCCGTTGAGCTGGAGCCAGTTCCCGGGTTTATTCCACAGGCGTGAAAAATCGCTTCCTCCACATAATCAAACATCTTCTGCCTGGCAGCGGCATCTACCTGGCCTTCGCAGGGGCGAATCCCTATCACCTCTGCTTCAATGGAAACTCCCTTGTTTTGATACTCCTCGATCAGGTTATAAAATCTGGTCTCCATTTCCTCCAGACTTTCCCTGCAGTCTGATCGGAATTCACAGGTTATCTCTGCCTGCTGAGCAATGGTATTGACTGAGGTGCCTCCCTGAATGGTTCCCACATTATAGGTTGTGCGTCCCTCGCGCGGCACCTGAATCTGGTACATGCTGCCGATAAACTCTGCCAGTCTGGCAATGGCATTCTCCTTTCCAAAATCAAGGTAGGAGTGACCTCCCTCTGCAGTCACCTTTACCCGGTACCGGCAGGATCCCACAGAACGGGTCACATATCGATCCAGATACAGATCCAGAGTATAAAAGGCCTGAATCCGTTTTCCATAGGTATCGCAAATCTTTCGGGAGCCCTTCAGATTGCCAAGTCCCTCCTCGCAGGAATTACAGACAAAAACCACTCCTCCATGCTCCGGCAAAAGCCCCTGCTCTGTCACATAACCGGCAGCCATCAAAAGAGCTACCAGATTAGCCGTGTCATCTCCGATGCCAGGGCAGAAGAGCTTCCCATCCTTCACAGTCAGAGGCAATTCTTCTGTGTCAGGAAAAACCACATCCATGTGGGCCATAAAGACCGTCACAGGATTATCCTCTGTTACTCCAATCGGATAAACCACATTCAAAGCATCATCAATCACCACATTTTTAGCTCCGTGGGCTTCCAGCCAGTGCTTACAAAACTGTGCCCGTTTCTCTTCGTGGTGGGAAGGAGCAGGAATCCTCGCCAGAGTAAGTAAAAGCTGTCTGGCCTCCTGCGCATGTTCCTCGATATATGTCAATTCCTTCTCTGTCAGCATACGTTACCCCCCTGCTTTTTCATTTGTATTTATCCCAATTACAGGGTTTCTGCCCGTTCTTCCACCTGTCTTCGGAAATTAATTACATCATGCTGATAATCCGAATTCATTAATTCTGAGGTAATCAGAAAATCGGCTGTAGCCTTATTGACGGCCATGGGAATATCATAGACCTGAGCAATTCTCATCAAAGCCTTAACATCTGGGTCGTGCGGCTGAGCCGTCAGCGGATCCGAAAAGAACACAACAAAATCAATAACTCCTTCTACAATCTTGGCTCCAATCTGCTGATCTCCGCCCAGAGGGCCGCTGTTGTAGCCCTTTACTGTCAGGCCCGTCTGATCGGTGATCATTCTGGCCGTTGTTCCAGTTCCGTAAAGATTGTGGTGCTTCAGCTCTGCATAATGTTCTCTGCACCACGCAATCAGCTTCGGCTTCTCATTGTCATGTGCAATCAGTGCAATATCCTTCTTTGGTCCAATGGTAAATGTAATATATTCTTTCGCCATAATGATACTCCTTTCCGGTTCTTTCATACGGCTACACATTACCACAGTCTCCGCACTTGTGCAAATAAAATTTCTGTAAAATTCCAGAACAAATGCAAAAGAATCATGGAAGCTTTCTTACAGTTCCCGCGGCTCTTCTGTTCTGCACATGCCTTCAATCAGATCCCAGATTTCATCTCTTCCCTGCTTCGTTTCTGCTGAAAAGGGAATCAGAATGTCATCTTTTTCCATGCCCAGCCCCTGACGCAGCACCTTAATCTGCTTTGCCACCTGGCTTCTCTTCAGCTTATCCAGCTTTGTTGCAATAATCACCGGATGATATCCGTTAGCCACAATCCAGTCATACATCATCCGATCATTATCAGACGGCTCGTGGCGAATATCAATCAAAAGAAACACGCATCTGAGAACAGGCGATTTTCTCAGATACCGCTCAATCATCTTTCCCCATTTTGCTTTTACTTCCACAGATACCTTGGCATAGCCATAGCCGGGAAGATCAACAAAATACAGTTCGTCGTTGATGTTGTAAAAATTAATGGTCTGGGTTTTTCCCGGCTGGGAAGAGGTTCTCGCCAGAGACTTCCTGTTTAAAAGCCCATTAATCAGAGAAGATTTGCCCACATTGGACTTGCCTGCAAATGCAAACTCCGGGCAGGTATTTTCCGGAAGACGGCTGGTAATACCGCAGACGGTTTCCAGTTCTGCTTTTCTGATAATCATTTCCTGTCCTTTCTGTTCATGCCGATTCTGCCTCTGCAAAAGCTTCCTTCAGCACATCCTCCATATTTTTCACATAAACAATCGTCAATCCCTTGGTAATTTCCTTTGACAGCTCCGCGATATCCGGCCTGTTCTTATCCGGTACCAGAACTGTTTTCATATGTGCCATTTTGGCTGCCAGGATCTTCTCTTTCAGACCGCCAATGGGAAGGACACGCCCCCGCAGGGTAATCTCTCCTGTCATGGCAACCTTGGCCTTCACCTTTCTGTTAATCACTGCAGAAAGCATTGCCGTTGCCATTGTAATTCCGGCAGAGGGACCGTCCTTGGGAACAGCTCCCTCAGGAATGTGGATATGAAGATCATGTTTTTCAAAATAATCATCTGCCACCTGATACTGAGGGCAGACAGAACGCACATAGGTCAGGGCTGTCTGGGCAGACTCCTTCATCACATCTCCCATCTGACCTGTCAGCTTCAGATTACCCTGTCCAGGCATCACATTAACTTCAATCTGAAGTGTGTCGCCGCCTACGCTGGTCCATGCCAGTCCGCGGACAATTCCTACCTCATCCTCTTCATTGGCATCCTCAAAGGTTACCCGCTCCTTGCCCAGATATTTTTCCAGACCGGATTCCGTTACGCGGATCACCTTCTTTTTGTCCTCCAGAAATTCTCTTGCAGCCTTTCTGCAGATGTCTCCAATCCGGCGCTCCAGGTTTCGAACACCGGCCTCTCTGGTGTAATTGTGAATGATCTTCTTTAAGGCGCCGTCGGTCAGAATCAGCTGCTCCTTTGTCAGTCCGTTTCTCTCCAGCTGTTTTCCTACCAGATAATTTCTGGCAATATGAAATTTCTCATTTTCTGTATAGCTGTTGATTTCAATAACCTCCATACGGTCTAGCAGCGGCCGCGGAATGGTCTGTGTTGTGTTGGCTGTTGCAATAAAGAGAACATTGGACAGATCAATAGGAACCTCTACATAATGATCCCGGAATTTTACATTCTGCTCTCCGTCCAGCACCTCCAGGAGCGCGGAAAAGGTATCTCCCTTATAGTCGCTGCTGACCTTGTCAATCTCATCCAGAAGCATCAGCGGATTAGCCACTCCGGCATGACGCAGTCCGTCTACCATGCGGCCAGGCATAGCGCCTACATAGGTTTTCCGATGACCACGGATTTCTGCCTCATCCCGAACTCCGCCCAGGCTGATGCGGACATACTTTTTGCCCAGAGCCCGCGCTACAGACCGGGCAATGGAAGTTTTTCCTGTTCCAGGCGGTCCTACCAGACAGATGATGGGGCTGGTTCCCTTTTTCGTCAGAATCCGTACAGCCAGGTATTCCAGAACTCGCTCCTTCACCTTTTCCAGGCCATAGTGATCCTCTTCGAGAATTTCCTCTGCATGTTTTAAATTATTATTATCCCGGGACATTTTATTCCAGGGCAGTTCCAGAAGTGTCTCTATGTAGGTGCGCAGCACGTTGGCCTCCTGGCTTCCCCCCGGCATTCCCTTAAACCGTTCGATTTCCTTCTGAAGCTTTTCCTTTACTTCTTTATCTGCCTTCAGATTCTGAAGCTGCTTCTCATACTCATCCGCATCGGAAAGCGAATCCTCTCCCAGCTCTTCCCGAATAACCTTCATCTGCTCCCGCAGAATGTATTCCTTCTGATTCTGATCAATGCTCTGCTTTACCTTTTCCTGGAATTCCCGTCGAATCCGGGAAATCTCCACCTCATTTACCAGGTTAGCAACGATCACCTCATATTGTTCCTCCTCGCTGGAGGCCTCTAAATACTGCTGTCGGATCCGGTAGTCCCAAGGCATTTCACTTGCCATCTGCATCATCAGAGGAGAGAGCCTCTCACAGCGCAGAAGGTTTGGCAAAACCTCTTTTTCAAATTTCGGATGCTGTTTTCCATACTCCTCTGCCTTATCCTTCAGCACTCGAATCATGGCCTCTGAGGTTACATAGTCCTCCTCGCCTTCCAGAACCGGAGCCTCTAATATCTCACCAATCAGAGACGGCTCCTCGCTGTCCAGCTCCAGAAGCTCTGCCCTTACCAGTCCTTCTACCATGACTCTGATAATTCCTCCGGGCATTTTTACCAGCTGCTTGACCCGCACAATGGTTCCAATATGATAAAGCTGTTCCAGAGAAGGATCGGTATCTTCCGGATTCTTCTGTGCAAAAAGGCCGACCTTCTGATCACTGACCATAGCCTTTTCTACTGCCGCCACAGACTTGGCACGGCTGATATCAAAGCTGACTGTCATACCAGGCAGCACGGTAAGGCCGCGCAGGGCAATCACTGGCATCGTCACGATTATCTGCTGCATATAATTTCTGTTTTCCTTTCTATGTTATAAAAAAGAAGCTCGCTTGTGAGCTTCTCCGCCTGCGGCGGGTCGCTTCTGCGACAAAATTCTCTTCCG
>UPYT01000034.1 GCA_900538475.1 uncultured Clostridium sp. | reverse complement strand
GCTCTCTCGCGAGCTTCTCCGCCTGCGGCGGGTCGCTTCTGCGACAAAATTCTCTTCTGCCGCATGGCGATCCTCGCGGAGCGTTTTTATGTCATAGAACGCAATTTCCTATGACACAAAAACAGGAATATCATCTGCGCCGGCCGCCTACAAACCACATAATTACTGCAATCAGTCCCAATACTGGCAGCATGGGAATCACCAGGCTTAAAAAGCCGGTAATCAGTGTAAAGAGCAGCATCAAAAACAGAACGACCACGACCACGGCCAACAGCTTCCAGTACCACTTATTCAGATCATAATAATGGACATGTCCACGGGAACCGCTTCCCTGAGTATAGCCGTCATTCTGGCTGTAGGAACTGTCCTGACCATATCCGCTTCCCTGGCTGTAGCTGCCTGTCTGACTGCCTTCGCCAAAAAAACCACGGAAGTGATAAGGCTCAAATGCCCCCTCCTCAGCTCCCGGCGTTGTATCCATAATCGTTCGGGCAATCAGTCTGGGATCTCCCAGTTCATCCATAATATCCTGCTCTGTTCTGCCTTTTTCCAGCTCTGTCCGGATATAATCCCGATAATAAATCAGGTTTTCCCGAACTGTTTCCGGCGGTACATTGCCGGACAGGGCTGCTTCCAGTCCCTGGATAAATTCGTTTTTACTCATTCATTCTCCTTCTGTTTCAATCTGCCTGTTCTTTAATATCGCCCCGGCGGTAGGCTGCTGAAAGCTCTTTTAAATCCTCAATCTGAGCCATCAGCTCCTTTCCCTTATCTGTGTCGCTTACCATGATTCTGTTTTTCATTTTTTCTACAATCGCAACCCTGGGCGTATTTTCCTGCTCTGGATTAAAGGGCTTATGCTCCGCCAGAGCCAGGTGATGGGAATTATAAATCAGCGTGTAGCCTGCGATTCCCGTGTATTTCTGATAAGCTTTGGAGAGTCCTCCGTCAATAACAAACAGCTTGCCGTTAGCCTTAACGGGCATTTCTCCATCCTTGATCTTTACAGGCACATGACCATTAATAATGTGGGAACCTTCGCCGTACAGTCCGAACTCCTGAAGAATCCGATCACAGACATCTTCCTGCTGACTCAGCTTATAATAAGGATTGAGCCGCTCTCTGTGTGTTGCCTTATCCGCTACAAAATAATGCTCAAAGGTTGTCATCTTATCTTTTCCGAATACAGGCGACTTGGCTCCGCACCACAGATACCACATAAAATCTCTGGCTCCATTCTTCTCCGGATCATCCTCCAGCAAAAAATATGCCTTGTGGATCTGTTCTCCAATATAATCCATAAGTGCTCTTCCTGTCAACTCCTCCCCATTGCAGATCATTCCCTCAAAGCTTCCGTCCGGCCGCATGGGAATGCAGCCGTGGTAAAGCAGATTTCCATTATGGCACTGGTACAGGGCGCCGTTGGTGTAGAGGAAACGGATGTGCTTGTGGAGAAGTCCGCTGTGTCGGAAGGACATAATCAGAGTGTGCAAAAGCTCGTCCTCTTCTTTTGTCAGCCGCAGGGGATGCTTGGGATCAATGGTGGGAAACATCGTATCCAGCATGGGATATTCTGTTCCCTCAATCGTAACCACACCTCTGCTGTAATCCACCGCCTCCAGCAAAATCCGATCATCCATCTTGTAGCCGGGATGACGCTTAATAATCTGTCCTTCCACCTTAAACTGAATCACAGCAATCGCTTTATGCATTTTAGCTGCCAGCCCCGGATCTACTGCATCATATATATTTTCATCAAGAATTTTCGGCGTAAACTGGCTGCAGGGGTCATCCCGGTACACCTTTGAAGCAAACATAGACAGCGGGCGCAGATTAATTCCATAGCCGTCCTCCAGAACATCGAAGCTGTTGTAGCTGATAGCAATCCGCAGCACATTACATACACACGCAGGGTTTCCCGTCGCCGCTCCCATCCAGGATATATCATGATTCCCCCACTGAATATCCACATCATGGAAATGCATCAGCTCATTCATAATAATGTCCGCCCGCGGCCCTCGATCGAAAATGTCTCCGATAATATGAAGACTGTCAATAGCCAGATTCTGAATCAGCTCACACAAAGCCACAATAAATTTATCAGCAATTCCTGTATCAATAATGGAACGGATAATTTCTTCATAGTATACCCGCTTATTTTCATCATTGTAATCTACATGAAGAAGCTCGTCGATTACATAGCCAAATTCTCTGGGCATTTTTTTACGAACCTTGGAACGAGTGTATTTGGAAGATACCTCCTTGCAGATCTGAACCAGTCTGTTTACCGTAATCCTCTGCCAGTCCTCCGTACCTCGCCCCTGCTGAATAATCTTGTTCAAATTCCGATCCGGATAATAAATCAGGTTTGCCAGCTCCATCTGCTCCTCCTCCGGAATAATATAGCCGTAGGTTGCCCGGATCTTCTCCCTGATAATTCCAGACGCGCTGCGCAGCAGATAAATAAATGCCTCATATTCACCATGCAGATCACTGAAAAAATATTCCGTGCCCTTGGGCAGGCCGCAGATCGCTATCAGATTGATAATTTCACTGGATGCTGCCTTCAGACTTGGATATTCCTTTGCCAGCAGCTTCAGATATGCCAAATCTCTCATTTTCAATCCTCCCCAGGTTGATTTTCTCTAACAAATATAGTAACATAATCTGAAGTAAATGAAAAGTTCTAATCAAAAGATAAGGAGCCCATCCTATGGAACAATTATACGTATTCGGCACGGGAAATGCCGCTGTTATTCATTATTACAATACCTGCTTTTCCATTCGCAATGAAGATCGCTTTTTCATGGTGGACGCCGGCGGCGGCAACGGTATTCTGCAGATTCTTGACAAAATGAACGTCCAGTATTCCCAGATCCATGATCTCTTTGTCACCCATGAGCATACGGATCACCTTCTTGGCGTAGTCTGGATGGTACGCTTTATTGCTACCCGTATGTTAAATGGCACCTACGACGGCGATCTGAACATTTACTGCCACGATCAGTTGACCTCTACGATTGACACATTCTGCCGTCTGACTCTTCAGGGCAAATTTTACCGACTCATTGGTGACCGGATTCATCTGATTCCTGTTCATGACGGGGAAACGCTTTCCATCATGGACTACGAGGTTACTTTTTTTGATATTCACTCTACCAAAGCGCGGCAATTCGGCTTTACTACCACTTTAAAAAATGGGAAAAAGCTGACCTGTGTCGGCGACGAGCCCTACAATCCCATCTGTGCTCCCTATGTTGAGGGAAGCGACTGGCTGCTTCACGAGGCCTTCTGTCTTTACGGTGAACGGGAGCGATTCAAGCCTTATGAAAAGCACCACAGCACGGTTATGGACGCTGCCCGTCTGGCGGAGGAGCTCCACATCGGCAATCTGGTACTCTGGCATACGGAGGACAAGTCTGTAGGACGCAGAAAAGAGCTTTACCTGAATGAAGGAAAACAGTATTATCATGGAAATCTGTTCGTTCCTGATGACGGAGAGATTCTGGAGCTGTAATTTTTGTTTTCATCCGGGGATTTCTTTTTGGAACCCTGTCATATTTTTTTAAACCTCCCCATACACTGTGAAGAATTACGGTCGTACAGGGAGGTTTTTTATGTCATTAAAACATCAGAATCAGCCTTTTCGGATTTTCAAAAACTGTTTTTTTCCGATTCTGGCTGCAGTGGCCCTTTTTCTTGCCCTTCTGTTTTCCAGTCTGCCCGCTTCCCCATTCCAGCCTGAACCGCCCCGCTCTGTCTCAGCTCCTGTTTCCAACCAGAATCCTGATTCCTCTAAACAGAAAAACTTCATTCAATGGGTTGATTTTGATGTAACCGCAGAAGCCATGAATCAGGCGCTTCATTACGATATTACCAGCTATCTTTCCCCCTGTCATTGGGACTGGATTTCCCTTCTCGCCTTTCTTGGTGCCAGATACGGCGGCGATTTTTCCCAATATCAGAAGGCCGATCTGGAACAACTCATTCAAAAGCTCCAGAATGGCTCCTCTATGGAGGAAGTGACAAGGGGTATGAAATATTATCCTTACTATCTGGAAGCCTACACAGCCGTTTTAGGAGGGCTTGTGGGGGAATATCAAATTCAGGAACCGGGGAAACCAGATGACAGCGGATATTCTGAACCTGTCTGGCAGTCCAGATACGGACTAAAAGCATTCAGCCCCATTGCCCGATATTTTCCTTATGAGGATTACGACGATTTCGGTGCATCGCGCAGTTACGGATTTCAGCGCCGTCATCTGGGACATGATTTCATGGGACAGGTGGGGACTCCCATTATCTGTGTGGAATCCGGGCAGGTCGAGGCCATCGGCTGGAACCAGTACGGAGGCTGGAGGCTGGGAATCCGAAGCTTCGACAAAAAACGTTACTATTACTATGCACACCTGAGAAAAAATTATCCCTATCACAAATCCCTGAAGCAGGGCAGCATTGTACAGGCCGGAGATGTCATCGGATATCTTGGGCGCACCGGCTACAGCACTGAGGAAAACACCAATAATATTGACACTCCCCATCTTCACTTTGGTCTCCAGCTGATTTTTGATGAATCTCAAAAGGACGGAAACAACGAAATCTGGATTGACTGCTACGAGCTTGCCCGCTTCCTCTCCATGAACCGTTCAGAAACCATAAAAAATCAGGAAACCAAGGAATATTATCGTTTGTGGCAAATAAAAGACCCCGCCGTACCCGGCGGGGCCAAAGAGCAGAATATTAATCATTCTTAAGTGTTCCGTTTTCATCCAGAATATAGCCGTCAGGAGTGGTGGTATTCTTCTGCATCACTCCTGCTTTATTGCAGTAGTACTTCTTTCCCTTCCATTCAATCCATCCTGTTTTCATATAACCATTTTCATCAAAGAAATACCATTGTCCTTCCAGTTCCATCCACTGGTTCACCGGGTAGGAACCATCCTCCAGCTCATACCAGCTTCCCTGAGCGTTGGACTTCCACGCGCCCCGCAGAGGACGGCTGCCTGCCTCTCCATTCCGGATAGCGGCTGCCTGCTCTTTGGAGAGATTTACAATATTGGATTCCATCCACTCGCCCTTATTGGACACATTCAGGCCATTGACCGGACGAATCTTTATCTGGTAGCTTCCGGGGCGATCCATAATATCTTTGAAATTGTAATCGGTTCCTGTTGTACTTAACATGGTAACGCCGATTCCTTCCCCGTTCCGATAAAGACGGAACTCATAGGTAGCTGCCCCCGGAACTGCGTCCCACATACCATATCCATTGTCTGTAAGGACTACCTCTGTAAGATCCCCTACACTCTCCGCCAAAGGAGAAAGCTTCACTGTCAGCTTCAAAATCTCAGAGGAATCCTGTTTGGACGCCTTAATATAAGTAGCGCCGCTCAGCTTTACTGAACTGGCCTTGCTTACCGAGAAATAATATCCCTCATCTGCTCTGAGATAAATCACAATCTGAGGAATATCTTCTCTGGTCCACTCAAAACCGGTATTTTCAATCTCATAATAATCAAAGGAGTACTTCCCGCCCTTTGTGTCAACCTCTATCGTTTCCTCACCGTAACGGGTATCCGGCTGAATGTCCGCTTCTATCTCCAGATTAACAGAACTGATCTTCTTTCTGCTGGCTGCCATCGCCGGCATCGCCATCAATGCTGCCATCAAAACAGTCATAGCCGCCGCTGCTAACTTTTTTCTGTGTTTCATGTTTCTTTCCCCCATTCTGTGCCCGTACAAACCTCTATCTCCAAAGAGGCTGCATCTAATCTGCTTTCACTCTATTACATTGTTTCTCTCCTGTCAATACAGGAACTGAATTCTTAAGTTTCCACCGGAAATTGTAAGAAACAACTCAGAAACAGACTGAAAAAAAGACGCGGAACGTTTTCTGTCATAGGACGAACTTTCCCATGAAAGAAAACAAAAACAGGCCGGTATTCTATCTCTTCTGATAGAATACCGACCTGCTCCATTCTTATTACATTGAATTTTTATTTTGCATAATCTGTAGCCCGGGATTCGCGGATCACATTTACCTTAATCTGTCCCGGATATTCCAGCTCATCCTCGATACGCTTGGAAATCTCGCGGGCCATCAGTACCATGTCATCATCGCTTACCTGCTCCGGAACTACCATGATACGAACCTCTCGGCCTGCCTGAATCGCAAAGGACTTATCCACACCCTTAAAGGAATTGGTAATATCCTCTAACTGCTTCAATCGGTTGGTATATGTTTCCAGAGTCTCGCGTCTTGCACCAGGTCTTGCTGCAGATATTGTATCAGCAGCCTGAACCAGACATGCGATCAGACTCTGCGGCTCAACATCGCCATGATGGGATTCAACAGCATTAATTACAATTGCAGACTCCTTATATTTTCTACAGAGTTCTGCACCAAGCTGTACATGAGATCCTTCCATCTCATGGTCAATGGATTTACCAATGTCATGTAATAAACCGGCGCGTTTTGCCATACGAACATCCACGCCTACCTCAGATGCCAGAAGGCCGGCCAGCTGCGCAACCTCCATGGAATGCTTCAGTGCATTCTGACCATAACTGGTTCTGAACTTCATCTTGCCAAGAAGCTTCACAAGCTCCGGATGAATGCCGTGGATACCTACCTCAAGGGTAGCTGCCTCGCCATCCTCACGCATATTTGATTCCACTTCCCGCTGTGCCTTTTCTACCATCTCTTCGATTCTGGCCGGATGAATCCGTCCGTCCACAATCAAACGCTCCAGAGCAATTCTGGCCACCTCACGACGGATGGGATCAAATCCTGATAATACTACCGCTTCCGGAGTATCATCAATAATCAGCTCTACACCAGTCATGGTTTCCAGGGTACGAATATTGCGTCCCTCACGTCCAATGATGCGTCCCTTCATCTCATCGTTCGGAAGCTGAACTACCGATACTGTAGTTTCAGCTACATGATCTGCCGCACATCGCTGAATGGCAGTCACAACATAGTCCTTAGCTTTTTTATCCGCTTCTTCCTTGGCCTTGTTTTCCAGCTCCTTGATCATTTTGGCAGTGTCATGCTTGACCTCTGCCTCAACAGAACGGAGAAGATATTCCTTGGCCTGCTCGGAGGTAAGGCCGGAGATTCTCTCCAGTTCCTGTATCCCTTTCTCGTACAGACTTTCCACTTCTGCATTCCGCCTGTTCAGGGCTTCTTCACGGGATGCAATACCAGCTTCCCGCCGTTCCATGGTTTCCGCTTTTTTGTCTAAGTTCTCTTCTTTGCTCAGTACACGTCTTTCATAGCGTTGAAGCTCAGCTCTTCTCTCTTTTGTCTCTTTATCCAGCTCATTCTTAGTCTTTAAAGACTCTTCCTTCGCCTCCAGGAGAGCTTCTCGCTTCTTTGTCTCTGCCGTCTTTAACGCTTCATCTATTATCTCTCTGGCTTTTATTTCTGCTGTACCAACCTTACTTTCGTAAGTTTTTTTCCGGTGATTCACAGCAGATATCCAGGTAATAGGCGCCACAACAACCAGTGTTATAACAACTGCTATTATCGTTGACACAGGAGCACCTCCTTATTTAGTTTTCATTGTACACCAATACAACACTTCAATTTTAAACTGTTTTATGCATTATGTCAAGTATCTTACATCCCCAACTGGGAATACTGGACAAAATTTATGCTGCGTCAAAGAACGGTGTCTGTCAATTCCTCCATCACTCGGCGAATTGTCTCAAAGGAAAATCCCCGGCGTCCCAAAGCTGCTGCCAGCTTTCTGGTCTTCTCTGGATCTTCTCCGGCTCCGGCAGTGTATCCTTTTTTCTTCAAAAAACGCCGGACAGCCTCTTCCTCATCTACTGTCTCCTCTTCAAAGCAAAGATCCAGTATCTCTCTGGAAATCCCCTTACTCAGCAGACTCTGACGTAGCTGCCGGATGCTCTTTCCCGCTCCGGCAGTCCGCACATATTTTCTGGCGTACTCCTGATCATCAAGATAATGGTATTCTTTTAAAAAATAAATTGTTTCCTCTACCGCCTCCGGAGCATACTCCCGCTCCTTCAGCTTTCTGCGCATCTCTGCCTCTGTCCTGTCCCGGTATTCCAGAAGGGAAAGCGCACAGTCTCTGGCAGTCCGCACCTGTCTCATCTCTACAGAAGTCCTTCTTCAGCAGAATTTGCGACCTTTCCGGATGCAGGCGCTCCATTTGCCTTTCCAGAAGCATTCTTCATTTCCTCATCAGACAGCTCCGGAATCACTACGTCTCCCGGAAGTCCGTGAAGCTCTCTCACCTTCAGCTCAATCTCTGCACAGATTCTGGGATTATCCTTTAAATATCCCTTTGCATTTTCGCGTCCCTGCCCAATCTTAGCTCCATTATACGCATACCAAGCTCCGCTCTTCTCCACAATGTTGTCCTTCACTGCCAAATCCAGAATGTCTCCTTCTCTGGAGATACCTTGTCCAAACATAATGTCAAATTCTGCCTCACGGAAAGGCGGCGCAATCTTGTTCTTTACAACCTTTACCCGGACATGGTTTCCCACTACCTCACCGCCGACCTTAATCGACTCTGTCCGGCGCACATCCATCCGGACAGATGCATAGAACTTCAGGGCCCGCCCGCCGGTCGTAGTCTCCGGATTGCCAAACATAACGCCAACCTTTTCACGAAGCTGGTTGATAAAGATAACAGAGCAGTTGGACTTGCTGATCACACCGGTCAGCTTTCGAAGCGCCTGCGACATCAGGCGAGCCTGCAGTCCTACATGGGAATCTCCCATCTCACCGTCAATCTCTGCCTTCGGCACCAGTGCTGCTACAGAGTCTACAATCACTATATCCACAGCGCCTGAGCGAACCATGGTTTCTGTGATCTCCAGCGCCTGCTCACCGTTGTCCGGCTGAGAGATATATAAATTGTCAATATCTACACCAATATTCCGAGCATAAACCGGATCCAGGGCATGCTCTGCATCGATAAATCCCGCAATTCCGCCCCGCTTCTGTACTTCTGCCACCATATGAAGAGCAACCGTTGTCTTACCGCTGGACTCCGGGCCATAGATCTCAATCACCCGCCCCTTGGGTACTCCCCCCAGTCCAAGGGCCAAATCCAGGCTAAGCGCGCCGGTAGGAACCGTCTCAATATTCATATTCGCGCCGGAATCGCCAAGCTTCATAATCGAGCCCTTTCCATAGGACTTTTCAATCTGGGTAATGGCTGCATCAAGCGCCTTTAATTTATCATCTCTAGTCATATTATCCTCCAAGCGAACAGACGTTCTTTTTCTCTGTCCTAATCATAGTATACTTCCCTAAAAAAGTCAATATTAACTTATGCCCAAAGGCACCACTTCTTTCTTTCAAAAATCAGATAATAACAATAGGAAATCTGGCGATATGCCGGACAGAAAGGCACAGCTGCCTTTCCAGGATCTGCTGTCTTATGAATACTATAACACAGGAATTTTTTTCCTGTCAAACCTCTTCTATCGCAAAAAATGACACCTTTCGACAATTCCGTAACAGTTCAGCCGTACGAAGATTCAGACAGAAAAAAAGTTGAAAGTTCTCCTGTATGCACTTGTGTAAATCAAATTTACGACCATGGAGAACCCTTTTATGGAAAAGAAAAAGCCCTGTACCGTGATGGATGGGTACAGGGTGCATTTTTCTTTCGGAATTAGGATTTCAAAAAAGGATTAAGGATTTATCTGTTTTTCTCTTTCTATGGTTAAAGTATATCACAGATGCCCGGAAAATGTGTGTATATTGTTTAAATAGATTCTTAGGAAATTATTAAGATCCTCCTGTCAACCTTCAGACCTGCCTGGAATACCATAATAGTAAAAAAATAACAGGTATCTTTTGGTGTGTCGGACAAATAGAAATGCCTGGAAAACAGAGCCGCACCGGCTTACCGGCCGCGGCATCGGTGTTGCCGTACTGGACACCGGCTGCTTTCTCCATGAAGATCTTCAAAACAGAATCGCCGCGTTCCGGGACATAGTCGGACGGAAACGGCTTCCCTATGATGACAACGGACATGGCACTCATGTATGCGGAATTATCGGCGGAAATGGATATGCCTCCTCCGGCTCCTGCTGCGGTCTTGCGCCGGAATGCCATCTGATTCCAGTTAAGGTTCTGGATCGGCGCGGAAACGGATATGCCTCTGATGTTCTCTCCGGCCTTCGGTGGATTCGGGAAAACAGAGAGCTTTACCAGATCCGTATTGTCAATATCTCTGTCGGCTCCTTTTCCAGAAAAAACATGAACGAAAATTCAGCCCTCGTCCGGGGCGTCAACGCCGCCTGGGACGAAGGGCTGATTGTAGTCGTTGCCGCGGGCAATATGGGACCTCGCAGCGGAACCATCACAACTCCCGGCATCAGCCGAAAGGTAATCACCGTAGGCTGTTCTGACGATAACCAGGAGGTCAATGTTATGGGCAGCCGGATGGTTGACTATTCCGGTCGAGGCCCCACCTGTTCCTGTATCTGCAAGCCAGATGTAGTAGCTCCCGGAGCCTCTGTTTTAAGCTGTGCCAACTTCCCCGGACGCTATACCTGCAAAAGCGGAACCAGTATGGCCACACCCTATGTATCCGGCGCCCTGGCTCTTCTTCTGGAAAAATGTCCAGAACTCAGCAACCGTGATGTCAAGCTCCTTCTCCGGGAACGAGCCGTAGATCTGGGGCTTCCCCGCAATCAGCAGGGCTGGGGTCTGGTGGATATTGGGGAACTGCTTCGATAATCCGCCGCTTTCCTTCCGCTTTGCCAGAACCGATCTTACAAAAGTCCTCCACATCTGCATTCTCATTTCTCTATTGCATGAATAAACAGGCCGCTGCGCAGCTTTGGTTCAAACCAGGTAGATTTCGGAGGCATGAGAAGCCCTGCATCTGCCACTTCAAACAGCTCTCTGATCGAGGTCGGGTACATGGAAAAGGCCACAGCTGCACCGCTGTCCACCAGCCGTTCCAGCTCTGAAAGTCCGCGGATTCCGCCTACAAAACGAATTCTGCTGTCAGTCCGGGGATCTCCAATTCCCAGAAGAGGACCTAATATTCTGTCTTGGAGAATGGATACATCCAGCCCCTTTACCGGATCATCGGTGCAAATCTCCGGTCTGGCATCCAGCTGATACCAGCTCCCATCCAGATACATTCCCACCTGTCCCTTCTGTTCTGGAGAAAAGGCCTTCCTTCCTCTTTCTGTTACAACAAAATATCTTTCTGTTTTTTTCAGAAACTCTTCCCGGCTAAGGCCATTCAAATCCTGCACTACCCGATTATAGGGCATAATCATCAGCTGATCATCCGGAAACAGCACTGAAAGAAAATAATTAAACTCCTCGTTTCCTGTCCAGGATGGATTCGCTTCCCGGCGCATAGCTGCAACCTTTACTGCAGAAGCTGCACGGTGATGGCCGTCTGCTATATAAACTCTTGGAATTCCTGAAAAAATACGGTGAATCTCTTCTGCCTTCTGCGGATCCTCGATTTTCCAGACTCTGTGACAGATTCCATCCTCTGAAATAAAATCATACAAAGGCGTTTTTTTCTTTTCCAGGGCTACCAGACTGTTCAATTCCTCCTGAGAACGATATGCCAGAAAAATCGGTCCCGTATGGGCATTTGTCACATCCACATGGCGGATCCGATCCTGTTCCTTTTCTTCTCTTGTATTTTCATGACGTGCAATCACGCCGCTGCTGTAATCATCCACCGATGCGCAGGCCACAATTCCTGTCTGGGCACGTCCCTCCATCACCAGCTCATACAGATAATAAAACGGCGACTCATCCTCTGTCAAAATCCCCTCCTGCTGCCATCTCTTTAGGGTCCTGGCCGCCTGTTCATAAACCTCCGGGGCATAGGGATTCTTTCCATCCTCAAACTGAGTTTCCGCCCGATCCACTGCCAAAAATGACAGCGGATTTTTCTTCACAATTTCCTTTGCTTCTTTCCGGTCATAAACATCATAAGGAAGCGCCGCCACTGCTGACGCCGCTTCCTTACTGGGACGGATACACCGGAATGGTCTGATCTCCGCCATAAAATTCCTCTTTCTTTTTCTAATTTTCCGGTAACTATTCAGGACGGCGGGAGATCTGGCAGAAAAATTCTTATGAAAGCAAGCTTTCAACGAGTTGTTCTGACCGAATCCACGCAAGGCTGAACTGTTACAAATATTAAATCACGCGGACTCTCAGAACTCCGTCAATCTCATTCAGCTTCCGAATCACATCCTCAGACGGACTGTGATCCAGATCCATCAGGGTATAAGCGTATTTATCCTTACTCTTATTGGTCATATCAGAAATGTTGATTCCGCCGGATGCCAGAGCTCCTGTAATCTGTCCAATCATGTTCGGAACATTTTTATGAAGCACGCTGATTCTGCATACTGTTTTCTTCACGCCCATATCGCAGGCCGGGAAATTGACAGAATTTCTGATATTTCCGTTCTCCAGATACTCCATCAGCTGCTCCACTGCCATCTTGGCACAGTTATCCTCAGACTCCTCTGTAGATGCGCCCAGATGCGGAATCACAATGGTATTTTCCATGTTGGCAGACTTGGGATTGGGGAAGTCTGTTACATACTTCTTTACCTTTCCAGACTTTAATGCCTCTGCCATATCGTCATCATTCACCAGCACATCGCGGGCAAAGTTCAGAACCACCACGCCGTCCTTCATCTGATCCAGAGCTTCCTTGTTAATCATGCCCTTTGTGCTGTCTATAGCCGGCACATGAACGGTAATGTAATCGCACTCCTGGAAAATCACATCCAGACTTGTGGTGTGCTTCACTTCACGAGAAAGCATCCAGGCAGCGTGAACGGAAATATATGGGTCATATCCATAAACCTCCATGCCCAGTCCTGCTGCCGCATTCGCAACCAGAACGCCAATGGCTCCCAGGCCAATGACGCCCAGCTTCTTGCCCTTGATTTCACAGCCTGCAAATGCCTTTTTGCTCTTCTCTGTGGTTTTTGCAATATTAGCATCGTCTTTATTGTCCTTGCACCATCCGATTCCGCCGATAACATCACGGGAAGCCAGAAGCAGTCCTGCCAGAACCAGCTCCTTTACACCATTGGCATTGGCGCCCGGAGTATTAAACACTACGATACCCTTTTCTGCGCAGGCATCCAGCGGAATGTTGTTTACACCGGCTCCTGCACGGGCAATTGCCAGCAGAGAATCAGAAAATTCCATTTCATGCATGGAGGCGCTGCGAACCAGAATGCCGTCTGCTTCCTGGATCTCACCGGTCAGTGCATAATTGTCATTCAAAAGATCAGTACCATATTTGGAAATGGCGTTTAAACAGTGAATTTTTCTCATGCCTGATGCTCCTCCTCAAACTTTTTCATAAATTCTACCAGCTTCTGCACACCTTCTATCGGCATTGCATTGTAAATGCTGGCTCTCATACCGCCTACACTTCTGTGGCCCTTCAGATTTACAAAGCCGGCTGCTGTCGCTGCCTTGATAAATTCTGCATCGAGATCTGCATCACCGGTAACAAAGGGTACGTTCATCAAAGAACGATCCTCTTTTACAACAGTGCCCTTAAACAGCTTGCTCTCGTCCAGAAAATCGTAAAGAATTTTAGCCTTCTTTTCGTTGTATTCCTTCATAGCCTGCAGACCGCCGCGCTTCTTCAGCCACTTAAATACCTTGCCGCAGATGTAAATGCCATATGCCGGCGGCGTATTATACAGGGACTTGGCATCTGCGTGAGTCTTATACTGACACATGGTAGGAGTACCCGGAAGCACATCCTCTGTAATCAGATCTTCACGGATAATCACAATAACCACTCCTGCCGGTCCGATGTTCTTCTGAACACCGCCGTAAATTACGCCGTATTTACTTACATCTACCGGTTCCGATAAGAAACAGGAAGAAACATCCGCTACCAGTGTTTTGCCCTTTGTATTGGGCAGTGTTTTGAACTTCGTACCGTAAATCGTATTGTTCTCGCAAATATATACATAATCTGCATCATCATCGATGGGCAGATCGGAACAGTCCGGAATATAGCTGAAGGTCTTGTCTTCACTGGACGCAACCGCTACTGCCTTTCCGTATTTCTGTGCCTCCTTAAATGCCTTCTTCGCCCACTGGCCGGTGATAATGTAGTCAGCCACACCATTTTTCATCAGGTTCTGCGGTATCATGGAGAACTGTAAATGGGCTCCTCCCTGCAGGAACAGTACTTTGTAATTGTCCGGGATATTCATCAGATCCCTGAGATCCTGTTCTGCTTCCTGGATAATCGTCTCAAATGCCTTAGATCGATGACTCATCTCCATCACTGACATTCCGGTGCCTCTGTAATCAAGCATTTCATCAGCGGCTTCTTTCAGGACTTCCTCCGGCAGAACAGCCGGGCCTGCAGAAAAATTGTAGACTCTTCCCATTGTTTCTTCCTCCCTCTTTTTCTTTTTCTTTTCCTGCCCGGAAACTGGGCCTTCCGCTCCCGGAAAACATTCTTTCCCGGGAACAATATAGAAACAAAACGGATTTTTCCGTTTGTTTTCCCCTCTCGCCGGATTCTTTTTGAATCCTTTCTTAACGGATCTTTAAATCTGTATCGTCAAAAGCATCCTGAATCGGAGCTCCCGGAGATACCATCGGATAAACCTTATCATCGCAGTTAATCTGGCAGTCAATAACCACCGGAGCGCCTAAAGCCATGGCCTCCTGAAGCACTGGCCTCAGCTCCTCCTTTTTCGTTATCCGATAGGCCTTTGCTCCCATTGCCTCTGCCAGCTTGACAAAATCAACGGAGTCATTTAATACCGTATGTGAATAACGCTTGCCGTAGAACAAAGTCTGCCACTGGCGAACCATTCCCAGAACATGGTTATTGATAACCACCTGAATCACAGGGATGCCGTAGCGGGTTGCTGTTGCAATCTCGTTCATATTCATGCGGAAGCATCCGTCCCCGGCAATGTTAAATACCGGCTTGTCGGGACATCCCATATCGCCGCATCCCATCTTGGCTCCCAAGGCTGCTCCCAGGCCGTAGCCCATGGTTCCCAGACCGCCGGAGGTAAGAAAGGTTCTCGGCTTTTTATACTTGTAATACTGCGCTGCCCACATCTGATGCTGCCCTACCTCTGTAACAATCAGCGCATCTCCGTGGGTCAGTTCATCAATGGTTTCCATAATAAACGGGCCGGTCAGCTGTGTTTTATCATATCTCAGCGGATACATATCCTTCAGCCGCTCAATATGGGCCACCCATTCCTCATGATTCATCGGATCCAGACGGGCATTCAGCCGTCTGAGTACCAGCTTCAGATCTCCAATCACACTGGCATGGGTACGAATATTCTTGTTAATCTCCGCTGGATCCACATCAATGTGCAGAATTTTTGCATTTTTCGCAAATTTAGAAGCATTTCCCGTTACTCGATCGCTGAAACGCGCTCCAGCTACAATCAGCAAATCACATTCGGAAATACCAAAGTTGGAGGTCTTCGTTCCATGCATACCCACCATTCCGGTATACAGCTCATCCTCTCCGTCAAAGGCTCCTTTTCCCATCAGGGTGTCTGCCACCGGAGCCTGGATTCTGTGCGCCAGGGTCCGCAGCTCTTCGCTGGCATTGGACAGCACAGCGCCCCCTCCTACCAGAATAAAAGGTTTCTGCGCATTGCGGATCATTTCCAGAGCCACTTCCATATCTTCATCCCGGATTGTATCCTTCTGACGGACAATCGGTTCCGGCTCCTGCGGTGTGTATTCGTACTCTGCCGCAGTCACATCCTTTGTAATATCAATAAGAACCGGGCCCGGGCGGCCACTTTGGGCAATAGTAAAAGCTCTGCGCACCGTATAGGCCAGCTTTTTAATATCTTTTACGATAAAATTGTATTTGGTAATAGGCATGGTCACACCGGCAATATCAATCTCCTGGAAGCTGTCTCGTCCCAGAAGGCTCACGCCTACATTACAGGTAATGGCTACTACCGGTATGGAATCCATACAGGCAGTTGCAATTCCAGTTACCAGATTGGTGGCTCCCGGACCGGATGTGGCCAGACACACGCCTACCTTTCCGGTTGCCCTTGCATAACCGTCTGCCGCATGAGCAGCTCCCTGCTCGTGGGAAGTCAGAATATGGGTAATCTCATCCTGATGCTTGTAAAGAGCGTCGTATATATTCAAAATTGCGCCGCCCGGATATCCAAATACAGTTTTTACTCCCTGTTCCTTCAGACATTCAATCAGAATCTCCGAGCCGTTCAATACTCTGGTTTCGGCCATGTTAAAAACTCCTTATCTATTAAGCTATCTCTTCTGTTTGCATTAATTTCCCATCAATACAGCGCCTTTATCTGCGCTGGTAACCAGCTGGGCATACCGTTTCAGATATCCTGTCGCCTCTGTCTTCTTTGGCGTCCAGTTTGCCCGCCGTCTCTCCAGCTCCTCATCCGATACCTTCATGTTAATGGTATTGGCATTGATATCTATTGCGATAATATCTCCCTCCTGTACCAGGCCAATAGGGCCGCCTGCTGCAGCCTCCGGACACACATGTCCGATGGATGCGCCTCGGGATGCGCCGCTGAACCGTCCGTCTGTCACCAGAGCCACAGAGGAACCAAGTCCCATACCGGCAATAGCTGAGGTGGGATTCAGCATTTCTCTCATACCCGGACCTCCCTTAGGACCTTCGTAGCGGATTACCACCACATCTCCGGCCACAATCTTTCCGCCCTTGATTGCTGCAATAGCATCGTCCTCACAGTCAAAGACACGGGCAGGCCCTTCGTGAACCAGCATCTCCGGTACTACGGCAGAGCGCTTTACCACGCAGGAATCCGGAGCCAGATTTCCTCTCAAAACAGCAATACCGCCGGTTGCGGAGTAAGGATTTTCTACTGTTCGGATGACCTCCGGGTTCTTATTGAAACAGTTTTTGATATTCTCCCCTACGGTCTTTCCTGTAACAGTCATACAGTCCAGATTAAGCAATCCCAGCTTGCTGATCTCATTCATCACTGCATAAATACCGCCTGCCTCATTGAGATCCTCCATATAGGTAGGACCTGCCGGAGCCAGATGACAGAGGTTTGGGGTTTTTGCACTGATTTCATTGGCAATATCTACGTTCAGCTCTACGCCTGCCTCGTGGGCAATCGCCGGAAGATGAAGCATACTGTTGGTGCTGCAGCCAAGAGCCATATCCATCGTCAGAGCATTTCGAAAAGCCGCTTCTGTCATAATATCCCGGGGGCAGATATTCTTCTTCAGCATTTCCATTACTGCCATGCCGGCATGCTTTGCCAGAACAAGACGTTCTGAATATACGGCAGGAATGGTTCCGTTGCCCTGAAGACCCATACCCAGAACCTCTGTGAGACAGTTCATGCTGTTGGCCGTATACATACCGGAGCAGGAACCACAGGTAGGACAAACCTTACACTCAAATTCCTTCACATCCTCCTCAGTCATGGTTCCTGCCGCATAGGAGCCTACTGCCTCAAACATACTGGAAAGGCTTCTCTTCTGCCCTTTTACATGACCTGCCAGCATAGGACCGCCGCTGACAAACACAGTGGGAATATTCAGTCTTGCCGCTGCCATTAAAAGTCCGGGAACATTCTTGTCACAGTTCGGCACCATTACCAGTGCGTCAAACTGATGAGCCATTGCCATACATTCTGTAGAATCGGCAATCAAGTCTCTGGTAACCAGAGAGTATTTCATACCCACATGGCCCATGGCAATTCCGTCGCAGACTGCAATAGCCGGAAACACAATCGGAGTGCCTCCTGCCATAGCCACACCCTGCTTCACTGCATCTACTATTTTATCCAGGTTCATATGTCCCGGAACAATCTCATTATAAGAGCTTACAATACCAACCAGGGGACGCTCCATCTCCTCATCTGTCAGTCCCAGGGCCCGAAAGAGTGAGCGGGCCGGCGCCTGCTGCATCCCTGATTTCGCATTATCACTTCTCATTGCTGCATATCCTCCTTCTGTCTTGCGCTTGATCCGCTGTATTTTCTATGCTACTAAAGTATCTGTTTTTCTGAATAGCTGCACTTACTCAATATATCCGGCAATCAGCTCGCCCATCCGGGTAGTTCCTACCAGGGTACAGCCCTCTGCCATAATATCGCTGGTTCGATAGCCCTCTGTAAGCGCCTTCTGCACAGCCGCCTCAATAGCATCTGCCTCCCGATCCAAGTCAAAGGAGTAACGAAGCATCATGGCTGCTGAAAGTATCGTTGCAATCGGATTGGCAATGTCCTTTCCTGCAATATCCGGTGCTGAGCCGTGACTGGGCTCATACATGCCAAATTTTGTCTCATTTAAGCTGGCTGAAGAAAGCATTCCAATAGATCCGGTAATCATGCTGGCCTCATCTGATAGAATATCGCCAAACATATTCTCTGTCAGAACTACATCAAACTGCCCCGGATTCATCACCAGCTGCATTGCACAGTTATCAACCAGCATATGCTCCAGCTTCACCTCCGGATAATCCGCTGCAACTTTTTCCACAACCTTTCTCCACAGACGGGAAGAATCCAGCACATTCGCCTTATCCACACTGATCACATGCTTTTTCCGCTTCATGGCAATATCAAAAGCCTTAACTGCAATCCGGCGAATCTCATTCTCATTGTAGGTAAGGGTATCTGTTGCCTGCAGCACTCCGTCTACCTCCTCTGTATGACGTTCTCCGAAATACAGACCGCCAGTCAGCTCTCTCATAATCACCATATCAAAGCCATCTCCGATAATCTCCTTTTTCAGGGGACAGGCATCGGCCAGCTCCTGATATAAGTAGGCCGGACGGATATTGGCAAAAAGATTCAGCCCCTTTCGAATAGCCAGAAGTCCTGCCTCTGGTCTTAAATTAGGAGCCACATCATACCATCTGGAATTTCCCACATTTCCGCCTACTGCTCCAAGGAGAACCGCATCGCTGTTTTTCGCTGTCTCCAGGGCTTCCTCTGTCAGAGGCACTCCATATTTGTCAATAGAACATCCGCCCATCAGCACCTCTGTGTAAGTAAAGGTATGACCAAAAACCTGGCCTGCCTTGTCCAGAACCCTGCACGCCTCCCGTACAATCTCCGGTCCGATCCCATCACCCGGAATGGTTGTAATCTTACAATTCATTGCCATTCTCCCCTTTTTATCCCTGTTATTTTCTTCTTTCTGGTGTTTCTTTTCATATTATCGCATTTGACAGCATTTTTCAACTAATCAACGTGAATTTATTCACGAAATCCATACATGAATGGAATTTTTCCCATAACTACAGGTTATTATAAAAAGCCCTGCCCTCTTCTTCCAACCCATGGCGATCCCCGCGGAGCGTTTTTATGTCATAGGACGTAATTTCCTATGACTAAGAAAGAAGCTCGCTCGCGAGCTTCTCCGCCTGCGGCGGGTCGCTTCTG
>UPYT01000033.1 GCA_900538475.1 uncultured Clostridium sp. | reverse complement strand
AGAAGGGCGGCGTTGGCAAAACCACCACCTGTGCCAATCTTGGAATCGGTTTGGCGCAGGCCGGAAAGAAAGTCCTGCTGATCGACGGAGACCCGCAAGGAAGCCTGACGATCAGCTTGGGCAATCCCCAGCCGGACAAGCTGCCCTTTACGCTGTCGGACGCTATGGGTCGTATCCTGATGGATGAGCCGCTCCGTCCCGGCGAGGGTATCCTGCACCACCCTGAGGGCGTAGACCTGATGCCTGCGGACATCCAGTTATCCGGTATGGAAGTATCCCTGGTAAATGCCATGAGCCGTGAGACTATCTTGCGGCAATATCTGGACACGCTGAAGGGGCAATACTCCCATATCCTCATCGACTGCCAGCCCTCCCTGGGGATGCTCACAGTCAATGCGCTGGCCGCTGCGAACAGGATCATCATTCCCGTTCAGGCAGAGTATCTGCCCGCCAAAGGGCTGGAACAACTGCTCTCCACGGTGAACAAGGTAAAGCGGCAGATCAACCCCAAGCTCCAGATAGACGGTATCCTGCTGACGATGGTGGACAGCCGAACCAACTTTGCCAAAGAGATCTCCGCGCTCCTGCGGGAGACCTATGGCAGCAAGATCAAAGTATTCGGCACAGAGATCCCCCATTCTGTCCGGGCAAAGGAAATCAGCGCCGAGGGAAAAAGCATTTTTGCCCATGATCCCGGCGGCAAGGTGGCTGAGGGCTACAAAAATCTGACGAAGGAGGTGTTGAAACTTGAAAAGCAGCGCGAAAAAAATAGAGCTGGCCTCGGTAGATGATTTGTTCTCCACCGAAGAAGGCCGCCAGGATGCAAAGCTGGAAAAGATTCAGGAAATTCCGTTGTCTGAACTGCATCCGTTTAAGAACCACCCATTCAAAGTCAAGGATGACGAAGCCATGATGGAGACCGCTGACAGTATCAAACAGTATGGCGTTCTGGTTCCGGCCATTGCCCGACCAGACCCGGAGGGCGGCTATGAGCTGGTAGCCGGACACAGGCGGCACAGAGCCAGTGAACTGGCAGACAAGGAGACCATGCCGGTCATTGTTCGGGATTTGGATGATGATGCCGCCACGATCATTATGGTTGACAGCAACTTGCAGCGAGAAAGCTTGCTCCCAAGTGAAAGGGCATTTGCTTATAAAATGAAGCTGGACGCCATGAAAAGACAGGCTGGCAGACCGAGTAAAGAAAATTGTTCCCAAGTTGGGAACGATTTTGGGAAGAAGTCCAGCGAGGTTTTGGCAGAGCAAGTAGGTCAGAGTAAAAACCAGATTTTTCGCTATATCCGTCTGACAGAGCTGATTCCTGAATTGATGGATATGGTGGATGAAAAGAAGATTGCCCTGAACCCTGCCTATGAGCTGTCCTTTCTCAAAAAGGAAGAACAGGTAGACCTGCTGGACGCGATGGACAGCGAACAGGCTACCCCTTCCCTTTCCCAAGCCCAGCGGCTCAAGAAATACAGTCAGGAGGGGCATCTGACCCTCGATATGATGCGTGTCATCATGGGTGAGGAAAAGAAAAGTGATCTGGACCGAGTGACATTTACCTCTGACACTTTGCGGAAGTATTTCCCTAAAAGCTATACTCCCCAGCGGATGCAGGAAACCATCATCAAGCTGCTGGAGGCATGGCAGAAAAAGCGTCAGAGAGACCAGGAACGATGAAAGGAGCTGCCTATGAGGGATATTTCAGCCCGTGAGCTGAAAGGACACAATATTCTCGCCGTAGAGAGGTTTTGGGATAGCACCCGCTGGATGATCGAGTTTTCCGTCCTGCGTTCCAGCACCGATTACGGCAGTCCCGGAGATGAAATGCGGCTGTTTTTGACTGAGGACGGGTATCAGTCCGCCCTGCAAAGCCAGCAGCGCCGGGAGATCAAGATCAAGCGTTACGCTCGTGTGATTGAGGGACATATCCTCGATTTCAAACCGGGAAAACGCCGTCGCTCATAAACATACAACGAAAGGAAAGGAATGACTATGTGTACGGTAAAGGAAATTCAAGAAGCAATCCGGGAAGATTGCAGATCTCAGCATGACATGGATTCAACGGATATTGACCGCGTGATGCAAACACTTCCTTTCGCCCAGGAGGAGCCATTTACAGAGGCGCGTCCCCAAAAGCCGCTGTTTTGGTTCTATGCAAGAAGATTTGAAAAGCGTTGAACACCGCAATTCTTTGAAATTAGGATTGCGGTTTTTTTGTACCCAAAATTCGGAAGGAGTGAGGTCGATGGCCGTTTTTCGCATTGAACGGACCCGTGATTATACCGTGATGAGCAATCATCATTTACGAAATGCAAACCTGTCGTTAAAAGCTAAGGGGCTGCTTTCCATGATGCTGTCTTTGCCAGAGGACTGGAATTACACCACCCGTGGCCTTGCAAAGATCTGTAAGGAGGGCGTGGATGCCATCGGTGCTGCCCTGCGTGAACTGGAAGGAGCCGGATATATCGTGCGCCATCAGAGACGCGATAAAAGTGGGCGGATCACAGATACCGAGTATGTCATCTATGAACAGCCCCAGCCAGATATGTCCCAGCCGGATACGGCTTCACCAGATACGGAAAACCCGGATATGGTAAAACCGGATACGGAAAAGCCCGCAGAATTAAATATAGAGAAATCAAATACAGAAAAAACAATTACTTATGGATCAAGTACCGATTCCATTCCCTTCCGGGAAACAGCGGCGGCAAGACCGCCGGAACGGAAAGGAAGGGATGCGATGTCTGTCACAGAGATAGAAAATTATCGGGAGTTGATTTTGGAGAATATCGAGTATGACTGTCTGAAGCGGCGTTATCCGCTCTACCGGGATGACCTAAATGAGATCGTAGAGCTGTTGGTAGAAACGGTCTGTGCCAAACGAAAGACCACCCGGATCTCTGGGGCAGACTTCCCTCACGAGATCGTGCGTTCCCGTTTTTTGAAACTGGACAGCTCCCACATCGAGTTTGTCATGGACTGTCTGCAAAAGAACACCACCCAGGTACGCAACATGAAGCAGTACCTGCTTGCGGTGCTGTTCAATGCGCCTACCACCATGAACAATCACTTCACTTCATTGGTCAACCACGATATGCACGCAGGCGGCTGGTAAAGGCTGCCTTTTATCATGCCAAAGGAGGCACGACATGAACCAGATGGAAATTTTCAAAAACCCGGAGTTTGGCAGTATCCGTGTCATTGAGGAAAACGGCAAATACCTGTTCTGCGGAACGGATGTGGCCGCTGCGCTGGGGTACAGCAATCCCCGCGATGCAATTATCCGCCATTGTAGGTATGTCGTGAAACGCGACGCACCTCACCCACAAAGCCCTGACCGCAAAATCAGTATGACTTTTATCCCAGAAGGCGATTTGTACCGCCTGATTGTTCACAGCAAATTGCCATCGGCAGAGCAGTTTGAACGGTGGGTATTCGATGAGGTCCTGCCTACCATTCGTAAGCACGGGGCTTATCTCACAAAAGAGAAGCTGTGGGAGATTGCCACTTCCCCGGAAGCTCTGATGAAGCTCTGCTCAGACCTGTTGGCTGAGCGTGAAGCGAATATTTCTCTGCGTAAGGAAAATGCACAGCTGGAGGGCAAAGCCGCTTTCTATGACCTGTTCATCGACTTAAAGCACAGCACCAATCTCAGGACTACCGCCAAAGAGTTGGATGTCCCGGAGCGCCGGTTTGTCCGGTTTCTGATAGAACGGCGGTTTGTGTACCGCACGGCATCCGGCAATGTGCTGCCTTATGCCAATGTGAAAAATGCAGGGCTGTTTTGCGTTAAAGACTACTGCAACCACGGTCATACCGGTTCCTACACGCTGGTCACGCCCCAGGGCAAGCTCTACTTTGCCCAGCTGCGGGAGATGATCTTGCTGGTCTCATAAGAACAGAAAGGAAGTGGGTTTTATGCAGGAAGGCAAAACAATCGGTCAGCTGATGGAGGAAATGCACCAGAAAGCCAGGGCGCAGAACTACCACGGCCATGACTACATGGATCTCCAGCGATTTGCGGAGAACACGCGGCACATGATTATTTTTGATGTGCTGACCCATGACTCCCCGGTGGGCTGGAAAGGAGAACGCACCCGCCTGTTTTTGTCAGAGATAGGCTATGAAAAAGCTCTGGACAGTCAGGCAAAGGGGCAGATCAAGATTCTCAGCCATGCAAAGGTCAGAAATGGAGATTTGTTTTATGACCACAAAGAACAGATACGATAGGAGGAATCCGATATGAATGAGGAAAAGAAAGTACCCTTCAAGTGGGAATATGGGGAAGAAACCATATCGCTGCAACTTGGGATGTATGCGAATAATCAGCGGCTTTATATCGGCATGATTACCCATACAGAAGATGGGGCGGAACCGTTTGCAGATATGACGGTGAACCTTCCGGGGTATTCCCTGGACCCCGGAGAGGCGTTTATTTCCGGTGACATCAGCAAGGACCTGCTGAGATTCATCAAAGAGAACAAATTGGGGAAGGTGCTTCCCTATCAGGTGCAGTCCGGTTATGGAAAATATTCTGCTGTTGCCTTTGATCTGGAAAAGTTGAAGGCATTTGACCCTAAAGGCGTGGCAGAGTTTCGGAAAGAGTGGAATCTGCCGGATAAAAAGCCGGTAAAGAAAAAGAACCGCGGGATGGAGCGATGAAGAAATATTTTCTCCGGCGGCTGGTGGTTCCGCCTTAGAAAGAAATGCACCACCCCTGCACATTTTGTGGAAAGGAGGAGATGAAAATGCAGGAAGAAGTGGAAAACAGGACTTTAACGCTGGTTGTCAGCGGAACAAAGTTTACCGGCAGGCTGCTCAAAGCTGCCATCAGTAAGTACATGGCCCACTGCAAGGAGAAGAAGCTGCAAAAACAGAGAAGCCGTGACGCTCCTGTGACACCCCACGGCAAACAGACCGTCAAGCAGCTCATTGGTCAGAATCAGGGGATCTCCAATATTGAGATCACAGACCCCTCCATCAAGGAATTTGAGAAGATCGCCCGAAAATATGGTGTGGACTATGCGGTAAAGAAAGACCGCAGCAGCTCCCCGCCCAAGTATCTGATCTTTTTCAAAGGCCGTGACGCCGACGCACTGACCGCTGCATTTACCGAGTACACCAGCAAAAAGGTCAAGAAGGCCGAGAAAACGGAACGCCCGTCTGTGCTGGCAAAACTCAGTCAGTTCAAAGAGATGGTCAAAAATGCCGTGGTGGACCGCACCAAGCGAAAGGAGCTGGAACGATGAAAAAGCAGTTTGACATCAAAAAGCTCGTTTTGCTGAACCTGCCCTATCTCTTGATGGGGCTGTTTGCTACCAACTTCGGGGAGGCATGGCGACTGGCTCAGGGGGCAAATGCTTCAGAGAAATTCCTTTCCCTGTTTGCTGTCCTGCCTGGGGCGCTGCAAAGTTTCTGGCCCAGCCTGCACCCGTTGGATCTGCTGGTGGGGCTGTGCTGCGGTGCTGGCCTGCGTCTGGCGGTGTATCTCAAAAGTAAAAACGCCAAGAAGTACCGTCACGGTATGGAGTATGGCTCTGCCCGTTGGGGAACCCGTGAGGATATTGTTCCCTACATCGACCCGGTGTTCCAGAACAATGTCATTCTCACAAAAACCGAAAGCCTGACCATGAACAGCCGCCCCAAGGACCCAAAGACCGCCAGAAACAAAAATGTGCTGGTGATCGGCGGCTCCGGTTCCGGTAAGACCCGCTTCTGGCTGAAGCCCAACCTGATGCAGATGCACAGTTCTTATGTGGTCACAGACCCCAAGGGAACCATTTTGGTGGAGTGCGGGAAAATGCTCCAAAGGGGCGCACCCAAACTGGGGAAGGACGGAAAGCCCATGAAGGATAAGCACGGCAAGGTCATTTATGAGCCGTACCGCATCAAGGTTCTAAATACCATCAACTTCCGAAAATCAATGCACTATAACCCTTTCGCCTATATCCATAGCGAAAAGGACATCTTGAAGCTGGTCACAACGCTGATCGCCAATACCAAAGGCGAGGGCAAGGCTGGAGACGATTTCTGGGTAAAAGCAGAAACCTTGTTGTACTGCGCGCTCATTGGCTATATCCACTATGAGGCTCCGGTGGAGGAGCAGAACTTCTCCACCCTCATTGAGTTCATCAACGCTATGGAAGTCCGTGAGGATGACGAGGAGTTCAAAAATCCGGTAGACCTGATGTTTGATGCACTGGAAGCCGAGAAGCCCAACCACTTCGCCGTCCGTCAGTACAAGAAGTACAAGCTGGCTGCCGGTGATATATGCTCTAAGTGACTTCTTAATCATGATTTTGTCATGGTTAGTGAAGCAATCACTTAGAGCATTTTGTTTCAGGAGGTACAGCCATGAGAAATGAAAAAATTACCCCACTGTACGAGCGCCTGAGCCGGGACGATGAGTTACAGGGCGAGAGCAACTCCATATCCAACCAAAAACAGATGTTAGAGGATTTTGCCCGCCGGAATGGGCTGCCCAACCCTACGCACTTTACCGATGATGGTATCTCAGGCACTCGTTTTGACCGCCCCGGATTTTTGGCGATGATGGAGGAAGTGGAGGCAGGGCGTGTAGAGGCAATCGTCATCAAGGACATGAGCCGGTTAGGGCGCGACTATCTGAAGGTCGGTCAGGTTATGGAGGTTTTGCGGCAGCGTGGTGTTCGTCTGATTGCCATTAACGATGGTGTGGACAGTCTGAAAGGCGATGACGATTTTACCCCGTTCCGCAACATCATGAATGAATTTTACGCCCGTGATACCAGCCGGAAAATCCGTTCTGTGTTTAAGTCAAAAGGTATGAGCGGCAAGCACCTGACAGGCACCGTGATTTACGGCTACTTATGGGACGAAAAACGGGAGCATTGGCTGGTAGATGAGGAAGCTGCCGAAGTGGTACGCCGTATATTCTCCCTCACGCTGGAGGGATATGGGCCTTACCAGATCGCCTGCAAATTATCCACAGACCGGATTGAAATTCCTGTCGTACACCTTGCCCGCTTCAACGAGGGTGTGAACCGTTCAAAGCCGGTCAAAGACCCTTATGGATGGGGATCATCTACCATCGTGAACATTTTGAAAAAACGAGAGTATTTAGGGCATACCATCAATTTCAAGACCCGCAAGCACTTTAAGGACAAGAAAAGCCACTATGTTTCTGAGGACGAATGGACGATCTTTGAGAATACCCATGAAGCCATTATCGACCAGCAGACCTTTGATTTGGCGCAGAAAATCCGCAGCAATGTACGGCGTTATCCAAACGGCTGGGGCGAAGCGGCTCCCCTCACAGGATTGCTCTATTGTGCCGATTGCGGCGGCAAGATGTATGTCCACCGCACCAACAATGGCAAGAGGATTTCTCAATATACCTGTTCCAATTATACCAAAGTTCCGTGTGGGACACTATGCCCTACACAACACCGTATCAATGAGAGTGCTGTTCTGACATTGGTTTCCGACACGCTCCGGGCTATCGCTGAATATTCGAGAAATGACCGGACGGAATTTATTCACACTGTTCAGGAGACGCAGGTTGCTCAACAGAGTGCCGATATATCGAAAAAGCGCAGGCGTCTGGCTGCTGCCCAAAAGAGAGCCGGAGAACTGGAAAAACTGATTTGCAAAATCTATGAGGACAATGCCATCGGCAAGCTGCCGGATGCACGATATAGGGCGCTTGATGCACAGTATGCCAAAGAGCAGGACGCACTTGAGATTGAAATTGCGGAGCTGGAAAAGGCTGTTACCGGCTATGAGCAGAGCCAGAAATCCGCAGAGAAATTTATAGCCCTAATTGATAAGTACGAGAATTTTGACACTCTGACAAACACCATGCTCAACGAGTTTGTAGAGAAAATCCTTGTCCACGAACGCGCCCGAAAAGGCAGTCAGGACACCACGCAGGAAATTGAAATCTACTTCAATTTTTTAGGACGCTATATCCCACCATTCTTACAGCCGGTTCCTTTAACACCGGAGGAACAGGAAGAATTGCGAAAAAAAGAAGAACGCAAGGACAGGCTCCATCAGAATTATTTGAAGCGGAAAGCCAGCGGCGCACAGAAACAGTATGAGGACAAAATCAAGGCGAAGAAAAAAGCGGAAATGGACGCTAAGAAAGCCCTGATCCGGGCTGAGGATATGAAAAAAGGTGTTTTTTCTACTATCGGTCAGCTACCAAAAGAAAAACCGCGCAAAGGCAGCATAGCAGCCAGCGCAGCAGTCTAATCATCACGAAGTAAAGGAGAATGAATATGAGTAAGTTGACTTACATTCGTTGTGGAGATTATGATATACCCAACCTAAAACTTTCTGAACAGCCGGAAACTTCTATCGGCAAGTACGGAAGGATGAGAAAATCCTACCTAAAGAAACATCGCCCCATTCTCTACAACCAACTGCTGATGAGCGAGAAGCTGTATCCACACCTGTTAGAGATTGCCCGGACAGCGCAGGAGCGTGTGGAAACCATGTTGCCTCACATGATGGAGACTGCGGGTGTCACGGAAGAACTGAAAGCCTGTGATCCTATGCGTTGGGTGGGGCTGATGAACACATTAACGGCACAGATTGAGGAAATTTTAATCAGGGAACTGATTTGCAGCTGAATGGGAGGTGCGGGAAATGCTGACCTTTGAAAAGATTTTGAAAGTGTTTCAGGCATATCTGGATGATGATCCACTGTATGAGGTGGTTCAGACCAGCCACGGTTATACATTGATGGCATGGGAACCCCACCGGAATGACTGGTACAGCGCTGAAATACAGAAAACCCCGGAGGATTTACGGAACGCTTTGTTGGGTACATACGCCAACTTTCTGGAAGATAAGATTACTGGAAATGACCGTGACCTGACTGCGACAGAAACCGGAGAAATCCAGCAGAGGTGCCGGGAACTTTTGGAAAAGTGCCGGGAAACTTGATATAGAAACGCCAGAAGGAGGCCGCGATTATGCGTCCTCCTTCTGGTTCGCAGTCTGTTCCATTTTGAGCGCCCCGTCTATGGCACCTTCGATAATCGGCAGGTATTGTTCAGGACAGAGCTTCAGCTTGTGGCTGACCCGCTGCCGCTGTGCGCTTTCTTCCCGCATGATCTCCGGGTTAAAATATCGCTCTACGGGAAGTCCGCAGACCTTAATCAACTGGATCATCACAGGCAGGCTCGGAATCGCACCTTGATTCTCAATGTTGGCAAGATACCGCCATTCAATCCCAACCATTTCTGCCAATGTTTTTCGTGCCAGACGCTTTGCCTCTCGTGCGGCTTTGACATCTGCGCCGAAGGTTTCAAATCCGGGACAATCTTCAACTTTCGCCATATAACATCACCCAGTTACATTGTATAATTCATACTCTGCCCGGGGAATGTTTCTATATGCAGGTTAGTTGAAGTTTATAATTCATCACTGATATTTGTTTTCTACGGTGGCTGGGCAGATAGATCTTTTATATCTCATACTAGGTCGTATCTGAAAACTCAAAGTTTCACAAAAATGTGATATAATCATTGCAAAGGAGCTGAGATACATGGCAAGATGATATGAAGTAAGTGACGACGAGTGGAGCCGAATTGAGTATCTGTTTCCCTCAGCTAAAACTGGCAGACCAGCCAAATGAGATAATAAAATCATGTTCAATGCCATTCTTTGGCTTGCTCGCAGTGGTTCAGATTGGGAGGATATGCCCAATCGTTATCCGCCGCACCAAAGCGTTTACAGTCGCTTCTGCAAATGGCGTGATGACGGAACTCTGGGGGCTGTATTCCATATGCTGAATGCAGATCTTGAGACACTGAGTATATACAGTACTTGTAGATATAGGTGGAAATAATGTAACTACCGAATCAATCACTTGAGTTTCGCAAGAATCCAAGTGATTAATCCAGTACATAGGTTACTTACAAAATTACAATTATGATGAAAACGGGAATAAGCATCCAGATAAGTAAAAACCAGGGAAATTTCTGCCCTATGAACCAGCCAATCAAGATATCAATCAGTACCATCGGGATTAGAATCAGGCAGCCAGGGAGCAACAAAGTCTCCCAGTGATACCAATGAAAAAATCTTCCATAAAATACAGCAGCCAGAAGGAATACAGCAGCGATCAGAAGGAGTGAGCCTATAAAGGCTGCACTGCATCGAATAGCTGCGTAAACCAGTGGATTTACGGGTGTAGCATGGGTGATTACGGCTGTTTTCTGTTCCGATTTTGAAAAGAAAAATGACAGAAAGAACAGGGTGCCAATCCATAAAAGGGGAAGGAGCCGAAGAAGATAGTCACAAAAACTTTGCACAGAAAAGGGAGCCGTCTGTTCGATTCCTAAAAGTGTTACCTGATTTAAGATCTGCCATCCGGTAAATAGAATAACGGTCAGGATACCAACAAAAAATTGATTCCAAAGAAGTCTTTTTAATTCGTAAAAAAAGATTCTAGTCAAGGTTTAAATCCTCCTCTGTTAGCTTACAGGCATCTAAGAATTCCTGTTCGGTCAAGTAGGGGTACATAGGATCAACGTCCCGGTTAAAAAGCTGGTACAGGATCAGATCCATTGGCTCTTCGCCGCCAAGGAGTTCTTCTGCTTTCAAAATTTTTAGAGGCATTTCATTGTAGTACCGCATGTTAGAGAGTTGGTTGGAAATGTCCAAACGTTTTTCTTCGGGTAATGCCTCCAGGTATTGTGGATTGCGGATGTAAAAGTTATTGTAATAGTCATCGACTGCTGTTTGCCACTGGTCAATGTAATGTTCTTTGGCATAAGCTTCTCCGTAAAGCTCTTTGATGATTCGGTATGTGGTATAAACAGTTAGTCCTTCTGCAGACCAGGCACTGTCTGGCTGGGAAACATCGAACATGGTTCCAAGTCCCCACCACTGATGAACCATTTCGTGTATCATGACTTCTCCGGGAATTCCGCCTTTTTCAGAGTTGTGCAGATTTTGTGTCGTGAAATCCTGTTCATCTACCAAGCTGGCGCCGGAAACTGCATAGCCTCCTCCAGCTACTCGCCCTTGAATCAGCTTCAAAGAATCGAGGGAAGAAAAGGAAGGTATTCCGTAATGGGAAGAGCAGTATTCCATGACAGTCTGGATAGCTTCGACGGCATTGGCTTCTTTCATGATTGGATGGTGTTTACGACCATAATAGAACTGAATGGATGTACCAGCGGCATTAATATCTTGGCGAACATAGTCTCCCGCATAGAGAATTCCACCAGTTCCCGTATCTTCAATTCTCCATGTAATGGTTCCGTTATCATGCTCTATTTCTTTTTTTGCCTCAGCAATCCCAAAGGGAATGACTGTCATGGTATCTGGGAGCGTAATATCTGTGATGGAAGAGAACATACCATCAGCAGTCCCCACATTCATGATCATGGGAGCCAGGGTCTGATTTTCCAGGCATAAATACTTTGAGCTGATTTCCGGTTTTCCCTGCATGGTTTCCATAAGGTTCCAGTCTTGCGGGAATCCTTGGTAATCAAAACAAAGATCGATGGATTCAAGATCAGGGATCGTGATATTTAAAAGTGCCATATTGGATTCCTGGTAATCGTCAATTTCGAAGGGGACAGACTGACCATTGGCCTGGACAGAATTTATCTCATAACCGGGATTGATTGCAAATGCCACCTCTTGCGCTGTTCCTGTCATATTTTCAATTTGAAAGGATGTAGTGCCGGATACAGTTCCCCTGGAAAGATTGGGATGGACATCTGTGACTTGTTTTCCGCAGAATACACCATCTAGGTAAGGAATTTCGTAAAGGGCTGTGGCAGACAAATCTGGATTGCTGTGATCCAGAAATGGCTGGGACTTGTATAAAAAGCCGCAAAAAGCAAAAAGGCAGACAGTAATCATAGGACGCCAGAAGTGGCGACTGCTGTATTGCATGGATCCCACAGGTCCTTTTCCATATTGCCGGATACACAGATAGGACAAGAGCCAGATTGCTGTTGCACCTATGATCCAGGTAAAACGCATATAAGCTACCGAACGGAAGATACGGAAGTTTGTAAAATCATCCGAGATTGCCCATACACAGGGGTTTAACCAGCAAAGCTGCCAATTATCTTTCCAAATGGTCAGGCTTAGTCCGGCTAGGGCTGCCAGTATGACAATAGACAGATCCATACGGCGAGTAAACTGATATGCGGCAGAGGATAAAAGGATGGAAATGGGCATTGCCATTCCCATAAATAAAAAATAGCACAGGAAATAGGTCAAGCCATCAAAAATGCTTCCGGAAGCCATCATGGTAAATGGCATCCAGACAGCTACAGTGATACTCCATGTTAAACCAGCAGTACCTATAAGAGACAACAAACGGATACAGGAGGCGGTTAGAGGAGAGACAACCGAATAGAGGAGAGCCTCCATCTGCCCGCGTTTTACCCGATCCCATTCCCAGACAGTCAGGAATGCAAATAGAAGGCTAGAAAAGATTCCAGCTGCCAGAGAGGGATTGGCCAGATAGGTTCCTAAAGTGGTAGCTTCCACTGGTTGATATAGAAACAGACCCATGATAGGGGAAAGGATAGTAAGTCCCATTATCAGCCAAGTGATAGGTGAGCGCAAAAGACGCCGGAACTCTAACCAGAATAAAGAAAAGATTCTCATTGCAGTTCCTCCTTGGAGATCAGATAAAGATAGGCATCTTCTAAGGTTGGCTCTTCTGCGTGAGCGTAAGAGGGAAGGGTTTCCCATACGCCTTTGCAGCGTATTCCGAAAGCAGTATTAACGCGGCTTGTAATGTGAAGCCCCTGCTCATGAGACATATCCTGTTCAAAAAAGGTGCCTACATGTCCAACAGCAAGCCGGATCAGGTCAGATGGTGATCCAGTAAAGAGGATGGAGCCGTGGTGGATAACAATCAGCTGGTCACAGACAGACTGTACATCCTCAATGATATGGGTGCTTAAAAGTACCAGACGTTCCTGAGCAGCTTGGGAAAATAAATTGCGAAAATGGATCCTTTCTTCGGGGTCTAATCCTACCGTTGGCTCATCAAAAATCAAGAGTTTTGGATTACCTAAAAATGCCTGAGCGATTCCAACACGCTGACGTTGACCGCCGGACAGCGTTCGAATCCGGGCATTGGATTTTTCTGTAAGGTTGACTTCCTGGATCACTTTAGCCAAAATGGTTTTTGTGTTGGATAATCCCTTTAAAGCAGCCATATAGTCCAAGAACTGATAAACAGTCAGCTCTTCATAAAGCCCAAATGTCTGGGGAAGGTATCCCAAATGACTCTTTAGCAGGCGTTCCTGTTTCAAAAGTGGCTGTCCATCTACAAGGATACTTCCGTTTGAAGGAACCAGGGCAGCTGTCAAAAGCTTCATTAGTGTGGATTTTCCAGCACCGTTTGGTCCCAAAAGCCCGATCATGCTGGGAGCTTTTAGTTCCAGATTCAAATGTGAAAGAGCTTGTTTCCCATTGGGATAGGTCATACTTAAGTCCTGAATGCGAATGTTCATATCGCTATATCCTTTCGTTTTTAGATTCCTGTATTTTTAGGTCAGACAGTTTTTGGTCTACCCTACATTTCACATCATCACTCAGTGGGATGGAATCAGCGGCAGCTTTTAAGTGCTTTGCAATATAATCATCCAATGGATCCTGACCAGGAATATAGTTGGATGGAATGGTATTTGGGGTTTCTTTTGTCATATGCGGCCTCTCTTTCAGATGATATGTTATAGCAAGGTTCCATGGTCCAGTTTCAAAATGTGATCGGCTGCCTGGGCAACTTCTCTGCTGTGGGTGACAACGATGACACATTTTCCAAGTTCATGGGCGGTTTGTTTTAAGAGTTCAATAATTTCTTCCGTTGTGGTTTCATCCAGGTTCCCAGTTGGTTCATCAGCAAGAAGAACCTTTGCTTCGCTTGCCAGAGCACGGGCAATCGCCACTCTTTGCTGCTGACCGCCGGATAGCTGGAGGACATTCCGGTTCCAGGCATCCTGTGGAATATTTACTTTGGTGAGAAGTTCTCTGGGATCTTTATTCCCACCCAGCTTTATATTTTCCTGAGCAGTAAGATAATCAATCAGGTTATAGTTTTGGAATACCAGAGAAATATGGTGTTTACGATGGAAATTAAGACCACATTTCTGGATATCCTCCCCGTCATACTGGATCACTCCTTCGTTAGGAGTATCCAGTCCGGCAAGAAGGGAGAGAAAGGTGGTTTTTCCGGAACCACTGGAGCCTATGATGGAATAAAATTTGCCTGCTTCAAATTCAGCAGATATTTGGTGCAGTACAGGGATGTTTTTTTGCGTTCGGTAAGTGTAACTTATATGGTTTGCTTCCAAAATCATTGCAAGACCTCCTAACTAACTCATTTCGCTCAGGATTTCTCTTGGCTTTTTGCGGAATATTGTAACTCCTGCAAGAGAAACAGATGATAAGGTTAATAGTGCGATGCTGATGCCATCGGCACAGAACATAGATGGAGACAGAGATATCTGTACATCCGTTACTGTCAGTTCTGGGGCAACATATTCAGTCTGTATTTGATTTGCTGTTTGCTCTTCTTGAAGCTGTGCCTGCTGCTCCTGTTGAACGACCAAGTATTCAGCTGCAGTTTTGGCAGCTATGGGAGCGGCCAGAAAAGAAAGGCTGACAGCAACAATTCCGATGAGAAAGGCCTCTAGGATCATTTGAAAAAGGATTTCTAGCTTTGAGATTCCCAAGGACATCAGGACTCCTATTTCATGAGTTCGGCTTTTCATCCAGAAAACAAAAATAAATGATAAGATAATGAAACTGGCACTGGCAATAATCAGTAAAAGCATTTGGCTGATATGCTCCAGGTCATTAAAATTGGATGCCATAGTATCCAGGTTTCCATTGTTATCAATCAGATCATACCGCTCCCAGTTGATGTCAGTCTGTTGGATTCGTTTCTTCACTGCTTCGTATTCATCAACCTGTTCGACTTTGAAGTAGGCTTTTTCAAACAGAGGGGAATCCTGTTCTGCTTTTGCCGGAAAGTCCAGATTTGTAAAAATAATATTTTCGGAGCGGTAGGTATCGCCGGACATATAAGGAGTCATAGGTTCCCTGACCTGATAGGTCCCTACAATCTCTGCATATTGGATGGGACCTTCCTGCTTAACAGGGGAAAAGCCGATCCGGTCACCGACTGTAAGATGATTTAAAAGGGCAAGTTCTTCTGATATTACACAAACATCCTGGTCTTGGGAAACAGTCATACGTCCATCTTTTATCGTTACGATTCCATTTAAGACATTGGAATCCAGACTCATTGTTCGGTTCCCTACCAGGGAAATACCTTTAGGATCAAGGGTTTGGTCTTTGTCTGGATCTTCAATACGGGAAAAACCCTCTGGTTTTACAGGAGTTGGAACCGTTGTAATATTGTAATCAGAGATTCCGGAAGCAGCGGCTATTTTTTCAATATCTTCCCGGACAAGAGATTCAAAAGAATGATCCGTCCATACATATCCGGAGGGCTGCCCATTGCTGATGATCGTTTCTGCATGAACGCCTTGATAACTGCCGCTTTGTCCGACTCCGAACGTTTCTTCAATTACCTCAAACGCTTCCTGAAGACGTTTGCTTCGATTCTCCGGGTTTCCTTCTAACAGGAAGCCAGCCCCGATTGCCTGCCGGGTGCTGTCTTTTGCCGCAATATTAGCAGAACGGCTTGCCATACCTGACAGAAACAGAAGACTGATTGTACCAATTACAAGAAGCAGAAGGAGGCTTTTGATTGGTTTTCTGAGACAAGAGCGGATGGCTCTTTGAAATGGATTCACATTATCCCTCCATTCTGGATAAAATATCTTTCGGGTTGGTAGTTAAAACGGGAACCAGAGATAGAAGCACTGCGGTCAAAATTACCAGGCTGCCAGCTGCAAACAGAGTGGCAATTTCCTTCGTCTGAAGGCTTGGTGTCATGACAAGCGTGGGTTCCGAAGCTGAAAGGATGGTCTGCAGTACATTGGCACTGAGCGTTCCAAGACAGCAGGATCCTATGGCAGCCAGGAGAAAGATCATGACAGATTCCAGAAAGGTCTGGAGAAAGATGGTTCCCTTGGACTCTCCCAGACTGATAAGTACAGCCATTTCTCTTTGACGGCTTCTCATCCACATACATAGGATTAGAGAAACAATAACGGTTCCGGATAAAAGTGTGAAGGTCATCATAAGCTTTGTAATCCGAATGATCTGTTCCAGAGGGGATTTCATCTGCTGGTATAAGAGATCGGAGGATGTAACCTTTGCCTTTTCTCCCAACAATTCCTGCAGTTTCTCAGCCAGAGTCTCTGTCTGCTCTGGCTGATCGGTATAAACAATCAATCGGTTAAACCGATCGGCACCGAATAGGGTTATATAGGATTTGGCATCGATAAAAATCTGATTTTCGATACGGTACAGGGAATTCAGAGTATTGTCCTGTTGGTGTTCATTTCCGGAAAGAAACAGGCCACAGACGGTTGCGGAAATGGTTTTTCCATGCTCATTTTCCAGACGAATCCGATCTCCGATGGAAATACCATTGATTGTGGCAAATGTTTCATTTATGACTGCACTGGAATCAGACTGCGGATTGATCAGTTTTCCACCGGTCAGGCGATAGTTCTGTGTGGCAAAGGGACCATCTTTTTCTAAATCGTCATAAGCGGTTAAACGAATCTGTGAATTTTCCGGTTTCTGAGAATCACTGGCTGTAATGGGTAAGAAATCGGAAAGATAACCTGGGCTTTCTGCATGACGGTTCAGGAATGTGACATGAGGCAGCTGTGTTGCAGCAGAAATATCCTGACTGGAAAGCTGGTATGTATCCTGCGTGATCTCACAGACTGCTTTCGCCTTTGATTTTTCCTGCATAGACACTTTGGTTGTTTGGGCGGCATGAAGAATCATGACAGTGCCGAGGATCATACTGTTTACCAGTAAAAGGATCAGAAATAATAAAACAGTTTTTGACCGTTTGCGGAACAGGTATAAGCAGGCTCTGTGATAAAATGACATGATAGTTTCCTCCCTGCTTATTCGTAACGGATCAGGAAAATCTGCTTGGCCAGAATCGCTCCGGATTCGTCTGCTTCACCATAGACAGCGATAGATGTTTCTTTTTTGATATCTGCGGCACTTGCGGTTTCCAGTGCAAGTGCTCCGGTAGATTGGTTGATGCGGGCAAGCTGAAACGTGCAGTTTTCCAGATAGTTGACAGTAAGGAGATTTTCCGCATTTTCTGAATCAACGGCCATGATGGCAGCCCCGGCATCCGTTACTGAGAGCGGGTTAAGGGTCAGCCCCGTATCGGAAAAAGCAGTTACCTCACCAGAGGTAGTGGCAGAATCCAGTAATTCTTCTGCATTGGCAGGCACATTGTTTGGATGTGTTTCTGAGGATTCCTGTTGAGCTTGTTCTGTTTGGGGCTCAGATACAGCACCGGTCTGCTGCATTTCGGTTTCTGCCTTAACAGGCTGATTCTGAGGTTTACCCTGACACCCAGCCAATGAGAAAATACATAAGAGAGTTGCGAATCCTACTGTTATTTTTGTGTGTTTCATGTGATATCCACCTTTCTGTTATTTCTATAAGGCTTGAAATGCCCATAGATTACTAATTTGATGTTCCAGTGTTTGATAATCCCAAAGCTGATTGCTTCGCTCTTTACTGTTTGGATCCTTTATGATAAATTTTCCATCCTTGAGTCCCGTGATAACAATGAAATGCCCAGTTGTTGTAAAATCACCGGGACGCATACTGCAGATGATTGGCTGTCCAGATGACAAGGCGTTTTCCATTGCTGATTGAGAGAGAGTCAATTCTTCTCCGATAATACCGAAATGGGATGCACCATCGCTCATCAGAGACCAGCTGGTGCCCGAATCTGGGGCATAATACCCTTGCTGCGTGGCATAGCTGGCTATTGTATAGGGGGTAATGGTGTTTTTGCCGGTTAGACCAGCAATTACCATAGACAGGCAAGTAGGACCACATCCGTTTACCGCTATTACATCGTCTCCATAGAATGCGTATCCCCATCGTGGATCGTATTGCAGAAGGAGCGGATAGGTTCCAAGTTTTACATCACCGATGGTATCAGAGAAAACCTCTCCTTTTTTATTGGGATACTCCAACACAAAGTCCAACATATCCAGATTTTTGGATAACATTTCGAGGAGTTCGGAGGGGTATTCCTGAAAGTGATCGATAATGTCCTGTATTTTTGGCTCCTGTTTTTTCAATGTCTGTAGGGTCTGTAGCAGATCCGCATCCGTAGAATCTTCTGTCGGAGTATCGGATGCATTGCTATTTCCATCCGCCGCTATGACCATACAGTCAGAATCTGAACTAGGTGGTGGGGCAGATCGGTTCTTGTAAAAAAGACGGACGGCACATATGCTGATAACCGAAATAAGTGACAGACCTAATATTATGCGGTGGATGTTTCGACTATGGGATTTTCTCCGCCGTTTTCGAGGTCGTTGTTGAGAGTCCAATTGAGTTCCTCCTTTGCTGTTTTCTGCATACCATTTTATTCAAAAACTTATCTAAAACTCCTCTAAGAAAAAGAAAGATTTTGATGGATTTTTAGAGGACTTTTAGAGATTTTCTTTGTTATATTTGATATACTAAACCGTGAAAAAGAAAGGGATGATTTATCGTGAAGATACTTATATTGGAAGATGATATAGAGCTGAGTTTAGCAATGAAGCAGGAACTCCTGAAAAATGATTATATGGTGGATTGCTGCCACGATGGAGAAACAGGGCTTCTCTATGCACTAAATATAGAATTTGGATATGATCTGGCGATTGTCGACCGGATGCTGCCAGTTATTGATGGCTTGACAATTATTAAAGCCATGCGTAAAAAAGGCATTTCGATTCCGGTAATCATTATTACAGGGATGTCCTCTATTGATGATCGGATTGACGGTCTGGATGGTGGGGCAGATGACTATCTGGTTAAGCCATTCTATATCCGTGAATTATTGGCAAGAGTACGGGCTTTGACTAGAAGACCCCATGAAATGAAAGAACAGGATACTCTTACCTACCAGGATTTAAGACTGGAACATTCCAACCGGAAACTTCAGGCGAATGGAAAAGAAATCCTGTTGACAGCGAAGGAATCGGAACTTTTGTACACCTTGCTCAAATCACCAGAAACTCTTCTGACAAGAGAACAACTGGTTCTAAAAGTCTGGGGAACTGATTCGGATATTGAACCTGGAAATGTAGATAACTATATTTCCTTTCTTAGAAAACGGTTAAAGGAATTGAACAGCATATGTGAAATAAAAACCATTTATGGAAGCGGCTATCAGTTGAGGTGCGGTCTATGTTGAAGCAATTATATCGAAAACTGCATTTAGTCTTTGTTGTGACAATCATGGCGATTGTTACAGGGGTAATTGGATTTTCCTTTTCTAATCATGTAAAAGTAAGTGAGGCAGAACAAGTAACTCTTTTACAGAGAATGACCTCCTTAATCGTCAGCCAGTTGGAGAAAGAAGGAGCGGATCCTGAAGAAGTTCTTCCTGCCTATGAGAAAGATATGTCTATAACATCAAAATTGACGGATGCATATGGTGAGCTTCTCTATCAAAGTGCAGATGGTCTGGAGGATGTTGAGGGGAAGCTGAATAATGTGGGGATGCAGGTCATTACTTATTCGGCAGAAGGAGACGGTGATCCAGCAGAACTTTCGGTTTCAGAGGGAATGTCTGAGGTGGAAGGTGATAATCATGAGAGATACTTGCTCAATTTGACACATGTTACTTCTGAGGATGATAAAAATCATTCATTGATACTGGTTTATGAGCAGAGACCCATATTTCAAATGCTTTTGGAACAGTTTCCGATGTATCTTGCAGTCTGGATTTTGACCTTGCTTTGCGTTAGCCTGGTCAGCCGATTTCTATTGAAGAAAGCATTTGAGCCAACGGAACGTATGTTGCAGAGCCAGAAAGAATTTGTTGCTTCGGCTTCTCATGAACTAAAAGCACCACTGGCTGTGATCGTGGCCAATGTAGAGAGTATGCAGCATGAGGCACAAAACGAAGGATTTCAGGGAAATCTAAAAGTTATTGATTCGGAGTGTATGCGTATGTCACGTTTAATTAAGGATATGCTTCTTCTAGCGTCATCTGATGCAGAAAAATGGACACTCCATACTTCTGAGGTCAATGTGGATACACTTCTGATTTCTTTGTATGAAGCCTATGAGCTGCGGTGTATGAAAAAGAAGATAAAATTGGTTTTGGATCTGAGAGAAAATCTGTTTCCAACTATTACGACAGATCAAGAGCGGCTGTTTCAGCTGCTTAGTATCTATCTGGATAATGCATTGCATTATAGTCCAGCAGGAAAAGAAATTCAGATTCGAGTGGATGTGTCTTTAAAAGAATTGACATTCTGGATTGTAGATCATGGAATCGGTGTGGAAGAAAAGGACAAACCGTTTATTTTTGATCGGTTTTATTGTGCAGACCAGTCGCATACGGATAAATCGCATTTTGGGCTGGGGTTAAGCATTGCAAAGGAACTGGCGCAGATGTTGCATGGAAAGCTAGGTATGGAAGATACGACAGGAGGAGGAGCATCCTTCTTTTTCACATTGTCATTGAAATAAGAAATATAGGATTTATTGAAGGGTGGAGTTATATGAATAGTATTGATTGTAGATGATGATAACGAACTCTGCACTTTGATTAAACAAAGTGTGCAAGTGGAAAACATAGAAGCAGATTATATTGTTCAGTCTGCTGGTTCCATAGCGCTTACCGGAAATTCATCCTTACAAGGTACGAAAGAAAAAGGAATTAATGATTATACCAGAAGCTATACAGTCAACTATGAGGATTTTTCAGATACAGAGTATTTGTTCGGAGGAACTTCCATAAAGAGAGAAGCCAGTAAGGAGCTGTCTATTGATTGCACTTTGGAGATTATGGAAGGTACTGCAAAAGTATTTTGGATTTCTGGATCGGATGAAGCAATCACTTTGATTGAAGCAACCAGAACTTATAGTGACACAATTACATTTCCTGCTGGTGGAAATTATATCGGCATTGAGTGTGAGGACTTTACTGGAAACATTGAATTGAATATTGAATAACATTCTGCCGGACGACGGCAAAAGAAAAAAGCCGTCGTAAAGCAGACACATTTCCACGCGCCTATGAAGCGGCGGTTTTGAGAAATCAGAGCCGCCGTTTCTTTTCGTCTACGCTAAACCAACGACGACCTAACACCGTG
>UPYT01000032.1 GCA_900538475.1 uncultured Clostridium sp. | reverse complement strand
ATATTCTTCTGGATATTCATCTTCCCGTCCGGTATAAGTGATATTGATATCTAGTTTTTCAGAGTTGCCATCGCTGTCTAAATCTTCAAAAATAGTATTTTCATAGGGGGTCAGCTTGTAAATATAGGCGTCTGGAAGATTTTCTGTATATTCAGGTTTTATCAGTTCAGGATACTGGTCAAAGGAAAGTACAACGGTTTGTGCTCCCTCTGCGTAGGAACCCAGTGTGTAAGGTGAAAAATATACCGAAATCTGGGTATAACAAAGGGTCCATTCCACCTCTTCGGAATCGGTATCGAAGTGAAAGGAATCTCGTAGGAGCTGTTCTCCATAGTCAATATTCAGAGAATATCCCTGTTTTACGTTGTAATTCTCATTGAGTTGATTTTTCACGGCCTCTATGAACTGTTCTTTATCTGCAATCACGTCGTTAAGAGAAAGTTTCCTGCCAGAAACCGTATCATAGTTTTTTCCCGTTGTGCCATAGTTTCCATGTGCTCCGCCTCCAAACCAGGACACATCTTCCCTGAAGCTGAGCAGTTTTGAGTCAGCTCTTATGATAGATATTCGCTTTTCATCGAAAAGACGTTCTGCAGAAGTTATGTTATCTGTAAGGAATTCCTTCGCAGAATCTTCAAAGCTTGTCATGTTTTCAGATGCAAGTGAGGCATCATGCTGTGCTTCTCTGAAAAGAGCATCATAAAGTTCTGGATAGGTGAGGGAGTATTTGGTGTCCAGCAACGGACTGTCATAATCGGTCGTTATAGCCATAGAACGCTCGCCGGAAGTCATATACCCATATTGCATATGATTTTCGATTAAAATATCAAGAACCTCGTTTTGGGAGCTGTTTTCCGGCTTATCATCAGATGTTGTGGTATCCGGGCTTTTTTCGTTAGACCCGACAGATGTATCGTCTTCTGCCGGAGACTTATTTTCTACAGACGTTTCCTCTTCTTCTGTAATTTCGACAGCCGTGGAGGACTCCTCCGCATTTTTTGAACTGCAGCCAGATAGGATAAATGAGAAAGCCATAATGACCGTAAATTGTGCTGTAAGTTTTTTATGCTTTTTCATAAGTAAATACTCCTCCATGTGGCGGCTATACAATAACCACCAGATAATGTCTGTGGTATCGGATTATTTTGCTGCCTCACAAATTAAATCCACGCATTTGTCAATGCCAAGGAATCCGCTGTTTAACATCAAATCGTAGTTTTCCCTATCCCCCCATCTTTGATCGGTATAGTTTTCATAATGAATCCGTCGCCTTTTATCGTTTTCCCGGATAAAGCGGCTAATACACTCTTCCATCTCTCCATATTCTTCAATGGCTCTCTGTTTTCTCTTTTCTATGTCTGCATATACAAAAACACGCAGGACATCATCGCGATCCTGGAGAATAGCATCGGCACACCGTCCAATAAATACAGCAGGTCCCTGTTTGGCGGCCTCTTCAATCGTTTGTTTCTGTACCCGGAAAACCTGTTCTGTCAGAGGAAGGTATTTGCTTTCCAGTTCATTCGGAAAGGCTGCTCCGCGGAGGGTCCCAAGGGCAAAATTATAAAGCAGGCTGTTTGTCAGCTTTTGATCATGATCTGCAATCATATCCTCTGGAAATCCAATTTCCCTGGATGCTGCCTCAATCAAGGCCTTGTCATAAAACTTCATACCCAGACGTTCTGCTGTCAAAAGCCCAATCTGGCGTCCGCCGCTGCCATATTCCCGACTAATGGTAATGATTTGTTTTTTCATAAAAAAACCTCCTTTCGAGCATCTACATTATACCATATTAATAGAAAATTCTCAATTAAAACAACATATTTTCGGAATAGTTAAAAATAAAAACAATAGAAAACAGATGATTTCAGATGAAAAAGCAGCAGAATCAAAACTCAATTTTCAGGATATCAGATGCAGAGATTCTCTTTCCATTTTCGAGGATCAGGCATTTGTTACTGGTGTCAATTTTTTGTACCTTTCCGGTTACAGAACGATAGGTGCCTCCGGTTTTTTGCTTATCGGGCTGGAAATAGGTAAGAGTTACTTCTGGGGACAGACTGAGGTTTTTCTGAAGCAGCGACAGCTTGGCATCAAGAATTGCTTTTTCATTTTCATCCAGTTCAATCCTCTGCTCTGTCAGGCGGGCGGCCTCTTTCACAGCTGCTTCATAGCCGGTCAGAGCAGCAAAAGGGGAAAACTGGGCAGCCCGGTCAGACATCGGCATAGGGGGTCTTGACGGAGATGTGTGGTGGGGCAGATAAAGAATATCCTCGTACATATAAACCTTCCTTTTTCAGATGAATTAATGGATGCTAGGCCTTATGGCCGCCAATTTGTTTATTTCGTTCCCTAGCTGTAGCGCTCTCCTCCAAACTCATTCCTCTCAAAATAGCATTCCGTCCGTATTTCTTTTTAATAGTCAATATTGCTTGCTGCAGCTTTTTGTCTCGTTCCAGTTCAGCCTGTTTTTTCTTACGCCTTTTTTCAAGGGCAGCATAATCGGTAAAAAGATTCATCTGCTCATATAGAATGGGGGTGGAGACAGAACGTTCCGGTACTGTATGATTCGCAGTAATGGAGAGACGGCGGATAAGAAGAATGGGATTAACAATGCGGTCAAAAAGGTCAGACGCTGCACGAATCAACTCTTTTGAAGAAGCTGTATGGCAGCTAAGGCTGGCCGTTCCGTGGGCGTGTCTGGGAATTTGACGTCCGTAAGAATCCAGGACGACTGGTCCCTGGTAATTGCTGCATCGCTGTGGAACCGCCAAATTTTCAATATCGTATCCTACGGTAAGAACAAGCTGATCCGTGATGAGCTTTTTGTCAGCTAAATCCAGAACAAGCTGATCGACCATTTCTCGAAGAACAAGTCTTGCTTTTTCTGCGGAATAAGGACAAGGAAGAACCTGACTGTTTCCCAGACTTTGGCTGGTTGGACGATAGGCCTTAATATCTTTGATGGTGCACGGTTCCCAGCCCCAGGCATGATCAATCAGCAACTCTGCATTTTTTCCGAAGAGCGTGTACAAAAGCTCCTCATGGGCGACAGAACATAAGGCCACATCTCCCATAGTAAACATACCATGTTCCTTTAGTTTTCTGGCATAGCCATGTCCTACACGCCAGAAATCCGTAAGGGGCTGATGAGACCAAAGCATCTGGCGGTAGCTCATCTCATTCAGTTCTGCAATACGTACTCCATTTTTATCTGGCGGAATATGCTTTGCCACAATGTCCATTGCAACCTTGCAAAGGAAAAGATTCGTCCCAATCCCAGCGGTTGCTGTAATTCCGGTTTCAGATAGAATGTCCTGAATGATCTTCATGGCGAGCATATGAGGGGAAAGCTGGAAGGCATCAAGATAATCGGTTACATCTATAAATACCTCGTCAATGGAATACACAACAATATCTTCTGGTGCAGCATACTTCATGTAAATGGTATAAATCCGGGTACTGTATTCCATGTAGCATGCCATTCGTGGCGGTGCAATAATAAAATCAATCGCAAGGGAGGGATTGGCCTGTAGCTCGGAAAAAAGGTAAGAGGATCCGGACAGCTTATGCTGTGGTGCACGGTAACGCCGTTCGGAATTGACTTCGATGACCCGCTGCTTTACTTCAAATAAGCGTCCGCGACCTGAAATGCCACAGCTTTTCAAAGGTGGGGTAACAGCAAGACAAATGGTTTTGTCTGTCCGGCTTTCATCTGCAACAACAAGATTTGTATCCATGGGATCTAGTCCGCGCTCCCGGCACTCAACGGAAGCATAAAAGCTTTTCAGATCAAACGCAATGTAGATACGCTCCTTCAAACTTCAATGCCTCCTTAAAATAGATACTGCTGGTTTTATACTTTTAACAGGCTACTGCTGCAACTCTTCTACTTTTTTACACAGTTTGGAATAAATACGTTCCACAAACCATTTTTCATTGGATTTCTGGCTTATTTCATTTACATCAATCCAGGCAATCTGGCTGTTTTCATCTGCTTTAATTCTAATAGGATGCTTTGTATCTGCTTCTAACAAATAGGTAAGATTCAGATGCAGATGAGAGGATACATATTTGTTGTTTTTTTCATGCCCTGCTACCGTTAAAATTTCCAAAGAAAAAATATTGTCAGATACAAAGCTGACAGAATTTAAACCGCTTTCTTCTGCAATTTCTTTTCGTACAACCTCTTTTAAGTCTGGATTTCCGTCTGCATGACCGCCAAGCCAGGCCCAGGAGTGATATATGTTGTGATATGCCATCAAAACCTTCTGACGTTTCTTGTCTGTAATCCACGCTGCAACAGTAATATGTGCATTCCGGTTATCCCTTGTTAAAATAGAATCTGACTGTGAAAGGTGTCGTAAAATTTCTTCTTTATCCTGTTGCTCCTGCTCGTTATAAGGTATATAGTTTTCAATTTGCGCTTTTAAATCTATAAGATTCATAATGACTGTTTTTCCTCCATAATGATTTTGTCATATATGTGTATGATTTGAGAATGCGTATGATCAGTTAATTTAAAACCTATTGTGCGTTTGGTATTGCAATCTTGTGAATCGAACATGTGTTCGTATTGCTATCATATCATATGCAAATAGGTATGTCAATACAAAGAGAAGAAAGAGTCATATTTGTTGATATTTCCAGAATAGAGGCAGGTATTATGCTGAACATGCAGTTTAAGAAGGTCTATGTATTCACCAATGCAGATATTAAGAAAGAAGGAGTTATTTAAGATCATTTTGGAAGAGAACGCTTTTTTATATCAGCTTCGCGGGAATACGCTGTGTACGCCAGAGGAAAAAGGCTGCTGACGCAGCCGTGCTCCAGCGCAGAAATGTATTAAGGCACATCTTTTTTTGACTTTTGTCTTTACACTTCTGCTTTTTGAATCTCATAGCTTCCATTCTTGCATTTCCGGAACAGAGGAAGCTCCTGAAGAAAGATAATATCCTCTCTTTTTGCCGCATTTCCTTCTGCAAGTATAGCAGCTTTTTTCGTGACAATTCCTCCTGCGCTTTCAACCAGAGCTTCCAGTGCATAGAGAGATTCTCCGGTAGAAATCACATCATCAAGGATGCAGACCTTTTTGCCGCGAAGTTTTTCTGCATCATGGCCATCCAGATATAAGTGCTGTTCTCCAGATGTTGTGATGGAATGTACGGAGACAGAAACCACACCGCTCATATAGGATTTTATACTCTTTCTTGCCACAATAAACTCATTCTTTCCAAGGATTTTACTGATCTCATAAGCCAGAGCAATTCCCTTTGCTTCTGCTGTGATGATAACATCTGCATCACTGATTTTATTTGCGAGTTCAGGTGCACAGGCTGTAATAAGCTCTGTATCTCCCATAATTACAAAACTGGCAAATGCCAGATCATTTTCCAAATCAACAAACGGGAGTATGCGCTTTACACCACAAAGCGTTAATTCATAGTTTTTCATCGTTCTTTTCTCCATTCTGCACATGTTTTCCTTATCATATTTATTTATATTATTATTTTCACAAAGCCTATTTTACAGTCCAAGGCTTCTGGCTGCGATTCCGGCAAGCATTCCAAGAAAAGGATTAGAGATTGCTGTTACAACAAGTGCAGTTCCGCCGACTGCCGGATTTACAGCCAGTGCTGCCGGTGCGTCAAGAACAAATGTCTTAAACAGTCCCAATACAAGAAGGAAACCGGCGATGGATGAGGAGGGAACGTAATTTCCGATTTTTGGAAGCAGGCCGCTTAAAAGAATCACACCTACCACAACCATCATTGCTACACCGGCCCATACTGGATGCGGTGCATTTGCAGTAGCTGAGATAATTGACTCAACCGGTGCGCCGCCAAAGAAGGAGGATCCCATATCGGCAAGGGAAGAAATCAAGGTCAGGTGATCGACATTAAAGGAATCTGCTCCTGCCATGCTGGCAGTAATTGCTCCGAAGGAAATATTGGATCCAATGTTTAAGCATACCATACCAAGCGCGCCGAGAATGACTCTTCCGTTAAGTGTGAATTTCTGACGATGAAATTTGTCATCCACGATCACGATATTTTTCTTCTCTTTATTCACAGCCGCTGATACAATACTGGAAACTGTTACAGAAACAACGATAGTGTAAACGAGAGTATTGGCGCTGGAGCTGGTCAAAAGATAAGTAATTACTGCTGCTGCCAGAGATACTCCACCGGCAATTCGGTCTTCTTTCATCATACCGACAGCCGCGTTGGTCAGAATCAGACCAACACCAGCCATCATACCGTTTGCAATATCATTTCCAATAAAATCTACAATTTTTGTCAGCATTCCGCATGCGCCTACAATCGTAAGAATTGCTGCTCCAATAAAGATCATGGTACACCGTTCAGAACGATCTCTTCCGCTGGTTCCCGCATAGGTTATGGTTTCTGCCTGAAAAGAGATCGGCGCTACATTTCCCGTAATTACATTTCCCAGCGCTCCGATAAAAAATGCCATGGCCGTCGGAACTGCGGCAAATCCAAAAGAAAGCGCCAAAAGTCCCTGGGGAAGTGCATTCAAAACAACACCAAATACGGCAAGTAAATCTGTCAGTAAGGTACTCATCGTAATTTTTTATTCTCCTTATTTTTGTTAATTAATTTTTCTTATAAATATCTTGTTTTTTATAAGTATACTTAAAAACAATTTGCATTTTAGCACACTTTTTTATATAATAATACTATTATTTTTAAATACTTTATATAATAATATTATTATATTATGGGGGTATCTCATGACATTAGAATCTTATCGGAATTTTGTTACCATTGTAGAATGCGGAAGCATTTTAGCTGCATCCAATCAGTTGCTGATTGCCCAGCCATCCTTGAGTAATCAACTAAAAAACATAGAAAGCTATTACGGTACAAAGCTGCTGATTCGAAACCGCCACAAGCTGGAACTGACAGATGCAGGGCGGACTTTTTATCTGTATGCCAAGGAAATCTGCAGGGCGGAGGAAAAACTTCACAATGAGATCCATAATAAAAACACAGTCTTTTCCGAACATTTAAAGCTTTCTATACCTGCAGGAAATTCTGCTTTTTTCCTCCACCATCTGTTCGATGATTTCCGGGCTGCGTATCCCAATGTTAACTTTGATTTTTACGAAATCCCCAGTGATTTTGCTATCCCCAATGTGCTGAACCATGTTACTGAAATTGGGTTAATCCGTTCCAATCTTCCACGTCATGCCTCGCTGGCAGTCTATCCATATGAGAAGGAAGAAATCGTAGCACTCTGCTCACTGGATCACCCACTGGTGAATGCAGGCGATGTTCTGGAAATTTCCAGACTGGTTGATTATCCATTAGCAGTTCCGTTTGACTGCCTGGATTTGGTTCGTTCCTCCTTCCGTCACCATCTGCTGTCGCCGAATATTTCAATTATCACCTCGTCCAATGCGACTGCCATTGAATGGGCAAGATCGTTTGATACGATTGCACTTGCATCATTGACAAAAAACAACTTAGAGCATATTTCTGATCTGTCAGTAAAGCATTTATCAGATGAGAATCTGTTTATCACAAGCGCATTTATTGTAAACATAGATTATCCGCTGTCACGGGCAGCAAGAAATTTTCTGAGGTTTCACGGAATCAATGTATTGCAGAAATAATAAATATTACCTTCTCAGGGTCATGCATTTTTATTTGTTAAAAAAACAATGTCCGCCACTCATTGACAAATGCTTTTCTGTGTGATATTCTGTAGAAGCATTCGATGAAACTTCTTGAATCTGGATATACGGAAACTGGAAGTGGAGAATACTCTGGAAAAACTCTTAATTGAGTACCGAAGGTGTAAGGTCCTGACGGACTGAATCTCTCAGGTAAAGGAGACAGAGGCGAGAATCCTTTTATAATAGGGTTCTTCGTACTGCCTTTTCTCAATTTACATGTTTTTTCAGAGCAGCGAATATCAGCTGCTCTATTTTTATGTATGTGAGGAGAAGAAAAAATGTCTGAAACACTGTTACCCATTGTACAAACAATCAACAGCTACCTTTCCGATTACATTCTGTTCATTATGCTGATTGCAGTCGGACTGTGCTATTCCATCAAGACCCGGTTTATCCAGGTTCGATGCTTTGGCGAAGGAATGCGTCACGTATTTGGCAATCTGACGCTGAATGGCAAAAAGCATGAATCTGGTATGAGCTCTTTCCAGGCGCTGGCTACAGCCATTGCTGCTCAGGTAGGAACCGGCAATATTGTCGGCGCATCTGGTGCAATTCTGACCGGAGGCCCTGGCGCTATTTTTTGGATGTGGGTGATTGCATTCTTTGGTATGGCTACGATTTATGCAGAGGCCACTCTTGCTCAGGAAACACGTATCATTGATAAAGACGGCAATATCCACGGCGGTCCTGTTTATTACATAACAACTGCCTTTAAGGGCTCTCTGGGAAAATTTCTGGCTGGCTTTTTCGCAGTTGCAATTACCCTGGCATTGGGCTTTTTTGGCTGCATGGTACAGTCTAACTCCATTGGATCGACCTGCCAGACAGCTTTTGGCATTCCATCCTGGGTTGTAGGCCTGGTTCTTGTTGTCATCTGTGGCTTTATTTTCCTGGGGGGAATCAAACGTCTTGCAGCGGTTACAGAAAAACTGGTTCCCATTATGGCTGCTCTGTTTTTAGTTGGAAGTCTGGTTCTCTTAGCAGCCAGAATAAAATACATTCCTGCAACCTTTGGAATGATTTTCCAGTATGCCTTCCAGCCTCAGGCTATTATTGGCGGCTCTGTTGGTGCAGCACTGAAAATTGCGCTGACGCAGGGCGCAAAGCGTGGCTTATTCTCCAATGAAGCCGGTATGGGTTCCACTCCCCATGCGCATGCGCTGGCAAATGTAAAATCCCCCCACGAGCAGGGCTGTGTGGCAATGATTGGTGTTTTCATTGATACCTTCGTTGTTCTTACCTTAAATGCCCTGGTAGTTATTTCTACTTTATATACCAGTGACGGAATTCTTGCAAACGGCTATACCGGCGCAGTTACAGAAGTGGTTAATAAAACAAACCTGACTCAGACTGCTTTCGGACTAGTTTTCGGAGAACAGTTTGGCGCTGTGTTTATTGCAATTACCCTGTTCTTCTTTGCCTTTTCTACCATTCTTGGATGGAATCTTTTTGGAAAGATCAATGTTGCCTATCTTTTCGGCGAAAAGGCTACAAAGGTATATACTATTCTTGCCCTGTTCTTTATTTTCCTGGGCACCCTGGCTTCCAATGACCTGGTATGGGAGCTGTCTGATATGTTTAATAACCTGATGGTTATCCCCAATGCCCTGGCATTGTTTGCATTAACCGGTATGGTACAGGCAGCTATGAAGCGGGTAAAGAAACTATAACGACAGAAAGAACCGTGACAGACCGCAGATGGACTGTCACGGTTTTATTTCTCGCACAAATTTCCCCTTTTTCTGTCTTTTGCAGCCAACCGAAAATATGCAAATCATCAAGGAGAATGATCAAATCTTTATCCAATTAATTGCAGATGTAAGAGGCACTTCATAATTTTTGAGGCTGGTGTTATATTCTTCTTCCGTGATTTCCTCTCCGTTTTGAAAATAGGAAAACACAGGACTATCCTTTTCCATTTAATGCTTTTAAATTCTTTTTATCTGTGCTTTTCTACTCCAATTTTCTTGCCAGTTGAATCAATGTTTTCATCTGTGGTGTTAACCATTTATTTTTATGATAAAGCAATTGACAATACATCGTTACAACCGGCAAATTTGTTTGAATTTGAACCAGTTGTCCTGTTTCTAATTCATAGCTTACCGTATATTTCGGTAAAAAAGAAAAGCCTATTCCTCTTTTTACTAATTTGATAATGGTTTCGGTATTTCCAATTTCCAGAATCGGCTCAATCCGAAGTTCCTGTTCTGCAAGCAAACGTTCCAGTTCGTATTGATAAGCAGCTCCGCGCTCTGTCAAAATAAATGGTTTTTGCACCAGTTCTTCAATTGGTACTTCGGAACGTTTCTGATCTTTTGGTGCTACAAAAATAATTTCCTCTACTGTCTGTGAAGCACAAACCCATTCCGGATGATTGAATTTTTTATCCAGGGTAAAAACAAAATCAAGCTCATTTCTTTTGGCCAGCTCTATCAATTCATCTGTTGTTCCGGAACGGATAATCAGCTCAATTTCCGGAAACTTTTCATGTAATTCAAGGATTAGTTCCGGAATCAATGTAGTACAGACAGATTCTACTCCTCCTATTCGAAGCTTTCCTTTTACGGCATTTTTTTCACCAGAAAATGCTGCTGCCTGTTCCACGGCATTCATAACCTGATTTGCATAGGATACAAATTCCTGACCACTTTCTGTCAGATAGACTCGTTTTCCGATACGCTCAAATAATTGTGTCTGCAGCTCTCTTTCTAATTGCTGAATCTGTATGGTTACAGCTGATTGAGAATAGCCTAACTGTTCTGCTGCTTTTGAAAAATTCTGAGTTGCTGCTACTTTTAAAAAAGTAGTGATGTTACGAATTTCCATAAAGTCTCCATTATCAATTATTTTCATATATATTATGATATTTATAAATTTAACAAATAGATGTTTTTAGTGTACACTACTACTGCAAAAACATCAATAGACGGACTGAAGAAAGGATCTAAGATATGCTAAATAGTGAAAACATTTTAAACAGTTCTCAGCTGGAAACAGAAATTAAGCATTTTGTTCACAATTTCTGTCTTGATAAACACAATATCCATACACAGCAGGTAATCTGGAATATGCCGGACGGGCAGATGGAAAAGGTCAAAGCTCTGGAGATTTCCCGGGATGGACGTCCTGCCAAGGAGGTTGTGGAAGAAATGATGAAAGAAGTCTACCAGTATCGCGGTGACTCCAACCATCCCCGTTTCTTTGGATTCGTTCCTGGTCCCGCATCTTCAATTTCCTGGCTGGGAGATATTATGACTTCTGCCTATAATATCCACGCAGGCGGAAGTAAGCTTGCGCCAATGGTAAATTGTATTGAACAAAAATTATTAAAATGGCTTTGCGAACAGGCTGGTTTTGGCAAACAGTCAGGCGGCGTATTTGTAAGCGGTGGTTCTATGGCAAATATTACTGCCCTCACGGCGGCCAGAGATAATAAATTAGATGATCAGACGCTGCATCTTGGAGTTGCTTATATTTCCGATCAGACACACAGCTCTGTTGCAAAGGGACTTCGCATTATCGGAATTCCAAATACCCGTATTCGAATCATTCCCTCCCGGAGTGACTTTACTATCAATACAGAGCTTTTGGAAGAACAGATTTTAAAAGATAAAAAGGACGGACTGATTCCGTTTGTTATCATTGGAACTGCCGGAACTACAAATACAGGAAGTATTGATCCGTTTAAAACATTATCAGAAATTTCAGGAAAGTACAACATGTGGTTCCATATTGACGGAGCTTATGGCGCATCTGTTTTGCTGAGTCCCAAATATAAGCATCTTCTTGACGGCACACAGCTGGCAGACAGTATTAGCTGGGATGCTCACAAGTGGCTTTATCAGACTTATGGATGTGCCATGGTTCTTGTAAAAAATGTGCAGCATTTATTTCACAGCTTTCATGTAAGTCCTGAATATCTAAAAGATGTTGAAGGTGATTCTGAAAATCTGAATACCTGGGATATTGGAATGGAACTTACAAGGCCTGCGAGAGGTTTAAAGCTATGGCTTACTCTGCAGATTTTAGGAACTGACTTAATAGGCAGCGCAATTGAGCACGGATTTCAGTTGGCAAATTGGGCAGAGGAAGCGCTGCGCGTGCTTCCGGATTGGGAAATCATCTCTCCTGCTCAGCTTGCCATGCTGAATTTCCGTTATGCACCAAAGGGATTTTCAGAAAATGAATTAAATCTTTTCAATGAAAAAATATCAAAAGAAATTCTGGAAAGCGGATATGCCGCTGTATTTACTACTGTTTTAAATGGAAAAACTGTTTTACGCATGTGCACGCTCCACCCGGAAGCAAAGAAAGAAGATATCGACGAGACAATCCGTTTGCTTGATACCTTTGCAAAAAGGCTTTTATAAGAATTTATTCAACCTTCCCATGTGTTTCCATGGGAAAGTTGAAATCAGTGTCCTAATTGCTTACCGGCGCCTGGGAATCATACGGCTTCCATATGCTATTGCAAAAATTCCCCTCTCCTCATCGCTAATCAGACGAAGAAAGAGATCGGAATAGGGGTTGCGCACAATGGCAGTATATGGACTGACTGTAATCAATGGTTTTTCTTTTTCATCTTCTGTTAGTCCGATAGAACCGTCTTCTTTCAAATATAGTTTTACTGTGATTCCTTCGCCGGAAACATAAGTGCCTGCTGCAGAATGCCTGGTCTCCTCACTCCAGGGTGTTTCTTGCCAGGAATCTCTTTTTTCAACAGGACTTTTTCCGTTATAGACCTTCATCAGTCCATCAGAGATTAGGCTGACCGGAACACCAGATGTATTGCACAGCACAATTACTGCTGCATCAGCTTCATAGGACCATGCAATATGGGAGGAAACACCTGTAAGTGAGCCTCCGTGTTCGATGATTGTCAAGTCATCCATATTTTTCATGGATACCCCATATCCATAATAGCCGTTTCCGTTATAGGGCTGACGAGGCTTGCACATTTCACGCACACGGTACTGGCTTAAGATTCTGGTTCCATCTGCTGTACGACCGAGGTTCAGGTACATCTGAAGGTATTTTTTCAAATCATTTAAGGTAGATTTCATTGCACCGCTTCCATTTAAAACCAATGCGTTATCATGGTAATTTCTATGGCCAACCATGCTTCCGTCGATTTTTTTATAAAGCGTGGCAGCATTTTCATCGAGGCTGGGACGGAGAAAATCGCAAAAGCTTCTATCCATATGAAGAGGCTTTAGAATATTCTTAATGAGATAGTCAGCAAAGGACGGCTCTCCGCCATATCTCCGAATAATGTCGGATAAAAGGCAAAAGCCATCATTACAATAACTTAGATATTCTCCTGGTTTTCCGTTTAATCCATTCTCCTTTGTCTGTTCATCCAGCCGTTTAGCAATCAGACGAATCCCCTCCTGGGCCAATCCATCATGATAGGCAAAATCACCTGTCACGGATTCATCCAGTCCCAGAGACTCGGCAACCTGATTAACTAAAATTCTGGGAAGTGGGAAAAAGCCTGCTGCATGACTCATAAGATGACGAATGGTAATCTTGTCCTGGTTTTTGTTAGTAAATTCAGGAATATATTTGCTGACCGGATCGTCAAGATCGAGGATCCCTCTCTCCTCCATCTGCATAATTGCGAGACAGGTAAAGGACTTTGTTACAGAAGCAATTCCGAAAATCGTATCTCCGTTCATCTCTTTACCGGATTCTTTATCCCTGACACCCCAGAATTTTTCAAATACAGTATTTCCGTCACCATCGATGATGGCTGCCGCAATGCCGCAGGCCTCAAATTTATCCATGATATCCTCAACAAGATTTTCTGCCAAAATCAAATTCGCTTTATTTATACGATTCATGTATCCACCTCTGTATGATTTTGTTTTTTATTTTTTGATTATAACACAGGAGATACGGATGCTGTCAACTGCGTATGAAAGACCTTGCAAACTTTCTGCTCCTAAATCCATTTTCCCATCAATGGCGAGCCTAACAACCTGCCGCCTGGCAGATTTTCCGGAAATCCTCGTAAATTCCTTCTTTGCAGATCCATTCGTAGGGGCCGTATTCCAGAATCAGATTCGCATTCGGGCTATAGAATGCTGCTGCCTGAATAATTTGATCCGCTTCTTTTTTTGAGATTATTCCTTCTGGTGCATAATAAGACAGATGGCTGTCATGGACTCCGTCATTCTGATTCAGATGATAACCGTGAATTCGGCTTCCCAGTTTCTGGATTACTTCCGGCAAATCCCAATGATTTAGCAGTGCGTGGCCGGTATCAATAAGACATCCCCACTCTGGTGGAAGTATTTCGAACAGCGCGATAAATTCTTCCTGAGAAAACAGCACATTTTTCCTGGCAGGATACCCTACATTTTCCACAGTTCCCCGCATATTTCGTTCCCTCAGAAGCGGTGCCCAAAAGGATAATACCTGTGCGGACCGTTTCTGGCGGGCCAATCGCTGTTCGTCCGGAACAGGACCCTCATGGGTATGAAATACTACGGAAGCAGCATGAAATTGCTGATACAGCTGACAGGTCTTTTGAAATTCTTGTTCTGCCTCCAGTTCCTCTTTGCTTCCCGGCTCGGTACAGAATTCCGCATATGGCGCATGAAGAAGTATCGGTACACCAGAAAATGCAGATTCCTGAGCCAGAAAAGGAGGATCCGGATTTTTTCCAGGGAAGCCGACTGCAAATTCTACTCCGATTGGTTTCTCAAATCCGGTCACACAATCCAGAAGCCATGAATAATCCCGTGGACCAATACAATAACTGGAAAGATATAGCTTCATTTCTGCACCTCCCGCTCCAGGTGGAGCTGTCCATCTACGATCTCCAGAATAAACATGGAGCAATTTTCCATAGCAGAGCTCCAGAATTTGTGAAGGGAAATCCCCAGAAATGGATTGACAAGCAAACGGTTGACTGCACCGTGAGCTACTATCAGAATTGTCTCATATTGGCCTTCTAAAGGCAGAATTACCTGTGTAAAAAACTCCTTTACCCGTTTTTCCACATCCTGAAAGGATTCTGCTGTCTCCGGCGGTGTATACCGGTCCGGCTCCTGGAAAAAATGATAAATCGGATCTTCTGGTGTGTTTAAGATAGCCTCAATTTTTCTTCCTTCATAGCGGCCGAAACTGATTTCCATCAGCCGCGCATCCTCTGCCATTGGAATCGGGCGCTCTCCTTTTATGATCCGGGCCGTCTGTCTTGCCCGCTTTAGCGTAGAGCAAAACACTGCCTCAAAGGGAACGTCTGCCAGTTGCTTGGACAGAATCTGTGCCTGCTCCATGCCCTGATTGTTCAGGGGAAGATCTGCCTGACCCTGAATCCGTTCTTCCCGGTTCCAGTCAGTTTCTCCATGGCGAACCAGATAGATTTTCATCGTAAAAATTCCTCCATTTCTTTTCCTTCTGAATGCTTTAGCGTAATTCCCAAAAGACGCGCATAGGTAGGAGCCTCATCTATCAGGTCGCGTCGTTGCAACATGCGATAACATTGAAAATCCGGTCCCTTTGCCACAAATACCGGCTGGGGACCGAAATCCGGTAAACCTCCGTGAGTCGCCCGGCCAAGTCGGTAATCGGAATCATCGAAGGCTTGCACCAATGGGCGTACTGCCCGATCTCCAAAAGATGTATAGCCGTCACTTTCTACCACAAAAGAAAAGTTTCCTTTCAGATGATGCTGTTCCCACGCTTCTTTGGCAGTAAACACAGTTCCGATCCCGTAGATGCCTTCCTCCTGCCATTGCAGCAGATGAGAATAAACCTGTTGCCGCAGCTGCTCATCTTCCGGACAGCGCAGATAAATGAGAGACGACATGGCATTAGAAAAGCTGACAGCCTGCCAATCCAGGATTTCCCCTTCCGCTCCCGTCTGAATCCATCCCTGATCTGCAAACAGCACATTCAAATTCAAGTTTCGGCTGATGCTCCGCTGTCCATGATCACTGACCAGCACCAGATTTACCTGTTCCAGAAAACCGCCGGCACGGCAGGCTTCCATCAAAGCGCCAAGATATCCATCCAGACGGTACACTGCCTCTTTCATCCACGGACCAAACAGGCCATAGCGATGGCGATATGTATCAAATGTCCCTGTATGGACAAAGCACACATCTGGTTTTTTCTCTCTCAGGACATCGCAGGCTACATGGATATTAAAATCATCAATTACCGGCCACTGCATAAAAGCCGCTTTGCCGCCCTGCTGCCACCCTTCCGGAAGATAACACTGATTTGCTTCAATGATTTTCAGCATTTCCTCAGAAGATCCGGCATCCGAAAAGCTGCTTCGCAGAGTGTCCCCCGGCTTTGGCATCCAATACTCTGCCATCAGCCAGTCCACATTAGGATTTCCCGCTGTTGCCGGCCAGGAAATGGCAGCAGTTGTATAACTGGCCTTTTTTGCTGCAGCAAACAGATCCTCTACCTGATATCCGCCATGCCAGAGCCAGTTCTGCTCTTTTGGTTTCACGGAAAATCGAAAATTACTGGTCAAACCGTGAGTTCCCGGATAACAGCCAGTAATCATCGAAACATGGGCTGGATAAGTAACGGAGGGGTATACAGAACGCATCCCCTCCGTTACTTCACAGCCTCCTGCCAGATATTTCCGAAAATTCGGCAGCTCTTTTAAAAGCTCCAGATCCTCACAGACCATAGCATCTACAGAACATACAAGAAGCCGTTTTTTATTCATTTTCAAACCCCCTATTCCGGATTAGACTGGTTATATAGGTCAATAGCTTCCTGAATGGATTCCGCTGCTGTATGAATTACCTGCTTCAGATCTGCTTTGCTGTCAGCAGCTGCAGTTTCAATGGCAAACTTATTTGCAGCTTTCATCTCATTGGAAATCGGAATATAGGGATTCAATGCAGAATCATCGGATTTTGCGAGAGAATCATACACAGAAGCAACAGCCGGGAAGGTTTCTTTTACATAAGTCTGATAGGTTTCGCTGTCATAGGCCTCCTGGTTTGGTGCAAGATATCCTGTCTTTACTGCAAAGTGTGCAGCTGATTCACCGGTACTTGCATATTTAATAAACTCATATGCTCCCTGCATCTGCTTCTCATTTCCATTGTTTCCAATAAAGGTTCCGGTACCGCCGGCCGGCTCACCTGTGCATTTCCCTTCCTCTGTCGCAGATACCATAGGAAGAATACCAACCTCAAAAGCTCCGTTTACGGAATCCAGTACCTTTGTAGTCATGGAAACTACACCCATCATCATTGCACAGTCGCCAGATGCAATCTGAGGAATGATTTCTGCCTGATAATCAGAACCGTAAGGAACGCAAAGTTCTTCCGCATGAAGCTTCTGATACACCTCTAACATGGAATATACGGCATTGTAAACGGCTTCATCTGTTTCGTACAGGCACTGGGTAATCCGCTCTCCATTAAGACCGTTATCATTGTTATATGCCTTGATGCCTTCTCGTCCCAATGCTGCATTGAAATAAAATCCATCGGGATGAAAGCCGATTCCATAGGTAGTAAATCCTCCGTCTACCAGCTTTTTGGATGCATCATAAAGATCCTGAAAGCTGTTTACTTCTGCCGGATCAATACCTGCTTCATGGAACATATCGGCATTATAATAAATTCCGGGATAGCTGTAACCGATGGGATAGCCCACCTGGTTACCCTGGGTATCACAGTAAGCGCCGCGAATAGCATCCCAGGTGTGATCCAGCTCCGGCCAGCCTTCTGTATCTGCATCCAGATATTCCTGAATGGGTTTGCAGTAATCTGCTTCTGCGTACATAGCTACATTTTCCACAGCGCCGGAAAACAGAGCCGGAAGATCCTTCTGAGCGGTAGACTGGATCTTCGCATTCATTTCATCCTGCTTTCCCTGATATTCAATCGTCACATGGTATTCTGACTGGCTTTCATTAAAGCTGTCGATTACTGTCTGAAGATATCCAATGTTGGCGTCACCAAAATACGTCCACCACACAACCTCCTCGGGAGCAGCCTGCTCAGGCGCTTCGGTCTTTGTCTCCGCAGCTGTCTGTTCCGAGACTTCGGTCACTTCTTTTGTAGTCTCTGCTGCCGGTTTGGTCTCCTTTTGTCCACAACCAGTGATTCCTCCCACTCCCATCATGACTGCCATTCCCAGAGCCATGCTTCGTCTTGCTGCATCATAGCGTTTCATTCCTTTATACCTCTCTTTTCAAAATTTCTTTTGTTCTATGGAATCGGCCCTTAACACCGCCAGCTGTCATTCCCTTAATCATGTAATCCTGTCCAATGATATAGATCAATGCGGAGGGCAGAATCGCAATTACTGCTCCGGCCAGAATATGGCCATAATTTACAATATCTCCTGTAACCAGAAGGGAAATACCGATCTGAATAGTCCTCATTCTGTCTGTATTAGTCACTAGAAGCGGCCAGAAAAACTGATTGTAGATCAGAACGAACTGATAAATAGCCAGAGAGGAGATCGTAGGAATTGAAAGAGGAAATACGATATGAAACAAAAATCCCAGATCCCCGCATCCGTCCAGTCGTGCCGCGTCCCGGAAATCTTTGGGCAGTGTCAAAAAATACTGCCGCATAAGAAAGATCGAAGTACCGGAGGTCAGTGACGGAAGCACCAGTCCCGCATAAGTGTTGATCAGATCCAATTTTTGGATTGTCATGTAATTGGTGATGACAACTACTTCACCGGGAATCATGGTTGTCATCAGCACTAATGTAAACAGAAGATTTTTTCCAGGAAAGCGAAAAAATACAAATCCGTAAGCTGTCAGGCAGGAAATGATTATCTGCGCCAGAATGCAGATAAGACAGACAATTCCGGTATTCTTCAGATATGTAAACATGGGAACCTTTTGAAATACCTGTTGATAATTCTGCAGCGTGGGATGAGCCGTAAAAAGCTTTAATGGATACGTTCCCAGTTCCAATTCACTCTGCAGGGAAAACAAAACACCAAGGATCAAAGGGGAAATAAAGATAATTCCAAGGGCTACACGAAACCCGAATGCCAGGGCTTCTTTTATTAGTTTTTTTCTTGCCATATTCATTGATAATGTACCATCCTTTTCTCCAGTGCAAATTGAATCTGCGTTATACTGAAGATCAGAATAAACAGAACTACTGCCTGGACACATGCCGTCTCAAACCGTCCGTTGATCATGGCATTTTCATAGATATAATAAATCAGATTCTTCGTTCCATTAGCTGGCCCGCCTCCCGTTAGCAGGCGGATCTGGGCAAAACTTCGGAAGGAACTGGAAATATTCAGAAAAAGAACAAAAAACAGCTGAGGAGAAGCCATAGGAATCAGGATGTGGCGAATTCGGGCCAAGGGACCAGCGCCATCCAGCCAGGCACTTTCCAGTACCTCCTCAGGCACATTGCGGAAACCAACTAACAGAAAGATAAAACTAATACCCACATGCATCCAGATCGTCATGGAACACACAGCCCAAAACGCATAAGGAAGCTTTGTCGTCCAGCTGATGGAAGTTCCAAGCAAATTATTGAGTAATCCATTTTTCTGCCGGAAAATAAACAAAAAAATTGCAGCAGCCGGTGAGGATGCGATAGCCATGGGAAGTGCATACATTGTCTGATACCATTTGGAAAACCGAACCTTTTTGGTGGCAAGCAAGGCAAAGATCAATGCAATCGCAAAAGTAAATACCAGATTGATCCCTGCCATTTTCAGAGTGATCCAAATGACATCCCAAAAGGAGTCTTTTGTCAAAACCCGTACCCAGTTGGCCAGTCCTACCCACTGTGTCACCTCTCCTTGTTTGTTAGTCATTGAAAAGGATAACAGAATTGCCTTTAAAAACGGATAAAAGTTAAAGATCATAAACAGAGCCATAGCCGGAAGAATCAGAATATAGGGAAGAATCGAAATTCTTTTCTTCTTTCCAGGATTCACATAAATCGTATTTTTCATAGTTTCTTATTCCTCTCTTTCCATCACGTTCTTCAGTATACGACTCTTTTTTATTTTTTGATACCATACTTCTGTTAACGGAATGTTAAACCTCTGTAAGCCTTTTTTCTGCAAAGTAAAAATTCTAGGTTGTTAGCATTCTTATTGCTATGGTATAAAAAAGAAGCTCGCTTGCAAGCTTCTCCACCTGCGGCGGGGCGCTTCTGGAACAAAAAAATGGCTGAAAGCAGAATCGCCTGCTCTCAGCCATTTGAAATTAAAACAATTATTTTATAAATTGTGCTCTCGCTATTTCAGCGCTAATCCATCTCGGAATGCATTTCCTGCCACTTCCCCGATGACCCGATATTTATTGTGTACCGGATCAAAGATGATGGGCTGCAGCCGTTCCGGATCAATCTTTCCGTCCTCTCCGATGATACTCTCGTCTGCACTGACATTGATGATTTCTCCCACTAACCTGCAGGTTTCCGGATCGTAGCTTACCAGTTTACATTCCAGCGCCATGTGAAGTTCCTTAATCATGGGAGCATCTACAAACTCAGACGGTTCTGCATGAAAGCCGACTTTTTGGAATTTATCCGGCACATCGTTTCCAGACACAATTCCCACATAGTCACATTCCTTTACATAGGAAGCCTCTGCCATGCTGACCGTAAAGGCCTTTCTGGACAGAATATTTTTTGTGGTTTTGTGTTCTGCGCTGACACAGATGGAGATCTGTGTGTCGTCGCTGATTCCTCCCCAGGCGGCATTCATCACATTTGGTGTACCATCCTCTCCATAGGCTGCAATCATCAATACCGGCTGCGGATAAGTCCATGGTTTTGCTCCAAAATTCTTTCTCATCGTAAAATATCCTCCTGTTATAAAGTTTCAGTCTGTTCTTTCAAAGCTTTTTCGTAAACTCCGTTTTCCTATTTGACCGTGATTTGACAGCTTCTCATGGTTTCTAAAGCTGCTTCGTGTTTTTGAGGGGTAACTCCTGCGCAGCAGCCTGTGTGTACGATGATAGGCACCTCCGGCAGATATGCTTTTAACAGCAGCGCATTGGATACCACACAGATATCCGTACAAACTCCGATTAACTCAATGGATTCAATCTCCTGCTTGCTATGCTCTGCCTGTAAATCCATGGCCAGGCTGGTGCATCCAAACGTACCTTTGACATATACTGGATATTGCTTCTCCTGCTGTATGATTTTTAGTGGTTCAATGAGTTCCCATCCTTCTGTTAAATTGATACAGTGTGGTACGGGCAGAAACTTTCCTTCCTGCGTATCCAGATAATTATTCTGGTGTGTATCTTTTGTAAACAGTACCGTTCCGCCAAAGCCTTTTACCATTTCTACAACTGCCGGAACAATCTCGCGGGCTTCTGGACTTCCAAGTGATCCATACACGAAATCTTCCTGCATATCCACAACAATGAGATACTTTCTTGACATAACATGTTCCTCCTCTTATCTTGTATAATGATAGTGCTTTGGGGCTGTTTTTGAAGAACTCTCTTTTTCTTCTGTGATAACAGATACGATTCCAGTATTTAAGTATTTGCTTTTAAACATTTTTGCAAAGTTTCCTGCATCTATAGTTTGTCCTTTGATGCATTCATAGATTCCACGCAGCTCTCCAAGGGTAAAATCATTTTTGTTGTTCAAGAACTCAAAAGCAAGATCAGTATAGTCTAGTTTTCCAGCAAGACGTTTCCATGCAGTACAGATGATTTCTTCATGGTCAAAGGCCAAATCTTTGGCAGTCAGCAGCGTTTTGTTTTCTCCCACAAGCTGAAGCTCCCGGTCATTGATGCTTACCCGAAAAAACATGGCTTCTGCTGCATCATCTCCAGCCCGCGGTAAGAGAGCTGCCTTAGGAATCAGTGCCATGTAAGCAACAGAAATTACGCGCATTCTTGGGTCCCGGTTAACGCCTCCGAATGTATAAAGCTGTTCCAGATGGTAGTCTCCGCTCAGCCCGGTTTCTTCTTTTAACTCTCTTTTTGCTCCGTCATCAAGGGATTCTGTCATATTGACAAATCCCCCGGGAATCGCCCATTTTCCTTTGTATGGATGCCCTCCCCGTTTAATTAACAAAAGCTCCAATTCGTGATTTTCATTGACCGTAAAAATCAGAATGTCGGTTGTAACAGAAGGCTTTTCATACTTATTCGGATTGTAAGTTTTTAAATATTCTTCTTCTGTCATGATGTTCTCCAATAGTTCTTCTTACAAAATATTTTATGTATTTTTCTTTGTATATTTTACAAGGATTTTGTATTTTCATAATACGGAAAATCAGAAGGGAAGTCAATATTAAATATTTCTATCAAATGCAAGATATCTGGTTCCCTGAAAGGTCAGTCTGCCCTCATCACCCTCTGCAAGCATGCCATACTCCGTTCCAGACACTGATAATTCCATTCTGTCACCACTTTCAACCTGAAACGTGATAAAATAGGTGGTACTTGATGTACTGTGGTACCCATGTGCTCCTGATATATCGCCAGCATTTGGGTGGCTGTGATGCATCGTACTCTGACGTTTGGAAACGATTTTTGCTGGTACGGTTAAGCGTGGTGAATGATTATTGTTATGCCAGGTATGTATTCCCCTTGCAAACATAAATATAAACATTCCCAAAACTAATAAAAATATGAGAGGGAATATTATTTCAAGCAAATGAAACAGAATCATAGAATCCTCCTTATTCTTAATCTAAAATTTCTCTCAGACGATCCAGAAATGCTGATTCTCCAAAGGTATTGATTTTAAATAACATCGCCTGACTTCCGCCGGATGTAATTGCGGAGAGTTTTACCGGACCATTACCGTTCTGGAACAATGTAATATTGAGGCTGACACGATTACCTCCCATTGCACTGTATCTGTGAACTACCCATTGTCTAAAGCCAATGGGCTTCCTGCTTCCCAGACCTCGTAAC
>UPYT01000031.1 GCA_900538475.1 uncultured Clostridium sp. | reverse complement strand
AATAAGAAGAAATTATTTACAATAATATTAAAAAAGTATTGTCATTTGATTGTCAACGGACATAGAAAGAGCCAAGAAAGCCCGCAAAATAGGCATTTCTTGGCTCTAATATATTATTCAAACTCAATCGTCCCCGGCGGCTTCGAAGTCAAATCGTAGAATACCCGATTTACTCCCTTCACCTCATTGATAATTCTGCTCATTACCTTCTGCAGAACCTCCCATGGGATTTCCACTGCCTCAGCAGTCATAAAATCAATAGTACTTACCGCGCGCAGAGCAACTGCATAGTCATAGGTTCTCTCGTCTCCCATGACACCTACAGAGCGCATATTGGTAAGAGCTGCAAAATACTGGTTAATCTTCTTATCATAGCCGGCATTTGCCACTTCCTCACGGAAGATTGCATCGGCATCCTGGACAATCTTTACCTTTTCCGCTGTTACCTCGCCTACAATCCGAACACCAAGTCCTGGACCAGGGAAGGGCTGACGGAATACCAGGTATTCCGGAATGCCAAGCTCCAGACCTACCTTGCGCACCTCATCCTTAAACAGATCTCGAAGAGGCTCGATAATCTCCTTAAAATCTACATAGTCCGGCAGTCCGCCTACGTTATGATGAGACTTAATCACAGCCGACTCGCCGCCCAGGCCAGATTCTACCACATCTGGATAAATCGTTCCCTGTACCAGGAAGTCCACCGTACCGATTTTCTTGGCTTCTTCTTCAAATACGCGGATAAATTCTTCTCCGATTATTTTCCGCTTCTGCTCCGGATCCTCAATCCCGGCCAGCTTTTTGTAATAGCGTTCCTGGGCATTGACACGGATAAAATTCAGGTCATAATCACCAGCGGGACCGAATACGGCCTCTACTTCATCACCTTCATTTTTTCTCAGCAGACCGTGATCCACAAATACACAGGTCAGCTGTTTTCCAATGGCTTTTGAAAGAAGAACGGCTGCCACGGAAGAATCCACACCTCCGGAAAGGGCACAAAGTACACGGCCGTCTCCTACCTTCTCTCTGATTGCCTGAATCGATTGTTCTACAAATGCATCCATTTTCCAGTCGCCGGCACATCCGCATACATTGTATACGAAATTGGACAGCATCTTGGTTCCCTCTTCTGTATGAAGAACCTCAGGATGGAACTGAATTGCATAGAGATTCTTTTCTGTACACTGCATTGCAGCTGCAGGACAATTATCCGTATAGGCTGTAATCTCAAATCCTGGTGCAATCTTTTCAATATAGTCATTGTGACTCATCCAGCAAATCGTCTTTTCTGCTACATTGGTAAACAGCTTGCAGTTCTGATCCACTGTCACCTCAATTTTTCCATACTCACGGACCGGTGCCTTGCAGACATGTCCGCCCAAAACGTGCATCATCAGCTGAGCGCCGTAGCACAGTCCAAGCACAGGAATTCCCATTTCAAACAGTTCTCTGCTGCAGGCAGGAGCCCCCTCTTCGTAACAGCTGTTGGGGCCTCCGGTAAGAATAATTCCTTTCGGATTCATCTCCCGAATTGCAGCAATGTCGGTTTTATAGGAATATATTTCACAGTAAACGTTGCATTCACGAACACGGCGGGCTACCAGCTGATTATACTGACCGCCAAAATCAATGACAATGATTTTTTCTCTGTTCACGAGCTTTCCTCCTACTTTCCGTCAAATTATAACAACGTTCATTATACAAAATTTAAAGATAAGATACAATAAAAATTATTTCGAAAATTTCCATAAATATTCCGCACATAACCCTATGTTTATTGACATCCGAAAACAGTACAGGTAATTTTCCCTATTAGCACTTCCCTTTCTGATCCGTTTCCCGTACAGCTTCGTTTGGCCCACGCAAAAGCTGCACCTCCTCTGCCAGAAGTCTGATATTTCCAATCAGAGGATCAAACGCTCCGTAATGATAAAGATTCATCACAAAAATTCCGATGGGAACAGCCAGAATCATACCGGATATTCCATGAACCTTAAATCCCAGATACAGAAAAATCAGGGTCCACAAGGGCGGAAGTCCCATAGAATCTCCCACAATTTTCGGCTGTATGACCTGACGAACCACCTGTGTCAGCACATACAGCAGAGCAAGTCCTGCTGCCAGAGCATATTTTCCAGACAGCAGCTTGATAAGAGCCCATGGAATCAGAACGGTTCCTGTTCCAAACAAAGGCAGAAAATCAAGCATAGATACTAAAAATGCCAATAAAAATGCATAGTTTATATTTAAAATCAGAAAACCGGCAAGAAGCATGGCTCCCACCACAAACATGATTTTAAACTGAGCCATAAAATATCCGCCTATGAGACGTTTTGCATCGCCTTTCAGATGGCTGTAATACTGATTTCCTTTTTCCGGCAGATGCTTTCTCCAAAATTCGATGATTTTGTCTCTTTCTGCGATAAAAAAGTAAGAAGACAAAATCGTTACAACCACATTAACCAGCACCCGCGGAAGCCGCATTGCTGCATTGCCGGCAGCCTCTACTGTAGGCGAAGCTATTTTCTGTACCAGAAAGCTCAGTCCCTGACCTACATTTCCGGCAAATTCCTGCCAGGACTGCCGGACATTGGCCGGAAGCATCCGAAACAAATCATCAAACCGGGCAAATACATTCTGCACCTCTGCGGCTGCCACTGCATACAATTCCGGCAAATCCTTCGCCAGATCGCAGGCCTGATACCACAGTCTGGAAATCAGAAAATACATCAGCCCAATTACCGCAGCCAGAACTGCAACTACAATCAAAGCTGAGCTGTGCTTTCGAACCAGCTTTAACCGCCGCTCCAGCATCCGCACCAGAGGATTGGCAATCAGGGCAATGATCCAGCCAATTACAAAGGGCATAAAGAATACAAGCAGCTTCGGCCCCAGCACACATACCAGACCGATTTCTGCCAAAGGAATAACAATATTCAGGATGATTCCTAAATAATATTTCCCATCCTTCAATCTATCACCTTCTCATTTTCTTGCTGCAAATATGTTTCAAGGAAAGCAAACAATGCCTCCATTTCCTCTCTTGTTCCAATGGAAATCCTCAGATAATTTTCCAGCTTTGGCTGTTTAAAATATCTGACAAAAATCTGATTTTCCCGCAGCGCCTCAAAAATTTCCTCTGCCTTTGCCGTTTTATGAGAGGCAAAAATAAAGTTTGACATAGAGTCCGGAAATGTAAAGCCCAACCGCTCTAACTGCTTTTTCGACCACTCCCTTGTCTCTATAATCTTCTTCAATGTCTCCTTGAAATATGCATCGTCCTTCACAGCTTCTTTTCCAAGAATCAGGGACGGCATATTCATGGTATAGGAATTATAGGAATACTTAACATCATTTAACGCCCGAATCAGTCTGGGATTTCCTATAGCAAAGCCAATTCGGATTCCAGCCATGGATCTGGATTTGCTGAAGGTCTGCACTACCAGAAGATTCTCATACCTGGGAACCAGAGACAGGGCGGAAACACCGCCAAAATCAATATATGCCTCATCTACAATCACAATGCTATCCTGATTGGAACGTACAATCTTCTCCACCTCATCCAGAGAAAGCAAAAGACCTGTAGGCGCATTGGGATTCGGAAAAATAATTCCTCCGTTTTCTCTCAGATAATCCTCCGGACGAAGGACAAAATTCTCATCCAGAGCCGGAGTTTCAAAGGGGATCTGGAACAGTTCTGCCCATACCTTATAAAAAGAATAAGAAATATCCGGAAACAGAATGGGCTTCTCAGAGTTAAAAAAGGTGAGAAAGCTCATTGCAATAACATCGTCAGAACCAACGCCCACAAAGACCTGATCTGTTCCCACATGGTAATATTCTGCAAGAGCAGCTACCAGCTCTCCTGCTGCCGGATCCGGATATTTTCTCAAACGATCATAGTCCATCTGCAAAAGAGCCTCTTTTACTCCCGGTGCAGGCGGATATGGATTTTCATTCGTATTCAGCTTAATTAACCGGTCTCCCTTTGGCTGATCGCCAGGAACATAGGGAACAACCTTTCTGATATATTTTTCCCAGCCGTACATAGATTTTTCCTCCTCATGGTCTTTCCAGGCAGTACCCTTCTTCTTCAGATGTGCCCGGATATTCTGTTTTCCCTGGATGCGAATCCTCATCCTCCTTCAACAGCCGTCTCTCCACACCACAGGAACCCTTCCAAAAGCTATACCAGCCCATACTCCTGTGCCAGTGCCTCAAAGGCCGACATGGCTCTGGTAATCTGGTTTTCCGATACGCAATATGCAATCCGAACATATCCCGGACAGGCAAAGGAGCTTCCCGGAACTAACAAAAGATTATGCTTTTGCGCACGGGCACAGAAAGCTTTCTCATCCGGCTCCGGGGCCTTAACAAACAGATAAAATGCTCCCTCCGGCTTAATGCAGGAAAATCCCAGCTTTTTCAGTCCTTGATACAGAAGATTCCTGTTTTTATCATAAGCCTCCAGGTTGACCCGGGCATCTGCCTCAATGCACCGCTTAATCACCCTCTGCATCAGAGACGGGGCGTTGACACAGCCAAGAACACGGTTGGCAATCGTTGCTGCTGTAAATACTGCTTCACTGTCTGTAAACTCATCCGGAATCACCAGATAGCCAATTCGTTCACCCGAAAGAGACAGGGATTTACTGTAGGAATAGCACACTACCGTATCTGCATAGTACTTTGTCACATAAGGCACCTCTACTCCGTCATAGGCCAGCTCTCTGTAAGGCTCATCGGAAATCAGTACCATCTCTGTTCCCAGCTCTTTTGTTTTCTGCCGCATAATCTCTGCCAGCCGAGTCAGTGTTTCATGGGAATACACTACACCAGTCGGATTATTTGGCGTATTGATAATAACCGCCTTTGTTCTGCCTGTAATCTTCTCTGCAAATTCTTCCAGATTCGGCTGAAAATCAGCAGTATTCGGAGAAATCACCGTAAGCTGGCCATCATAATTGCGGACATAATTGCCGTACTCTACAAAATACGGAGCAAATACAATGACTTCATCTCCCGGATTCAGAATCGTTTTTAAAATTACATTCAGTCCGCTGGCTGCACCTACCGTCATCAGAATATTCTTCTGACTGAATCTCGTACCAAACCGGCTGTTCAGCGACTGGGCAATCGTCTCTCTTACATCCTCATATCCGGCATTGCTCATATATCCATGAACAAAGGTGGACTCCTCCTCCCTCAAAGTATCCAATATGGCCTGCTCAACCTCCGGCGGCGCCGGAACATTGGGATTTCCAAGACTGAAATCATAGACATTTTCTGCCCCGTAAATAGCAGCCAGCCGTTTTCCCTCCTCAAACATCACGCGAATTACAGAATTATTCTCCACCAAGGGCTTCATTTTTCCGGAAATCATCAGTTATCATCCTCCTGCTTATTCTCTTATTCTTCCCCAATTCATTTTTCAAAGCTGTCCCATCTGTTTCCTACCTTCGCCGGTACTGGTTGAAATGATAATACAATGCCAGAATGCCCGTTACAATCAGATAAAACCAGGTTGTTGTATTGCTGAACCATGTAGTAAAAAACGAAAGCATCATATAGGCTGCAAATTGAGCATACAGCAGGTATCCTATGGGATTTTTCATTTCCCGCAGTTTTTCTGTCAAAAAATAGGCGGCAGCCCCCAAAAGACAGGACAAAAAAAGCACTCCAATCCAACCAAAATCATAATAGGCATCATAAAACATAGTCAGTGTTGTCAGTTCCTTTTTATTTACATAAATCGGAAATTGAATCAGCTGCGGGAAGAAAAACTTCAGTCCTGTGAGAGCCCAAAGTGGAAACAGACTTTTCAGTCCCAGACTGTGTTCCGGAAGCGCCTCTACCAGACAGTTAAAATTATCATAATTATTTGCAATATACATATACGGCTGCGTAATAAAAATCGGCATTTTCTCATACTTCATTTCGAAAATTCCATTTAAATATGCAACATCATGACTTCTTGCCACAGTCAGAACCAAATATACAGGAATCAAAACCGCCAGCAGGCCCAGCAGATAAATCGGATGGAATGTTCTCTGAAGGGAAATATAGGTAAAGGCCGCCAAAAGCACAGCAAATACAAACTGAAATCTCGATACACACAAAATCGGGATCATCAGAGCGATTCCTGATAAAATCAGGGCAATCACCATTCTCCGCTCACTTCCCCATCCTCTTTCTGTATGGAAAAATAAAACTGCCAGAGACGGCACCAGAACACAGGATACTGTGATATAGTGAACGCCTGTCAAATGAAATTCAGAATAGGCATGGGGAACCCCCTTTAAAAACAATGGAACATATCCCAGCTTCACTGCCTCCAAAACAAATGCAGCCAGGGAAATAGCCGTCAGGCCGCAAATTATATGAAACAGGGGAATGGAATTGCAGGAAAAGCTTCTCCTCCGCCCATAGCTTTCACGAGTCGTCCCAAACAGAGCAGTAAGTATCTCAAACACTGCCCAGAAACCTGCATAGGCCAGAGCCAGACAAATCCATGTCATCAATGACCAGTCTGTCTGCAGATGGCTTAGCTTCAGACAGGACAGCCCCTGCCCCCCTATCCAGAAAAGCGAAAACAGGGCACGCAGATGAATGATATTTTTTGTTTTCCGATAATCAGAATAATACAGCCATGCTGCGGCTGCCAGAAGCACTGCACCAGAAAGATAGTATTGCTCCCACCGCGCCAGAAAATAAGCTGCCAGATAACAAATTGCGTAAACTGCCATAAACCTTCCCACCCTGTCTTTGATTTTCTCTGTTTTTCAAAAGGCTGCCGCTGACGGCAGCGACAGCCTCTTTTCTTATCCTACAAAGGATTTCATATATTCTTCTACTTCTTTTGCTGTTGCAAAGCTCATTGCCTTATCAGCCACTGCCTGCAGCTCGCTTGTACTGTAACCGGTAATCAGCTTTCTGGCGCGCAGAATTGCGGATGCACTCATACTGAATTCATTTAATCCAAAGGCCAGAAGCAGCGGAATCATCATAGGATCACTGGCTGCCTCTCCGCACATACCTACCATAATGCCAGCTTCTCTTCCGCAGGCAATAATGTGCTTAATGCTGCGCAGAACTGCCGGGTTAAAGGTGGAATATAAGTAGGAGATCTTATCATTTCCACGGTCAACTGACATGGTATACTGAGTCAAATCATTGGTTCCAATACTGAAGAAATCTGCTTCTTTGGCAAATACATCGGCCATCAGAGATGCAGCTGCAGTCTCTACCATAATTCCAACCTGGATATCCCGGTTGTATTCGATGCCTTCCCGATCTAACTCTGCCTTTATATCTGCAATCAAGGCTTTTGCCTCACGCAGCTCATCAATGCAGGTTACCATGGGAATCATGATTTTAATATTGCCGTAGGCACTGGCACGAAGAAGTGCACGCAGCTGGGGTCTGTAAATATCCTCTTTCCGATCCAGACACAGACGGATAGCACGGTATCCCAGGAAAGGATTCTCGTCCTTCTTCAGACCCATATAAGGAATCTCCTTATCACCGCCAATATCCAGAGTACGGATAATTACCGGCTTTCCTGCCAGCTTTTCTGCAACCTCTTTATATGCCTCAAACTGCTCCTCCTCCGTGGGCATGGCAGTTCTGTCCATAAACAGAAACTCTGTTCGAAACAGACCAACACCCTCACCGTCATACTGAAGCACCTTTTCCACATCCTCCGGCTTTCCAATATTAGCCACCAGTTCAATGGACACACCGTCACTGGTTACTGTGGGTTTTCCTATGTACTGCTCCAGCTCTTTCTTTTCCTTCAGGAGGCAGTCTCTCTTTTCCTGATATTCAGCAGCAGTCTTTTCATCAGGATTTACAAAAACAAGTCCCTCAGAGCCGTCCAGTATTACCTGGTCCCCGTTTTTCACAAGACTCATAAAATCCTTCACAGCAACCACTGCCGGAATCTCCAGGGCTCTGGCCAGAATAGCGCTGTGAGAAGTCTTTCCTCCCAGCTCCGTCACAATGCCAGCTACATGGGCCGGATTGATTCCTGCAGTCATAGAAGGAGTCAAGTCCTTTGCTACCAGAATACTTCCTGCCGGAAGAGCAGAAATATCCACAGAAGACACACCCATCAGCACCTGCTGTATCCGCGTCTTAATATCACGCATATCAGTTGCTCTCTGCTGCATCAACTCGTCTTCCATTGCTGCAAAAACATCTGCATACATGGTGCATACCTGCTCAACGGCATATTCGCTGCAGATAACTTCATTTTTAATCGTATTTTCAATTTCACCGGTCAGCATCGGATCCATCAGAAGCATCAGATGACCCTGCATAATCTCAGCCTCCTTCTCCCCCACTCTGGTAGCGAGATCTGCAGCCAGTGCTTCTGTGTCCTTCATAGTCTGTTCCAATGCATCCTGAAAGCGCTTCACCTCTGCTTCCGCATCGACAACCGCCTCCCTTTTTATCACCAGCTCTGCCTCTTCCACAATAACAGCTGTTCCGATACCAATTCCGGAAGAAGCATTCGTTCCCTGATACATAGTTAACCTCCTTATTAATTAAATATTTATTATCAGTGACTCTCCACAGAACATGGTTCCGCCAAAAGCACCAATAGCTTCTTTTATTCGCCCAGACCGCTTTCAATCAGTCCTGCCACTGCGGCAAGGGCTTCTTCTTCATCATTTCCTTCACAAATCAGTTCAATCTCATCTCCGCACTTTACACAGGCTCCCAATATGCTGAGAACGCTTTTTGCGTTTGCCGTTGTGCTTCCTGTTACGATCTGAATCGATGACTGATATTTGATTGCTTCATTGCAGAGCATTCCTGTCGGCCTCAAATGAAGCCCGGAAATATTTTTGATTCTCAGCTGCTTTCTTACCACGTTATCCCTCTTTTCCGTCAGCCGGCGCTGCTTTCTTCTCTGGTCTGCGCCGGTGTCTCTGTTTCTGCCTCTGTGGTTTCTTTTTCCGAAGAATCCGATTCTGACTCCTGGGGTCTGCTGGATGAGGTTCCTGCCTCCAGAACATCTGCACTCTGTACAACATCTATCTGAAGCTCTGAACTGGACACAATGGTAAATGCCGCATCCGGCTCAAACTCTACCACTGCACTGTGCATTCCAGATCCAAGATCTGCCAGGTTCACAGATGCCCCCAAATCAGAACCGTTTAAGCTTTCCAGATCCTCGCTGAGTCCCTGAACAACTACTTCCATTTTTTCCGGAATGAAGCGATAGTGATAATCCTCCGATGGATTTTTCTGTTCTATCTCCTCATCCATAAGAATAATGGTTCTGTTAACCAGCTTTTCTACCTTCAGGCGAATCTCTACAGATGGATTCTGTGATTCTGCCAGCTCTACACCCTCCGGGAGATAGTCTCTCAAATCCACTGTTACTACAACATCTGATGCTGCCCGGTTAATATTCAGTTCACTGGCCGGAATCGTGATTTTGTTTACATCCGCCAAATTGGTTTTCAGTCCCGTTACCTTTACATCCCGGCTGCTGCACTCTACACCAGTGTACTGATACCCTGGTGCAACCGTACCGGTTACCTCAAAATCAAGGGGAAGACTCTTTACTTTATTGATAGCGACACGATAGGAAATTTCCCCTGTATCTACCGTAATCCGATCCCCAATGTCAGACAACTCATTTCCATTGGCATCATAGAAGCGAGGCTTCGCTGTTCCCGTCAAATCGCTGGCAGCTCCATCCACATTAAGTTCAACCCCCATATAGCTGATCATACCTACCTGGGAAACCGGTCCTTCTACTGTTATCGTAGCTGGAGTCAGCTCCACTTTTCCATCAGAATATCCCTCTGCCGCATGACCGGTAATCTTTGTCTGAAGTTCAAAAGGCTTGCTCTGAAGCTCCTCAGTCTGTACCCGGACTACCCCCGGCTTTGTAGTGATTTCACTGATCAGCTCTTTATTGCTTAAAATTTCCACCTTCACTTCCACAGAACCCGTTACGCTGTAAAGCTCTGCCAAATCCACATAGGCCCGGAAATCAGAAGCCTTAATCCGGTAAGCGTCCCTGGTACGCACCCGGTAATTGACCGTTACCGTACTTTTTCCATTGATCTCGTAAGCCCGATTTGCTGCTGTCAGCACCTGTCCGTTGACCGTCTCCAGAGGTACCTCCTTGCTTCCCGATGTCAGCGGATTGGATACGTTCATAACAACCAGCCATACAAAAAATGCCACAAAGATAGAAAGAATCTTCAAGCCCAGGTTATTCAACAGTTTTTCTTTCATTCTTCTTTTTTCCCTTCCATATCCTGAAACGGCTGCTTCCTGTTTCCTCCTGCCGTTCCATGCTGGCCAAAGCTGCCTTCAGCATCTCCGCATCAGCAATCCGACGAAGAGAACCGCCTTCCACAAGAGATACCCGTCCAGTTTCCTCAGAAACCACAATGGTCATACTGTCTGTCACCTCACTGATTCCCACTGCTGCCCGGTGCCTCGTCCCCAACTCCTTACTGATCATCATATTATCTGACAGCGGCAGGTAGCAGGTGGCGGCCGTCACTCGGTTGCCCCGGATTACCACAGCTCCGTCATGAAGCGGCGTATTGTGTTCAAATATATTAATCAACAGCTGACTGCTGACCAGTCCGTTGATTTCAATGCCTGTCCTCTCTATTTCCCGAAGAGAAACATTGCGCTCAATCACCATCAGCGCTCCTGTTTTTACCTTGGCCATCTCAAAGGTAGCCTTTACAATCTCGTTGACTGTTCGTTCGGAAAACTCCTGATTTTCCTTTCCGTCATCAAAAAGAAGCAGTTCTGAAAACAAATTTTTACTTCCCAGCTGCTCCAGAGCCTTGCGCAGCTCCGGCTGGAAGATAATCACCAGCGCTGTAACTGCAATCGCTCCGCTTTTATCAAGGATCCAGAGAATGGTATTCCATCGAAACAGAGCTGCAAGAAGAGCAAATGCCAGAATCATGCCAATGCCCCGCAGAAGATACCATGCCCTGGTACTCTTGATCCAGAGCAGAGCAAAATATACCAGAATTGCAATAATAATAATCTCTGTTAAGCTTCCAATGGTAATCCTCGGCAAAAACGAAAGCCAGGATTCCAGCCCGTCAAAAAAAGCTCCCACATCCTGGATGATGCCCGCCATACGTATGCCTCACTTTCAACATTCAAAATTCACGGCCGCTCCTGTCTGCGGCCCTCGGCTCCCGGACGGCGCACCCGTTCCGGATTGTTCATGCGCTGTACCCGCACATCCGGTTTGGACACGGCCACCTTCGGAACCGCTTTCACATAATAAACATAATCATCATCTTCAAACTGCATATATTCGGTTCGGGTATAATCGACCGCAAACACGAAAAAATGATAAAGTCCAGCCAGCACCAGAGAAACAATCACAGCTGTCAGCAATTCTCCAATCGGCATAGACACATCAAACAGATAATCTCCTACAAAAACACCTGCCATCTGCACAATGGTTCCAATCACAATTGCAATCATCCACGCATAATCAACAGACAGCGTCCGAATCAGATATACTGCAAGGACACCAACCGCGCACACTGCAATCATTACCACAATAGCCTTGTTGGAAAGAATTGCCTGTATGATCTGAACAAACTTCTGAGCAATATCCACAGAAGCATCATTTGTCAGAAGCCCCGCATTCTGCCGGACATAATTTAAAATATAATAAACAACAACCCCGCAGCTGACCGGAATCACAACAATAGGCCCTGCGCAGAGCCCTGCGAGAATCGGAACTGCAAAGGGAATTTTCATGACAAATGCCATAGGAACCAAAACCATCCAGTAGCTGTCTCCAGGCTGAAAACCATAATAGAGAAGCGCTACAATCATCAGAAAAACTGCTGTAATCAAAGCAATCTCCATAGATACTGCGTAAATATGGGCCAGGAGCACCACTGCCAGAAGACATGCAATGGCTCCATAGGGCAGAAATGCACAAAGCAGTGAAAGAAGAAGCACCACTGCCATGCTGTTTAGTCTTGTCATAAAGCCGAGATTATGGCTCATCATCCACAGAGCAGCAAAGCTGTAAATAAACTTTACCATTCCATCAGCCGCAGCCGCGTATTTTCCATAAAAGGATCTAAGACGTTCTTTAAGTACGAGAAACATCATCATGTCGGACGCCCTCCTTTGTCAATTCTTTGCTGCGGCTCTGAAATTCATATCGTTTTTCCAGCCGTTTCAGCTTTGCCACATATACCTTCATTCCTCTCCTGGCATATTCATACCGCTTTCGGTATACCAGAAAGGTAATCAAAAGATAGACAGCCAGACCTGCTCCATACAGCAGTAAGGCAGTTCTTGCCAGACCTGCCGCCTCTTCCAGATTGATCGTATTTAAAATCCGCTCCATACTGTACAAAACCCAGATCAGAAGGCACAGCAGGTAACAGAAGCTGTAAGAAAAGAAGGACCGCAGCATCCGACTGCTGATGTAATCATTCTTAAAATAGCGATTTGCCGGAAATATCGCCTTTCCTTCTCGTTTTTCGAACATCGCAATACTGGTCATAAGCTTTAATTTATCTTCATTCAGCATAGGCCCTTCCTCTTCGTCCTGAAACATACTTTTTTAGTATAGCATAATTATCCTGCCTGCGCTACACTTCCTCATAGATTTTTTGCAGATATGCCACATCTCTGTGACACCGCTCCCGGTTGGAATTTTCCAGAAGCATGGTAATATATGGCTTCTCTTTTTTCAGCCAGCGAAGCAGCGGCTCATAGTGAAACAGACCGTCTCCTATATGCTCAAACTGGGGGTCTCCGTTTTCCATGCGGAAATCCTTAATATGTACCATAGAAATCCTGTCTCCGTAAAGTGCAAAGGCCTGTTCCAGAACTCCCTCCTGATTTTTATAATTTTTCCCGCTGATTAAATTAACCGGATCCAGAATAGCCTCCACGTTAGGCGAATTGATATCATCCAGAAAACGTTTCATTCTCTCCGGGCTGTACAGAGTATGGTCATGAACCGCCTCCACACCAACAATCACTCCCAGCTTTTCTGCTGCGTCCACAATCTCCCTCATACTTTTTAAAAGAAGCTGGTAGCACTCTTCTGTATAGGTTTCCGGAACCACTTGAAAATCACTGCTGTATCGTCCTGTCTCCGTACCAACCATATCAGCGCCTATAATCTTAGCATATTTCAAATGTTCAATAAATCGTGCAACAGAAAGCTGCCTCTTATTCTCGTCCGGATCCGTTGGATTGATATAGCAGCCAAGAACTGCAACATGAATCCCCCGCGCCTTCAGCTTGTCAGAAATCATATGGGCAAATCCCGGTGAATAATGTCCCGGTCCAAAATCAAACCCAGAAATGGATTTCCCAAATGCCAGCTGAATCTGACAGATTCCATTTTCTTTTACCGTATCAAGTAAAGTATCGATATCCGTTTTCGGACAGATATCGTGACATCTCATTCCATAATTCATTTATTGTTTCCTCCCTGTTTCACATATCTAGGGGTAGTATACCACAAAACCACCGCCATGCATAGCAGAGCGGTGGTTTTGAAAAACAGTTTATGAAATTTTAAGCATCTACGCTGTAGTTAGGTGCCTCTTTTGTAATATGAATATCGTGAGGATGGCTTTCTTTTAAGGATGCTGCAGAAATCTTCACAAACTTTCCAGTTTCCTGAAGAGTAGGAATATCAGAAGCACCGCAGTAGCCCATACCTGCGCGAAGACCGCCCAGCATCTGGAATACGGTATCCTCTACCAATCCCTTATATGCAACACGTCCTTCTACGCCTTCCGGAACCAGTTTTTTGGCATCTGCCTGGAAATAACGGTCTTTGCTTCCGTTTTCCATAGCTGCAATCGATCCCATGCCACGGTATACTTTATATTTTCTTCCCTGGTACAGCTCAAAGGTTCCCGGGCTCTCATCACATCCTGCAAACAGGCTTCCCATCATACATACATTACCGCCTGCGGCAATCGCCTTGGTAATATCTCCGGAATACTTAATACCGCCGTCTGCAATAATCGGAATGCCATACTCTTTTGCAACAGCATAGCAGTCCATAACAGCCGTAATCTGCGGAACACCAATACCTGCAACTACGCGGGTTGTACAGATAGAACCAGGTCCGATACCAACCTTTACTGCATCTACACCGGCCTCAATCAGAGCGCGGGTTGCCTCTCCTGTAGCCACATTTCCTGCAATAACCTGCAGCTCCGGATATTTTTCTTTGATCATACGCACACAGCGCAGAACATTTTCTGAATGGCCATGAGCAGAATCCAGTACAACTACGTCAACCTGGGCCTTCATCAAAGCCTCAACGCGCTCCAGAACATTGGCAGTGATTCCAAGAGCTGCGCCGCACAGCAGACGTCCCTTCTCGTCCTTAGCAGACAGCGGATACTTAATCTGCTTCTCAATATCCTTAATGGTGATGAGACCTTTTAAGTTAAAATCATCATCTACGATAGGAAGCTTCTCTACTCTGGCCTTGGCAAGAATCTTCTTTGCCTCCATAAGAGTAATGCCTTCCTTGGCGGTAACCAGCTTCTCGCTGGTCATGCACTCTTTGATCTTCTTGCTGAAGTCCTCTTCAAATTTCAGATCGCGGTTAGTAATAATACCAACCAGCTTACGTCCCTCTGTAATCGGAACACCGGAAATCCGGAATTTACCCATCAACTCATCTGCATCCCGCAGAGTGTGCTCCGGGGACAGGAAAAACGGGTCTGTAATGACGCCATTTTCTGAACGTTTAACCTTATCTACTTCCTCAGCCTGAGCTTCAATGCTCATGTTTTTGTGAATAATTCCGATACCGCCCTGGCGCGCCATGGCAATCGCCATGCGATGTTCCGTAACCGTATCCATACCAGCACTCATCAGGGGAATATTCAGTTTAATCTTCTTGGTCAGATAAGTAGTGAGATCTACCTGATTCGGCACCACCTGAGAATAGGAAGGCACCAGCAGAACGTCATCAAATGTAATGCCGTCACCAATAATTGTACCCATTTTTTTGTCCTCTCTTTCGTTGATTTATTCGACAGAACCTGACAGGCTGTCGAAATATTTAGTGCTTAGTTTAACAAATTTCTGTCCGCTTGTCAAATACTATTTCCGCTGATTTTCCATCTCACTTTTCCTGTTTTATTGAAAACTTTTCCCAAAAATCCTTTTTTGAGACCTTACTGTACAACTTTTCTCGGTGCCGTCTGGCGGAAGCAGTGAAGCATTTTATCGTTGGGCTCAAAAATAAGGCGAATGCTTTCGCTTCCCTTCTGAATCACTGCAGTATAAGTTTTCACACCAGGCATCCGGGAAGAGCAGTCCAAAGTCTTTCCAGTTACCTTATAATCAGACAATACATGAGAATCCGAGGGAGCAATCATCTGGATTTCCTCCATGCTGCATTCATATGCTTTTTTTCTCTTGGCTTTTCCCAGAATCTTGTCTACATTCAGCTGTTTATCTACATACAGATACTCAAATTCCACATGGAAATTCCTGTAAGACAGATAAGTCAGAAAACCAAACACAAACATCAGGATCACAGACAGGACTCCAGCCGTCATAGCCATAAACACAAAAAAGGCTGTGATCACGCCCAAAAGGCCAGTGACCAGCCAAGCGTAAGCAGGCGTTTTCCGCCGGACAAGATACTCTGCATAAGATTCGTTCATAGGTTCTTTCTCCTTTTCTTCTTTCCGTATGTGCTATGCCGTTCTGACAAGGTCTGCTCATCCTCATTAAAAGAAGGAGAACAGACACAGGGGCAGATACACAAAAGGCGCAGGGGAAAACTCATCCAAATGGTTTTACCCTTGCGCCTTTTGCCGTCAGACCATGAAAATCAAGGATATCTGATTACATCATTCCGCCCATTCCGCCTGCCGGCATAGCCGGAGTTTCTTCTTTAATATTAGCTACAACAGACTCGGTTGTCAAGAGGGTGGATGCAACGCTGGTTGCATTCTGAAGCGCGCTTCTGGTTACCTTGGCCGGATCCAGAATACCTGCCTTAATCATATCCACATACTCTTCTTTATATGCATCGAAGCCTGTTCCTACCGGAGACTCTTTTACTTTATTGATAATAACAGAGCCTTCCAGACCAGCATTCGCTGCAATATGGAATAACGGAGCCTCCAGAGCCTTCAGAATAATCTTTCCACCGGTTCTTTCATCACCTTCCAGCTCATCCACAGATGCCTTAATCTGCTCAATTGCATGAACATAAGCAGAACCGCCGCCTGCGATGATACCCTCTTCCACAGCTGCTCTTGCAGCAGAAAGAGCGTCCTCCATACGAAGCTTTGCTTCCTTCATTTCTGTCTCGGTAGCAGCACCTACACGGATTACTGCAACGCCGCCAGCCAGCTTAGCCAGTCTCTCCTGCAGTTTTTCTTTATCAAAATCAGAGGTAGTCTCTTCAATCTGGGCACGAATCTGTGCAACCCGGGCAGCAATCTCATCCTTGTCGCCGCAGCCGTCTACAATAATGGTATTCTCCTTCTGAACCTTGACAGATTTTGCACGTCCCAGCTGAGCCATAGTGGTTTCCTTCAGATCCAGACCCAGTTCCTCAGAAATCACAGTACCTCCGGTCAGAATAGCCAAATCCTTCAACATTTCTTTTCTTCTGTCGCCATAACCCGGAGCCTTTACGCCTACAACAGTAAAGGTGCCTCTTAATTTGTTAACAATCAGAGTGGTCAGAGCTTCACCCTCGATATCCTCAGCCACAATCAGCAGCTTAGCGCCAGACTGAACAATCTGCTCCAGAACCGGCAGAATCTCCTGAATATTGGAAATCTTCTTATCGGTAATTAAAATATAGGGATCGTCCAGGTTTGCTTCCATCTTATCCATATCTGTGCACATGTAAGCAGAAACATAACCGCGGTCGAACTGCATACCTTCTACTAGATCCAGTTCTGTCTTCATGGTCTTGGATTCCTCGATGGTAATAACGCCATCATTGGAAACCTTCGCCATAGCCTCTGCAACCATCTCGCCTACTTCATCATCTGCAGCAGAGATAGCAGCAACTCTTGCGATGCTGTCGCGTCCCTCAATCGGCTGGCTCATCTTTGCAATAGCCTCTACAGCAGCCTCGGTTGCTTTCTTCATACCCTTTCTCAGAACAATCGGGTTAGCTCCTGCTGCCAGGTTCTTCATACCTTCGTTGATCATAGCCTGAGCCAGAACTGTTGCAGTGGTAGTACCGTCACCAGCTACATCGTTGGTCTTGGTTGCAACCTCTTTTACCAGCTGTGCGCCCATATTTTCAAATGCGTCCTCCAGCTCAATCTCCTTTGCAATGGTAACGCCGTCATTGGTGATCAGCGGAGCTCCAAAGGATTTATCAAGAACTACGTTTCTTCCTTTCGGTCCCAGGGTTACACGAACAGTATCTGCCAGCTGATTTACACCAGCTTCCAGGGCTTTTCTGGCTTCTACGCCATATTTAATCTGCTTTGCCATAATTGCATTCCTCCAAATCTGTCTTATTTATCTTTTACTCAATCACTGCCAGAATATCATTCTGCTTTACTACTACAAACTTCTCGTCCTCTACTTCTACTTCTGTTCCAGAATACTTAGAGTAAATAACCTTATCGCCAACCTTTACCTGCATGGTCACTTCCTTGCCGTCAACCACACCGCCCGGTCCTACTGCGATAACTTCTGCCTGCTGAGGTTTCTCCTTTGCCTGACCCGGCAGTACAATACCTGACTTGGTAGTCTCTTCTGCAACCAGCTGTTTTAAAACAACACGGTCAAATAACGGTACTAATTTCATGGATGATTCCTCCTTATTCTTCTTCTACTTTTTCATTACAGGATTCCTTAAAATCCCTCTTTCGATTCACAATACCAGTTATACCACGCATTGTTAGCACTGTCAAGTGTCGAGTGCTAATTTTATAAAATTTTTAAATTTTCACTTGTCCCCTTTCTTTTTTTTCTCATTCGTATTACAATATTCATAATAGCAGATTGACAGAACAAACTGTCTGTCAATAGAAAGGAGTACACATATGGCAAAAAAGGGATTGGGAAAATTTGTAATGCTGGCTGCTGCTGCCGGCGCTGCTGCTGCCGGAATTTCTTACTTCAGAAAATATCAGTCTTTCAATAAGGAACTGGATGAGGATTTCCACGATTTTGAAGATGAGGAGGATACACCTGTTCCAGACAGTACCATGACTCGGAATTATGTGTCTCTCCATGCTGATAAGGACGAATTTCTCGTTGCTGCAGGCGATATGCTGAATGCAGCCAAAGATGTTGCCGGCGCTGCAAAAAATGTAATGAAGGATGCCGCTGCTATTGTAGCCGATACCACCAGAGAGGCCATGGGCGCTGCTGCTGACACTGCCTCCCGCTTCTCTTTTGGAAACAGCGATGAAGAAGATATCTTCGAAGATGAGGATACTGTTCCTTCCCCATCCGTTAAAGAAGCCCCCAAAGCAGACGCTGCTCCCTTAAACGAGGAAACACCGGAAGAAGCTGCTGAACCTGATGCCGAAAAAGAAGAGGAAGGCAACCCCCAGGATACAGTAAGCGTTTCTATCGATACCGATGCTGCTCTGGCTGAAGACGGCGAAGAAATCATGGAATAATTAAAAATGCGAAAAACAGTCCGGAGATTCTGTCTTATACAGCAGAACATCCGGACTGTTTTATTATTGAAACAATCACCTGATACATAGAGCAAAAATGTGCTTTGGCACATTCTCACGCCGAAGCGCAGCTTCGTCAGCTGACAATCCTTTCTTTTATTTCCAGCAGGAAACCAGCAGACGGATTCCCTCACGGATTTCTTCCTCTCTGAGGCTGGCATACCCGAGAACCATCGTGGCAGGCCTGTGGTTGTGTTCAGGATGAATAAAATAGCTGCTAAGTCCATATACCCTCACTCCGGCAGCCAATGCCTTCTCCATCAACTCCGACTCGCTCTGGTTCTTTTTCCCAGTCAGAAGCATATGAATCCCCGCATACTCTCCGCCAATCTGAAATTCCTGCGCCAAAGGCGCAAGCTCTTCCAGAAGCACATCATGCTTTGCCTTATAAATCGCCCGCATTCTGTTTAGATGCCTTTCAAAATGTCCCTGAGAAAGAAACTGATATAAAATATTCTGGTCAATCCGGGACACAGTAGACGCATAAAAGCCTGCATTGCGGCGGTAACTCTTCAAAAGCTCCGGCGGAAGCACCAGATAACTGACACGAATAGCCGGTGCGATGCATTTGGAAAAGGTTCCCAAGTAAATCACCTTTCCCTGACGATCCATTCCCTGCAGGGCAGGAATCGGCTTTCCCCGGTAACGGAATTCACTGTCATAATCATCCTCAATCAGATAGCGCGCCCCTCCCGATGCCCATTTTAGCAGTTCCTGACGCCGTCCTACTGTCATAACAACCCCTGTCGGGAACTGGTGGGAAGGCATGACATAAGCTACATCTGCTCCGCTTTTTTGGAGCAAAACAGGATCCATCCCCTTTCCGTCCATCTCCACAGGAGTCACCGAATATCCCAGACTGCAGAATACCCGGTATGCCTGTTTATAAGTGGGATTTTCCATGGCAATCTTAAGATCTCCTCCCAGAATCTGGGCAAGCAGCATCAGAAGATACTCGCTTCCTGCTCCCACAATAATCTGCTCTGCGCTGCAGTTTACTCCGCGGGCAGAGTGCAGGTAACTGCGGATTACCTCGCGCAGGCCTGGCTCTCCCTGATGGTTTCCAGAATGAAACATTTCCTTATTGTCATCCACCAGGGTATTGCGGCTCAGCTTTCTCCAGATGTTGTAGGGAAAGCTGTCCAGATCAATCCCGCGGGGAGAAAAATCAATCCGGCAGTCAGGCCCTTTCGGCTCACTGGTTGCCATCTCCGGCTCACCCGGCTGACCGCCCTCCACCAGCTCTTCAATACGGCTGACAAAATAACCCCGGTAAGGTCTGGACACCAGATATCCTTCTGCCAGAAGCTGATCGTAGGCCATCTGTGTCGTACTGCGGCTGACCTTCAGGTTCTCTGCCAGCACCCTGGTAGAAGGCAGCCTCTCCTCTGCCTTCAGGCTTCCGTTTCGGATTTCCCTGCGGATATAAGCATAAATCTGTTCATACAAAGATGTTTTCGCTTTTAAATCCAGAGGAATCAAAAGTTCCATGGCGCTGCTCCGTTTTATTTCTGAATTTTAAACGAACTCTTCAGTGAAACAATCCGGTTGAATACCGGCTGTCCTGGCTGGCTGTCATGGCTGTCTGCACAGAAATAGCCATTTCTTACAAACTGGAAGCTGTCATAGGCCTTTGCCTCAGCCAGGGCCGGCTCTACGTAGCAGTTTTTCAGAATTGTCAGGGAATTGGGATTCAGATTCAGGCTTCCGTCTTCATTTAATTTGCCTTTTTCCTCATCCACAATATTCTCATACAGTCGGCACTCTACCTGCTTTGCTGTCTCTACAGCAACCCAGTGAATGGTTCCCTTTACCTTTCTGTCGCTGGAACCTCCTCTTGTTTCCGGATCATAGGTCGCATGAACCACGGTTATATTACCGTTTTCATCCTTTTCACATCCAGTACAGGTAACGTAATAAGCCCCCATCAGGCGAACCTCATTGCCTGGGAACATACGGAAGTACTTTCTGGGCGGAACCTCCATAAAGTCCTCACGCTCAATATACACCTCACGGCTGAAGGGAACCATACGGGATCCCAGTTCCGGATTTTCCAGATTGTTGGGAATCTCCAGCATTTCTGTCTCACCCTCCGGGTAATTGTCAATTACCAGCTTCACCGGATCCAGAATCGCCATCATACGAGCACGTTTTAACTTCAAATCCTCACGGATACAATACTCCAGCATTGCATAGTCCACAGAGCTGTTAGCCTTAGATACGCCTACCATCTCTACAAACATCTTAATTGCCTCCGGAGTATATCCTCTTCTGCGCAGAGCCGCAATAGATACCAGACGGGGATCATCCCAGCCGTCCACAATACCGTCCTCTACCAGCTTTTTAATGTAGCGCTTACCTGTCACCACATTAGTCAGATACAGCTTGGCAAACTCAATCTGCCGCGGCGGATTCTCAAACTCGCACTCCCGCACAACCCAGTCATACAGCGGACGGTGATCCTCAAATTCCAGAGTACAGATCGAATGGGTAATATGCTCAATAGCATCCTCAATGGGATGTGCAAAGTCATACATAGGATAAATGCACCACTTGTCGCCCGTATTGTGATGACTCATTCTTGCGACACGATAAATAACCGGATCTCTCATATTGATATTGGGAGATGCCATATCAATCTTGGCGCGGAGAACCTTCTCGCCATCCTGATATTTTCCTTCCTTCATTTCCTCAAACAGGCGCAGATTCTCTTCCACACTGCGGTTGCGGTAGGGACTTTCCTTTCCCGGAGTAGTAAAATCTCCCCGATACTCTCTGATCTGCTCTGCTGACAAATCGCAAACAAAGGCTTTTCCCTTTTTAATCAGGAAAACTGCACACTCATACATTTTATCAAAATAATTAGATGCAAAAAACAGGCGATCTTCAAAATCCGCTCCCAGCCACTTTACATCTTCCATAATAGACTCTACAAACTCCGTCTTTTCCTTAGTGGGGTTGGTATCGTCAAAGCGCAGATTAAACTTGCCGCCATATTTTTTAGCCAATCCAGAGTTTAAAAGAATTGACTTTGCATGTCCAATATGAAGATATCCATTGGGCTCCGGCGGGAAACGGGTTTGTACATGATCATAAACCCCCTCTGCCAGATCCTTATCAATCTCCTGCTCGATAAAATTTTTAGAGACAACCGTCTCCAAAACCTCTTTTTCCTTTTCCATTGCAAGGTTCCTCCGTCTGAAATAATCTCCGCCGTCCGGCGAAAGCTCTGATAATACTGTATCATAACATAAAACCGCCGTTTAGAAAAGAGGTTGACAAAGCAAAAAAGCCATGATACTATAAATAAAGTTCATCGGACAATTTCAGTCTGTGAATGTGCTGCTGTGGCTCAGTCGGTAGAGCGTCGCATTGGTAGTGCGGAGGTCACGGGTCCGATTCCCGTCAGCAGCTCGATTAAAAGTGCGCCGGAGCCTTGGTTTTACAGGGTTCCGGCGTTTTCTTTTCCAACATACGCTCTAAAAACTGTCCTTTTTTCTCATATTCCGGAACCAGCCCCCATTCCTGTACATAAAGTAAATTAAAAAACAGTGAGGCTTTTTATGGCTGAAAACGATACACATTACAATGACACCCCAGGAGAAAACACTCAAACAGGGAAGGATGCCGTCCCTACTGGAAATGACTACGGACTGACCACTCCTCTCCCTGATTTTGAAGAAGGCGGTCCCGTATATCCCGACAATATTCCAAATCAAAACGACAGCGGGCGCCCGGTTATCCCTCTCCCAGACTTTGAAGAAGGCGGTCCCGTATACCCGGACAGCAATATGGGACCAGGGCCTGTCATTCCTCTCCCCTTCCCAGGAGAAGGGGGCCCCGTATACCCCGGAGGTTCATCTGGAGGACATCAGCATGGCTGGCTTCCTGGCCGCCCCTCTATCCCCAGCCTGCCTCCCCGTTTTCTCGGGCAGGTACGTTTTTTAAATGCCTCCTCCAATTCCTTCCCGGTAAATATTTCCATTGACGGAACACCCTATGCCGTGAATTCCCGATTTGGAACCATCTCCACCTATGACTGGATTTCCGACGGCTTCCATACTGTCACTGTACGGCGTACCAACGGCCTTCGTTCCGTACTGCTGCAGCAGAATTTTCCCTTTATTGCAGGACAGAAAATCACAATGATTCTCACAGATTCTGCCTTCGGTGGTCTGGAAATGATCCGGGTATCTGACATGGGATGTACCAATCTTCCTTCTGGTTCCGGCTGTTACCGCTTTGCCAACATGACCTGCAGCGGTTCCCGTTTCGATCTTCTGCTGTATGGAGGAGAAACCGTCTTCCGCAACGTAGGATTTCAGTCTGTTACTCCTTATAAACAGGCAATGGCAGGCTCCTATCAGTTTTATATTACCAGTTCCAGCTCCTATACCTTCCTGAAGGAAATCCCTGTTCTTGTTCTTGGAGCCATCGGAATCGGATCCAACCTTCCTCAGCCGCTGGTTTCTTTCCAGACTGATATTGCTTCCGGAAGAAATTATACCTCTTATCTGATTGGCAATACCTGGAGTGATCTGGGTCTTCGGGTTATGACTGTAGAGGATAACGTTTAAAAAAAAGAAGCTCGCAAGCGAGCTTCTCCGCCTGCGGCGGGTCGCTT
>UPYT01000030.1 GCA_900538475.1 uncultured Clostridium sp. | reverse complement strand
TCTTCGCCGTGCTCCTACCTCGATTCCGCTTCGCTTCATCTCGGTCGCGGGCTTCGCCCTATGACAAAAAGTCCCCTGGCTCTCCCTTTTGTGCAAGCACAACGGGAGCGCCAGGGGACTTTTTGTCGCACGGCTCATGCTTAACGCGTATAGTATTCTACGCCGCTTTCGAAGATTTTCAGATCCTGCTCGCCGTAAATGTTGATGGCTACGGAATCGCCACGGCGTTCGGAGTGGGCCATCTTGCCCAGAATACGTCCGTCAGGGCTGGTAATTCCTTCAATGGCCATGTAGGAGCCATTGGGATTCCAGAATTCATCCATAGTCGGATTGCCCTTATCATCTACATACTGAGTGGCAACCTGTCCGTTAGCAAACAGAGTTCTCAGCCACTGCTCATTTGCTACAAAACGTCCCTCACCATGAGAAGCCGGATTGCAGTATACACCGCCCAGTTCTGCCTTCTGCAGCCACGGGGACTTGTTGGAAACAACCTTGGTATATACCATCTTGGAAATATGGCGGCCAATGGTGTTCATCGCCAGAGTCGGAGAATCTGCCCCCTGCTCTACAATCTTTCCTTCCGGAACCAGTCCCAATTTAATCAGTGCCTGGAAACCGTTACAGATACCTAACATCAGGCCGTCTCTTTCATTTAACAGCTTCTCAATCTCATCCTTGATGACTGCGTTACGGAATACGGTTGCAAAGAATTTTGCGCTTCCCTCCGGCTCATCGCCTGCGGAAAATCCTCCTGGGAACATCACAATCTGTGCCTTTGCAATTTCTTTCTTGTATTCTTCTACAGACTCCCGAATATCGGAAGCAGTCATGTTCTTAAATACCCGTGTTACAACCTTTGCACCGGCCCGCTCAAAAGCCTTGGTGCTGTCATACTCACAGTTGGTTCCCGGGAATACAGGAATAAATACCGTCGGCTGAGCCAGCTTATGGCTGCATACATATACCTTGTCTGCCTTGTAAAGCTCATTCTGAACCGGAGTCTGTTTTACACCGGATTTTGTTGGGAATACATCCTCCAGTGTCTCCGTCCAGTTCTTCAAAGCCTCATCCATGGAAATCGTAACAGGGCCGTACTCAAATGCATTGCGGTCAGTTACTTCACCAATTACAGTGTAAGTAATAGCCAGCTGTCCTACCATGCCGTCCGGAACCTCACATACAATGTTGCCCCAGCCCGGTGCAAAGAAGTCTCTCGGATCCACATTGTGCTCAATCTTAACGCCCATGCGGTTGCCAAATGCCATCTTGCTGACAGCCTCAGCCAGTCCGTGTCCTTCTACTGCATACGCAGAAATAATCCGTCCTGCCTTAATATCCTCATGAAGCTTTGCATATCCATCCAGAATCTGGCTGTAAACCGGCAGATCATACGGATCCTTTTCAATGCGGAATACCACCAGCTTATTTCCGGCCTTTTTCAGTTCAGGAGTAATAATATGTCTGCTGCTTGCCACATCTACAGCAAAGGAAACCAGTGTCGGCGGAACATTGATCTCACCGTGCTTTTCATCATTAAAAGTACCGGACATACTGTCCTTTCCGCCAATGGACGGAAGGCCAAAGCCCAGCTGTGCATTATATGCACCTAACAGAGCTGCAAACGGAGCGCCCCAACGGGAAGCATCCTCTGTCATGCGCTTAAAGTATTCCTGGAAGGTGAAACGGATCTTGCTGTAATCACCGCCATTTGCCACAATCTTTGCTACAGAAGAAATTACGGCATAAATGGAACCATGATAGGGGCTCCAGCTGGACAGATACGGATCAAAACCATAGCTCATCATGGTAACGGTATCTGTTTTTCCCTTCAGCACCGGAAGCTTGGCAACCATGGCCTGTGTCTCTGTCAGCTGATATTTTCCGCCGTAAGGCATAAATACGCTTCCTGCACCGATGGAACCGTCAAACATCTCTACAAGGCCTTTCTGAGAGCATACGTTCAGATCAGCCAGCACCTTCAGCCATGCTTCTTTTACATCCCCAATATCATTTCTTGCAAAAGGAGTACCCTCCTGTGAAGGTGTTTCCAGAACTACGCTTGCTTCCTGATGAGCGCCGTTGGTATCCAGGAATGCTCGGCTGATATCAACAATGGTTTTTCCTCTCCAATGCATAACAAGACGCGGCTCCTCAGTTACTACTGCAACCGGAATTGCCTCCAGGTTTTCCTCTGCGGAAAATGCCAGGAATTTTTCTACGTCTGCCGGATCCAGAACGACAGCCATACGCTCCTGAGATTCGGAAATGGCGATCTCTGTGCCGTCCAGACCTGCGTACTTTTTCGGAACCTTGTCTAAATCAATCTGCAGTCCTGCAGCCAGCTCACCAATCGCTACAGAAACACCGCCAGCACCAAAGTCATTGCACTTTTTGATTATGCTGGAAACCTCCGGACGGCGGAACAGTCTCTGAATCTTTCTCTCTGTAGGTGCATTTCCTTTCTGAACCTCTGCGCCGCAAACTTCAATGGAAGCCTCTGTATGAACCTTAGAGGAACCGGTAGCGCCTCCGATACCGTCACGACCGGTACGTCCGCCCAGAAGAACAATCATATCGCCGGGATCAGAGTTCAGACGTTTTACATATTTTCTCGGAGCTGCACCCATAACAGCGCCAATCTCCATACGCTTTGCCGCATAATCCGGATGATAAATCTCCTTTACATAGCCGGTTGCCAGTCCAATCTGGTTTCCGTAGGAGCTGTATCCGCTGGCAGCGCCATTTACCAGCTTTCTCTGAGGCAGCTTGCCCTTTAATGTCTCAGAAAGGGGACGGGTCGGATCTGCCGCGCCGGTTACACGCATAGCCTGATATACATAAGTACGACCGGAAAGGGGATCACGGATTGCACCGCCCAGACAGGTTGCCGCACCACCGAAGGGTTCGATTTCTGTCGGATGGTTGTGGGTTTCATTCTTAAAGTTTACCAGCCATTCCTCTGTCACTCCATCGATTTCCACCGGCACCACAATACTGCAGGCGTTGATCTCGTCAGAAACCTCCAGATCCTCCAGTTTCCCCTCTGCCCGAAGCTTCTTCATAGCCAGAAGCGCCAGATCCATCAGGCAGACAAACTTATCATCACGGCCTTTATAAAGAACCTCTCTGTCAGCCAGATACTGGTTGTAGGTATTCTCAATAGGAGCCTTGTAAAAGCCATCTGTAATCTCTACATTCTTTAATTCTGTAGAAAAGGTGGTATGACGGCAATGGTCAGACCAATAGGTATCCAGAACACGGATCTCCGTTACTGTGGGATTGCGATGCTCCTCCTCTGCATAATAATTCTGAATATGCTGAAAATCACGGAAGGTCATAGCCAGATTCAGAGAATCATAAAGAGCCTTTAAATCCTCCTGGCCAAACTCTGTAAAGCCGTCAAAGGAAGCAACATCCTCCGGGGTTTCAAACACAGTAACCAGAGTTTCCGGTTTTTTTGCAGATGCCTCTCTGGAATCCACCGGATTGATGCAGAAGCTCTTCACTGCCTCTCTCTGCTCATCAGTCAGTTCTCCGGTCAGGACATAGGTTGTCGCTGTACGAATCACCGGCTCCTCATTTTCATTTAACAGCTTTACACACTGCTCTGCAGAATCAGCCCTCTGGTCAAACTGTCCTGGCAGATATTCAACGGAAAATACGGTATCTCCCTCTTCCTTTGGAAAATCCTCTTCATATACAAAATCAACCGGCGGCTCGGAAAAAATAGTCACCAGTGCCTGACGATAAGTCTCCTCGGACAAATTTTCAATATCATAACGAATCAGTACCCGGACATTGCTTACCGTGCCAATGCTCAGATAACTGCTGATTTCCTCACGCAGTTCACCAGCCTTAACGGCAAACTCCGGTTTCTTCTCTACATACACTCGTCTTACGCTCATAGATTCCTCCTGATTTTTCTGTACTTCACCTGATGGTTTCGGAAAATGATCAATCCTAATTAAATAATACCACAAGATATATTATAAATAAAATTAATATATCTTATGGCATTTATCATCATAGCTAATCAATATTTCTCCAGGCGTTCTTATATCTCTGCATCAGGGCTAACGCTCATGGCATCCAGAGTCAGCTTCATAATATCCTTAATTTCGTCCTCTGTCATTTTCATTTTCCGGGCCAGCTCCTCTACTGTGGCTTCCCGTCCCAGTTCCTCTGCCATCTGCTGAGAAATATCCTTCAGCACATTTACCCGGGCTAACAGCTCCTCTCCTACCTGTTCAGAATTTTTCTGTTCTGCAAGAGCTGTCTGAAGCGCCTCTTCCACCTGTTTCTTAATATAACTGCGAAAAGCTGTCAGTCCCTCCACGTCTCCTGAATCTCCAAAATTCAGACTTTCCGGCTCTCCTAAAGCCATGATTACAGCCATATTTGCCTCCTGAACCAGATCTCCCAGAGGCAGACCCTGATTCTCATACGCTTTTACCAGCTCTACAATATAGCCAAGTGTTCCTTCCATAAGCCGGTTCTTTGCATCTGCATCTCCCAGCTTCACCCGCTCCAGAAGGACTGCCTCCTCCTCAGGGGTACAGGGTGTAAGAATCCCTATTTCTTCCAGATACATCTGATAAACATCATCATGCATAACTCTTTCTTTCCTCCTGCACATCATTTCCTGTCAGTATAACACAAAAACAGGATCAAGGAAATGAAGATTTTTCGCTGTCCCAAATCAGGCCGTTTTCCCGTCTTATTTTATCAACTTCATCTGAAAGTCCATCCGGTAGCAGGTATGCGCTGCATCCTCCTTTGGAAAATAAACCGTCAGTCCATTGGAAAAAGCTTCCTCATGATACCCTTTGCTCTCTCTTCTCCAGGAAATCTCCACATCTTCTGTGCAAAAATTCCAGTCCCGTTTTCCATTCTCTTCTATCTCATAAAGTATAGGCCGAAAGTTCTGAAGAAATCCCCCGGTTCCCTGACGTCCTGCCGCAAAGGACAGGGCTGCCAGAGCCATCTGCGTTTCATAGCCGGAAACCGGCTCCTTCTGTTCCAGAAGCTCTATGGAAAACGACACAGCAGTCACTATCCCATTCTCTGTCTGGTACTGAAACTCCGGAAGCATGCGGTTCCCAACCCCAATAGTCACAGAATCGGAAAAGGACGTCTCTTCCTCCCACATTCCATTTTTATTCAGGCACCGTTCCTTATGTTCGCTGTAAAAATATTTTGTCAGATCATTATAATTCTCCGCAAATTCCGCAACTGTCACAGCTCCCAGATTCGGAACCACCTGAGCCAGCAGCACCACGAGAACCGTGCCCCCCAGAAGCATTCCCTGCACCAGAACAAACACCAGCCACCGAAAACATTTTTCATCCTGAACCTTCACCAGACATTTTTCATCCCAGTCCAGCTCCTGCCCCTCCCTGCAGAGCTGATAATTTTTGTACATTCGGAACAGATTATAAACAGGAATATCAAACCCCATCCCAGAAGAAAACACACGCCAGGCACGAAACAGTCCCTGCTCATAAGAAAGGCGCTCTCCATTTAATTTCTCCTTTCCCGGCAGTCATTCCGTTTTTCCGTTTCTCTCAAGTATATTATCCCACAAAACCTCCCCCAATGCTTTACCGGAATCTTACGTTTCTCTGACAGTTTCCAGGATGTCATGGCACACCGGACTGAATTGTAGAAATTGTTTCAACATCAAGTGAAAAAATGGGATGATAGACTTCCTTCTTTTGTTCGATTTGGTAAAAAAATAAGACCGGGAATCTACGAAGATTTAGAACTTATAATTGCGTAAGAAAATTTATAAAAAGGCATAGGAAGTCTCAGGAAAAAATCCGGAAAATCTTTAAATTTCCTATGTTCCTATGAAACAAAAAACTCCCACAAAAATGGAAGTTTTTCAATGCTCTCATAAAATAAAAATTTGTAAATGGAGATAGTGGGATTCGAACCCATGACCTCTTGAATGCCATTCAAGCGCTCTCCCAGCTGAGCTATACCCCCATGTAATCTGGTACATATTTTATCACAGATACAGCAGTCTGTAAAGTAAAAATTCAAATTTTATGTAAGATTCTATCACACGTACAAGATTAGTCTTTCATAATATTTAAGATTATGCTATACTACTACACTATGGAGGTTTATATTCTATGGAAAAAATCACAAGCTTTACTATCGATCACCTGAAACTGCTTCCCGGAATCTATGTTTCCAGAAAAGATATGGCAGGTGAATCTGTTATTACCACCTTTGATCTTCGCATGACTCGTCCGAATTTTGAACCAGTAATGAATACTGCAGAAATTCACACGATTGAGCATCTGGGAGCTACTTTCCTGCGTAATCACGAGCTGTTCCGGGATCGTGTCATTTATTTCGGCCCCATGGGCTGCCGGACTGGCTTCTACCTGCTTTTGGCCGGAGATTACTCTTCCAGAGATATTGTTCCTCTGGTGCGTGACATGTTCCATTTCATACGCGATTTTGAAGGTGAAGTACCGGGAGCCTGTGCCAAAGACTGCGGTAACTATTTGGACATGAATCTGAATATGGCAAAATATCTGGCTGATCGCTATCTCTGTGAAGTTATTGAAGGAATTGACGATGAACGTCTGATTTATCCGGAATAACACACCGAATACCCGCAATTAAAAATTCTGACAATACAAAAAACCGCTGTTTACTGGACGTTCATTCCAGATATACAGCGGCTTTTTGATCCTCCCAGAAATAATTGCCTGCATACTGTAGCCCAAGCCCTGCAGTGTATTTCTCATAATCATCAGCGAGCCATGAATAAAAAACAAAGCACTCATAACTGTCAGATACTCTACTGCCCCAGTTGCTGTTGCACTTGTTGTTTCACTAAGGACAAGCCCTACCAAAGGTGTTTTCATCACAAAAATAACAACCCAGATCACGGCACAGTAGCTATACTGAATCGTTAACCCACTGCGAATTCCCTGATAAATGCGGTCAATCTTTTTTGCACCATAGTTCTGCCCCACATAAGTGGCCATCGCCATACCCACACTTTCCATAGGAAGTGTAAACATCTGACGAATTTTTTCTCCTGCTGTCTGTGCGGCAACTGCTACACTGCCCAGACTGTTGATCGCTCCCTGCATCACTACCGCACCAATAGCAGATACCGAATATTCCAAATCCTACGCACAGCCCCTGGGCAAATCCGAGAATCAAAAAATTCAGCGAATAGGTAGTTCCAACTGCCGCCAGGGCATCTACACCTATAAAACGACCTACAATTACCGTATCCACAAAGCTGTAGAGCTGCTGAAACAGCGTTCCAAGCACCAATGGAATGGCAAATAAAAGAATCTGAACAATGGGACGGCCAATCGTCAGATCTTGCGTATTACTCTCTTTCAAGCTCAATTCCTCCCCGTCTCTTTTGTTCTTGTGCCTCACTTTCCTATGACATAAAAAGCAGATACCTTTCTCACCAGACATCCGGCAAAAAAGGTATCTCCCAAAACAGCATTTCTATAACATTTTTTACAGAAGCTTCTTTCCTGTCAGCATCTCATATCCCTGAAGATACTTATCAATGGTCTTCTCTACGATCTCCTCCGGAAGAGTCCAGTCATTTCCCGGATGCTCAGTCAGCCAGTCGCGTGCAAACTGCTTGTCAAAGGACGGCTGTCCATGACCCGGCTCATAGCCATCTGCCGGCCAGAAACGGGAGCTGTCCGGTGTCAGCATTTCATCACCGATCACAATATTGCCATTCTCGTCCAGTCCAAATTCAAACTTGGTATCTGCAATAATAATACCACGGCTCAAAGCGTAATCTGCACACTTTTTATAGAGAGCAATAGTAAAATCACGAAGCTTTACTGCATATTCCTCACCATGACCCGGATAATATTTCTCCAGATGGGCAATGCTCTGCTCAAAAGAAATATTCTCATCGTGGTCACCAATCTCAGCCTTTGTAGACGGAGTGTAAATCGGCTCCGGCAGCTTATCAGACTCTTTCAGGCCCTCCGGCAGCTTGATGCCGCAGACGGTTCCTGTTTTCTGGTAGCTGGCCCAGCCGCTGCCTGTGATATATCCTCTTACAATACATTCCAGCGGAAGCATGTTCAGCTTTTTGCACATCATGCTGTTGCCGTCAAACTGCGGCTGCCGGAAAAACTCAGGCATATCATTTACATCAACAGAGATCATATGGTTGGGAAGAATATCCTCTGTCAGATCAAACCAGAACTTGGACATCTGAGTCAGTACTGTGCCCTTTTTTGTTACTACATTGTTCAGAATCACGTCAAAACAACTGATCCGGTCTGTAGCAACCATAATCAGGCTGTCACCATTATCATAGATTTCACGTACTTTTCCTTCTTTAAAGGGTTTCATGTTATGTACCTCGCTGTGTAATTATAAATTGCGGCATTTTCTGCCTGCTCCATAATAAGCATAAGCGATCTGATATGTAAAAATCAATACCTATCTTTTATTTTTGGCGGTTTTCCCATTCTCTCTTTACATTTTATTAGTTTTTATGGTAAGATAGAACATACTTATAAGGAGGACTAATGATGGATATTAATTATGAATTATACAAGGTCTTTTATCATGTAGCAAATACCCTAAGCTTCTCAGAAGCATCCAAACAGCTGTTTATTTCTCAGTCTGCAGTAAGCCAGTCAATCAAGGTTCTGGAAAAAAAATTAAACCAGCCTCTTTTTATCCGCAGCACTAAGCGAGTTCAGCTGACGCCGGAGGGGGAAATCCTTTTAAAACATATTGAACCAGCCATGAACCTGATTAAGCAGGGAGAAAACCAGCTGCTTGAGGCTAATACTCTAAACGGAGGACAGCTTCGGATTGGCGCCAGCGATACCATCTGCCGCTACTACCTGATTCCCTATTTAAAGGAATTCCACCGCAAATATCCCAACGTCCACATTAAGGTCACAAACCAGACCTCCATTGCCTGTGCAAAGCTGCTTGAATCCGGCCAGGTAGACTTTGCCATTACCAACTATCCCAATTCCGGGCTTTCCAACACTCAGAATGTGCGGATTATCCACGAGTTTCACGATGTTTTTGCTGCCAATGACGAATACGGCTCTCTCCGCGGAAAAACAGTCACTTTAAAGGAGCTGCAGACCTGCCCCATCCTTATGCTGGATCGGAAAAGCACAACCAGTGAATTTCTCCACAGTATGTTCCAGCGTCATCAACTGGATCTGGTTCCTGAAATTGAGCTTTCCAGCAATGAACTGCTGATTGATCTGGCCCGCATCGGACTGGGCATTGCCTTTGTACCAGATTACTGTATCCCGGAAAACGACCCGGATCTGTTTATTGTTCATCTGGAAGAACAGCTTCCTGCCCGGCAGATGGTAGTTGCCTATAACGAAAACATTCCTTTGTCTCAGGCCGCCCGGCAGTTTATTGACATGCTGTAGAATCCTTCCAAAACCGTTCCAGCCAGTATCCCACCGTCTGCCTCGTGACCTGCCCATATTCTGACCACTCTCTGGGAAACATTCGCTGAACCTCCGGCCTGAGAAAACGATCGTCCAGAAGAAGAATCACGCCCCGATCCCCGGCGGTGCGGATTACCCGCCCCGCCGCCTGCATTACCTTGTTCATTCCCGGATACTGATAAGCGTAATCATATCCGTTTTCCCCCTGCTCCTCGAAATATTTCTTCAAAATCTCCTGCTCAGTACAAACCATGGGAAGTCCTGTTCCTACGATAATCGCTCCTTCCAGACGTTCCTCCTTCAAATCAATTCCTTCTGAAAAAATTCCGCCCAAAACACATAGCCCTACAAAGGACTGCGTTCTTTCCCGCTCAAACTCCAAAAGAAACTCCTCTCTCTGGGCTTCTGTCATGTGGCTTTCCTGTAGCCGCCAGGAAAAGCAGCTCTCCGTCCTGTCCTCCAGCTGCTGCTTCACTGCTTCCATATACTGATAAGACGGAAAGAACACCAGGTAATTTCCTTTATGGCTCTGTGCCAGAATCTCAATATAATCCACCACCCGCTGATACTCTGCCCTGTTTCTTCTGATATACCTGCTGCTGACATCTGACGCAATCAAAAGCAGCCGATTTTTGCTGTCAAAGGGAGAATGGACATACACGGCATAATCCTCCTCATTTCCGCTTAAAAGCCTTTTATAATAGCGGACAGGAAGCAGAGTTGCAGAAAAAAGGATTGTGCCGCTGCTTTTTTCCAGGCACTGGGATAAAAGCCTGGACGGATCGATACAAAGCAGATGAAGCCCATACCTTCCATCCTCTCCCAGCTCCCCGTAAATCCGGTAATGCTCATCCAGCCCCTCGTACATATTCAGAAAATGGCGCAGTTCAAAATAAAATTCCAAAACGGACTCCCTTTCTGGAAAATCTCTTTCCACTTCCAGGAAAGACTCCAGCTCACCCAGAACCGCCATCAGCTCAGATGCCAGCAGATGAACATTTTCAAATATCTGATATCCCTCTTTGCTCCGCTTCATTTCCAGCATACTTTTGTTGCACCGTTCCAGGGCGCGCTCCAGCTTTTTGCTTCGTCCCCGAATGCTTCGCTTCACCTCCAGAATCTCTTCCTTGACTATCTGGGCACTGTACATCTCCCGCGCCCGCCCCACCAGATTGTGGGCCTCATCAATCAAAAACAGGTATTCGCCGGAAACCCCATCGGAAAAATACCGTTTCAGCCTGGCCGAGGAATCAAACACATAATTATAATCGCAGATGATTCCGTCTGCCCAGTTGCTGATATCGAGGCAGAATTCGAAAGGACAGACACAAAACTGTTCGGAATACTCCAGAATCACCTCTCTGGTTATGGCCTTCTGCTCATGGATCACAGCAAAAACCGCATCATTCACCCGATCGAAATGTCCCTTGGCAAGGGGACAGTCATCTGGATTGCACTGCGGCTTTTCCATAGGACAAAGCTTTTCTTTCGCGGTTATTGTAACTGTGGTAAAATAAAGCCCCTTTTCCCGCAGCAGTCCGAAACACTCTTCGGCCACACTTCGGGTAATGGTTTTCGCTGTCAGATAAAACAGTTTTTCTCCAAAACCTTCCCCCATCGCTTTCAGCGCCGGATAAACAGTAGAAAGTGTTTTCCCAATTCCCGTCGGCGCCTGAATAAACAGATTCGCCTTTCTCCGGACAGCCCGATAAACAGAAACAGCCAGCTCCTTCTGCCCCTTCCTGTACTCATAGGGAAAGGAAAGCTCCTTTAAGGATTCTTCTCTGCGAAGTCCATGGCGGTAGAGATATTCAGCCCACTTGACATATTCATGAATCAGTCCCTCAAACCACTCCTCCAGTTCCTCCCAGGTTCTGTCCTGGCGAAAACGCCGAATCTCCTCTGTCTCAATGCTGCAGTAAGTCAGCTGAATCCCGATTCTCTCCAGATTATGGCTGCAGCCATACATATAGGCATAGCAAAGGGCCTGGGCCAGATGAACGGGAACCGGCTCTTCTAATAATCGTAAATCCATATATACAGCCTTGATTTCATCAATAACCGTCTCTGTCGGTGACTCTATCACTCCGTCAGCCCGTCCCTCCAGCAAAATCTGGTATCCGTCCATTTCCACAGTATGGCGCAGAACCACCTCCGGTCGGTAATCTGCCCCCATTCGCTTCTGCAGCTTTCTGTGAATCCTGCTGCCTGCCTGCATGGCATCTTTCTCTGCCCCTGCTGTTCTCCGGTTATCAATATCACCGCTTCGAATCACAAACTCCACCAGATTTCGCACAGAAATCCGAATACAGGTTTTTTTTGCTGCCAACGCTTCCATCGCCTCTGCCTTTCCCAAAACTGACTTCTTCTATTTTAATACAAACCAAAGAGGCGGACAAGCACTTTTCTGCTCTGTCCGCCTCCCGGCTTACTTTTATCCTACTGAAGCAATCAGCTTCTCTCTGTTCAGGATTAGTCAACCTATTTCATTTTCCACGGTTCTGATTTATGCTGCTTTTTTTCTATCTGGTGCCAATGTATCCAACAGCTCTTCAAACTCTTTATTCTCGCCATACATCCGAACAGTCAAAACCTGTCTCAAATCCAGGCTGAATACCCCCAAAATCGACTTTGCATCAATAATCACTCGATTGTAGTACACATCCACATCAAAATCACACTGAATCGCGGCCGACACGAACTGCTTTACCTCGTCAACATTTAACAGTTTAATGTTTTTCTCTTTCATAAAATAAGAACAACTCCTTTTGACTTAAAATACTAATCAGTTTCCGTGTTGAAATATGTATATCACGTTTTAAGCCAGTTGTCAAATTTTATTTCTCATAAAAAAGCCTCCAAAAAAAACTCTATGTCGCTGTATTTTTATGTGTATTACGCAATTTATTTGTTAATTTTAACGAAAATATTTGTTAATTAATGCGCATACTCTGTATTTTTTGGATGAATCACTGTATTCCAACTAAGGTTTAGCCCTGTTTTCTGCACTATCTCACAGTTTTTTTGAAAGCAATGAAGAAATCGTATTGTAAAGCAATGTCATATCTACCGGTTTTGCAATATGTCCGTTCATTCCTGCTGCAATGGATTCTTTTACATCTTCCGCAAAAGCATTGGCTGTCATCGCCAGAATAATCACGGACTTTGCATCTGGATGATCCAGATTTCGAATCTCCCTGGTTGCCTCATATCCATTCATAACAGGCATCTGAATGTCCATAAAAACAGCATCGTATGTACCAGGCTCTGCCCGTTTAAATTCATTTACCGCCTGCAGTCCGTCTGTCACAACTGTAAAGGTAGCTCCATGCATCAGCAAAAGCTCACCGAGAATTTCTGTCATCCACAATCAGTATTTTATTAATTTTTCGTTTTTCATACATGATTCTTTTCCGTACCCTCTCAAAAGATGCCCCTAAGTATATCCCTTTTATTTTAGAAAAACTGCACGAAAAAAATAAATCTCCCCCTGCATAATTTCTGATATATTGGGTTTATCATAAACTCCTCTGATTGTACACATGGATTTCTATTCGGTTCGTCCAAATTCAGACATCCGCATCGAAACGTTCTTCTGGACTGTCCGTTTCTGTGGAAAAAACGCAAAATTCCTCTTCCAGCAGCGAAAAGCTTTCTTCCTCAAACTGTTTCGTATGGAAGACCATATGCCATTCTACATCCTCTCGAACCGGCTCGAAATGCAGTGCCGAATATGCAGTGCGCAGATAACTGCGGGAATCATCCCCCATTATAATTTCCGCAGGACCGACTGCGCCGCCAATAATACAGATCGCCTGTTTCGCTGCAGGATAAAAGGCATTTTCCTCTGGTTTCTTTTCCAGAGGCTGATCTCCCTCATCGCAGTCAAAAATCATGATTCTATTCTCCGGTTCCGGTGATATCCGGTAGTTCATAACCATGCAGTTCGTCGGATAAATCCAGCGCTTTGAACCAAAGCTGTCCCGTGAAAGAATTTCCTGCTCCATGCTCTCCACTGTCAAAGTATGAGACATTTTGCTGACCGGATTGTAAAACGGAAACGATTCCCCTGGTTCGTGAATCTTAAAATGAGGTCCCGGAATCTGAACCGACTGCTGCTCCATTGTAACAGACAGTGTCTTAATTACCGGACGGCGTCTTCCAGCCCAGGGAAATGCATTCCGGCAAATAACCCAGCCGCAGTCATAATCCAAACCATAATGATCCATAGCCCATTTCGTTTCCAAATCCTGCATGCACCTTTCCGGCAAACAGGGATTATAGCACACAGAACAGCCATGAGATGTCAAAAGCTCCTTTCCGTTTAAAAGGATATGCGGAGTAAAATGGAAACAGAGGGGATTGTCCAGCTCTATCTGCAGCTGCTGCTCACGAGTAAAATCCTCCCTAAAATCATTGTCTGAACTCAAACTCCATTTTTCCATAAAACCACGAATCCGTTCTATATCTGCCTGCATACAAAAATCTATTACCAATCCCTTGCTGCATGAGTAAACAGACGGAATGACCCAGTGATATCCAGCCCAGTCCAACTCCTTATGGATCCTGATTTCTTTTCCTGCATGCGCTCTTCCATGATGTCCCCAAAAGTTTCCGTCAAAATAAACCTTCCATTCCGGGAAAGCGATTTCTGCGGAAGGATTCAGGGCAATATCATAGTAATCCTCCGTGTATTTAATCCTGCTGTAGTCAAAATCAGACTGAAGCTTTCTGATATATTCCCACGGCTGCTCCATCGGCGTCAGCTTCATGACTTTTGCAAGCTCCTTCAGGGTCTTCTCTCCCTCTCCTGCTGCTGGATTTTTCAAAAGAAAGGCCTCAAATTCTTCCCTGCTCCACCTCCACGCCTGTTCCAGGGCTGCCTCATTGCCGCAGGCAAGAAGCAGGCGCAGAAAATCCGAAAAATCCTTCGCCAGCGGATGTACATATCTCTGAGATTCATTCATTGGATTAACAGAAAAAACCATTCCGCCAAAACCGCGAATGAAGCAAAAATGAATGCCGTCCGTTCCTGCCCAGCCAAAAACAGACGCGCCTTTTGGCGTACAGAAGTACTGCGTATTCTCCCTGCGGCATTCAATTCCCACAGCGGCTAAGTCCATACCGCTTCGCAGGAATTTTTCATATGTTTTGTCCATTTAGTCCTCCTTGTATCATCTGCTGTTTTCACTTCGCTGACACGCTCGAAGCATTCTTCCCAGAATCCATTCGCTATCTAAAAATCAAATACAGTGCAAGGAAAAAAAGAAGCAGACTACCCCATTGCATTGTAACAAGCAGAGTGATCAACATCACAAGCAACAAAATCCCAACCAAAAGAATAATCCCATTCATTTATCCCTTACTCTCCTTCCCTATCATTTTCTGTTCTTACCTGTCGTCCGTATTTTTCCCCATCGCCTGGGCAATCTGCCTTATAGCCATATCTATATAGAGATACACCCCGTCCCGATCGCAGTGGTACAGGTTGGAATAACTCGTACTCTCATTGGGAGCGATAGGATTGGGTTCTACCACCTCAGTAGCCTCCAGCAATCCGACACCCAGCTCTGCAGCGGCAGTAAGAGCCTTTTTCAGTACCGCAAGCTGCCCGTCACACCAAAGCTCTTCCAGGTCTTCCAGAACCTTTTTGTTCTGTTCCAGATCTCGGAGCAGCTGCGCAGCAAAGGCTCGTACCTTTTCCTCCTGTCCCTGCTGTACCCATGCAAGAGGCGCAAAATACCATTCTTGCATTTCTTTCGGTGAAATCGGGTGAAAGCTTACATCGTATCCCATAATAAACTCCTCCTTGAAAAATTCCTCAATCGCAGTCCATCCAGACCAGATGCTTTCCACAGTGGAGGCACTGGAACAAATAACATTGCAAATGCCCGCCGTTGACAGATTCCTGAATCATTTCTTTTTGTTCCTCGTCCCACACAGGATCGTCCAGCACTTCCTCCAGCACCCCCAGCGCCCGCAGCTCTCTGGCACCTACATAGCCCAAAAAGGCGCAGTAGTCACCGCAGTGAGCCCTCCAGTATTCCTGCTGCCAGCCGGAATATCCTGGAGTGCAGTGGATGAGCTCGTCCAGCTTTTCAGGATCGTCTACACCATCATCCAGAGAGAAATCGTCCTGAAAACTGCCTTCATATTTCCGGGCCGCCTCGCCGTTTGCGATACACGATGGGCACAGATATGCAATATCCTCCACAGCGAAAAAGGGAGCTGTATAGAAAACGTGGGTCGTCTTGCCGCAGCAGTCACAGACAACACCATCTGCAGACTCCTCAAAAGCACCTGTTTCCAGTGGATTCGGATGATACCGGAAGATGGGCAGGCCCAGCTTATTCTGCCGCTCCTTCTCATTCTGCTTTTCCTTCGCCGTTTTTGGCCGGGGAATGGCGTAATGGTTGCCCCAGTTCTCCGCATAATCCTTTAAGACGCCCAGCCGCTTGAGCGTCTTTTTATCGGAGCGATTGCCAATTTGGCAGAGCAGCTCGTAGGCATCCTTTTTGAAGTCCAGCAGGTCATACACATCCACCAACACTTCCCTGGCCTGCTCATCCTCGCTCTGCTCCAGTTCCTCCTTGAAGACGTAGAGAGCGCGGACGCTGTCAGGACCTTCATTGGTCGCAGCAAACTGTTTTTTCAATTCAATGTATTGTTTCAAATATTCGTTCATTTGCATGTTCTCCGATTAATCCCACCAAAAATACCAGACGGTGGACTGCCACAGGGTATCTGCCAGATTGCCCACCGTGGGGTCATCCTGCTCCTGAACCACAATGTCCGGGCAGAAGCCATACTGCTCTGCAGCATTCTCCATGGCCTGTTCTTGGGAAACAGGGGTCGGGAGCAGAAATTCCAGCTCATCGTGGCTCATGGCAGCAGGGACTGCGCCATACTTCTCAAACCAGTATTTCGCCACTGCCATCAGCTCCGGAGTATTGGGGCACTCGTTCCAACCACCAAAGGGCAGATAGGCGAAAATCTCCCAAGAGTTCTTCACCGGAATTTTTGCCAAAATGAGGGGGTAAGTCATGTGGTTCTCCAAGCCCCAGCAGCTAGAGAAGCGGCAGTTATCATATCCGCCCTCCATCTCACCAAGAACTTCCTCTTCCCAGTCCAGCTCGTCGTCCTCGGCTTCTTCCCTCCGCTGACCGATCAATTCCTCCAGAACCGCCTTTCCGTCCTTGATGGGAGTAGTCAGCATCTTCTTGCGGTACTCCTCCACAGTTTTGAGGTCAAATTCATAGCAGTCCGCATCGTTTTCCGGATCGGCATTCATCACCAGACATTCCAACAGCGTTTCATCCGGCTTGATGAGCACGGGAATAAAGCCCTCCCTCACCCCCAGCCGCTGGGCGTAGCTGTATGCCGACATAATGGGGTCGTCGTCTGCCATGGATGGAAAATAGGTACACTCACAATCCAGATACTCCATGATGGCCTGGGCCACATCGGAAGGCTCCAGAGTATCCTCGTCAAAATCCTGTCCCTGCCAGTTGACAAAGCGTTTCTCGATCACCTTTGCCATGGCCTGATAGTATTTCTCATCAAATGGGATGAATAAATATGCCTCCTGTTGAAATTCATTGGAGTGATACCGGGACGGACCAAAATATTTCAGGGCATAGTCATCAATATCGGCAGGATAATAGGGCGCGTCATTTTCTCCATAGTAATAATGAGCAAAAGCACGGCCTTTCTGGTTGAACAGAGCCGAGAACAGACAGCCGAATAACTCCTCCCGGATGAATGTTCGCAGATCTGTGTTGCTGGAATCTGCCTTGACCTGATTCACCACCTCGCCATGCTCCTCCAGAAACTTCTCGCTCATCAGGTCATGCTCCATACACCAACGCAGATAAATTGCCATATGATTATAGGCATTAATGGAGGCAATGGGAATCTCCTTCTCCGCAATGCTCTCAATATGATAGGAGGCATCATCCATTCCTAAGCTGTCATCATCATTCTCCAGCTCTCTCTCGTCAGACTCATAGGCAATCTTCAGGGTCATCTGCTCCTCCGGCAGAGAGACGCCGGGACTGCAGGTGATGGTGTGCTTATCGTCCGCGGAAAAGCCAATGGTTTCGCCGTCCTTCAGCGTAACATCACATGCCAGCACATAGGAGGCAAGGCTGGCCAAAAAGTCCCGCAGCTCCCCCGGCTCGGCGTTGGCGTTCAGCACCTCCATTTCTTCCTTGCCAAACACATCCATGCCGTAGGTGTAGCCATTAAGGCCCCCCTCGCTCCGGTACAGGCCGAACCAGATCCAGTTGAAGATGGGCAGCTCGTCCTCTTTCATCATATCGGCAAAGCCCTCGTAGAAGCGGGGTTCAAATACCACGCCGCTGGTATAGACGCCGGTAGCATATTTCTGCTTGCAGCACACTGCCATCGCCTTGGTAAACAGCTTGCCTCGTTCCAGCAGTTTTTCCTCCTCGCCCAACACAGCTACCATGATATGGGCCTTGTGGGCTTTGGCTGCTTCTACGGCCTCTGGCCACATATAGTTATTTTCGGCGTTGATCTCCGCTTCATTGTCAGGGATGTGACCGTGGAAGAGTGTCACGATCAACATCATGCCGCCGACCCGCATCACCACAGCGTCGCCGCTGTTCTCCTCATCTTCGTCGCTCTCGTCCGGCTCCTCATCCACAATGTTCCATTCTTCCCGCAGATCCAGGAGCAGCTGCTCCTTGTCCCACTCCGCTTTAGAAAGAAGGACAGACCCGACAAATGAGCCCTTATGGTCGGTTTCCTCCTCGTCAACATCATCCTCTTCGTCAGAATTCTCTACATCTTCATCCGGATCATACAGGGATTCATGTTCCAGCCCCCGGATAAATTCCTCGAAGCTGTCTGCCAGATGCGTGATCTTGTAGTCGTTTTCCTGATCTACATGGACCACAGCTGGTTCTCCCCGGGAGCCGCAGGCCCGGTAGTCCAGAAAGATCATATCATGCCCAGCGCTGGGACAGTCACAGATAGCCACACCAATAGCCGGATACTCCCACTCATCAATCATAAACTGGCTGCCCAGTTCTCCGCAGAGGGAGCAGCTCTTTTCCCGTCCGATACCGAAAATGCCGGTGATGGCCACATGATCCTCTGCCCAGCAGGTAGGTTCATCGCATGGATAGCAGGTGTTCCTTGGTATTCCGCCGTTATGCTGCTTCATCAGCCAGATGTAGGAGGCAGGCAGCTTGTAGCCCAGCTCATTCTCCACGCTGGTAATCAGCTCATCAGAAGGCGGTTCACTGACATATTCTTTTAAAGCATACATACTGTCGTCCCAGAAGCTGGTAAGGTCGAAGCCCTCAAAGGGGGTCTCACCAGGCACAAATTTATCCTCCTCATGCCACTTTTGAAACTGCTGTAAAATGTCCATATCCGTTTCCTCCTCATTCTCTGGTTTCCAATTCTCGACCTGACAGGCCTCACAATCCTGTTCGCTGCCAGCCATCCAGCCGTTCCTGCACTGCGTCGATCTTCCAGCTTTCGCCCACACGCTTCATAAGAAAACGGCGGTCAAGGCCTGTGTTTTCCTCTCTGGTGTAGATGTAAAGCTTGTTCTGGGTAATCTGCTCCGCATCAAGAAACTTCTCTTTCTTGTAGGTGCCCGGAGAATTGTAAGAGAGCCCTAAAGGCCGGTAGCCCGCACGGGGCTTTTCACTCACATACTTCTCCCAGATCGCCAGCAGGCGAGGTGTCGCCTGGGCGTCCTCAAACCCGGCCTGCTCCATATACTGTTCCCATACTGTCATTTCCTCAAAAAAGGCAGACAAGACTCTGTGGCATTCCTCCACTGCCTGTTTATCAAATACAATCAGCTTTTTCGCCTTTTCTCGCTGAAGCTTGAAAAAGTCTTCCATCTGCTCCCTGGTAAATTGCTCATGGGCCACCGGCTCGATCCGGCTGTTTCCAGCGATAGCCAGTAGTCCTTCATATGTAACGGCGGTATGATCGATCTGGATGTGGGAAAGTTTTGGAATAGCAGCTGCCGCCATAATACCTGCATCGTTCAGTCCGGTGTGGTTAAGGGTCAGAAGGTCCAGCCTGCAGTTTTGGAGAGCGAACAAACCACTTCCGTTGATTCCGGCGTTGCCGTCCAGCAGCAGATAGCGCAGCTTGGGCATGGCGGAAAAAACGGGAAAACAGGCGTCCGTGAGCGCTCCTTTCTCCACACCAAAATTGACCATGCTTTTATGCCCAGCAAAGGGGATAAGCAGTTCATCCGATACCGGGCAGTCCTTCACATAAAACCCCACCAGGGTGTATCCGGCCAGCTGCTCCATGAGATCCATGGTCAGCTTCGGGATTTCGATTTTTTTCTCCCCATTCAGGATCAGAACACCGCTTTCCCATGCTGCTGTCCTCGCTCGTTTCGGCCAATCCATTGCTGCCTCCTCCTTACTCCTGCTCTCCATAGCTGGCTTCAATATCGATGAATCGCACATACACAGCGCAGACTTCACCCTTGGCATTGTAACCAAAGTAGACGGGGTAATACCCGTCACCCCAGCCAGAAGAAAAGATAGGCAGGCTGCAGTCTGTGCCCGGCACCGTCCAGTTGAGCCAGTCGCCGTGGCTTAACTGATACTTGGGGTGGGCTTTGGCATTTTCCTCCAGTAAGTCGCAGAACAGGTCATTGTAGGGGTCAATATCCGGATCTTCCTCCAACCGCCTGGCCCAGTACTCCTTGAAAGCCATCTGGGTCTGGATGTCTGCAATGCATCCCATCCCGGCATCTACGCCAAAGCCAAAGTAATCGTCCTCGCCCACTTCCTCGTCCAAATTCTCGTTGCCCACCATCCCCAGCTCATAGCGAACGGGCTTCTCCTGGCTGACCACCACCTTGATGCAGGCGTAGCGGTCGCCGTATTTCTCGCTGGGCACCACGCAAATCTTCACTGGGTAAGTTCCGGCAGGGATTGTCTGAAGGAAAGGCGAGGTGTCCTCCAGCTCCACCAGCGGGTCGCAGGCGAAGATTGTCCCAGTGGGGAAATGGACAGAGCCGATGTCCAGCACATCCACCGCCATACTCCCAATTACTTTTTCTGTAAAATGCGCGTCCAGATCCGTTTTGCAGGCTAATTTCTCCTTCATTGATTCGTATTTGTTCAGCCATTCTGCTGCAGGCATAGTCGTTTCCTCCTTGTTCATAAGCTTCTCCTGCTCCCTCCAAGCTCTCTCCAGAGCTTTTCCTCCTCCAGATACGTTTCAAGCCTGATAATCCTCCGAAGCATCAAATTTTCTCCATATTTAACTATTTAAATGTCTCAGCAATACTCACACATGACAGGCTCCTTCTTATGTAAAGCAGAGATTCGCTCAAGTCTGCTGGTGCTGCATAGAAACGATCTGGCAGTCTGGACAGAACTCGATATAGAGTGTTCCCTCCGTACCATCCATCAAGGTATCCCACTGAATCTGGGCCAGATATTTCATAGGCTTCCCACAGTGAGGACAGGCAGTATACTCCCAGTCCTGTACCCAGTTGGCAAAACCGCCGATAGTGTTCACATCGTCGCAGGCACCGCCATAGAACAAGGGCACAGGCGCTTTGCCCAGCACAAAAGAATTTTCAGTCAAAGCCTTATATTCCTCCGGCCGGACATAGCATTTTATCTGCTCCGCCCCATCAAAAAGTTCTGAAGGGAATACCTCTGCGCCTCCATCCAGCGTAAAGCGGTTAAAGGCGGGGCCTTGCAAAAATCCCACGCAGTTTGGACAGCAGACAGCAGTCAAAATGCCGTCCACTCCCAGGAACTTCAGCCGCTCATCCCGGCCATCCAGCACCAGCATATTCACCATCCGCCCGCCACAGTGAGGGCAGGTATTCCCTCGTACCTGACCGATACGGACAGGAGAGGACTCGCCGGACATGCCTTTGACCATGGGATAACAGGTGTCAAAGTTAAGCTGTATTCGACGTCCCTCTTTGTCAAAGGTCCAGCCGCCGCACTGGGCGTAAATGGACGGGTTTACATAGAGGTTCTTTCTCCAGGGGCGTGGATTTCTCTCCAGTTCCAACATCGTTTCCAGCACCCGATCATCTCCCTGCATGGCAAGACAGCACATCAGATTGGACGCCTCACCAGAATCCTCCGTTGACAAAAGCGCAGAGATTAAGGCATCCCGAACATCATTGGGAGCATGATAATAGATTTCGCTGGGGTAAAATATTTTTTCCATCAGTGCAGCTCTCTGGATCTTTGGAGTGATAGCATCCCGGTAGCCAAACAGCTGCCAAAAATCAGTACACTCTGGATCTTCCATATCAGCCAAACGCTGAATGTTTCGAATCAGAGCAGCCTGCTTTTCTTTGATTTGTTCTGGCGTCCAGGTCAACGCAGCCTTTCGCTCCTGTTCAGACTTGCATTTCCAGCACAAACCGTCATAGCCCAATGGAGTCCCGCATCCGGGACAAGTATATTTCAAACTCATGTGTATTAACTCCTTTCAGACAATGAAAATGAATGTGACTTGGCACATTTCTGCACCAGAGCGAGGCTGTGTCGGCAACTATTTTCTCTGGTACACAGTGCACATCCTCGCGGAGCGTTTTTGTATCATAGGACGCTCTTTCCTAGTAATATAAAAAGCCCCACGCCGCACTGTCATAACGACAGGCTGACGCAGGGCATAAAGAAGCCGCGTTGAAGGAACCGCATCTGGCAGCAGATGCAGTCTCTTCAACAATCAAACTATTTTTTTCGTACCGTAAAACAGCAAATTGCTGTCCAATATATTGATTCATCGCAGCACCCTTTTTATTCACATAACATTGTTTTTTATTGTACCATATATTGTTTTATTGGGGAATCTTTTTCTTACCCTAGGTTATTTCATGTTCACAAAAATGAATATTCATTTTGCGTATACTTCTCTTGCATCACCTCCCATATATTCCTGCAGCCCTTTCATAAGAACAGTTCCGTCATAGTCGTTTCTTTCATGACCAGTTTTCCACTAAAGTCTGGCTCCCACTTCTGCAAACTGTAAGGTTTCCGCTTAATCGATAGAACCGTTTTCCGGAGAAGCTCCCTTCGTCACTTCGCTTACATGCATCTGCAGCTGATACACCCTTTCTTTTCCCTCCTTATTTCTTGTGACCAGCTCAAAATAGAGATTATTTTTCCAGTTGCCTGCATCGTCCAGCTTGATCCTGCTGAGCGTGCTTTCTCCCGATATTTTCCCCAGTTCTCCGGAAACCTGGACCGCATTTCCGGTCTGATCTTCCAAACCAAAAGAAAGAATAGTCTCTTTTTCTGTTCCTGAAATAATATAAAATTTTGTAAAATAGGACGTAATGTCAATGAATTCCGCACCTGTTGTCTTCAACTGACCGCCGCTGAAGGTTTCTTCTGTATCGCTTAAAATAATAACTCCGTTGGATACTGCGATCTGATCATTTTCTCCGCTGAAAGAATATACTTTAAGCGGCTTAGCTTCCTCTTTCCCGCAGCCGCTTAAAATCATCAGAAAGACAGCTATAAAAATCCATATTTTTGCTTTAATCATAGGCAGCACCTCCGCTATCTACATCAAGACTAGAATTTGTATTTTTCTATATGTTAGCATTATATCACAGGAATTTTCCTGAAACTTTTATTTCTTCTTACAATATAATAAAAAATGTGGCAGCTTTACAGTGCTATTTCCATTTTGCTAATCTACTTTCCTCTTATCAATTCGTTTCGGATGCTCCCCTAAGTTCCAGTCCTTCTCCACAGTAGGTGTCACCGGCTCATTGTATGTATAGCAGGCGGTTACCAGCAGCATAGCGCCGAAAGCATCCCAATCTGGCTTGTCGGTGTAATAGGGTTTCTCATTGTCCTCCGGCCACTGCTGAACAATAGTTTTTCAATTGTGAGAATAGTACCGGAGTAGTGTTCCTGCGTAAATATCAAGTCCAAACCAAAGGTAAACACCCGCTCCACCTCGTCATAAAAACCGGCCATGTTGGAAAAGTGACTGCCGTCAATGGTGAACGTCTCTCTCATGTCCATATAAACGGTTCCTTTAAGTCGTATTTCTCCATAATTTTCTTTTCCAAAGCTTCATGGGCATCCATATCCTCTGGCTGCGCTGGGATGCCCTTTTGCCAATAACCGTTCCCATAGTAGAGCAGCATGGCACAGTAATAGGGCAGCTCATGGCTGAATATCGCCACTTCCATGGTATCGGTCACTGGCTCTACCAGCGGTGAGCGTTCCACTATCTGGGAGGCTTCCTCATAAGAGATCCCCACCAGTTCCACCAGCAGGCGTTTCACCAGTTCACAGAAGCTATACTGATTGAATATAACCTGATCATCCTCTTCTTTGAGCACGATTCCATCTCTCACCATAGTATTTCCTTCCGTTTCTTAACCTTCATCTTTGGCATGGGCATAGTCCCGTCAAATCATCTCATACAGCAGGGCAGCTTCGTCCTGCACCAGTTCCAGATGGGAGCGCAGCGTTTCCAGCCCGCCTTGTACCGCCTCGGTGGGCAGATCCCAGTCTGGGGCAATTTTGGCGGCCAGTTGCGGGAGATTATGTTCCCGCAGAGCTGCCAGCACTTTAGACGCCAGTTCTCCCTCCAGCAGAGCGCAGTCCAGGGTATCCTCCGTCTGGGGAGCAGGAAAACGGACATCTAGATCCAGCTCGCACTCGCACCAGTCCCAGATAGCCATATAGACCGCGCCAGAGCAGTTGCCATCGGACAACTCCTGCCGCTGGTTATTTTTTATCAGATAAAAGGATGCAATCTGTGACATGGCAATTCCTCCTAAATGTTATTCTTTTTCCATTAGCCCTTCTGCCTGCATCCGGATCACATAGAAGGCCCGCACCCAGTCCAGCTCCTGCTCCATGGATTCCTCCAAAGCCAGCAGGCGGCGCTTTCCCAACCTGCGGTCCA
>UPYT01000029.1 GCA_900538475.1 uncultured Clostridium sp. | reverse complement strand
CATGATAATCATAAAAGAACGTTTCTGATTGTGCCACTCAGTAATATAGTGATTTCACGACACTGAAGAATGATACTCCATATTTGCCATTTATAATATCAACAAATCCTATCACTGATGCTTTGGATATAACAAACAAGAATGGTATATATGGCATTGGACCTAACACAAAAAATATTCCTACAAGTAATTATGGTCAACTTACTATTACAAAATATGCAGATAATAACTGGATTTTTGTTCAGTTTGTGCCGACAAGCCTTAGTGGTATCTTTTATAATTTTTATAATGGGTATGGAAGTGATTCGAAAGGCTGGTCTGGGTGGTATAAAGTCGATTTGAATAAAATGTAAATATGGATTGCAAACTACGCCCCTTTCATACTCCCTATCCATGTTCCGTCCTTGTAAAAATGAAGCTTAAATTTTCCGTCTGTATCTTTTGTAAAGCCAATCGAATCAAAATCTATTATACCGCCTCCAAAGTCGGTAACTTTTACAATTTTTTGACCATTTATTGTTGCATTTTTTTGTTGAATATTTAGTTTTGTTTCTATTCCATCACTAAAATCAGAGATAACTGTGCCATAATCAATACCTGTACCTTTGGCATTTTTTATGATTCGAGTATATCGTTTTTCGCTTCCTGATAATTTTAATTCAGGAATATCCTTGGTTATGGTGAAATTTGATGATCCTAAATTAGTGAAATCACTATTTAATTTAGTGATCTGTTCCCCTTGCTGGGCAATTTTCTGATTCACAGAAAACAATGCAGCCATCGAAGCAATCTTATCTGGATCATTCACAATCTGGCTAACCACTGCTGCCGCGATTTTCTCAATTGCATCACTATTTCCCTTAATCCCGTTTTCAATGTGCAGTAGTCTGGACGCTTCAACCGGAGTGGATGTATTTGGTTTGTTATACCACGCCTGCTTAACATAAGCCACAAAATCTTTGATTGTCATTTTGCTTCCACCTCCCTTATATTACCGCATTTTTGGCACTGTACCTGCTTTAAAGTTTCCCCAGCAACATATAGCAATCGTCCCTGTTCTGGCCCGGTTACTGTTAATCGTTCGATGATGTATTGCAGGTTGTTGACCTGTTTTTCAGTTATTTCATACACTATGCTACCCTCCAATCTGGATGACCGAACGCTACGATACTTTCATCATTTAAGCTATACCATAACTCAACGACTCCATTCTGCCCATTTTCCAAACGCACATTTCCGGAAACAACTTTTATCTGTTCATTTTCTATCTCAGTAACAAGACCTACATGGTCAGTCCACGCATTGATATGAAAGAAAACCAAATCTCCCACCCGTGGTGTTCCAGATGTCCTGCGGGCGTCCTGAAACTTTTCAAAAACCATATAGCAGTAATTCGTAAAGCCGCTGACCTGAAAGAGCATTTGTCTTGCCTTGACCGCCCCAAAGCACTGTTCAAACAGCCAGTTAATCATAGACATGCACCACGGCTTATAGCGATCTCCACGGAAAGTCTCTACAATATATTTTGATACATTCCCGTCAACAGCATATCCGACCTCTTTTCTGGCCGCAGATATAATTGCCATCACTTCCGCCTGATTGCTTGGCTCTGAATTTTCTGTATTTAATACCTCTTTCTCTGCTGCCTCTGCTGCATTTCTTTTTCGCAACCAAGAACGATAAGATGATATCATGGAATTTTTTGTATTCTGTTCCCAAAACACTTTCATCCCATAATCACATTCATATCCAGTCACACACTTTTTGAGCTTCACGCACATCGGATAATAGAAGCACGTCTGGCATTCTTCTTTTTCTTCTATGCGTTCTTTCCATGAATTGACTGTATCCTGGTCAATAATTCCAGTGTCTAAAGAACCTACAAATTCATCGTCACTATGATGCTCGCACAAAGTCAGCATTCCGGTTGGAGTTACACAAACAGATTTTCCGCTGTCAGCCATGCAATGACAGGATTTTATAGAATGAAGTCCTCCTCCGTTTGAAATTCCATATTCTGTAAGCATTTTCTGAATGTCAACGCAGGCCTGACACAATACTTCATATTCACTTTTCTCCAATTCCCCGGAATCATTAAAAATCGGGTGAGAATAGGCACTGAAATACTGATTTCCATGAAACCTCTTTGATAGCAACGCCACCAATTCCTTTAGATTTTCTATGTTGTCCGAAGAAATGTTCATTCGTACAGATACTCTCACTTTAATATTGGTCAGGTATTCTATGTTCTGAAGAACTCTTTCAAACGGGTTTTCGTCATCATAGATATATTTCTTTGTGTTGTTATAAACTTCTCTTGTGCCATCCAATGTTATTTGAATTCGCTGAAGTTTCCATCGCTCCAAAATTTCCTCTGCCGAATGCTGGTTTATGAGAAAACCATTGCTGATCATTGTCGAAGTATAGGGGATATCTCTGGCTGCCAGATAATCGCATATAATCCCGATGACCTTACTACTATACAGCGGTTCACCACCAAACCAACTTAAATTCACACGGTTATTTCCACGGTTTTTTTCAATGAATTCAGCTGTTTTCAATGCCATCTCATTGCTCATAGCTATCCTTGGACGACCTATTTCATAACAATAGGGACATCTGGCATTGCAATCCGTGGTTGTAAATATGGTGTATCCTGTAATTCCGCTATTTCCAGACCTTTGTGGAGCATATCTCGAGTAAAATGCCTGCATCATAGAATAACACAGGCTCCGCTCATCGACAGTTTCCGGAATCATGTACCAATGATTTACCAAAAAGCGAATAAGCTCATCATCCGGTTCCCGATACTCTGATTCCGACAAAGAAATAAGCTGCCGGGTAAGGGTGTGGTACAAAAGCACCGCCCCATCCTGAACAGCTTCGCAAATGTAGTATATTTTTCTGTATTTTGTTGATGGGAGATAGTTCTGGCTCCCCATAATTGCAGATAATCGTTTGTCTGCGTTAATGATAATTTCCATAAATTCTCCTTAACCTCTGTCTCCAGGGCCGCATCCGTCCGAACATACGCTGCCGCATTCTCCGCTACAGTCTCCGCCGCAATCGCCTCCACAATATCCACCATCGCAACTGCAACTATTATCACCTGCACCACAAGAATATGGGCCGCAAGAGCCATATGTGCCACAACCCTCAATATCGCAGGTAATAGGTATCTCATCAGGACAATCTCCAGTACAATCGCCTTGACTACATGTATATCGAGGACAATCATCACAATCATCAGAAGAACAGGAATATGTTCTACACGGCTCCCAGCCTCCACCATGCACATATCGATATAATTCCAAAAGAGAATATCCGCTTCCGAAAATTACATCTCCATTCCTTACGCGGATTTTTGCTCCAGAGCCAAGTTCTCCCCCATCTGCCTGGATAATTATATCTTTATTTTCGGAACGAATAACGCCATTGTCGTCACCAAGGACATAAAAATCACCCATTCTTATTACGTCGTTTTCAGCTCGAAAAACACCTATCCTAATTTCCGAACCATTTATAGTGCCTGCATTCATTGTGGCTCCTGTAATCGTAGCTCCTGCAGTAATATTTCCAGAAAATGAGGCATTCCCGTTTTCATCCAGCTTAAAATTGGTGCTGTCAACGATTAATCTGTTGGATGTTAATGTTACCTTGTCTGATTCTAAAGAAAGGGCGGATGAAATTTCTCCCTTACTTACTTTCAGTTCAATCTTTTCAGCTGTCTGCTTAATGGACGACTCTGCTTCAGATAAGCGCTTGACTGTAGATGATATCTGTTCTGCTGTTACCTTTAACTGAGCCTCCACATTTTTCTCTACATCAATTAATTTCGCAGATACTTCATCTACGCTCTTAACAAGAAATGCAGCTCGCCCTTTCAATTGAGTAATATCTGCGTTAATATCGCTTTGTACGCTCCGGATTTCCTCTCCAGTGGCGCTGTAAGAATCTCTCAGCGCATAGATCCCTTTCATCGTTCGCTTCATGATGTAAGACACAATCGCATCATCATCTAATCCCAAACGAATCGCGTCTCCTACCTCCAGATATGGCAGGCCCTTGATTTCAGCTTCATACGGAGTATAAATTCGCCCGCTTATCATGCCATAGATTCCCATAGCGATCTGATTCAGTTCCGCCGCTGTCTTTCCATACAGAAGAAAATTGCCTTCCAGGGTATAACAGTTGGTGCCATTCCCATATAAAGCGCCAATATCACCGCTCTCCTGACGTATCTGCACCTTATCAATACTCTTTACTGCGTATTCTTCCAGGGTACACGATATAAGTAGATGTGGCTCGATGCTTTCATCGTATATCTGCGTATTCATCTCGCCTGGGGCCTGTGGGTACAACGCCGAAGATGGATATAAATCCGAAGCCGGCACCAGGCGGTCATTGGGCTGTAAAATAATATGCTGCAGAACGCCATTTCTGTCAAAATGTCCAAAAGAACCATTAACCTGCTCACAGGCTATCAACACCTGCCTACCGGACAGTTCCAGCGTATCTACTGTCTTATGTACCGGCATATTATCGTTGGGAAGGTAATCCGGGATATTTTCGGCAACTCCGACAAAGGCGCACAAACTTGCTCGAAAGGCTTGAAGCGTCAGTGGAAATGATAAGGAGTTGTACCACGAGACAACATCAATATCAAATTTAGACATATAATCCAGCCCTTTTATATCTCGGAATTCCGAATTTTCCTGCTTTTCAACCGACTGAATTACATATTTCCCAAAGGGCAAGGTACGCCCTCCTATTATTTGACGCAAGGTCATTTCGCTGTTTTTTATGCTCGTTGGGACATCCTTTACAGTTAATTTTACTTCGGATGCCTCACAACTGCCATACTCTATATTTTCACCGCTGCTTAACGATTCTTCTATTGACATTGCGAAAAAACGGGTATTGTCTGAAATTGTCAAAAATGGAGCACTCTCTCCTTGCCTCCGAAATTCTGCAACCATAGTTTTAGGCACTGTGTCGGTGCGGTATAGCTCTTTTAACTGTTCACTTACTTCATACATCACATCACCCCATTAATATTCTATAAGCGCCACCCGAATTGGCTTGTATTCCATATCCATATCTTCAACCCGATATACCTCGTAGGTGATATCTGGTATATAAAATTCACCAGAAGAATAATTATTGATTTCATCATTCCAATATGTTACCGATGCCTTTACACGATTCGGAAAAAGTGACTGGAAGACGATTTTATCTTCCAGCCACAAATACTTTGTTGTTAATTCAATTTTGGTTCGTGTATGTGGCAGCACTTCCCGATGCAGCTGTCCGGTAACGTCCTGATAGGAGTCCTGGTCCTGCCGCTGATTGGGAGTTGATTTATAGCTCGCTATATATTTTACAGGCACTTCTCTCCCGTTAATCTTCAATAAATAGCCCTTAAAAGCTGTAGCCATATTTTCTCCCTCCTATCCAAAAGCAGGTACTCCTGTCCGATTCTTATATTCCTTTGCAAGCTTCTGCATCCTCTTGAAGGTTCTTTCTGAATCCAAAACTGCATGGATTGATTCATCTGCTAAAGCCCTCCTGAACGCTCGATATAGAGCGTCTTCATCAGTTCCAGAACCATTTAATGCCATATAAACACCTCTTGCCACTGCATCTACAATCTGCTCATTATTGGCTACCGCAGTTCTGCTTCCAATTCGACCAACCAACTCTGGCCCGCGCTCTCTGGCAACAAATAACTGCCCAGCTGCAGGGAACCCTCCTGATGCAAAGGTTGGGATTTTTCCTAAATTGATTTCAGCGCCATCAAAAACACGAATTCCGCCAATTTCTATCGGGTCAATATCGAAATTCAGCTTTTCATTAAGCCAATTTGCAAATCGATTCCAGAGCTGCTTTACTGCATCAAATGCTGCGGAAAAAGCACCCTCAAATCCATCTTTTACACCACTCAATCCGGATGTCCATTTTTCCTTAGAAAACCAGCTCAGTACATGATCTTCCCACCATGTAGAAATATCCGAATCCCATTGTTTTACTGTTTCATCCCATTTTTCTTTCATCTGGGACTTCATGGTTTCATAAAGTTCACTCCATTTTTTTACAGTAAACCAGGGAGCAATATGATCATCAAACCATTCATCCAAAGATTTCGTCCAATCTTCAAAAGTGCCACGAAATCCCTCTATAATACCTAAAAGGATATATTCTCCCAACGGCTCCATTTCCTTTGCAGGAGACGCAATACCGAATACATCGCAAATTCCGTTATAAATCCATTCAAATAAATCTACAAACGGTTCAGCCACAAACGTAATAGCACCGGCAATTCCTTCCAGAATTCCCATGACAATATTCAATCCAATTTCTCCAAACGAATCCGCGTCAAAAGCCGTTTCAAGGCTTTTTTTCGCTTCCTCAAAAAAGAACTTTGTCATATCAAAATTGAATATTTTATCGCCAATTGTTTTTAAGACGCTCTTCCCATCTATCTTAATGCCTGCCAGCGCTCCAAGAATTCCTCCAACAATCGCTCCCGCTACTGTTCCGGCACCAGGAAACCAGGAACCGGCGACAGCCCCCAGCGAAATTCCTGCGCCTAAATGGCTAAGGAAATCAAAAGCCCAATCAGGAATCAATTCTTTCAAAAATGAAGAAAGTAAATCCATAATTTGATTTCCTACCACATCTAAAGCCGGCAAAGATGCGCCTGAAAGAGTCATGCTTCCAACTGTGAGCACAATGGTTTTTAGGGATATTCCACCAGATATAGATTCTCCAATCCTTTTCGCAATAATCTTTCCTACTCCAGGGAAGCGAAAAGCTGCAATCCCTGCAAGAATTGATGCTTCTATAGGAGATACTTCCACCATTCCTGCATATACTGCCAATGATGCTCCTATTCCAGAAACAATCAATTTTCCTGTTTTTGCCAGTATTTTCCCCCAGTCCAATTCTCCAAAGAAATCACCTATCTTCTGCCCTACTGAAAACCAATTTGTATTTTCCACACCAGAAATAGCCATATCCAGCAGGCCGTTGGCAAATGTGTTTACCGTCTGCCCTGCTGCCGCAAAATCGAATGTTTCAAAAAAGCCATTAATTCCAGATGCAATAGAAAGCCCCAGATTCGTCCAGTCAAATTCTCCGCCGAAAGAAAGCGCCGCATAAATCGCTGTATTCAGCGCACCGGCAATCGTTCTTCCGGTCGCACTGAATAATCCTGGGGAAATCAATCCATTGAGGAAATCTGCAAGGCCTGTTCCAAAATGATCTGCTTTATGGTAAATGCTTTCCCAATCAATCCGATCCATTGAGGATTCCAGGACATCTCCGATGTATTCCCCTATCTCATACAGACTATTGAACTTCTTTTTAAACTCTTCCACCAGAGTTTCATCATTCCAGTTTACGTTACCAAAATCAATCTCTGCATTTCCACCAGCAGCCCCGCTGCCTCCGTTACCGTTCTGACTACTGGTAAGGTTATTGATTTCATCAAACGCTGCAAGACTCTTCTTCATGTCCCTCGCTGAGGAAGCCGCAGCTCCCATGTTATCCGCCATAGCTCCAGAAGAGCCGGCCGCCGACTCCATAGAATCTGCCACACCGGAAGATCCTCCGTTTGCATCCCCAAATACAGCGGCTGTAAAAGCTCTGAAATATGCTGCAAGTGTCTGCATTTTAGCCAGTACTGTGTTAATCACATGAATTACCGGCGTAAATACATTAATCAGTCCCTGTCCAATACTTGCTCGCAGGCTGTCAAACTGCAGCGCCAGAATCCGGGTCTGGTTCGCCCAACTGCCGGAGGTCCTTGCAAAGTCTCCGGATGCATCCGACAATGTGCTCATGACATAACGGTACCTCAGAAGAACCTTTTCCTGCTCTGTCATGGTGCGTGTTGTTTTTCCCAGTCCTTCATTCAGGGCATATTGGTCAAGAGCTGTCTGAGTCATAACTACGCCAAGTTCTTTCAGAGACTCTGTTTCACCGGTAAAAATACTTTTCAGCTTCGTGTAGGCTTCATCTGTGGATAGGTTGTAGAAAGAAGCTACATCACCGGTCAAACCTGTAATAGCTGCAGACATCTGGTATCCCGCTTCGCCAACGATTCCGAAGGATTTTGCCATTGCACCATAAGTGCCCATATACTTCTTAGCTGTCAATTCCGAAAGCCCAAATTGCGTTATAGCATTTTTGGCAAAAGCATCCACCTGTTTATTCATAGAACCAAACGTTACATCCACTACGTTTTGGACTTCCTGCAAATCAGAGCCTAAATCAATGCATGATTTTCCAAAAGCAATGATGGCACCAGTACCAAGTACCGATGCCACCGCTGCCCCCACTCTCCGGAAAGAGTTTCGCATTTTTTGAGTCTGCCACTCTACCTGCGAGGTGACAGAAGATGTTTGCTTTTTGACCTTATCCAGTTCATCTCTATATGGCTTTGTGTAAGCCTCTATGATGACCTGCAGCCGTTCAAGTGTTATGCCTTCCATTGCTTTGTCACCTCCTTTTGTTTATTATTGTGGCGTGCAACAAAATCTTTCATCTGCGCCTTATATACTGCGAGCTGCTGTTCCCTGCGCTGTTTCTCTGCTTCTTTCTGTTCTGTCTTAAATAATTCCGGGAAGAAATCCCAGAGTTCCTTCAGCTCTGCATTCTCGCTTCCGTTTAATACCAGATTTACATATTGTCCAATGTCCCTGGCTGCAAAATGAATGAAAAGTAAGTTCTGCTTTTTCTGACGCTCCTCCTGGCGTACATAGCTTTCTATAGTATCCTCAATTTCCGGAAGGCTCATATTCCAGAACATCTGGCAGGTTATTTCGCAGTCAAGTGCTACCGGGAGAAGGTCAGAAATCGTGTCAGAGACCCATTTTACATCTGTTCCTTTACTTCCTCCATTTTGGCATCCATGGTCTCTGCCTGGTTCTCCGAGAAAAAACCGGATACTTTGTACACCTCCATAAGGACATCTACCATAAATGTCATCTGTGTGCCGCCCTCTTCGCAATATCTGTCAAACATTTTCTGCACATCTTCATACTTAATTCCATGATGCCAGGGCTTCATAGCTCCATGAACAATTCCAAGCATTACTGTCAATGGAGGAACGCTTCCGGAAGAAAAAAGAACGTCCAGAAGATTTCTTTTCAATTTTTCTTCCAGACGGCAAATCTCAGTGGTTGTAAGCTTTAATTTGTACTCCTTTTCCCCAACGGTCCAGTAGGCAAAGGGTTTTCTGCGTTTCTCCATGCTGATTACTTCTCCACCAGCGCCCCCCTCGTCCTTGTTCTCGTTCTCATCATCAAAATTGTATCCCATATTCTTACACTCCTCTCTTTATGACGGATCCACTACAACAATATCGCTCTGCAATCCAAGATTTAAAGTAAAATCTATTGCCCCATTAACTCCGCCCCCACCAACTTTTACGCTACACTGTGCATCAAAATGAAATTTAGTTCCGTCCGGGAAGGTCTCCTCAAAGGCTACCGTTTCTTTCTTGTCTGCAATATCTCTCAAAGTACGGTATGATCCACCTTCTTTGTTATCCCATTTGAATTTGTATGTCAAATCACCAGGATCTCCAATTCCAAGCTCATAAATTTTTGTTTTGTCTGCAAGGGTTGTGTTGTCTACTTTCTCCGGATCAGCTCCTAACTCTGGAACCTCCTTCAAGCCTTCTAATTCTGTATATGTAGGAGCTTCCTTAGTCTTTTTTACTCCTAATGTAATTCCATTTGCTAACATCAAATGCTCCTTTCTGCAATTTATGCGTTGTGATATACCCGTTTTGTCTTTACATCAATAACCATCTCATAGCGCATCTGCTTGTGTTTCCAACCGTTCGGATCTTCAATATCCGCACACTGTGTCCTCTTTAATCCAAGAGCAGATACTGCTGCATCCACGGCAACTGCAGTAGCTGAAGTACTTTTCCTAGAAAAAATATCAATCCGATACCGGCAATATGCTTTCTGCTCCTCCATATCGGTATATTCAACCACTCGATTATCTTCTTCCATGTACTGGATTACCAAATCCTTTTCCCAATCCCTGGGATAATAATCTGTTACATTCTCCGTCACTGTTTGCAATGCCTGATAAATTTCATCCTTTACATTTAACATCAGCTACACACCTTTCTGATTTCTCGCGCTACATAATTGGAAATATTCCTTGTCACACGGTCTTCATTATTCTTTAATGCCGGGTATAAAAATGGTTGTGCTGCTTGACCAGAACACTGATAGAATCGGCCATCCTTTGTGTCAATATAAAACCAATGATACTTTTCTGCTGTTTCCGCATCAATCTGGCTTTCATGTATCCACCAGGGGCTTTGTGAATATACAGGAGTTACCAGTGGCGAAATTCCTTCATGATTCTTTTCGCCTTTAGGACCCGTTCCGAACTCGATGTATGGGGCATATTTCTTATTCGTATAGATAGCACCGATAACGCTCTCATCCTGCTGCTCTGTACTGGTTCTTATGCTTTGTCTTAGTTCGCCATCTGATACAGGACAAAGCAATTTTGCCTCGCCTTGTATCAGTTTCGCAGATGCTCCAACTGCTTTTATTAGCCCCGGACCCGCTGCAGCTGTCGCTAAATCTCCGTATTTTTTCATAAGCTTATCAAGCCCTTTTACTCCATTTGCCATTAAATCCTTTCCACCTCCAATTTCAGGAAGCGATAAGGGCGGATAGAAATAATTCGAAAATCAGGATTCTTATCTGCGCCAACATGTAAACATATGCCATCGTTTTCCTGAAAAATAGAACTGCCTACACAGTAAGCGACATGTCCATCTGACTGAATAATTTCCTGATACGCTCCATCTATCCGCAAATTCCAGATATAGGGAAGCCGCTGCCCATATATCTCCGCCTGTACTTTTCCCCCTCCAGGCCAAGTTTCAGCGGAAAAAGAATGAGGAGGGCCATATTCTATAAAAGAATTGCCTTCCTCATCTTTCTGTTTCAGAGCAGAGCGAAGATAATAGGTTTTTAATCTACTTCTTTTTATCCTCATAAGCACGCCCCCCTACTCGCACCAACCTGTATTTGTCCAAAACATCATAGATACGCTTCGGAGCATCTTCAAAGCTATAACTTTCTCCGCCCTCGCTTCTTCCGGACTCTCCTTCTGTTCCCATCCTGTTGTAAGCGATTAAGGCCAATTCTCTGACCGGATACTCCAGCTCCGGAATCATTTTTTCTCTGTTCGTATACGACAGTACCACTTCCGCAGCATCGGCCAGAAGAAGTTCCAGAAGCGTTTCATCACTTTCTCTGGTTAGAATTTTTAATTTATCAATATTGTTCAAGAAACCACGTCCTTTAACACAGCCTGAAGCTCAGCCTTTGTTAGACTCCCTGCGTTATCAATTCCATTTTCCGCAGCCAATTTTCTAAGATCATCCACTTTCATTTCTTTTAAATTGACTTTTTCGGAGTCATCACTTTCTGCATTTGATGCGTCAATTGGTACAAATCCATCTTTCATCAAACGTTCCGCTTCTGCCCCCTCCGCTTCGCGTTCTACATTTTTTCTAATTAATCTCATTCCGAGCCTCCTTAACCTTCTGTATCCTTAATGCTTAAGTAAACAGAATCCAGTTTATTATCCAGCACCCAAATGTCGTGGAAGCGTCTGTAATCCATCTGCCAAGCATTCAGCTTCTGATTTGTGATTGGATCGAAAATACGCATCACATCCTGCTTTGTGATTGCAATCGGAGTTGTTCTGGGGCATAAGAAGAAATTAATATTTTTTGCCGAAGAGCCTTTCTCGTATCCACCCTTTTCCTGGCCGCCTGATTTTCCGTCATTGATTTTGATTACTGTATACATACGGTTAGAAGGAGTAGAGATAATCGGAACTCCATCTACAGACGGAACCTGCGTATCAATTCCACCTTTGGAAAAAGTTACTGCAGTAATCTTTCCGGCAAGCTCCAGCTCAAGTTCCATAATAAAATCCGGTGTAGCATGGCATACAATGGCTCCATTATACAGTTCCCGGATTGCCTTAATCCCTTCTTTCAGCTTTCGAAGTGCAGAAGTTCCTTCGGCTCCCGGAGTATATCCATACTGAATCATGCCAGCCTTCTTAGCAGTAATAGCCTCTGTCGCAATTTTAGAGATACGGTATGCATCAATTTCTGGAATTACCTGCGCTCTCTGGAATTCTCCCATGACAGCTGCGGCAGTAGTGACAAAATTGTTTTCATTGATGTCCATGGGATCTAACTGGAACATTCTGCCGCGGTCCTGAGTCATTTTCCGGGTCTCGTATTCCAGGGTAACTCCGCCCATCTGATAACCGGCATCCCGGTCGTAGTTTCCCATACCCTGTACAGACATTTTAGGAATCTTCACCTCCGCGCCGCCGTTATAAATAACCTGTCCTGCATTCGCATCCATCCAGCCGGTTACCGCTTCTCTTACGGCAGCCTTATCAAGGGCTTTCTGAAATAATGTTGCTGTTGCTAAAGTATTAATCGCCATATTGTTCTACCATCCTTTCTTTACTGTCCCATAATCAGGCGCTCAACCTGACTTTCTAAGGTGTCATTTTCTGTTGATGTTGCTTTTTTCTGAGGAGTTCCGCCCTTCAGCCGCTCTTCAACCGCAGCCTGCACTGCAGCCTGGAAAGCTTTTTCAACTGATGCAATGGATTTATTACAGCTATCTGCATCCGCATAGTTCAATACCTCCGCCAGATCCGAAGGAAGCTTCTTTTCCGCCAGTGTATTTTTCGCCTCTGCCATCAGCTCTCGTTTTGTGATAGCCACTTCCCTGTCAGCCAGCTCCTTTTCATGTTTCTGCTGCATATACTGGGCTTTTTCCTCTTTTGTCATTTTTGCCAGCTTCTCCGCTTCGGATAATTTATCATCTGTAAGCGCCTGCCATTTTTCCTTCGCTTTCCCCAGTGCTGTGTCAATAGCTTTCTGAACTCTGCGGTCAAATTCTGCCTGATGACCGTTTTTCAGTATGTCGTCAAAAGTAGGTTCCTTTCCAGAAGTTCCATCTCCCTCGCCTTCGCCAGCTCCATCACCGTTACCTCTATCAGCACCGGTACCGTCTCCATCATGGCCAAAGAGATGCAGATTCATTTTGAATTTTCCTTTTCTTGACTGTTCCCTGTTACATATTACTTTTTTCATATCTATTCCTTTCCGCCATGCCCCAGTCCATCCAAGTCCAGACCATTTCATGGCATAAAAATAACACCCGGTTTCCCGCGTGCCTATGACTAAATCTATGACTATCTTATGACTAAATCTATTCCACCAGCTTCCATCCTGCCGGGTATGCATCCGGTGTCCACACACAGTTATCCATCTGGCAGATGTATTTCTTGCCATTGTAGGTCACTTTATCACCGGTATTATACGCGTCATGCGCCCCAGTCGGCTGAACGAACTGTGGATACTCATCCACCACCGGAGGAGTTACGCTGCCGCCCTCCAATTTCGTCACCCGGTCAGTCAGTTCTAAAATTGCCTGTCCCATCTCAGACAGGTTGGAAAATATGGTTTCTAACTGCTTCTGGATATCGTAGCTCTGCTTCGGGTCTGCCCGGCTGCGAGCCAGCTCGATGAGTTCTGTCCGCTGGGTGTCATCCAAGGTTCCCTGGAGCCAGATAGTATCAATCTTTTTCAGCATATCGGTCAATTCGTACTGACCGGATTCAATTACATTCTTTACAATCTCGTACATTTCTTAAACCTCCAATACTGCGGCGCTGATAGCCGCGATTTTACTGTCTACATAGGATTTTGTATCTACGGTGTAGGTTAATTCCATGTTGCAGCCGCCGGTGTTGGTGACTTCGGTGGTGCCTGCGTACATCGTGAGGGCGTTGAGTTTGTCCTGTTCGGATGGGGAGAGGGGGATGAGTTCAAGTGCAGAAGCCTTGTAATACACCTCTGCCCCTGCACTCAGCTCTCCTGTTGTGGAAAAATATTCTCCTGTGATGCTTTCTGCGCTATAAGACAGAATATGCTTGCTCTGATACACCCAGCACCACACTCCATCCACCTTTTCCAGCTTGTCCCACTTGGTAAATGGGCGAGGCGGTATCAGAGTGATAGACTGCTGCTCTGTGCCGCCCTTGACGGTGATTGTCACAGGCTGGTCGGTTATCTCGATGGGCTGTTCCCAGTCAGGAGAGGGGGAAGGGAAGCCGCCGGAATAAGGCTCATAGGCAGTGGCGGAAACTCCTCGCTCAAGCTGGATATTTTTTATACTCAAAGTCTCTCCGACTGCATCAACATCTCCCGAAAGTGGAATACCAATTTCAAATGGTGAATCGACCTTGAATGTTATGTCTCTGGATAATGTCTTGCCATTTTTAATCAGATATTTTTTGTAATAATCATTAAAAACACAAGCATCCGCGCTATTCGATAATGGTTCTACGGTCAAAAGAATAGCTATTTTTTGCACTGTATCATTTTTCATCTTATCAGCGGAAAAAGTATATTCTCCGGCAGGATACTCCTTGGAAAACATAATGTAACTACCGCCCCAAGTGTCTGCTAGAGTGCAATCAATAAGATTATCTTTTATGTCAAAAGTTCCTTTTGAAAAGGTTATTTCACCTTTTATATCAATCAGATTCTTCCCTGTCGTCTTCCTCTGCTCCGTCTTACCCCACATGGCAAACCGCACAACCGGCACCCTCGAACTGTCAGTTACCTTTATACCCCCCCCAGAAATTTTCTGACTAATTAGGGCTGACTGGATATTCACCAGCTTGGCATTCAGGCGCTCTTCCAGGTTCTGGATGTATTTTCCAGTATCGGCCACATAGGTCGCTTCCATGTGTGCTCCGGCATCGTTTGTGATAACGGTGGTCGGATAGTTGGTACGGAGGGCTTCGTAAGCGGTAAGTTCTTCTGGTGTGAGGTCGCGTTCGATGGGGGTAGCTAATTCCACAAGGCAATGAAGCGGAGTTGTTTCCAAAAATTTAAGAACCGCTGTTTTATTTTCATCAGCCGTTGTCTCTGTTCCTAATCCAAGTCTTTTTCTTGAAAGTCTAAAATCAATAGAGGTTTCTGTTGTATGTACTGATTCACTATCGACATTCCAGTTTGGAATATGTATCAACTCTCGGCATAAAATAGTACCATTTTTTTTAATGGTCCTATCTAAATAACGAGCCAAAATGGTATCTTTTTCTGGTGCGCCATAAGCACCCATTGAGGTTGATATCTGAGTATCCTGAGTGATAATGAAGTCTTTCACCCTCTGTACATACTTCTTTTTTGTCAAGTCAATCTCATCGCAAACCCACTGCTGACCGTTTTGGTCAGTGTAGTTGCCGTCTTTGCTGACTGGCACACCAGGGAGACCGTTGGGGGTTTTGAGGATTAAGGTTTGAGGCTCAATGTAGGGTTCGTACGAAAAAGCCATATTCCCTATGTTAAGCATAATTGTAACGCCTTCTGGTGCTGACACTTCTATTACGCTTACACACAGTCTAAAACCATTCTCCGGCATGGTAAATGTATTCGTATAGTCCATACTATTAGCAGAATAGTCTTCATGTTTCAGAAGAATTATCCCGTTGTTATCAATAACAAAGAATCGGAACTTAGACAGTATTGGCGACATTACGCTCAATGTTAATTCTGTACCGGGTAACACTGACAGATCCGCTTCCCATGAATATCCAGCATTCATAACCGAATTTATTGTATTTCCTACATCTCCGGTATAAAAACCTGCTGAGTGCTGCGAATTCTTGAATAGGTTCCTCCCCGTCACCTCAACCGTAATACTTCCGCTCTCACCGACATTCACAATCGGCACTGGATTTTCCACACTCGGCGTCCCATCCTGCGTACTCTTCCCGAATACTTTCAGACCCTCAAACAATTTGTCGGAGCTGTCCGTCAGGGTCATGGTCTCACCCTGCGCGGTCTCCACAATGGCATCGGCTTTGCCCTGGTGCAGGGCTTCAATTCCGGCTTTATTCGCCGCAATCTGCTCCCGGTCAGCCACAATTCCAGCAGCCGCATCCTGCACCCTCTTGACCTGCGTATCACCCTCTGTGGTGACTGCCTGAACCGCCTTTGCCTTAGCTGTTTCAACGTCACTGACTGCCTGTGTGCCTGCCTGCTGCACCGCTGTGGCCTGTCTCTGCCCTTCTGCGGAAACTGCCCCCACAGCCGCCTCCTGAGCCTGTCCAACAGCATTAATCGCGCTCTGAGCAAACTGTCCAAACTGCGTGACAGTATTTTCTACCGCCCGCCGGTCCGCTGCTACTGCCTGCCGGTCAGTATCCACCGCTTCCCGCATCTGCTCCACCGCCTTGTGGGTCTCTGAAACCTCAACTCGGTCTCGCTCCACCTCTTTCATGGCTGAATCTGCTCCCGCCTTAGCACTCTCAGCGGCGGCCTGTGCTTGCTTCGCGGCGGTACTGGAACGTTCTGCTGCCTGTGCTGCTTCGGCTGCATTCTGAGCGTTCTGGGTGGTCTCTGTAACCATCTGAGAGACTGCCTGCTTATCTTTCGCAACTGCTGCCGCATCCTGCTTTACCTGCTTGGCAATCTGCCCGGCTCCGGTAATCTCACCCTCAATTTTACCGGCTGCTGCTTCCGCTGCCTCCTGAGCGGCTTCGGCTCCTTCTCGCGCTGTCTCTGCCCGGTCTGCAGATGCGTTCACCTGCGCAATGGCATCCCGGAAGAGTTCTGCATCCTCTGGTGTGTCATGCCCTTCCGGCTTTGCTCTGCGCTTGACCTGCATGGAAATCCGTTTGATGGTTTCACCGGATGTCTTGTCTGCCAGATAGATCCATGCATAGATTTCATAGGTCGCGCCTGCTGCCTGATTCTCCAACAGGCTATCCGGGATGACTACCTCTGTCACACCGTCCTTGGTGGTACCTACTCGGGTAATGGCATCCCCGGACTGTTCTGTCAGGGCGAAATGGATTTCTACCGCTGCGGGCAGTTTCAATCCTTCTATCCGTAGCCTCTGCCCGTAGTCCCACTGCCAGAGGCCAGTAGCGCGGGCATAGTCGCTGTTATCTGTAAATACTGCTGTTATCATGTTTACCTCCGTTGCGATGTCGCAATAAAAAGGGTATAAAAATACCAGGGATAAATTCCCTGGCTTAAATGAACGGTATTAAGTCTTTTATCGTTTGCAATGTATCCAATGCTTTTTTCATTGAAGAATTCTCCGCCAAATACTCAATCCCTGGCGGCGTTATTCTCAATTTATTGTATTGAAGCTTTACTTGCACCTCTGGATTTCCCATTAGTTTTTTAGATATCACACCTGTAATGTAACCATACTCTGATAAGTTCTGAAAAATATAGTTCCAGTATGATTCATTGATACCAAGTGCTTCCGGAGAAAGCAGTTCTGGATCTGGAGCAATTCCCTTTTTCAAGCATTTGTATAAATAGTCAAGAATCTTTGCGGCTATCACAAAATAATCATCTCTGGCCATGTACATCTCCTCTTAATAAAATTTTATGGTAAATTTCTGTTACTGCCTGTATTAATTCCTTATCATTCAGCACTTCCCCATCTGCCTCATCAAAAGGCTCATATGATGCGCATATCTCAGGCATATCATCTAACATATCAAGCCACTCTTCATCCTTTAAATCTAACATTGCTTCTGGAAAATCGTATGAAAAATCATTGCAGTTATATTCTCCATCTATGAGCTGTCGCATCATTTCCAATAATTTTTCTTTCATTTACTCTTCCAACCCTTCTTCGGTTTATTTCTGACTACAATCGAAACCACTTCTTCGGTCTGTTCATTCTGAATTGCAGCTATTCCATTATAAAACTTTACTGTTCTTCCCCCTTCTTCCAAATAATTCACGGAAGAATCCAGCACCTTTAATAATTCATCTTCGGTAAAAGCCTTCTTTCCCCTTCCTGTTTTCTGTCCAAGATAGCGGTTTAATGAATGATCCGTAAATTCATATCCTTTATCCTTAAATCGGTAATATGTGCTCCGCATCTTACTTCTGTACTCTTCTGAGTATGATTCTTTTTCCATAATTTTTGAAATGGTTGCAAATTCTCTCTTCTTAGCGTTCCATTTCTCACTATCAGTATACTTCATTGTCTGGAAAGAATCCAGAGTTTCAGGCGCATCCTTACCAAGTATTTTTCGGTATCTTTGGAACTGCTCATTATCTGTCTTTTTATTTCGCTGCTTCCGCTCTGCCAGGCGCTTATCTGGATTCTTCTCAACATACTGCTCGTGCCACTGCTTGTAGGACATATCCGCCGGAACCATGTATGTCTTTCCGGTCTCTGGGTCTCTGGCTCGGCGCTTCATTTGGGCCAATGTTTCCGGCGAGATATCGCATATAGTCGTAGAACGGCACCAGGGATGCATCGGAGGACAATTTTTTCCAGCCTGCTGCTCTGCAACAGGGAACCTTTTCCTATCCAGTTCCCGGCAAACCGTAGAAGTCTTCACATCTAATGTTGCGGTAAAAATATACGTTTCTATCCCACATTCCTCGTAGGACAACATATCCATCTGCGTCACAAGATTGCAGGATTCCGTTCGCACCAGTCTTCGGGCGTTGCTGGCACCCTGAGCGTATTTATTCGCAATAATTTCCGCCGCTTCCCGGTCAGTTCGACCAGTCAGCAAATTAATCAGCAATTCTTCTTTCAAATCACGCGCTAAGCTCTGCGTATTTTTCCAGATTCGTTCTGAATAATTCGCTCCAGACCATCGACTGTTTATTATTCTTTTTACATCGCCTTCATCAATTGCACTAAAAGAAAATCCCAGGCCGGCCAACTGTTGAATATAAAAAATGGACCGATAATATGCCTCATTTGCCAAATCAACATAATGCTTCGTATTAACAGCCTTTTCCTGTTTATAGACCTGCTGCATCGTTCTATCCAGTTCGTTCTGAAGCTGCTTCAGTCGTTCTAAGCGCGCCTGATAAGCTACGCTTTCCAGTTCTGCCAATATTTTTTGATGAGCAGATCCTTTCGGGAAAGCTTTTAAAGCCCTCTTCATTTCATCAATAGAGGTTTTGTCTTGAAGCGATTGGATGAGCCTTCTTGCATCATTTTCAGACAACTTATGCTTTTTCATAAACCGCTCAAAAATAGCTTCCATCTCAAAACTGATGTAACGCGAAGCCTTTAAATACACTTTTGCAATTTCATCTGCAGCATCCTCAGCTGAAGCCATATATCGAAACATCTCTTGGACTTTTCGATTTTTCCAGTACTTCTCGTTATTCATCTACATCTCCCAGCTCTTCTGGCGAGGTGTTGCTTCCCAGTCCAAAAAGAGCCTGCTGCTGTCTGACCTCTTCTTCTGTTTCTTTTTCCACTGCCTCCAGCTCTGCGTCTACATCATCCACAAATGGAATCTGGGAAAGAAGTGTTTTTCGACTTACCTTGCCCCATAAATTTGCTACAATCTGACTGATTTCCAACAAATTTTTGGGAAGTGCTCGCGTAAATATAGGAGTAATCCCAGCCGCATTGATATTTACAGACCGGCTTTTTTCTAACCAGGCCGTGAATAACCGTATGCGTTTTCTCAATCCTTTGCGGTAATACCGGGTTTTTATTTTTGTGATATTCTCCATGCCAAGCAGTTTAAATTCCATGGCAACCCCAGAAACATTCCCTCCAAACGATTCATCCGTCATGCAGGGAATATGACTAAATTTATGAATATCCTGCTCAATGGCCTTCTTTAAGACTTCAACTCCCTGTTCGTCAAAGGTTCTGGTAAGATACTCTGCCTTTGAGTCTTTGGGAAGCTCCAGCAGCTTGTCCTCTTTTACCCGCTCTTTTGCTGTTTTTCCATCTTCATCTACCGCGTCTGGATCTCCCAACAAAGCGCCGTAAATTGCTAAGATAGAATCAATAAACTGTTCCTTATCCGTAATACGGTCGCTCATCAGTGCGTTGTACGCATCGATTAAAGGAATTTGCAGTTCAAAATCCCCGATAGCCAATTTATTATTCAAATATTCTACAATCGGAATCTGTTCAAAATAATGTGGCTCCGGTTCTTCTAAAAGAGATTGAGGCCCTGGTATTTTTTCAATATCAAGAACCCACTTTAAATTAGCTGTCAGAACAGTTGCCACATATATCGGGTTCCGATTATCGGAATCATCTTTTTTGACATAATAGTACACTGCAAACAATTCTTTCTGCTCAATGGTGTCATCATAGACCATAAAAGTGTTTTCTGGAGATAGATTTTTGACAGATAAGGCTGTCGAATCCTCCATTGGATAAATATACTCATAAGCACATCCATAAATGGATAAATCCAATCCATTATCTCCATCTGCCTCATCAGCACCTGCCTGCTCAAAGGCATCCATAAGCAAGGAGATGTCCTCATCACTATTGTATGATATCGGATTGCCAATAAAATAGGAGCTGGCAGTGTCCGAAATATCCTTCGCATGATTGCAAACCAATTTATTTTTTCTGTTCTCGCCCAGAATATCATGCTGTCCAACATAATATTGCTTCAATTTGTGCAGTCGCTCCACCTCATTCTGATGCTTCAGAATGAGAGTCAGTATTGCTTGCTTGTTTGGGTTCTGTTCATCCCAGTCACTTCTCGGCATTGTATATATGCGCATCCGTATCACCGCCTTTTAATGTAATCCGAAATCTGATTTCTTCCGCTGCCTTACTCTTCTCATAGTCATATCATCCTCCATGGCATATCTAACCGCATCAATAGTATGATTATCTCTATCTGGATAGCTGCCTTTAAAATTTCCGTTTTTATCCTGGTCGAGCTCATAACTGGTAAACTCTCTCGCGGCATTCGGGCATCGTTTAGGGTCTATAATAATCTCATTGATTTCATCAGACAAAAATTCCATGCCATAATCTACAGAACCAGGTCCTTTTTTTGCACCGACCACTCGCAGCCCCAATTCATTTAACGCATCAATAGCACGAGGGTCTTCGCTATCCGCTGTTATTATTTTATTCAAGGGATTATATTTGCGGATTTTTGCAGCTAATTTGGTATTTCCCAGCTTCACTCCATATATTTCTCCAAATAGAAAAAGACGCTTCCGCGTCCTGTCATAATGCAATTTCATGTATGCTGCCGGGTCTGCAGCAAAACCGAAGTCAAGACCCTGGCGGATTCTATCAAATCGATTCATTTCCTCCTCTGTAATTGTCCGGACTGTAACATTTTCAAATACCTGGCCTCCAGTTCCTGTTGCAATTCCCAAATATTCATGCTCATACGCTTTGGGTTTTAATTCCTTCAGGGCATCAGCTTCTAAGAAAAACTGCTCTCCCAACCATTCAGGAGGAACTGTCCGATAATCGCTGTGGTGATGCAGCGTATCCTCTCTGTCTTGAAGAATATCTTGGTTCACCCAATTATTCATAGACTTAGGCGGGTTCCAGGAGTAGAACACAAAATATTCCGGTCCACCTCTCATCAGAGACTGTAGTATTGTTCTTTCTTCGCTGTCTCCGTCAAATTCTGCCCGCTCCTCAAACCAGATATATTTAAAGTATCCGTTCGCCAGTTTCACGGATTTTATTTTCTGAGGGTCATCTGCTCCCCGGAATATAATTTTGTTCCCGAAGGGGATATAAGTAAGTCCCAGCGGAGAATAACGAATCTTCCACTCTCCCGATACGCCCAAAGCATTAATGGCCCAAATAAGCTGCTGGAATACAGACTCTTCTAGGAATCGCCCTACCTTCCGCATAGCAATTGCATTTGCCTTTGGGTCCTGCATCATGCCCAGAATAACCTCAGCCGACACAAATGATGATTTAGTAGAACCACGACCTCCGGAAAGCTTATAGTGCGTGTGCCGATGTTCTGCGATATCCCAGTGAAGCGCATAAAAAGAAGGCGCTATTAACTCACTAAGCTTAACTTGTGTCTGGTTTTGGGATATCATTGACAATCGTTACCCCTCCAATCTTTCCTCCGTGTTCAATCTCCTGCTTATCTCTCCACACATCCGGACGACGATTCTTTAACCAGAAGATTTGAGCTGTTGTGTCCGGAATAACTTCTTTCACTGTTACTGTGACTTTCTTTCCATCCGGTCCATTCTCAGTCTTTTTTTCCGTATACGAATATCCCATGGCTCGCTTCAGGAGAGCGTTCTCTACTTGAATATCCACTACCTCTTTTCCCCTTTTTAAGGCCTCCGAAATCTCCACGTATGTCTTTTTCCATTCATACAGTGTCGAAACTGCTATGCCGGCATTTCCGGCAATCTGTTCATCCGTCAACCCATTTCTTGCCCAGGCTTCCAATTTCAGCAAGCCTTCCGACGTTAACCAGTATTCATATTTTGCCATCTGGCTCACCTCCTTTTGGGTATAGAAAAGAGCCGCACGATGGCGGCTCAAATTCCTTACCTAAAGACTTTGTTTCACTATTTCATCGACTTCGTCTACAATCTCCTGCGGAGCTTTTTCTGCGTAAGTACCTTTTCTTGCCCTCACATCCAAGGACTTTACCTGTTCAGCTAAAATCATTCCTTGGGTTTTAGTGCTACTATCCAACTTAACATGAAAAGGGCTTTTCCTTTCGGTACTTGTTATCGGGCATACCATCGCAAAACCGCTATACTTATTATAAACAAAGTTGCTTATAACTAGCGCTGGTCTCTTTCCTGCTTGTTCATGCCCCGCTTGTGGAGTACATTGAATGATTACAATGTCACCTTTTTCGAAAATGCCGTCTACCATAATTCCTTTCCGACTGGTACTCCAAATTCAACCTCTCCTGTATATTGTGGTTGAATTTCACCCAGTGAAGTGCCATAAAAGAATTCCAGTCTATGTTGCAAAGATTCAAATTTCACTGTTTTTTTTCTTGTTAATATAATTTTTCCATCTTCCAAAGAAACTTCTAAAACATCACCTTCCTCTATCCCCATGGATTCCAAAATACTTTTAGGGAGTCTAATGCCCATGCTATTTCCCCACTTTTTTAATGATGTAGTGTTCTTCATAATATTTAATATTCGCCCTCTTATTAATTTTATTGGCTCTCTTTCTTGTTCTTTTGTTAGCTTTTTATCTGCTCTTTTGTTAGCTTTTTTATCTGCTCTTTTGTTAGCTTTTTTATCTGCTCTTTTGTTAGCTTTTTTATCTGCTCTTTTGTTAGCTTTTTTATCTGCTCTAATTTGTATACTTTTTATTATTTTAGTTTGTATTTTAGTATCTTATCTTATAGTAGAAATAACCGGGCAAAGTAAGTATATACTATTGTATATACTTTTGTCAAGTGTTTTGTACTAAATATTTATGCATTCCTTAAAATCAAAAAACACCCTCTCGCGAGGATGTCTCTCTGGATAAAGGAGAATATGGCAATGATAGCGGGGGATGGATTTGAACCATCGACCTTCGGGTTAAAAGTCCGACGAGCTGCCAGACTGCTCTACCCCGCATTGCTGCCCTGGAGGCTAACCAGGGCAATTAGAGACGACGTATTATGTACTAGCCCAGGTGTGGGCCAATCGACCGCAGGCTGTGACACCGGGCGGTCGAAATCTCATTTGAGGTGATAATCCAGAAGCCGCTGGCTGGATGCCTTTTGCTTCATGATACACTATAACATTTTGAAAACGGAAAAACAGGAAAAAACGGAAAAACTTATGTTAATTTCATAAATGCCTCAAATTCTTTTCTAACTCCGTCCGGTGTAGCCTTCCGCCCTATTCTCGCAGCCACCTGGGCCCAGGTCATCTCCTCGAATATCTTGTACTTAATAATGCGCTGCATCCTCTGGGGAATTGTAAGCATCCATTCTTCCACTTGCAACTTGATTTTCGCTGCATCATCAATCCTCTGTTGCAATATCTTCTCTTGCACTTCTACGCTTCTGGGATCTTTGAGAACAGAATATGAAATCCCTTGAACATGAAAATTATGAGCTGTATATGGAAACTCCGGAGAGGATCCTTTTACAATGTCCTGTTCAATTCGTTTTCTCTGCTTCTTTAATTTCCGCAGTTCTTCTTTTGCCTCCTCAATGAGTGCACAGGCATCTATGTACTGTTCTAAAATCTGCTTATCCAACGGCATCACCTCCAAACTCTTCCAGTTTCATCCCTAATTGCTATCCGTCCAATGATTTCCACATTGCACTCTCTGGCAGCAGCCTTGATTAACCGGATAGCCAGTTCCACATTGTCCGGCTGCTTGTCTGCTCTATGGATTGCCTTCCCTGCTGTCGGGTCAGGATAGCCCTCTGCGTTCTTCATGATTCTCCCTCCTCCTGATATGGCCTCGGCAGTGGCATCCAGGCGATAACGTCGCATAGCTCTTCAAAACAGTTTTCTGTAAAAAACCCCTTTCGCATTGCGTAACCATATCGTTCTGTGTATGTACCTTCTTTCACAGTTCCATACCGTGTGCATAAAATTACCCTTTCATCCTCTGCCGGCAGCCGTTCCTTTACAGGAATCCAGCGATGCTTACGCTGTTCTTCACTCAGCTTCTTCAGTAGATGCTTCACCTGACTCTTGTTGAAATCATTGACATCTTCCACCTCTTCCGGACTTAATCCGGTATCCTCGTACTCCATCAGTTTCCATAGCGCCCCATACAGCCGCTCCCACAGTTCTTTTGTGATAACCTGTCCTTCACGCAGGCTTTCCCACGGCACAGCTTTCAGGCTCCAGTTCCCCTGCTCATCTTTCTGTGTTAATCTTTTCATCTCTCCATCCTCCTCAAATGCTTCACAACTTCGCTCGCCGGAATATGTACATCCCTGGCAATCTCCTCGATGCTCCATCGTGCCCGGTACAGCGCACCTATCTTACCCACATCTATAGGCTTATTTGCCTCATAGACGGGCTTTTTCTCTTTTCTCGATACTTTTACCGTCTTTCGCGGTAAAACCAGACTATACCCCCTTAACGGCTCTCCTAGCACCCTTTCCAATTCGCTTATGTTGTCGTAATTGGGGTTATATCTTTTGTGTTCCCAATCAGATATTGACTGATAGCACACACCGACAGCCAGCCCTAGGTCTGCCTGGGTCATCCCTTTTTGCTTGCGCAGCTCTTTAATCTTGTCACCAAGATCCATTATCACCCCTCCTCCAGTAACTGCCTGCACACCTCATTAAACTCACACAGACACGTGTTTTCTATCTCAACATCCCGCCAGCTGCAATCATCGCAGTCCTTGCAGCCTTCGTAATTTGTCTCTTCTGCCATCCGTTTGCACTCCCGCAGGTCTGCAACCATCTCATCCGTCACACTTACCCGGACTTACGTGCGGTGCTGGGAAAAATTTAATCTTTTTCATTTCTTTCCTGCCCCCTTAAACTTATAAACATCATTCTTCTGCCGCTTAATCTGCGCCCGAAGGCGGTTCTGTTTATTCGCTCTGCTCTTGCCCATTAATTTTCTCCTATCCCAAACTTTTTCTAATCGCGCACTCTGTGCACAACTTCCCGTCAAAGTACATATCCTTCGGGTATGGCCTATCCCAACATTCTCGGCCGCAGCCTTTGCATGTGGTTAATTTCCAGCTTTTACTTTTTGGATGTGGCACATTCTCCTTTAACGGCATACAAATATATCCGTGCCTGTCTATTTTCTTTCTTGGTTCAATTCTTACTCTCATTTTCGTTCCCCTTTCTGAATCGACTTTAAAAATTCCACCAGCTCCGTCTCTGAATTCGGAAACCGGTTATATCTCTCATGCCTGCTCCATCTGCCATAGGCTCCAGACGGATGCTCATCCGGTTCTGGACCTCCAACCAGATGCAGATACGATGATTCATAGTCCGTTTTTGCAAATGGGCTATAAATGTCATACACCTCTGCAATCAGCCGCGCCCCGTTGTCAAAATCGTATTTGTAATACCGGCAGCCGATGTGCTCATCTTCATACCACAGCCCCCAGGACTTGTAATCCCTCAGCCACTCTTTCCGCTGGTCGTTGTTTCGCATCAGCGGCAAGGGAGGCTGTTCCGGTTCCTCTGGTTCCGGCTCTTCCAGGTCGCACAGCATCCCAGCCAAGGCTCCCACCAGAATTCTCTTTTTCCGGATCAGGTTTTCCGGAAGAGGCTCCGCCTCATTGACCTTTATCATTTCCTCCAGATAACCTTTCTCTTTTTCCAGCATCCCCCGAAGAAGCTCCAAGTCTGTAAGTTCCTCCTCTGGCACTTCCAGCTCATTCTGTTGTGATGTCGCAATTTCCTCCAGCTCCTCCTCGCTGCTATTTTCGCAGCACTCAGAGGGAATTTGCTGCATTTTTGCAGCATCCTCCAAAGCAACCTCATTCCACACGCCCTGTATCGATGCACACAAATAAAACCATTCTGCATTTCCCAGGCATTTACCTGCGCCGTCCCATATCTGGATATATTCCGGAAACAGATTGATGTGTGCTACGCCTTCCCAAAGCGGTTCCTGAAAATACCATGTGCCATGAAACCGCTCTTTTAATTGCTTTTCGGATTCTGTCACCAAAAGGACGCGGTTTTCATAATCATTCTTAAACCAGCTCTCGAAACGCTCAATCAGGAATCTGGCAAATGCATTACAATATACCCTTCGCGTGTTATAATCCATTGCAGAGGCTTCCTGTGCCTCTTCCTCCGGTTCTTCCGGGGCAAGCTCAGAAACCATCCATCTGGAAGCTTACAGGCTCTTCTGACGGCTCCTGAACCGGTTCTTCAGGCTCCAGGAACTCTGTGATCTCCATCTGGCCCTCCAGGGGATAATATGGCACTTCCTTTGGTTTTCGTATCTCTCGAATTTGCGCTACAGTCATGTCCGGAGTTACCTGCTCCAACTGCTCAGGATTTAAGGACAATAACTCCTGGATTTGTGATTTTCCAAATCCTATATATCTGTCATCCAATTCCATACTAAATCCATTTTTCGAAAAACGAATATTGCATTTTATGTATTTAGATACAGCGGCTGGGCCCATCCCATATTTTTCTTCCGCATAACGAGCTACTGTATTGTATCCTTCCTGCAGGTAAAGCTTCTTTTCATCAATCTGCCGGAGACAATAGCCTATAATAATTACATTTTCGGCTGTCTCTTTCATTTTTGTTGTAATGATATTATCAATCTCCTCCAGATTTAAGCTTTCATACCATGGTTCTTTTGCCGGCCCTGGAAGCCCCTCTCTCATCTCATCCATATTCTCCTCCTCTTGTGAATCGATACCCTGGAACCCGAATGGCTCGTGGTGTTCCGGGCTTTGCATCTGTCTCCAGCTCTTTCCGTTTGAGCATAATACAGATATGGTGATGCACTGTTTATATAGATCTCACTCCCACCCCATCCGCAATCTCACGGATAGACGGCGGATAGCCATGATCTTCCAGATAATCCACGATGTAGTTATATATCATCATTCGAACCTCGCCAGAATGTTCAATCATATTC
>UPYT01000028.1 GCA_900538475.1 uncultured Clostridium sp. | reverse complement strand
CTTGCGGATTCCGCATAAGGGCAAAAATAAGGGAAAATACATATCATTTCACTATTTAATGGGCTGAAAAGCCTGTAAAATAAGGAAAGTTCAGGAAATCTCTCCACAAATTCAGATTTTTTTAAAACCAAAATGGGAAATATCTGTTATAATTTTTAGGATAACGAAGGGAATTTTTTGGAAGGCTTTTTAAGAATTAAAAACTAGGAGCAGTCGGTCTGATTGTTGTGAGGTGGGGAAATAAAAATCAGGTCGGAGTCCGACTGAGAACGAAGGGAAAAACAGATAAGGAGAAAATCAGATCGGGATAAAACCAGAAAGATACAAAAGCCACAAAAAATTAAGAATCAGAAAGGTGTGAAAGCTGATTTAAGGGAGAAGCCAGATCAAAAGCAAAACCAGAAAGATATGAAATCTGGCTTAGGACAAAGGATAAAAATATAAAAGCCAGAAAAAAGACAAGGGCCAGAGAGATGCAAAAGCTGGATAAGGGAAAAATGCTGGAAAGAATGGCAAAATTAGAAAGATGTAAAAGACGCAAAAGCCGGAAAAAGGGTAAGAACCAGAAAAACTGTGAAATCTGGCTCAGGACAAACCAAAATCAGATTCGATGAGATAAATGAGAATATTTGACAGAACAGGGAGTGAGACAGGAAATATGATAAGAAATGTAACTTTGGAAGAGATTTCTGACGGCAGGCTGTATGGTCTGAATGATATGGTTAAGGTAGGCTGTGATGACTGCCAGGGGTGCTTTGCCTGCTGCTGCGGTATGGGAAGCTCGATTGTGCTGGATCCGTATGATATGCACCGCCTGACACGTGGTCTGGGACAAACAGCAGCACAACTGCTGGCGGATAAGCTGGAGCTGAACGTGGTGGATGGAATTGTGCAGCCGAATATCAGGATGGGCGGAGAATATGATGGACGCTGCGGGTTTTTAAATGCAGGAGGACGGTGCAGCATTCATCCTTACCGCCCTGGAATTTGCCGTTTGTTTCCTCTGGGACGTTATTATGATGAGGATGGTTCCTTTCAGTATTTTTTGCAGACTCATGAGTGCCGGAAGGAAAAACGCACCAAGGTGAAGGTGCGTCGCTGGATCGATACTCCTGATGCAGCAAGATATGATGCTTTTGTGAAGGACTGGCATGGATTTTTAAAGCTTCTTCAGGGTAAACTGACGGATAAGAATGCGAAATCCATTAGTATGATGGTATTGCAGCAGTTTTATTTGACACCGTATGGGGAAGAAATGGAACCGGAGGATGGTTTTTATCCGGTATTTTATGAGCGCCTGAAGCAGGCGAAAAGTTTGGTGGAGGAAGGATGTGTGTAACATGGAGCATATAAAAACAGGACTGGTTCTGGAAGGCGGCGGAATGCGAGGCATTTATACAGCAGGTGTGCTGGATGTGTTTCTGGATCAGAATATGATGTTTGACGGTGTGATTGGCGTTTCTGCAGGTGCGATTCATGGCTGTTCCTTTGTTTCCAGGCAGAAGGGCCGCAGCATTCGTTATTACAAGAAGTATTGTCAGGATAAACGTTTTATGAGCTTTCGAAATTTGTTTCTGACTGGTGATATTGCCGGAGAACAGTTCTGCTATCACGATTTGCCTGAGAAGCTGGATCCGTATGATTATAAGACTTTCAATGAAAGTAAAACGGAGTTCTATGTGACCTGCAGCAATTTGGAGACAGGAAAGGCAGAGTATTTGCGCATTACGGATATGAAAAAGCAGATTGACTTCATGCGTGCCTCGGCATCTCTTCCTTATGTGTCAAGAATTGTAGAGAAGGATGGAATGAAGCTGTTAGATGGCGGATGCTGTGACAGTATCCCAGCAGAGGCATTTCGAAAAATGGGCTTTTTGAAGTCTGTGGTGGTTTTGACCCGTCACAAAGGATATGTGAAGGAACCGGAGCAGATGGCGATGGCAAAGGTGTATTATCACAAATACCCGGAGTTTGTGAGGGCTCTGGAAAACAGACATCTTGTGTATAATGAAACTGTTCAGGAGATTGAAAAGCTGGAAGCAGAGGGAGAGATTTTTGTGGTGCGCCCCAGCAGGGAGCTGACTATTGGGCGGACAGAATCGGATCCGGCCAAGCTTCAGGAGGTTTATGATATTGGGCGGCGTGATGCTCTGTGCCGGATGCGGGATTTGAAGCTTTGGCTTGAAAAAAATGATTCTGCGCATATGGAGAAAAAATCGGAGTAGCAGAAGACAGCCCAGAGCGCCAAAATGAAAAGCTAGAGTAGCAGAGACAGCGGCCCAGAGTGCTAAAAGAAAAAACCAGAACATGAGAAGCGGCAATTCAGAGTGCTAAAAGAAAAAAACAGAACGCGAGAAGCGGCAATTTAGTGTGCCAGAGGCAAACGTAAGAGTACCAGAAGCAAACCTCCAAATCACCAGAAATAGTAACCCAGAATACCAGAGGCGAAAAAGGAACTGTACAAAAGTAAAAAGCATCAAAAGAAAGATAAGCAGATTTTTTGCGTAAGCAGATATCAGGAAGGAGAAGCAGGGATGGGACATCTTACATCAAGAGATGCATATCGGAATTTAAGTGATCGGATTAACTGGTTCACGCAAGGGGCTCCGGAATCGGAGACGCTTTATAAGATTCTTCAGGTACTGTATACAGAAAAAGAAGCAAAGTGGGTGGCGCTTTTGCCGGTCCGCCCGTTTACTCTGAAGAAAGCGGCAAGAGTGTGGGGGACAACGGAGGCGAAAGCGGAGAAGCTTCTGGATCACCTTTGCAATAAGGCTCTTCTGGTTGATTCCTGGCATAATGGGAAGCGTAAATTTGTAATGCCGCCGCCTATGGCCGGTTTTATTGAATTTGCTCTGATGAGAACCCGGGGAGACATTGATCAGAAATATCTGGCAGAGCTGTATTACCAGTATATGAATGTGGAGGAGGACTTTATAAAGGATCTGTTTTATGCCACGGAAACGAAGCTGGGCCGGGTTTTTGTTCAGGAACCGGTGCTTCTGAATGACAAGGCAAACCATATTTTGGATTATGAGCGGGCAACGCATATTGTCAGAGAGGCAGAATATATCGGGCTGGGGCTTTGCTATTGCCGTCATAAAATGTTTCATGCCGGTCATCCCTGTGAGATTGACGCGCCCTGGGATGTGTGCCTGACCTTCGATAATGTGGCCCGGTCTCTGGCGGAGCATGGAGATTATGCCCGTTTGATTTCCAAGGAAGAAGCCCTGGATGCCCTGGAACGATCTTATGCCAGCAATCTGGTTCAGATTGGTGAAAATGTGCGGGAGCATCCTTCTTTTATCTGCAATTGCTGCGGATGCTGCTGTGAGGCTCTGCAGGCAGCCAGACATTTCAGCCCTATGCAGCCGGTTGCAACGACGGGATTTATTCCGGAATTTTCTGAGGAAAAATGTGTGGGCTGCGGAAAGTGCGCCAGGGTTTGTCCTGTGCTGGCTGTTTCTATGAAAGAAGGGGGAAATGGAAAGAAAAAGGCAGTTCTGGATCCGGACATCTGCCTGGGCTGCGGAGTCTGTGCCCGCAACTGCAGTGTGAAGGCAATCACGATGAAGCGGCGCATCCAACAGGTAATAACGCCGGTAAACAGCACGCATCGGTTTGTGCTTCAGGCGATTGAAAAGGGAACTCTGGCAAATCTGATTTTTGATAATCAGGCCTTTGCAAATCACAGAGCGCTGGCAGCAGCCTTAAGCGCGATTTTGGAGCTTTCTCCGGTAAAGCAGGCATTGGCCAGCAAGCAGCTGAAATCGGTATATCTGGATCGGCTGCTGTCCATGCAGGAGGAGAGAAAGCAGAAGAAGCGGGATGCGCAAAGAATTAAATAAAGAATAAGGCAGGAATACAAAGGATGGAACAGGAACATGATTTAACACAGGGGAGCCTGGTGAGAACTGTAGTGGTTTTTGCCATTCCGTTTTTGCTTGCAAATCTGATTCAGGCATTTTATGGAGCAGCAGATTTGATGGTAGTTGGCTGGTACTGCGGGAGGGATGCGGTGGCAGCTGTTTCTACGGGTACACAGGTGACACAAATTATTACCAGTATGATTACGGGCCTGACTCTCAGCAGTACGGTTCTGGTAGGAAATTATACTGGGCAGAAACGGCCGGAGGAGGTAAAGAAAATCATTGGAACCAGCTTTTGTCTCTTTGCCGGAGCAGGGGTGGTGCTTTCGGTTTTGCTGTTTTTGTTTTGTCCGTGGATCCTCACAGCGCTTCAAACGCCAGAAGAGGCTTATGAGCTGGCCGGACAGTATGTACAGGTCTGCGCCTGCGGAGTGGTTTTTATTTGCGGATACAATGCCATCAGCGCTGTGCTGCGGGGCTGCGGAGATTCAAAAAGTCCGCTTTTGTTTGTGGCAGTTGCAGGGTGCATGAATGTTGTAGGGGATATTGTCCTGGTAAAATATTTTCATATGGGTGTTCGGGGAACTGCTTTTGCTACTATTTTTTCTCAGGGCTTTAGCATGGTCTGCGCGGCTTTGTATCTGAATAAGCGGAATTTTATTTTTCAGTTTCGTTTGAAGAATTTTCGGATGGATCGGGGAAAGGCTGGAGAACTGATAAAAGTAGGAATACCGATTTCTTTTCAGGAATGCATGGTGCGCCTGTCCTTCCTCTATCTGACCTCGGTGACCAATGCGCTGGGAGTGGCAGCTTCTTCAGCAGTTGGAATTGCAGGAAAATACGATGTATTTGCCATGCTTCCGGCTACATCGGCGGCCAGCGCTCTGGCTTCGATTGTGGCACAGAATTATGGAGCCAGGAAATATGATCGGATGAACCGGGCGCTGTGGATTGCTATTTTGGCGGCTGCGCCGTTTTCTCTGGCATTTTTCCTGTGGGCGCAGATTTCCCCTGAAACCATGATTGGGGTCTTTTCAAAGGATACGTCGATTCTTGAAGCAGGAATTCCATTTTTCAGAACCTGCAGCTTTGATTATCTGGCTGTGCTGTTTATTTTTTCTATGAATGGATATTTAAACGGACGGGGAAAAACAATTTTTACCATGATTAGCTGTTGCTTTGGAGCCCTGGCTCTTCGCATTCCTCTGCTGGTTCTGGCATGCCGTCTTATGCCGGACAGTTTGGGAATCATCGGTGCAGTAGCGCCGACGGTGTCTGCTGTGATGGCTGTTTATACCTGCATTTATGTACTGCGGTGCAGAAATGTGACCAGAGTGTGATCAATCGTTCAGATAATAAGACCTATAGTATTTTGCTATAGGTCTTATTATTAATATAGTATTTGACTAATAGATGAAAATGATGCATACTGAGGTCAGAACAAAGAGAACAGTTCCTGGAAAAAGGAGAGATAGAAATGGTAAAACTGTATGAAGGCGGCGCTTATCTGGTTCATGGAACTCATTTGGTTCCAGAGAAGGAGGCAGAAAAGGTTGCGGCTCTGACTGGAAAAAAGGCAGATAAAGAGGAAGCAAGAAAAGGGACAATGGCATACTCAATTCTGGAGGCTCATAACACTTCCGGAAATATGGAAAACCTGAAGGTAAAATTTGATGCAATGACATCCCATGATATTACCTTTGTGGGAATTATTCAGACAGCAAAGGCATCTGGCATGGAAAAGTTTCCCTTGCCCTATGTTTTGACCAACTGTCACAATTCTCTGTGCGCAGTTGGCGGAACCATCAATGAGGATGATCATGTATTTGGACTTTCTGCATGTAAGAAGTATGGCGGTATTTTTGTTCCTCCACATATTGCCGTTATTCATCAGTACATGCGTGAGATGATGGCCGGATGCGGAAAAATGATTCTTGGTTCCGACAGTCATACCCGTTACGGAGCTCTGGGAACAATGGCAATCGGGGAAGGCGGCGGCGAACTGGTAAAGCAGCTGCTTTGTGATACCTATGATATTAAATATCCAGGTGTGGTTGCTGTTTATCTGGAGGGAGCCCCAAATCCGGGCGTGGGACCTCAGGATATTGCGCTGGCTATTATTGGAGCTGTTTACAAATGTGGCTATGTGAAAAATAAGGTGATGGAATTTGTGGGACCAGGCGTTGCTTCTATGACCACGGATTTCAGAAACGGCGTGGATGTGATGACAACGGAAACCACCTGTCTGTCTTCTATCTGGAGAACGGATGAGGATACAAAGGCATTTCTTACCATGCATGGAAGAGGAGAGGATTACAGGGAACTGAATCCGGCGGATGTGGCATATTATGACGGTGTGGTGTATGTGGATTTAAGCACAGTGAAGCCTATGATCGCCATGCCCTTCCATCCCAGCAATACCTATGAGATTGAAGAGCTGAATGCAAATCTGGGTGATATTTTGAGAAGCATTGAGAAAGAGGCGGCAAAGCTGACTGGAGATGCAGATCTTGATTTCAGCCTGACTGATAAAATAGAAAACGGCAGGCTGCGGGCAACGCAGGGAATTATTGCAGGCTGTGCAGGTGGAAACTATACAAATGTAATGGAGGCAGCCCATATTTTACAGGGAAAAAGCTGTGGGGCAGATGAGTTTGCTCTTTCTGTATATCCCTCCTCTCAGCCAGTATATATTGATTTGGTGAGAAAGGGCGCGATTGCAGATTTGATGGCAGCAGGCGCAGTTTTAAAGACAGCTTTCTGCGGACCCTGCTTCGGTGCAGGAGATACGCCGGCCAACAATGGCTTTTCTATTCGCCATACTACCAGAAACTTCCCCAACAGAGAAGGTTCTAAGCCTGGTGCAGGACAGATGGCGGCAGTAGCCCTGATGGATGCCCGTTCGATTGCGGCAACGGCAGCTAACGGAGGTATTCTGACACCTGCAACAGCAGTTGTGGATGATTATCAGGTGCCGGAGTATCGTTTTGATGACAGCGTGTACCGTGCAAGAGTTTATCAGGGCTACCAGAAGGAGGATGAAAATGCCAGTCTGGTTTACGGCCCTAATATCAAGGACTGGCCGGAAATGAGTCCCCTGGCAGACAATATTTTACTGAAGGTCTGCTCAAAAATCATGGATCCGGTAACAACAACCGATGAACTGATTCCTTCTGGTGAGACCTCCTCCTACCGCTCCAATCCTCTGGGCCTGGCTGAATTTGCCCTGTCCAGAAGGGATCCGGAGTATGTGGGAAGAAGCAAGGAAGCAGACAGGATTGAAAAAGCCAGAAGAGCAGGTCAGTGTCCTTGTGAAGCAGAGCCTAAACTGCAGCAGGTATTTGATAAAATCCGCACCATTGCAGGCCAGGAAAATGTGAAGGCCAGTGAGACAGAGGTGGGCAGTATGATTTACGCAGTTCGTCCGGGAGACGGCTCTGCCCGGGAGCAGGCGGCCAGCTGTCAGCGTGTACTGGGCGGTCTTGCAAATATCTGCGAAGAATACGCAACGAAGCGTTATCGCTCCAATGTGATGAACTGGGGCATGATTCCTTTCCAGATGAAGGAAAAACCGGATGCCTTTGAAGTGGGCAGTTATATCTACGTGCCTGGTATTCGGGATGCTTTAAGCGGTGACGGAAAGAATATTACAGCTTATGTGATTGGTGAAGAGATAAAAGAGCTTCAACTTTATCTCTCAGATATGACACCGGAGGAAAAAGAAATTGTTAAAGCCGGATGTCTGATTAATTACAATAGAAACAGATAGACTTCCCCAAATTCAGCCTTTCTGTTACTATAGATAAACTCCATATATTAGTTTTATCTGAAAAAAGACAGCCGAAAAATCTTTGCAGCGCTTATTTGTGCTGACATAGATTTTCGGCTGTCTTACTTGATTAAATTCCATATTTTTCCCATAGCTTTTTTTGAACAGTCTCAATAAACTGCAGACCCGTTACCACATGGGGCTCCGGCAGAGTTGTTACTTTTTTCAGATCCTTTGTCATAATTCCGCTTTCTACCGTTTGAATGGTAATTTTTTGCAGACAGGCGCCGAATTCCTGCAGGGGCTGGTTTCTGTCCAGCTCACCTCGTTTTTCCAAGGCATTTGCCCAGGCCATGATAATAGCCAGCGGGTTGGTGGAAGCTACGCCGCCTTCCAGATACTGGTAATAGTGGCGTCGAACAGTGCCATGAGCCGCCTCGTATTCATAGCAGCCGTCAGGAGAAACGAGAACTGACGTCATCATGGCGGCAGAGCCGTAGGCTGTTGCCAGCATATCGCTCATAACATCTCCGTCATAGTTTTGGCATGCCCATACATAGCCGCCAGGGCTTTTGCCTGCCCGAGATACGGCATCGTCAATTAGACAATAGGAATAGCTAATGCCGGCAGCTTCGAATTTTTCCATAAACTCTTCCATAAAAATCTGCTTGAATATTTCCCGAAAATTTCGGTCATATACCTTGGAAATGGTATCCTTGGCGGAAAAAATAAGATCCTGCTTTTGTTCCAGGGCATAAGACATGCAGCAGCGGGCAAAGCTTTGGATGGATTGATCCAGGTTGTGGACTTCCAGATCAAAATACTATTCTTTTAAATCAACAAAGGGCAGAATCAGCTTCTCCTTTGTTTCCGTCCTGAATCGTTATACCAGATTTTTCTTTTCCCAGTGGCCGGTGCGGTACCAGAGATAGGAAATGATGTAGTTCATTCCCCAGCCGAGCGGTACAGCATACCACACAAATTCAATTCCCCAGACAGGAGAGCAAAGCTGTGCGACAGCAACCCGGATGGAGAGATTGACAAGATTTGCAGCCATATAAACGCCCACATCTCCTGCACCCCGCAGAACGCCATCGGTTGAGGCCTTAAAGCCCAGAAAGCAGAAGAAAAAGCCGATAAAGCGAAGGTAACTGGCTCCGGTGGAATAGGCTACAGGGGACGATTCCACATTAAGAAAGGCAGAGAGGATGGGACGGTAAAACAGCTGGGTGGCGATTAAAAGGATGGCACTGAAGGAAAGAATGATGAGGTACGAGGTCCGATACCCCTGACGGACTCGTTCCTTCTGGCCTGCACCCAGATTCTGGGCTGTAAAGGTGGAGACAGCGTTTCCAGTGGCTATCATTGGCACAATTGCCAGGGATTCCAGGCGCATACCGGCAGAGTATCCGGCCAGTGCGGAGGAGCCAAAACGGTTTACTGCAGACTGGGTCAGCAGGATACCGATGCTGACAATAGACTGCTGAACGATGGAGGGGATGGCAATTTTTGTTCCATTCGTCAGCATAGAGCAATCAAAGAGCGGGATTCTGCCTTCTGTATGAAAGGTGCCAAGAAAACGCAGCAGGATCAGGAAAGAAAGCAGAGAGGAAATTCCCTGGGCAAGGACAGTAGCAATTGCCACGCCTTCCACTCCCATTCCCAGTTTTAAAACCATAAACAGATCCAGAAATACATTTAATACAGAGGAAAAGATCAGAAGAGCCAGAGGAATAACAGATTTTCCCAGTGCATTAAAATTGGCGGAAAGCACATTGTACATAAACATAAAGGGCAGTCCGCAAAAATAGATCTGCAGATAAAGGACAGCATCGCTGAAAATATCTTCCGGTGTTTTTAACAGCCGCATGACAGTTGGATTAAACAGAAAACCAAAGCAGGCAAGGAGGGAGCTGAGAACCAGAAAGGTAATCAAAAAGGTGGCAATGGAGGTTTTCATTTCCCGGAGTTTTCCTGCGCCCAGATACTGGCTGGTCAGCACGGAGGCACCGATTCCGCCACCAATAGCAATCATGATAAATACATTGGTAAAGGAATAGGAGGCTCCCACGGCTGCCAGGGCATTTTCTCCCACAAAACGTCCGACAATGATAGAGTCAGCCATATTATAGAATTGCTGAAACAAGTTTCCAATAATCATAGGAAGAGCAAAGACAATAAGAGCCCGTCCCGGGGTGTCTGTAAGCAGAGGCTGCTTTTTATTCATAAGTTTCAATCTCCTTTTAAAATTTGATGGAGAGGGCTTAAGCCTCAGCCGAGGGAAACTGTTCCTTCAGAATCCGGATGAACAGTTGATCTGCTTTGGACAGAAAGCCGTCGCCAAGGGTGGCAATGCACATATCCCATCCGGCCCCGTATGCCTGATCGATACAGAGACGTGCTGGCTGAAGCTGACCGGAATGAATTCGGGAATACTGTTCTGGTACAAGCATGACTCCCATTCCGCGGGCCGCAAGAAGCTGGGCAGTTTCAAAGCTTCTCAGAGTGAGAACAGTTTGGGGGCGGGAAATTCCTGCACGCAGAAGAACCTCATCTGTAATCTGACGAATGCGCTGAGTCTGGTGAAGCATCAGGAAAGGCTCTCTGGCGAGAAGCTTCAGATCCAGAACAGGATAGGGGTAGCCTTCCTGAAAAACGGCTTTTTGGAGCAGTGGATGATCCGGTGACAGAACGAGGATAAAAGGATCTCTGCTCAGAAGCTCATAGCGAAGCGCGGATAAAGAGCTCCTTTCCGGCGGCGCATGCATAACGGCAAAATCAAGTTTTCCTGCCAGAAGCTGCTGCTCCAGAGCAGCGGTGTTTTCTTCGTGGATGGTAATCTCTACATGAGGGCAGATATTTTTGTAGGCAGGAAGAACCCGGGGAAGTACAAGGGTGCCCAGGTGGTTGGTAATGCCGATGTGGATATGTCCTGTTTTCAGATTATTGATATCGCTGATTTCCAGCTGAAAATCCTCATACATTTTTAAAACCTGGACAGCCATATGGTAATAGCGCTCACCGGCAAAGGTAAGGGTAAGTCCTGTTGTTGTTCTGTGAAACAAGGGCATACCAATACTCTCTTCAATTCGCTGAATAGACTGGCTTAAAGATGGCTGAGCCATAAATAATTTTTTTGCGGCTTTGGATATATTGTGCTCATCGGCCACTGTTTTTACATACAGTAATTCTTTCGTTGTCATGGGAATTCTCCTTCCTGGTGTAATTATAATACGAAATGCGAAAAAAGTCATCTTCATACGAAACTGGACATTGACTTGTGGAGAGACTCTGAGTATGATAATAAAAGTCTGCTGGATTTATTTGAGGGTTTATCCGCTGATTGGAAAAAAGCGATAACCTGAACGGTAAAAAAGCTGAGAGAATCCAGAACACGGGAAGAGGGAGGAATGAGGAAAATGAACAGCATGAAATCAGAAAAGAATGGGAAAATCTGGTTTCTGAAGGGAATGAAGCACGGAATTCCCATTGGCCTGGGGTATTTTGCAGTATCCTTTACCCTGGGAATTGCTTCAAAAAAGGCAGGGCTGTCTGCATTTCAGGCAGCAGTGATGTCGGCGGCTATGATGGCTTCAGCCGGTCAGTTTGCAGGAATTGGTATGATTGCGGCGGGAGCCGGTTATTTGGAAATGGCAGTAACAACTCTGGTGGTAAATATGCGGTATCTGCTAATGTCCAGTGCCCTTTCTCAGAAGGTGCGGCGGGATGTGCCCTTTTATCACAGATTTTTGATGGCTTATGAGGTGACGGATGAGATTTTTGGCATTGCCGTGTCGGTTCCTGAAAAGCTGCATCCTGCTTATATGTACGGAGCTGTAGCTGTAGCAGGACCGGGATGGGTATTGGGAACCTTTCTGGGAGCCGTTATTGGTATGATTCTTCCGGAAAGAGTCATGAGCGCCCTGAATGTAGCTCTTTATGGGATGTTCATGGCAGTTGTGATTCCGCCCTCCAGGAAAAACAGGGTAATTGCAGGAGTAGTAGCTGTTTCTATGATTTGTAGTACAATGTTTTCTATCATACCGGGAATTCGAGAAATATCGTCCGGCTTTCAGATGATTCTTTTAACAGTACTGCTGGCCGGAGGAGCAGCGGTGCTGTTTCCAGTAAAAGAGGAGAAGGAGGATACAGACTATGAGCGCTAATATTCCTGTAAGCATTCTTGTAATGTTTCTGACGATTTATGGGGTGCGGGTACTACCTCTTACTCTCTTGAAAAAAGAAATAAAAAGTCCGTTTATCCGTTCTTTTTTATATTATGTACCCTATGTTAGTCTGTCTGTCATGACTTTTCCAGCCATTTTATCAGCCACAGCTGATGTGCGGTCTGGTCTTGCAGGTTTTGCTGCAGCTGTGATTTTTGCGTGGTTGGATGGCAATCTGTTTCGAGTATCTCTTGGAGCCTGTGCTGCAGTTTATCTGGTAGAGCTGTTTTTGTAAAATACCCAAAAGGAGGTAAAGAAGCGTGAGTGGAATTCTGGCTGTACTGACTAAGGCAGCTGCGTTTATCCTGATTATCGTTATGGGATATGTACTAAAGCGAAAGGGCTTTTTTCATCTGGATGATTTTTATCTGATTTCTAAAATTGTGATCCGGATTACCCTGCCCTGTGCAATTATTTCTAACTTCAGCAATATTACCATGGATCGTTCCCTGTTGTTTTTGTGTCTGCTGGGAATTATTTGCAATATTGTTATGGTAAGCATCGGATACGTAACGAATCTGCACCGGGACGGGGAGAGAAAGGCCTTTGATATGATTAACCTGTCCGGATACAATATTGGAAATTTTACTCTTCCCTTTGTCCAGAGTTTTCTGGGCCCGGTGGGGTTTGCAGCAACCAGTCTGTTTGATGCTGGAAATGCGGTCATGTGTACGGGGGTAACCTATACGTTGGCTTCGATGGTCAAGGGAACCGGTGAAAAAGCTTCGGTAAGAAATATTGTAAAGAGCTTGCTGTCCTCCCTGCCCTTTGATGCCTATGTGATTATGACAATGCTTGCCATGCTGGAGCTTTCTCTTCCGGATGTGATTGTTTCTTTCGCTGCTACGGTGGGAGCCTCCAATGCCTTTCTGGCCCTTTTGATGATTGGAATCGGATTTGAAATTCGTCTGGGACGTGACAAGCTTTTTTGGATTTTCCGTCTGATGGCTCTGCGGTACGGAGTTGCCCTTGCGTTTTCTTTGGCAGGATTTTATCTGCTGCCCTTTGAACTGGAGGTTCGTCAGGCTATGGCTATTGCAGCCTTTGGCCCGGTTTCCTCTGTGGCAACAGCCTTTACCGGAAGGCTGGGCGGAGATGTGGAAATGTCCAGTGCAGTCAACTCCATGTCGATTGTTTTGAGTATGGCGGCTATTACAGTAACTTTAATTCTGGTTCTGTAATGTCCGCTGTAAGCGGGCAAGAAGATACATGGCTGAACGATGGCGTAATATCTTGATATTCAAAGGATTTCATTGACAAAAAAGGAAAAGGAATATATAATGCACTCAGCACAGGGGGAAAAACTGTGCGGGAAATCAATAGGTTCCAGAGTCAAATGAGGAGGAAAAGAATTATGGCAGCAGTAAAGAAAGTAGCTGACAAAGCAGTAGAGGGAAATGCAGTTGCTGAGAAGGAAACTGAGAAGACAACAGTAGCTTCCAAGACAGTAAAGAAACCGGCAGAGAAGAAAGCAGCAGCGCCGAAAAAGACGACTGCAGCAAAGACTCCGGCAGCAGAAAAGACCCAGGCTGCAGAAAAAGCTCCGGCTGCAAAGAAAACTCCAGCAAAAAAAGCTGAGCCGAAGGCAACGGTTGTTATTGAGTATGGCGAGAATCAGATTGTTGCAAAGGAAGTACTGGATGCAGCAACCAAGGCATACAAGGCCAACCACAGAGGCGTTACCATCAAGACCATTGAAGTTTATATCCAACCTGAAAATAATGTGGCTTACTATGTCGTAAACGGAGAAGGTTCCGACGATTTCAAGGTTTCCCTGTAATCGAACGGATTTGATAAAAGTGTAATGACGAAAAAGGCTGTGCGTCTGCTGAGACAGATGCGCGGCTTTTTTTCTGCATGAAAAATACTCTTATAAAAGTTTTTCGCCTGCAGAGAGTTGATTCTGTTGCAGATAGGGTATTTACAGGAAATGACCGGACCGATATAATGAAAAAATGGAACCGTCCAGCCATGCATTTTCCTGCCTGCTTAAAGTGGATAAGAAGCGCCGGGCTGAAGGGTTACGAAAAAAGCAAGAAAAATAAGAGAAACCTGGGAGATAGTGATGGCTGGAAAGAAGAATCGGGACAGAACCGAGAAAACGGTATGCAGGGAAAATGGAAAAGCCATGGAGATGGTTATAGAGACAGAATTGGCACAGGAAGAAAAGCAGCAGATTCCTGGGAACGAGCCGGCCAATGCTGATAAAAAAAAGCAGGAGGAAAGAGAAGCAGAATTGCCGGAGGCTTTTTTGAAACGGATGAAGGAGCTTCTGGGAGAGGAGTTTCCGGCATTTCTTGAAAGTTATGAGGCAGAGCGGGTACAGGGGCTGAGGTGGAATCCCTTGAAGGGGGAACCATCCAGTTTGGCCCTTCACTATGGAAAGCGGTTTGGTCTTTCTCCTGTGAGCTGGTGTGCGGAGGGGAATTACTATGACCAGAAAACCAGACCGGGAAAGCATGCTCTCCATGAAGCAGGAATTTATTATATTCAGGAGCCCAGCGCTATGGCAGTTACGGTGCTTCTGGATCCGCAGCCAGGAGAACGGATTTTGGATCTGTGCGCGGCGCCAGGGGGAAAGACCACCCACATTGCCGGACGTATGAGAAATCAAGGTCTTCTGGTGAGCAATGAGATTCATCCGGCACGGGCAAAAATTTTATCAAGAAATGTGGAGCGGATGGGAATTGGAAACTGTGTAGTCACCAATGAGGATTCGGGACGTCTGCGTCTTTACTTTCCAGAGTTTTTTGATCGAATTGTCGTGGATGCTCCCTGTTCCGGAGAGGGAATGTTCCGCAAGGATGAGTTGGCCCGCAGCCAGTGGAGTCCGGAAAATGTACTTCACTGTGCCAAACGCCAGCAGGAAATTTTGGACAATGCGGCTGCTATGTTAAAGCCTGGCGGACGTCTGGTTTATTCAACCTGTACCTTCGCCCCTGAGGAGGACGAACAGGCAGTTGAAAGATTTTTGCAGGAGCACAGAGATTTTTCTATAGAAAAGCCGGAATGTGCCGCTGCTTTGGAGGGGCTTTCTCACGGAAGGCCAGAATGGAGTCAGACAAATATGACTGGTCTGGCGGATACTTTCCGAATCTGGCCGCATAAATGTGAGGGAGAAGGTCATTATCTGGCCTGTCTGAAAAAGGCAGGGGCTAATTTCGGGGAAGCCTGTCAGGAGCTGACAGAGGCGGATAGTCGGAAAAAAGAAAAGAAGAAAGATCGTGGCAGTCAGAATGGAAAAAAGAAAGGTTCAGGGGAAACGGCAAGAGAAAACCAGGCTTTACTGCAGGTGATGTTTCAGGAGCTGTTTACCCGGCAGGAGGCACAAACCTGGAGAGAATCCTGCAGTACAGAACGGCTGGTTTCCTATGGGGATCAGATATATCTGCTTCCGGCGGGAATTCCAGATTTGTCAGGGCTTAGGGTTTTAAGACCAGGGCTTCATCTTGCCACAGGCAAGAAAAACAGGCTGGAACCCTCCCATGCTTTGGCTCTTTTCCTGGATCTAGACACAGTGAACCAAAGCGTAGAATTGGATGCGGAATCTGCAGAAATTCGGACTTATCTTTCTGGAGGTACCCTTTCTGCAGAGGGGCTGGAGAATGGATGGGCTTTAGTCTGTGCAGACGGATGGCCTGCCGGATGGGCAAAGGCCTCTTCGGGAATTCTTAAAAATCACTACCCAAAGGGGCTTCGCCAGGATTTATAAAAGAATGTCTGGCTTCTCCCTCTGGAAGAAAGCACTGCATATCATCAGGAACCGCAGCCGTAAAGGCCAGCGGTTCTTTTGTTATGGGATGAGAAAATTCCAGTTTCCAGGAATGGAGACTTTGTCTCTGAATTAGGCTAAAGTCCGGGTAATAGAGAAAATCACCCAGAAGCGGAAAGCCAAGGTGCTTCATGTGAACACGGATCTGATGGGTACGGCCTGTTTCCAGATGAAGCTTTACCAGGGAGGTATTGGAGGACGGATTGCTGTAGAGAACCTGGTAGTGGGTGACTGCTTGCTCTCCATGGATAAAGTCCACGCACCGCTCAATGGTGGAGCCGTTTACTCTGGAAATCGGTGCGTTGATTACGCCGGATTTCTCTTCTTTTCATCATATCAGAAAGAAGGCAGGCGCTGAGACTGTGCTTGGCCAGAATCAAAAGACCAGTAGTATCCCGATCCAGGCGGTTTACAACGCGGAAGGTAAATGGAAGTCCCTTCTGATTAAAATACCAGGCCGCGCTGTTGGCGAGGGAGTTGTCATGGTTTCCCTGGGACGGATGGATTGGCATTCCTGCCGGCTTATTCAGGATCATCAGGTGTTCATCCTCATAAACAATAGGAAATGGAAGACATACTGGTTCAATATGAGGAGAATTCTTTTCCGGCGGAAGGGTAACGGTGAGCACCTGTCCTGGAGTTAGGATATAGGGAGTGCAGACCCGATATCCATCAACGGTAAGACCATCCGGAAGCGCTTTTAAGTCAATGATCAGCCGCCGGGAATATCCTTGAGAGAGAAGCAGGTCCTGTACGGTAATTCCTTCTTTCGGGAAGTCACTTTCCGTTTGTTTTTTCGAGTTCAGAAGAAACTCTGATTGGGATTTTGGGGATGCAGTGTAAGTAAATACCTGTCTCACGGCTGGTAAGGTTCTCCTTTCTGTTTCAGATGTTTTTTCTTGCTGACCGTATGATCCACGACCCGGTCCTTTTCCAGAAAGCTGGCACGCTTGATACTGTCTACACCGTATTTATCGCGTATAGAGTCTACGGCCTTTTCCAGAGCGTTCATCCGGCGGGATTGTTCTGTTTCAAACAGATTCATCTGATGAAAATCCGTTTCATCAATACGGCTGGTCCGAAGGCCAATCAGCCGGACTGGAGTAAAATCCCAGAATTCCTTCAGAAGCTGGCATGCCTTCTGGTAAATCATGGTAGTAGAATCCGTAGCATAGGGAAGCGTTGCCTGATGGGAATGGCTGTGGAATTGCCAGTCCTTTAGCTCTACACAGACGCAGCTGCAGCGCACATGGTTTTCTCTCAGTCTTGCCCCTACCGTTTCGCTCAGGGCCAGAAGCACCTGACAGGCAGTGGGATAATCAGAAATATCCTGGGGCAGAGTAATACTGTTGCCATAGCCTTTGTTCAGTGGTTCTCGTTCTTCTACGGGAGAGTCATCTATTCCGTTAGCATATCGGTGGATCAGGGAGCCGTATTTATCCCCCAGATGGGCTTTTAAAATCGAGCAGTCGCAGGAAGCAATATCTCCGATCGTATGAAGACCGATTTTTTCCATGCGCATGGCAGCTGAGCTTCCTACAAAAAACAGATTGCGCAGAGGAAGCGGCCACATTTTATCTGGTATTTCCGAGGAGAAAAGGGTGTGGGTTTTATCAGGCTTTTCAAAGTCAGAGGCCATTTTTGCCAGAAGCTTGTTGGGGGCAATGCCTACATTGACAGTAAAGCCAAGCTCCCTGTGTATCCGTTCCCGTATGCGATTGGCAGTCTCTGTAGGAGTGCCAAAAAGATGAATGGTTTCTGTCATATCGAGAAAGGCCTCGTCAATGCTGAATTTCTCAATGTCCGGGGTGTATTCCTCAAGAAGCTTTATCAGTTTTTCGGAGTATTCCAGGTAAAGGTCAAAGCGGGAAGGAACAATGGTCAGCTCTGGACATTTTTTCAGAGCTGACACCAGGGGCTCTGCTGTAGAAATTCCGTACTGTTTGGCAGGAACTGATTTTGCCAGGACAATTCCATGGCGGGATTTGGCATCTCCGCCAACTGCAGAGGGAATGGTTCGCAGATCAATCGCATGGGGATCCTTTGATAAACGATAGACAGACTCCCAGCTAAGAAAGGCGGAATTTACATCAATATGAAAAATAAGTCGCTGTCGTTCCATGAACAGGCCTCCTTTCGGCGTTTGGACCCTGGGGAATATCCCGCAGTTTCTTTGTCTATCATACCAGAATAATTAAAAAATTACCAGAATAGGATCAGGTAATGATAGGTTCTGGGTGAGACCATGGGAAAACGAAGCCGTGCTTATGGCTTAATGATAGGAATTACGGCCGGATTTGCCGTGTGGGGAAGTGTTGCTGTGCAGCCCTGCGCCATGTCCGGGGAAAATACGGAAAGAGAGGGGATAAAATGGGAGCGGAGTATAGAAACAGTCCAGGGCCAGGGGAAAGAGAAGCTTCGTCTTCATGCAGTGAGTGCGGTTTTGATGGACGGAGTCAGCGGCCGTATTCTCTATGGAAAAGAGGAGCAGAGTTTTCGCCCTATGGCCAGCACTACAAAAATTATGACCTGCATTCTGGCTCTGGAAAATGGGAATCCTGAGGATATCTGCCGGTTTTCTTCAAAGGCAGCCGCTCAGCCAAAGGTTCATTTGGGGGCACCGGCAGGTACGCAGTTTAGGCTTCAGGAGCTTTTGTATTCTCTGATGCTGGAGTCTCACAACGATTCTGCTGTGGCGATTGCAGAGCATATAGGCGGAAGTGTAGAGGGGTTTGCGTCCATGATGAATCAGAAGGCAAGAGACATTGGATGTAAAAACACCTGGTTTATTACACCGAATGGGCTGGATGCAGTCTGTGCAATGCCAGATGGAGGTGAGAAAAGCCACGGGACAACGGCAGCGGAGCTGGCAGCGATTCTCAGGTACTGTATTCGGGATTCTCCCAAAAAGGATGCGTTTCTGGAAATTACCAGAACATCCGGAAGAACCATTACAGACTGTTCTGGCCAATATTCTCGTTACTGCGGAAACCATAATGCGCTTCTGACTATGATGGAGGGGGCGTTGACCGGAAAAACAGGGTTTACGGGGGAAGCTGGATATTCTTATGTGGGAGCCTTGGAAAGTCAGGGAAGAACCTTTATTATAGCCCTTTTGGGAAGCGGATGGCCGCCCCATAAAGCTTACAAATGGGAAGATGCAAAAGCACTTTTGGAGTATGGAAAAGAGCATTACCATTACCGTGACGTATTTGAGCCGGAGGAGCCACGGACTGTGCTGGTAGAAGGGGGAAAAGAGCCAGAGCGCGTTCCTGTCAGCAGCCGTCTGAAGGAGGAACAGCGCCATTTAAAGCTTTTGGTGTCAGACTGGGATCAGGTGGAATGTGTCACAAGGCTTCCGGATATGCGAAAGGCTCCAGTCCGGTCCGGTGATGTGGCAGGATATCAGATATACCGGCTGAATGGAGAGGTGGCAGCGGTGTATCCTCTCTATATGGAAGCGTCAGTGGATGAATGGAAATTTTCTTCCTGTGTTCAAATGGTGTTAGAGTTTTTTGCCAAAAAACGATGAAAAAATCAAAAGTTAAAAAAATAACTTGAAATTTAGTGCAGGACATTATACAATTAAAATCGGCAGAAATTGGATTTACTAAGCGACCAGACGAGACTTTCCTGCTGTTTTTTGGCAGGATTTCGTCAAGTCGTGAAAATATTTCAAAATGGAGGATTGCAAAATGAGTAATTCAGCACAAACATCAGCAAGTAACAGAATTAATGCATTGCTTGATGAGAACAGTTTTGTTGAAGTCGGCGCTTATGTAACAGCAAGAAGCACAGACTTTAACATGACTGACAGGGAAACTCCCGCAGATGGTGTAGTAACCGGTTACGGTACCATTGAGGGATGCCTGGTGTATGTGTACAGCCAGGATGCGTCTGTACTGGGCGGTTCTATGGGTGAGATGCATGCAAAGAAGATTTCCAACATTTATTCCATGGCAGTGAAGATGGGAGCTCCGGTTATCGGACTGATTGACTGCGCCGGTTTAAGACTGCAGGAGGCAACCGATGCATTAAACGGCTTTGGCCAGATGTATTTAAGTCAGGCTATGGCTTCTGGCGTTGTTCCGCAGATTTCCGCAGTTTTTGGTACCTGCGGCGGCGGTATGGCAGTATCCTCTGCAATGGCAGATTTTGTGTTTATGGAGAGCAAAAAGGCAAAACTGTTTGTAAATTCTCCCAATGCAATTGATGGTAATCGAATTGAAAAATGTGACACCTCCTGTGCTGCTTTCCAGAGCGAAGAGGCAGGTCTGGCAGATTTTACCGGCAGTGAGGACGAGATCCTTTCTCAGATTCGTGAACTGGTTTCTATTCTGCCTGCAAACAATGAGGATGATATGTCCTACAGTGAGTGTGAGGATGATCTGAATCGTATTTGTTCTGATATTGAAAACTGTGTAGGTGCTACGGATTTGGCGCTTGCCCAGATTTCTGATGATAATTTCTTTATGGAAGTAAAGAAGGATTATGATCCGTCTATGGTTACTGGCTTTATCCGTTTGAACGGCATGACCGTAGGCTGTGTGGCAAATAGAACAGAGGTATACGGCGAAAATGGCGTGAAAGAAGGCGAGTATGACGCAGTTCTTTCTTATCGCGGCTGCGAGAAGGCAGAGAAGTTTGTTTCCTTCTGTGATGCTTTTAACATTCCGCTGCTGACTCTTGTAAATGTAAAGGGTTATAAGGCAAGCAAATGCACAGAGCGCCGGATTGCAAAGGCAGCAGGCCGTCTGACCTACGCATTTGCAGATGCAAGTGTTCCGAAGGTGACTGTAGTTGTAGGCGAAGCATACGGCAGCGCATATCTGACGATGAACAGCAAATCCATTGGCGCAGACCTGGTTTATGCATGGCCGAACGCTTCTATTGGAATGATGGATGCAGAGGCAGCTGCAAAGATTATGTATGCAGATGAGATTGCAAAGGCAGATGACAGCCTGGCTCTGATTGCAGAGAAGGCAGAAGCATACCGCCAGCTTCAGTCCAGTGCTGTGGCAGCTGCAAAGAGAGGTTATGTGGATGACATCATCGATGCGTGCGATACCAGAAAACGTGTGATTGCAGCCTTTGAGATGCTGTTTACCAAGAGAGAGGATCGTCCTGACAGAAAACATGGAACGGTTTAGAACGAGGTGACTGATATATGAAACAGTATATAAAGCGAGTATTGTTAGTGTTATGCATGACAGTCAGCCTCTTTTCCCTGTCCGCCTGCTCTGCCGGTACGGAAACCAAGGGGAAAGAGCTTGACCCCATGACAGCTATGGGCGTTTCTCAGAGTGCGGAAGGACTTCTGCAGAATATCGTAGCGCTTGACGAGGCTCAGGCACAGGAACTGGAAGCAACGCTTTTGGAAGACAAAGAGTACGGTCTTGCAGGCGGCGTTACCTCCTGGATGAGTGTAATGAAAGATACCGGCGCATTCGTAGGAGTGATTTCTTCCGACACTGTACTTTCCGAGGATGACGAATACGTCAGCACGGTTATGGCACAGTTTGAGAACCGCAACGCAGAATTCAAGATGTTTATGACTGAGGGTGATCAGGGACTGATGCCGACTTCTATCGCATTTACTCCAGAATATACTTTTGGAGAAAAGATGGAAAAGGCAGCAATGAATACCCTGCTGGGTATGGGAACTGTATTTATGGTTCTGATTTTTATCAGCCTGATTATTGCCGGAATGAAGTTTGTCAATATCTTCGAGGCAAAGATGAAGGCAAAACAGGAGGCAGCAGCACCGGCGGCTCCTGCACCGGTTGTGGAAGCGGTAGAGGCAGAAGAAGGGGAACTGGTTGACGATCTGGAACTGGTAGCAGTAATTACTGCAGCAATTGCAGCTGCTTCCAATTCTTCAACGGATGGCCTGGTAGTACGTTCCATCAAACGTGCGCCTGGCGCAAAATGGAAAAGAGCATAAGCATATTAGGAGGAATTTATCATGAAAAATTATACAATTACAGTTAATGGTAATGTTTATGAAGTAACCGTAGAGGAAGGCGTTTCCACCGGCGCAGCAGCAGCTCCCAAGGCAGCACCGAAAGCAGCTCCTAAGGCAGCACCGAAGGTAGCAGCACCGGCTGGAGCAGCTGGCGCTGTAAAAGTAAATGCCCCCATGCCGGGCAAGATCCTTGCAGTAAAGGCAACTGTGGGACAGGCAGTGAAGAAGGGTGATGCAATCATGGTTCTGGAAGCCATGAAGATGGAGAATGATATCGTAGCTCCTCAGGACGGCACCGTTGCAAGTCTGAATGCAGCAGTTGGCGATTCCGTAGAAGCCGGCGCAGTTCTTGCTACATTAAACTAACAGCTTGCAATTAACGGCAAGTTCCTTATGGAGGGATTAAAATGGATTATATTGGAACAACATTGGTTAATCTTCTTCAGCAGACAGCCTTTTGCAATCTTACGTATGGCAATTTCCTGATGATCGGCGTAGCGCTGGTATTTTTGTACCTGGCTATCCGAAAGGGATTTGAGCCGCTGCTTTTGGTGCCGATTGCATTTGGTATGCTGCTGGTGAATATCTATCCGGATATTATGGCAAAACCGGAGGATATGTCCAACGGTGTCGGCGGACTGCTTCATTATTTCTTCCTTCTGGACGAGTGGAGTATTCTTCCGTCTCTGATTTTCATGGGTGTTGGCGCAATGACGGACTTTGGTCCCCTGATTGCGAACCCCAAGAGCTTCCTTCTGGGAGCTGCTGCACAGTTCGGTATTTATGCAGCGTATTTTATGGCAATTGCATTTGGATTTAACGATAAGGCTGCAGCCGCTATTTCCATTATCGGCGGAGCAGACGGCCCGACCTCTATTTTCCTGGCAGGTAAGCTTGGACAGACTGAGTTTATGGGACCTATCGCAGTAGCTGCTTATTCTTACATGGCTCTGGTGCCCATTATCCAGCCGCCGATTATGAAGCTGCTTACTACAGAGCAGGAGCGTAAGATCCGTATGGATCAGCTTCGTCCTGTATCCAAACTGGAGAAGATCCTGTTCCCGATTATTGTTACCATTGTTGTATGTCTGATTCTGCCGACCACAGCTCCCCTTGTTGGTATGCTGATGCTGGGTAACCTGTTCCGTGAGAGCGGTGTTGTAAAGCAGCTGACAGAGACAGCAAGCAACGCACTGATGTACATCGTAGTTATCCTGCTGGGTACTTCTGTAGGCGCTTCCACCAGCGCAGAGGCATTCTTAAAGCCCACCACACTGCTGATCGTAGTTCTGGGTCTGATTGCATTTGCATTCGGTACAGCAGCCGGTGTAGTATTCGGTAAGATTATGTGCAAGGTAACCGGCGGTAAGGTAAATCCGCTGATTGGTTCAGCCGGTGTATCTGCAGTGCCTATGGCAGCCCGTGTATCTCAGAAGGTGGGAGCGGAGGCAGATCCTACCAACTTCCTGTTGATGCATGCCATGGGACCCAACGTAGCCGGTGTTATCGGTACGGCAGTAGCAGCTGGTACCTTCATGGCGATCTTTGGAATTTAACGATAGAATATTCAGGAGGTAAATTAAAATGGCAGAGATTCAGAAAAAGCCGGTTAAGATTGTAGAGACTGTTCTGCGTGATGCGCATCAGTCTTTAATCGCAACCAGAATGAGTACGGAACAGATGCTTCCTATCATTGATAAGATGGATCAGGTTGGTTATTATGCAGTAGAGTGCTGGGGCGGCGCTACCTTTGATGCTTCCCTTCGTTTCCTGAAAGAGGATCCGTGGGAGAGATTGAGAAAGCTGAGAGCTGGCTTTAAGAACACCAAGCTGCAGATGCTGTTCCGTGGACAGAACATTCTGGGATACAACCATTATGCGGATGATGTGGTAGAGTACTTTGTACAGAAATCCGTAGCAAATGGTATTGATATTATTCGTATTTTTGACTGCTTAAACGATCTGCGCAACCTGCAGACCGCTGTAAAAGCAGCAAAGAAGGAGAAGGCTCACGCTCAGATCGCTCTGTGCTATACCCTGGGTGAGGCTTATACCCTGGATTACTGGAAAGATATTGCAAAGAGAATCGAGGACATGGGCGCAGATTCTATCTGTATCAAGGATATGGCTGGTCTGCTGACTCCTTATGCAGCGCAGGAACTGGTAGGCGCACTGAAAGAGTCTACAGAGCTTCCGATTGATCTGCATACCCACTATACTTCCGGTGTTGCTTCCATGACATACTTAAAGGCAGTGGAGAACGGCTGTGATATTATTGATACAGCAATGTCTCCTCTGGCTCTGGGTACCAGCCAGCCAGCAACTGAGGTTATGGTTGAGACCTTCAAAGGCACTCCCTATGATACTGGTCTGTCTCAGGACAAACTGGCAGAGATTGCCGAGTACTTTGCACCGATTCGGGAGGAATCCTTAAAGAGCGGTCTGCTGAATCCGAAGGTACTGGGGGTTAATATTAAGACTCTGCGGTATCAGGTACCGGGCGGTATGCTCTCTAACCTGGTAAACCAGCTGAAGGAAGCTGGCAAGGAGGATAAGTTCCAGGAGGTTCTGGAGGAGATCCCGAGAGTAAGAAAAGACTTCGGTGAGCCGCCGTTAGTTACTCCGTCCTCTCAGATTGTAGGTACACAGGCTGTTATGAACGTAATTTCTGGTGAGCGCTACAAGCTGGTTCCCAAGGAGTCCAAGAAGATCATGATGGGCGAATTCGGTCAGACTGTAACACCGGTAAATAAAGAAGTGCAGAAGAAGATCATTGGAGACGAGACTCCGATTACCTGCCGTCCGGCAGATCTGATTCCGCCGCAGCTTCCGCAGTTTGAAAAAGAATGTGCACAGTGGAAGCAGCAGGAAGAGGATGTTCTGTCCTATGCTCTGTTCCCGAAGGTAGCAGAGGAATTCTTTAAGTACAGAGAGGCACAGCAGACCAAGGTAGATGCTGCTGTTGCAGATACTGCAAATAAGGCTTATCCTGTATAAGCTGTCTTGAAAATAATGGAATCATTCCGCGCGCCGGAGCTTCTGTCATTGATTTGGCAGAAGCTCCGGCGTGTTTGTGCATCTTCTGCCGTTTGCATGTGGCGGTTGTCTGCGATGGGGCATCATCTTGGCCGGCTTTGCCGGACAAGATGCATCGGAGGAATCGTTATACCATATTAAAAGTTTCTTACAAATTTCGCAGGATATCTGAACTTTGGTTTGATTTGGTTGACTATCCCAGTATTTGTCATTATAATAAGAAACATGTAAAATTCCGGATTTCTGCTCTTGGGCAGATGCGGAGCAGAATCTACCTTTTGAGGAGAATGTACATGAAAAAACGATCATGGAAAAGAGGGCTGGCTGTAGCTATGGGAGTAATGCTGGGGGTTTCTCAGCCTGCTGGTACCGCTCTCAGAGCTTACCAGGCCTATGCCTATACAGAACGTTCGGCAAAGATCAGCGCGACTACGCTGAATGTCAGAAGCGGGCCAGGAACCTCCAATGCATCTGTAGCCAGGCTGAATAAAAATGCAGCTGTTACAGTCATTGGTGAGACAACGGGGAGCGACGGAAAACTATGGTATCAGATCCGCTTTACAGGCGCAGGCGGTCAGACGACGACAGGATATGTGCTGGGAACCTATGTGAGCTTCCCCACGGCCTACAGTCACGATGGAGATTTTGAAGCCAGTCTGAATGCTCAGGGATTTCCAGAGTCCTACAAAAACAGTCTGAGACAGCTTCATGCAAAATATCCTCAGTGGAGATTTGAGGCACAGCAGACAGGTCTGGACTGGAACACAGTGATTCAGAATGAGTCGGTTCTGGGACGGAATTTGGTACATACCGGCAGTATTTCTTCCTATAAGTCACTGGCAGAGGGGGCTTACAACTGGGACAATGGAGTGTGGACCGGTTTTGATGGAAGCACGTGGGTAGCTGCTTCAGAGGATATTCTGCGTTTTTATATGGATCCGCGGAATTTCCTGGATGAGGCTTATATTTTTCAGTTTATGTCACAAAAATACGATCCGGCGGTTCACACAAGAGAAGGCCTGGAGTCTATGCTGAAGGGCAGTTTTATGGAAAACGGCCAGATTGGAGCAGGAAACTCCGGCAGCAGTTCCGCTGGCCCTGGAGGCAGCAGCTCTGGGGGAAGCAATACAGGCGGAAGTCCGGTAGTAGGTCCTGGTGTTTCCGGCGGCAGTTCTTCTGTACCGGGCGGACAGAGCGCAGTGATCGTAGGACCGGGAGCGGGGAACGGTTCTTTCGGAACCTCTTCCCAGCCGTCAGGCAATGCCGGTTCTCAGGCGCCATCAGGTACATCGGATTCAGAGGTGCGGTTTGAGGGACCTCACGCATCTGTCAGCAGGCATGATGCTGCTTTTGTAGCAGCCAATGTTATTACAGCGGGAGGCCCTGGCGGTTCTTCTGGGGGAAGTTCCTCTCCAGGTGCAGCTGCTCCCGGCGGAGTTACCGCTGGAGGAGGAAACAGCTCAGGCGCTACGGTCAGCTATGTAGATGCTATTATGAATGCTGCATCTGCATCTGGCGTGAATCCCTATGTGATTGCAGCTATGATTATTCAGGAACAGGGACGTGATGGCCGCGGAAATTCGATTTCCGGAAATTATGCAGGATATACGGGTGTGTACAATTATTTTAATGTAGGAGCCTATGCATCTGACGGAATGGGAGCAGTGGAGCGCGGACTCTGGTACGCCTCTCAGTCAGGAACCTACGGCCGGCCGTGGAATTCTCCGGAAAGCTCGATTATAGGCGGTGCCCAGTTTTACGGAACAAATTATGTCAATGCAGGACAGGATACCCTTTATCTGAAAAAGTATAATGTTCAGGGAAGCAATATGTACAAGCATCAGTATATGACCAATGTAGATGGTGCAGCATCTGAAGGGTCTATTTTTGCTGAAGGATTTTCGGAACAGCTGAAAAATACAGCATTGACCTTTAAGATTCCTGTGTACACCAATATGCCGGAGTCACCTTGTGTGAAGCCGACGGTAGACGGAAGTCCCAACAACAAGCTGAAGGGCCTGGGAGCAGAGGGCTTTATACTGACGCCTACTTTTGACAAGGATACCCTTTCTTACGATCTGATTGTAGATCACTCGGTATCCAGTGTAAATTTAAGTGCAGTAACTATTGATTCCAAGGCGGTTGTCAGCGGAGCGGGAACCATTCAGCTGCAGAGCGGAAATAACGAGATTTCTGTTGTTGTGCGTGCAGAGAATGGCACAGAGCGGACTTATACTATTCATGTAGTACGTCAGACCAACGGCCCAACCTATAATGCTGGACTGGGAAGCGGGGTTACCGTTACTCCAGGAAACGGCAGTACAGGCAGCTCGGTTCAGAATGGCGGTTCAGCCAGCGGCCCGGGAATTTCCAACTCAGGTCCTGGAATTTCAAACGGCGGTTCTGGCAGTATGGGCGGAAACCAGCCTGGATTTTCTGCTCCGGGAAGTACAGCGGGCGCAGCACCGGGTGGACAGAGCGCAGTGATTGTTGCTCCGGGAAATTGACGGCGAATCAGCCCTCAGATGCCCCGTCCTGAACAGTTATAATAAAAACAGAAGCAGCCAGGGGACAGCAAAAAGTTCCTGCTGCTTCAGAAAAGAATACGGGAGGAAGTATGTACAACAAAATGAAACAGTTTTGTCTGCGGACGGCAGCCGTAATGATGCTGGTTTTTGCACTGTCATTCCAAAGCTTTGCAGCAAGTGCGAAAATTGCATTTTCGGATCCGTCAACTCAGGCAGGCAGTGAATTTGATGTAAGAATGAAGTTTACATCTACCAGTGGAGATACCCTGGGGAATACCGATGTGATGCTGGCTTATGATGCCACAGCCCTGGAATTTCTGGGAGGTTCAGACAATGCCAGCGGCGGTTCCGGAGCAATCCGTGTAACCAGCGGTATGGAAGGAAAAACGGAAATTGTAACAAATCTGAAATTCCGTGCATTAAAAGCTGGAACCACACAGATTACCGTATCCTCCTGGGAAGGCTACGATGCAGATGGACAGACTCTGACTATGGATAAGCAGGGCAGCTCCACCATTCAGATTACAGCTGGTGAGCAGACCTATTCCAGTGATGCGGCTCTGCAGTCTCTGCAGATTTCACCAGGAACTCTGGAGCCGGCATTCAGCCCGGAGGTGGAAAATTACACAGCAACCGTTGGTCTGGATACAGAGAGACTGACAGTGGGAGCGATTGCAAACAGCGATAAGGCAGTGGTTTCTGTAGAAGGTGCAGAGGGTCTGCAGCCTGGAGAGAACACCGTGATCTGTCGGGTAACTGCAGAGGACGGCACTACCGTCAGAACCTATACGGTTGTTGTCAACAAGGCAGAGGGCGGAGAAAATATGGAAACCAACGCCGGCGACACAGAACAGACGGTAACACCGGCAGATGTTCTGGTACACTTAGAGGCAGGAAGAACACCGGCAAGTATTGGAATCACTGCAATTCCATCTGATGCCAAGATTCCGGCCGGTATGGTAGAGCGTGATCTGATCATCGGTGAGGCTACGGTAAAGGGCTGGATTCCCAGTGTGGAAGGAAAAGAACAGGATCCGGATTACTGCATTTTCTATGGTATTGATGCAGATGGAGAAGCCGGCTTCTATCGTTATGATACAAAGAATAAGACCATTCAGAAGTATTTCGAATATGAAAACAGCGGAGAGATGGATCCGGAATACATTGAACTGGCAACCAGATACAATGAGCTGACAGATGATTACAGCACTATGCTGTACATTGCTATTGGCGCTTCGGCAGCGGCAGCAGTTCTTCTGCTCATCCTGATTGTGGTTCTTGTAAAGCGCTCCCGTTCCGGTCATGGCGGCATGGATCAGGAAAAGGAAACCCCGGATAGGTCTGGTTCTTCCAGAAACAGCCGTGGTTCTGAGAAACAGCTGTCTGACGAAGAACGGTATATGATGGGCGAAGAGGATCATGAGGAAGAGGATTTCCGGGCTTCTTCATCGGAAGCAGCAGCCTCCAGAGAGGAGGACAGATACCTTCCCGACGAAAGTGAACTGGAAATGGTAGATCTGGAGTTTGACGATCCCCTTGACGATGCTGTAGGCGATGTAGAAAAGGCGATATCCAGAAATCTGGCCCGCGAAGCAGCAGAAGAAGAAAGCTCTTCTGTAAAAGCCTACAAACAGCCAATGCATCCTTCTGAAATGGAAGAACAGGAAAATGAAGATGATTTTGAGGTATTTGATTTAGACAAGGATTGATAAGGGCGATGTCAGGCTCCCGAAAAAGGGAGTCTGGCATTTCCTATTTCAAAAATAAGTAACGATTCGGGATATCTAGTCCGTTAGAAAGAAATAATCGACAGATCCTGAACGATTACGAAAAAAATAAGAATTGGGGGAACAACAATGAACAAAAAAAGACTGGGTATTTTGGGAAGCGGATATTTATCCGGTATTGTAGTGGATGCCTGGAAGCAGGGGCTTCTGGAAGACTACGAAATCGTAGGTGTTATGGGAAGAACTCCTGAGACAGTTTCTGAAATGGCAAAAAAAGCCGGATGTGTGGCTTGTCTCACTCTGGACGAGCTTCTGGCTCAGAAGCCGGACTATATTGCGGAGGCGGCTTCCGTACAGATGGTAAAGGATTCGGCAGAAAAGATTCTCTCTTCTGGAAGCAGTCTGATTGTGCTTTCCATTGGGGCTTTTGCTGATCAGGAATTTTATGAGAAAGCCCAGAAGACTGCAAAGGAAAATGGCACAAGAATCTATATTGCATCCGGAGCAGTCGGCGGTTTTGATGTACTGCGCACAGTATCCCTGATGGGACAGGCTACGGCAGGAATTGAGACCAGAAAGGGGCCGGCTTCTCTGAGAAATACACCGCTGTTTGAGGAACATCTGATGACAGACACAGAGGAGACCCATGTATTTTCTGGAAATGCCCGGGAAGCAATCGGACTTCTGCCTACGAAGGTCAATGTAGCGGTAGCTTCTTCTCTGGCTACAGTAGGCCCTGAGAACACCAGTGTTAATATTACCAGTGTACCTGGCTTTGTGGGTGATGATCATAAGATTACGGCAGAAATTGATGGTGTAAAGGCTGTGGTAGATATTTATTCCAGTACCAGTGCAATTGCTGGATGGAGCGTAGTTGCAGTTCTGAGAAATATCGTCTCTCCGGTTGTATTTTAGGAATAGCAGCTGAAGAAGATCGTAAGAAAAGCGGGTAAGGAGGAAAATATGTTTCAAAAGCTGGTAGCAATCGAACCGGTCAGCCTGGTGGAAGAGGCTGAGAAAAAACTGTATGATTATGCAAAGGAGGTTGTCCTGTTTACAGATATTCCAGGTGATGACGAAGAGATTATCCGTCGTATTGGTGATGCAGATGCAGTGTTGGTAAGTTATACCTCCAGAATTAACAGCTATGTGATGGAGCGCTGTCCCAATATCAAATATGTAGGCATGTGCTGCAGTCTGTACTCTGAGGAAAGTGCCAATGTAGATATTGCTTATGCGAGAGCACATGGAATTCAGGTTCTGGGAATTCGCGACTACGGAGATCGCGGTGTTGTAGAGTTTGTGCTTTGTGAGCTGGTTCGTCTGCTGCATGGATATGATCGTCCCATGTGGAAGGAACTGCCGGAGGAAATCACCGGATTGAAGGTAGGAATTGTCGGAATCGGCGTTTCTGGCGGAATGATCGCAGATGCCATGCAGTTTATGGGAGCAGAGGTATCTTATTACTCCCGGACCCGCAAGCCGGAGAGAGAGAATCAGGGAATGACCTACCGTCCACTGAACGAGCTTCTGGAATATTGCGATGTGGTTTTTACTTGTCTGAACAAGAATGTAATTCTTCTTGGAGAAGAGCAGTTTGCAGCTCTGGGCAGCCATAAAATTCTTTTCAATACCTCCATTGGACCTTCCCACGAGATTGAGCCTCTGAAGAAGTGGCTGGAGAAGGGAGAGAATTATTTTATCTGCGATACAGCAGGTGCTTTGGGAGATCCGTCAGGGGAGCTTTTATCATCGCCGCAGGTTATCTGCCCCAATGCATCAGCAGGCCGCACCCGTCAGGCATTTATTCTTTTGAGTGAAAAGGTACTGGCAAATTTGGAGACGGCTGTAGGCTGAATCTAAGAAATAGGCAGAGTTGATGGTCATTCTGCATCATTTAAGATGGAAATGGAGTGAGCGGTGAAAGGAAATTCTGCAAAATTAAGTGCTTGACATATTTTCGGAGCGTGTTATAATCAAAATCAAGTATGAAGTTATTTCCATAATCAACGCGCAGATGAGACCAGTAACCTGAAAAAAGCGCACAGAGAGGGATGCAGATGGTGGAAGCATCCTGCAGAGATTTCAGGAGAAGACCAGCTCGGAGCGGTCCTTAATCGGATCCGGTGATTCCGTTATCGTCAGAATGAGAGGCTGAATTGCTTTTTCAGTAAAGCTGCAGACAGATTTGCAGTTAGAAAATGAGATTCAGCAAGCAGGGTGGAACCGCGAAGCATGAATAGAATGATCGTCCCTTGCCAGATGTCAAAAGACGTCTGGCAGGGGATTTTTTTATTTCATAGGAAATTGCATCCTATGAAATAAAAACGCTCCGCGAGGATCGCCATGCGTCGGAAGAGAATTTTGTCGCAGAAG
>UPYT01000027.1 GCA_900538475.1 uncultured Clostridium sp. | reverse complement strand
GGTCGCTTCTGCGACAAAATTCTCTTCCGCCGCATGGCGATCCTCGCGGAGCGTTGTTATGTCACAGGGCGCAATTTCCTGTGACATAACACAAAATGGGAGCATTACGCCCCCATTTCTCCATTGTTTCTCAGGCAATCTCGCCTGTCTTATCCTTTTTCAGTCTCTGGGAGAGTGTCTTATGCGGCACAGCCGTATCACGGTACACCAGCTCCGGCTCTCCAGTTCCATCGACCACCTGACGGGTAATGGTACAAATACCAATATTGTTATTGGACGGAACCTCATACATCAGTTCCATCATCACAGACTCCAGAATGGAGCGAAGGCCTCTGGCTCCGGTCTTTCTGGCAACCGCCTGCTTTGCAACCTCTGCCAGGGCGTCCCGGGTAAATTCCAGCTTTACGTCGTCTAACTCAAACAGCTTCTGATACTGCTTGGTCAGAGCATTCTTCGGCTCAGACAAAATCTGCACCAAAGCATCCTCATCCAGCAGCTCCAGAGAAACCACTACCGGAACACGACCGATAAATTCCGGAATCAGACCAAATTTTACCAAATCCTGCGGTTCAGCCTGCTTTAAAAGCTCGTCAATATCTGCCTTATTTTTATCTACCACTTCTGCGTTGAAGCCAATAGAGCCTGCACTGAGCCGGCTTTCTACGATCTTTTCCAGTCCGTCAAAGGCGCCTCCGCAAATAAAGAGAATATTGGTAGTATCAATCTGCAAAAGCTCCTGATGGGGATGCTTTCTACCTCCCTGGGGCGGAACGCTGGCAACAGTTCCCTCCAGAATCTTTAAAAGAGCCTGCTGTACGCCTTCTCCGGATACGTCTCTTGTAATGGATACATTTTCGGATTTTTTCGTAATCTTATCAATCTCGTCAATATAAATAATCCCGTACTCCGCACGGTGAATATCCCCGTCCGCTGCCTGAATCAGCTTCAGAAGAATATTTTCCACGTCCTCGCCTACATATCCAGCCTCTGTCAGGGCCGTAGCATCTGCAATGGCAAAAGGAACATTGAGAACCTTTGCCAGAGTCTGTGCCAGGTAGGTTTTTCCGGAACCAGTGGGTCCTAACAGCAGGATATTGCTCTTTTGGATATCCACTTCCATGTCTCTTGCGGAAGTAATCCGCTTGTAGTGATTGTAAACAGCTACAGAAAGGGCTTTCTTCGCCGCATCCTGGCCAATTACGTATTCATCAAGAAAGGCTTTGATCTCCTTGGGCTTGAGAAGGTTGATATCCCCCAGATCCACCTCATCATTTTCATCCATTTCCTCTTCCAGAATCTCTGCACAAAGGTCAATGCACTCATCGCAGATAAATACATTGTTGTTCCCTGCAATCAGCTTTTTTACCTGTTCCTGAGATTTTCCGCAAAAAGAACATCTGACTCTGTCCTCAGGTCTGTTCGGCATATTGGCACACCTCTATCCTTTCCTAGTGTTTTTCAATCACCCGGTCAATCAAACCATACTTCATGGCCTCCTCGGCAGTCATGTAGTTGTCCCGCTCTGTGTCGCGGCAGATTACCTCGTAGGGCTGACCGGTGTTGGCAGCCAGAATCTCATTTAATTTTTTTCTGGTCTGCAGGATTTTTTCAGCTACAATCTGAATCTCTGTAGCCTGACCCTGTGCGCCGCCGGACGGCTGGTGAATCATCACCTCTGCATTGGGGAGAGCAAAACGCTTGCCCTTTGCACCGCCTGCCAGAAGAAATGCTCCCATGCTGGCAGCCATGCCGATGCAGACCGTAGACACATCGCACTTAATGTAGTTCATGGTATCGTAAATCGCCATGCCGGCTGTTACAGAGCCGCCGGGGCTGTTAATATATAAGTTAATATCCTTGCCTGGATCCTCAGACTCCAGGAACAGAAGCTGTGCAACTACCAGGCTGGCAGAAACATCATTGACTTCTTCTCCAAGGAAAATAATTCTCTCTTTTAATAAACGGGAATAAATATCGTAAGAACGTTCTCCTCTGCTGGTTGACTCAATCACATAAGGTACTAATGCCATGGTCAAATCCTCCTGTTCTTTCTTTCTGCAAATTCCGTGAAAAAGAATATGCTTCGGCGCATCCTCGCGGAGCGTCCCTGCTTCATAGGAACGTGCGTCCTATGATACAAAAATCCTGATACAGATACAGGTTCCCGGCTGTACCGGAAACCCGCCTCTGTCTTTTGAAATATCTTAATTAAATCAGATTAGCCTCTGCTACCAGGAAGTCTACTGCCTCCTGAACAGCCATATCCTCTTTCATCTGAGCGATACCGGCTTCGCCCATAATGCTTCTTACCTTGTCAGCTTCCATCTTGTAGGTCTCTGCCATCTTAGCGATCTCAGCGTCTACAGCCTCATCAGATACCTGAATGTTCTCAGCTGCAACAACAGCCTCCAGAACCAGACGGGTACGGATTCTCTTTTCAGCCTGCGGACGGGACTGCTCCTGCAGCTTCTCGATGGTCATGCCGGTGAACTGCATATACTGCTCCAGAGAAATACCCTGGCTCTGCATTCTGCGTGCATAGTCATTGATCATCTCGCGAACCTGCTCGTCGATCATTGCATCCGGAATCTCCATAGAAGCATTCTCAACAACCTTCTCTACTACGTTGTTCTCGTTCTCAGTAGTAGCCTGCTGCTGCTTTGTCTCTGCAAGCTTTGCCCGGATATCGGATTTATATTCATCCATGGTCTCAAACTCAGAAACCTCACCTGCGAACTCATCGTTCAGCTCCGGCAGCTCCTTAGTCTTGATCTCGTGGATCTTTACCTTAAATACAGCCGGCTTTCCTGCCAGCTCTGCTGCATGATACTCAGCCGGGAAGGTTACGTTCACTTCTACTTCATCACCGATATTCTTGCCAATCAGCTGCTCTTCAAAGGTATCAATGAAGGAGTGAGAGCCGATTACCAGCGGATAAGCCTCAGACTTGCCGCCTTCGAAAGGCTGTCCGTCTACAAAGCCCTCAAAGTCAATCACAGTATGGTCTCCGTTCTCAACTGCACGATCCTCAACGTTTACCATTCTGGAGTTCTGATCCTGAACCTTCTTTAACTCAGCCTCAACGTCAGCATCGGTTACTTCCGGTTTTGCCTTTTCCACTTCAACACCCTTGTACTCGCCCAGAGTTACTTCCGGCTTTACTGCTACCAGTGCTGTGTAAATAAAGGTCTTGCCTTTCTCAATCTGCTCAATGCCGATCTCCGGTCTGGAAACGATCTCCAGTCCGCTCTCCTTGACAGCGTCTGCGTAGGTGGAATCTAACAGTGTATCAATTGCGTCATCGTAAAGAACACCGACACCATACATCTTCTCAACCATTGCCTGGGGAGCTTTTCCCTTACGGAAGCCAGGAATGCTGAACTTGTTCTTATTCTTCTGGAAAGAAGTTTTAAGAGCTGCCTCGAACTGCTCTGCCGGTACTTCTACGGTCAATTTCGCCATGTTCTTTTCTAACTTTTCTACTTGTAAACTCATTTCAAGTTTCCTCCTTACATCTATGTATGGTCGTCACGGCAGGGCGCCACACTTCAAGATAGCATTATATCATAGTCTTTTCTTAATTACCAGTCCTATTTTTCGTATAATTCCAGTATTTTTCCTGACTTTTGACCGAAAAAATACATTTTAGCCTCCAATCCCTTTCTTTTTTGCCTTATTTCCGCTATAATCTGGTATCATCAAAGCAAATGGAGGGATTATTTTTGGAAATTGAACGGAAATACCTGGTATCTGCACCTCCAGAGGATTATCTGTCCTGGGACTGCCGCTCCATCGAGCAGGCTTATCTCTGCACGGATCCTGTGGTACGGGTGCGAAGAGACGGCGATAAATACTATATGACCTACAAATCCAAAGGACTTCTTGCCCGGGAGGAGTACAACCTTCCCCTGAATGAAGCAGCCTATCATCACCTGATTTCTAAGGCCGACGGCATCATTCTGACGAAAAAACGCTACAAAAGGCAGCTGGAAGGAAGCGCACTGCAGGTTGAACTGGATGTGTTCTCTGGCACATATGAGGGACTTATGCTGGCTGAGGTGGAATTTTCCTCTGTGGAGGAGGCCGAAGCCTTTATCCCGCCCTCATGGTTTGGCCGCGATGTCACCTTTTCCGGAGAATACCAGAACAGCAGGTTAAGCAAAGAAAACCCCCGGAAGCGCTGAACGTCCGGGGGGGTTCTTAGTTCACTGCCTGAAAAATACCAATCACCACAACCAAAATCAGAAGAACGATACATCCGGCAATAAAACTATCCAGATAGTTCAAGGGTATATGGCGAAAATTCTCATACAATTTGTTTACTTGCCGAGGTGGTTCTTCCAGGACAGCTTCTTTATCAGAGACCGTATCTGCCTGAGATATAGTCTCTATTTTTTTCTGTAAATTTTCTTCCATTCTGTCAATCACACCAGTCTATTATTTCTTTGCGAGATATTTACGCAGATCGAGTGCAACTGCAATGATGATTACAAGACCCTGCGCAATATAGGTATATGCCGGATCCACACCCAAAAACTGGAGACAGATCTTCAGGATTTCAAATACCAGTACGCCGACCAGAATACCGCCGACACTACCAACACCACCGTTTGCAGATACGCCGCCGATGGTACATGCAGCAATTGCCTCCAGCTCATAGCCCATACCTGTTGCAGTAGAAGCGCCTCCGGCCTTTGCACCTACCAGGAAGCCTGCCAGAGCATACATACATCCAGCCAGAACGTAAATACGAATCAGGGAAGCCGTTACGTTTACACCTGCTACCTGCGCAGCGCTTTCGTTGCCGCCGATTGCGTACATATATTTACCATGACGGGTCTTATTATATAAGAACCAGAAAAAAGCACCTATTACAATAGCGAAAATCAGCAGATAAGGAATCGGTCCTACTGAGCCGCTTGCAACCTTCAGGTAGCTCTTCTTGTATCCGCCCATCGGCTGGTTATCGGTAACCAGGGAGCAGAGACCGTAAATAATTGTCTGCATACCCAGAGTAGTGATAAACGGAGGAACCTTCAGCATAGCGATAACAACACCGTTGATGGCACCAAATCCACCCATGATTGCCATAACAACAATAAGGGCAACCGGCCACGGAATGTCAGGCATCCACGGGAACATACGTGCCGCATAATCCATGCTCTGCAGCATCATAGCAGAAATACATGCTGCCAGACCCACTGCACGGCCCGCTGACAGGTCGGTACCCTTGGTAATCAGACATCCGGATACGCCGCAGGCAATGATAAAACGCGGGGATACGTTTACAACCAGGTTCTTAAAGTTGTTTACCGTAAAAAAGTTTTTTGTAACTGCTCCGGTAAAAACTGCCAGAATACAGATCAGAATAATGATCGCATTATTTGACAGAAATTTTTTTATATCAAATGATTTTTGCATAATAATGTCTCCTTCTTATTCAAACTTGGTAGCCAGCGCCATGATATTTTCCTGATTTGCCTTATCACCGTCAATAAATCCGGTTACCCGACCGTCGCACATTACCATAACCCGGTCAGACATACCAATCAGTTCAGACATTTCAGAAGAAATCATAATAATGCTCTTACCCTGTTTTGCCATCTCAGCAATAATACAGTAAATCTCATACTTGGCACCTACGTCGATACCGCGCGTCGGCTCATCCATGATAAACACATCCGGATCATTTGCCAGCCAGCGGCTGATCAGCACCTTCTGCTGGTTACCGCCGGAAAGAGACTGAATCTGAGTCTTAGATGACGGTGTTTTAATGGAAAGCTTTGCCACATTATCCTGAACCAGCTTTTCAATTTTTGCATCATCCAGCATCACTCCGCCAATCAGATACTGATTCAGAGATGAAATGGAAACATTATCCGCTATCGAAAGAACTCCGAGAATACCGGTTGCCCGGCGATCCTCCGTCAGCATGGCGATACCGTTATTGATGGCATCCTTCGGCTGATTAATCACAAGCTCTTTTCCCTTATATGTAATTTTACCAGTGGTGTGGCTGCGAAGACCAAAGAGTCCTTCCATCAGCTCTGTACGCTGGGCTCCTACCAGACCGGCTACACCAAGAATCTCGCCTTTACGCAGCTCAAAGCTGGCATGACGGAAACTCTTGGGATTAATGGATGTAAAGTCTTCCACCTTGAAAACAACCTCACCCGGTGTATTGGAACGGGTCGGATACAGGTCGGAAAGCTCACGTCCTACCATTTTCGTTATAATAAAATCTGTTGTTAAATCTTTCGCTTCCCAAGTTCCGATATACTGACCATCTCGCATGATAGTAACATCGTCGCTGATTCGCAGGATCTCGTCCATTTTATGGCTAATATAAACCATGCTGACGCCCTTGTCGCGAAGCTCATTGATAATTGTAAACAGCGCCTCTACCTCTGCCGCAGTCAGGGAAGAGGTCGGCTCGTCTAATATAAGTACTTTACAATCTGCAGAAACTGCCTTGGCAATTTCTACCAGCTGCATCTGAGATACAGAAAGACTTCCAAGTTTTGCTCTGGGATCAAAGTTCAGATGAACCTCCTCCAGCACCTTTGCTGCATCTGCATACATTTTTTCATGATCCACCACAGTAATCGGACCAATCTTTTTGGTAGGATACCGTCCTACGAAAATATTTTCTCCGATACTTCTTTCCGGAATCGGCTGAAGCTCCTGATGAACCATAGCGATTCCGCGGTTAAGAGCATCCAGCGGCCCTTTAATCTGTACCTTTTTTCCCTCGTAAATGACTTCCCCTTCGTCCATGTGGTAGATACCAAACATGCACTTCATCAGGGTGGACTTTCCGGCACCATTTTCTCCCATCAGAGCATGTACCGTTCCCGGACGCAGCTGAAGCTGTGCACCATCCAACGCCTTTACGCCTGGAAATGTCTTTACGACATTATGCATTTCCAAACGATAATCTGACACTTTTCTGACCCCCTTTGTTTATTCTGTTTCCTGCTGCCTCCATCCTGTCCGGCAAAGGAAACTTTACAGCAAAGTACCATTCCCAACTGCAAATTCTGCTATTTTCTTAAAAAGGGTGCGTGCGCCATACGCACACACACCCTGTATCATATCTTTTTTACATAACTTACTGGAAATCAGCTACGTTCTCCGGAGTAACCTTTACATAGTCTACGTAAATGGACTGCTCGCCAGATGCATAGGTCTTTCCGCCCAGAAGAGCTTCCATAGCCTCTACAGCGCCCTCAGCCTGACCGTTTGCATCATTTAAAACAGTACCGGTCATGTTGCCTGCTGCAACCTCGTTCAGAGCTGCGTCCAGAGCGTCAACACCTACCAGGTAGATATCTTTGTTTACAGTTCTGCCTGCTGCCTGAATTGCCTGCAGTGCACCGATAGCCATATCGTCGTTGTTACAGAAAACAACTTCAATCTCATCTCCGAATTTAGCAAGGTCATTCTGTGCGATTTCCTGGCCCTTGTTGCGATCCCAGTCACCACGCTGCAGGTCAAGCTGCTCAACTTCCATACCTGCGTCCGTCAGAGCCTTTACAGAGAATTCGGTACGATACTGAGCATCTACGTTCTCCGGGTCACCCTGAATCATAATGTAAGAAATCTTGCCGTCGCCGTTGATATCGCCCTTGGTCTCGGTCTCCAGAATCAGTTCGCCCTGCATGGTACCGGACTGACGTGCGTCACATCCAACATAAACCAGTTTCTCATAAGCAGACATCTGCTCAGCGGTCGGCTCACGATTAATCAGAACAGTCGGGATATCTGCATCCTTAACGGTAGCGATAATCTGATCTGCTGCTGAGGTCATAACCGGATTAATAATCAGAGCGTCAACACCCTGTGCAATAAAGTTGTTGATCTGGTTGTTCTGCTCAGCCTGGTCATTCTTACCATCCATGAAAGTTACAGTATAACCCTTACCTTCCAGAATCTCCTGCAGAGCATTCCGGTATGTAGTCATGAAAGCGTCATCAAATTTGTAAATGCAGACACCAATGTTTCCACCGGCTGCAACACTCTCCTCTGCTGCAGCTGCAGTAGTCTCGGCTTCTTTTGCTGCCTCAGTTGCTGCTGCAGTCGTCTCAGCTGCTGCCGGTGCTGCAGTAGTCTCAGCTGCCTTGCCGCCGCCGCATGCGGTCAGGGACACTGCCATTGTAGACGCCATTGCCAATGCCATAACTTTTCTTGTTAATCTCATTGTAATTACCTCCCTTTACATTCGCGTGATTTGTTTCGCGTAATCTGTCGGCTTTCGTCATTTTATCTCACCGACATATGTATTATAACTCTTTTTTGTAATATTTTCTATAATTTTTCTTCACAGTATTATAAATTTTTTTCGTTTTTTCTAATTTTCATATCTATTTTCGATAATTTTCTGGGGACATCGATAATATTTTCCCTGTTCCAGCTTTAATTCCTCCCGCACAGGCTGCCCCATCGCCTTATCTGCCGCAATAGAAAACATCGCCCAGGCAAATCGTTCTTTGTCGCTGGAAACCGTTCCCAGCATTTTCCCATTTTCTACTGCCTCAATTCCTGGAACCGTACCGTCAATTCCTACCACCTGAATATTTTCAGCTCCAATCCGCTCCATGGCATCAATCGCCCCCAGAGCCATATCATCGTTATTGCTGATTACCAGTTCAATCTGCTCCGGGTAAGCCTCCAGCCACTGCTCCATCAAGGCAGAAGCCTGACTTCTCTCCCAGTTGGCAATTCCGCCGGTCAGCTTCTCCACCGGAACTCCGTTCTCCTTCAGAGTCCGGATCGCCCACTCCGTCCGAATCACCGCATCCTGGTGACTGCTTTCTCCCTCTAAAAGCACATAACTGACAACACCGTCTCCATTTTGATCGAGAAGTTCGGGATTCTTTTTATAATGATCCACCAAAATGGTTCCCTGGATCACAGCTGATTCCTTTGCCTCCACGCCAATATAATACAGCTGATCCCATCGATCCATATCCTCTTCCACCGGCTGACGGTTGAAAAATACAACGGGAACCTGAGCCGTCATCGCCTTATCAATCATTACCGTTGCATTGGTTCTGTCTACAGGATTGATACAAAGCACATCGCAGCCCAAGGAAATAAAGCGCTCTACCTGATTGTTCTGAGTATTCTGATTTCCCTTAGCATCCTCAATATCTAAGGTAACCCGGATTCCTGTCTGCTGTTCATAGCTTTTGGCCTGCTTTTCCAGTTCGCTCCGGATATTATTAATAAAGGTATCATCGCCCCGATACAGACTGACTCCGATGCGGATAGAATTCTTTTTTTCCTCCGTCTTTCCTACTTGACATCCGCTGACAAAAATCCCACAGCAAAGTGCCAGACATAATGCAAACAGCCCCTTTTTTCCTGTCATAACCCCACTTCTCCTTTTCCCTTCTACTCAATCGGGTACAGCATTTTTTCAAATTCCTCCGTCCTCAGATCCTTCCGTTCAATGTAGTAGCTCTCCTGGGGGCAAATTTTGATTCTGCACCGTCCGCTTCTTGCTGCCTCCACTGCGCTTGCCACACTTTGATAGCCGATTCCAAAATCGTCTGTTACACAAAGCCCATCAATGGTTCCCCGATCCAGCGCGTTTAAAACTGCCAGACTGGTTCCCCTTCCGTACAGGCCATCTGCATATGCCTGAAGACGGATACTGTCTTCAAAAATTCTGGCCAGACCTGTAAGGCTCTCCTGGTCCAAAGCCACAAAAACAAGACTCTGCCATTTCATCTGAAATACCCGCCCCAACAAAGCCTGGTAATTCTCCTCCTCCGACTTTTCATATAAAAGTACCTCCTGCCCAAGATCTTCCAGAACCTCTCGAATCCCCTCTTCAAATTTTACAGAGGCAATCGTTCTGCTTGCCTCTCCCACAAGACAAACCGGAATCCGCCGTTCATGGGAGGCTGCAATCTGTTCTGCCAGACGCCGTCCCATTTCCACATAATCCGGCGCTGCCACACAGGCCGCAGAGGAAGTCTCCAGCCGGGTGTTCAGAAGAACAACAGGGATATTCAGGCGGCTTCCTGAAATGTCTTTCTCCATTTTTTCTTCATTAACTGGCGATACAATCAGAGCTCCTGCACTGTCCTGCTGCTCCCGTTCCATTAAAGCCCGCTGCTGCTCCAGATCATTTTTATCATAAAGTGTAATAAAGCTCACGTCAGCATTCAGCTCCGATGCTGCCAGCTCCATGCCCTTTCTGAAGTTTACATAGTCCGCATCATCCGTATCCTCTATCACAACGGAAATTGGAAAAATTTCGTTTTTCTTTTCTTTAATAATCAGATCTGTAGAAGATGCCAGAAACAGAAAAACCAGCAGGACTACATAAAGAAACCATACTATTTTTCCTTTTTTTGTATTCATTGCCGCTCCTTTTTCAGAATCTCCTCATAAGGTACTGCCGGAAGATGAATGTGAATAGTCGTTCCCTCATCCGGCTCTGAAAAAATGGACAAACCATATTCTTTTCCAAAATACAGCCGGATTCGCTCATTAACATTTTTCACGCCGATTCCAGAACCCCTTCCTGCACTGCTGTGAACTGGCGCCCCGTGGCTTAAAAGAGACTCAGCCTGCTCCAGAGGCATTCCCAGTCCATTATCCTGGATCGTAAACCACAGTTCCCCATCTTTCAGACGGGCCTGTATCAGAATCTCACCATCTCCATCCATAAATTCCATTCCATGGTAAATGGCATTTTCCACCAGAGGCTGCAGCATTAACTTCAGACTGGCCAAATCCAGAGATTCCGGATCTGCGTCGATTTTATATTCAAACTTGTTTTTAAACCGCATCTGCTGAATCATCAGATAATTTCGAACATGCTCCAGTTCATCCCGGACTGTAATAATACTTTTTCCCTGGCTTAAGCTGATGCGGAAAAAGCGGGCCAGAGCCGTAACGATTTTGACTGCCTCAGCCTTCTGTTCATTTTCAATCATCCAGACGATAATATCCAGTGTGTTATAGAGAAAATGCGGGTTAATCTGTGACTGGAGCGTGTCAAATTCGCTCTTCCGCTTTGATTCATGTTCTGCTACAATATCATCCATGAGTTTTTGAATCCGCGCAGCCATGTCACCAATAGAGCGCCCCAGATGCTGAATCTCATAGGAACCGCCTATGTAAATTTGGGTATCCAGTTTTCCTGCCTCCAGCTCTCCCACTGATTCCTCCAGCTTTTGAATCGGAATTGTGATCCTGTTAGAAATATAGGCATTAATCAGGGCAAGAATAAACAGGAAAAAGGCGCTTACAAAAACCACAAACAGATTTGTTTTTAAATTATTTAAAGAAAACCCCCGCTCCGGCGTAACGCCAATCAGCTTCCAGCCTGTGTAGCCTACAGATTTCACTGTAATCTCACGAACCTCTCCCTGGTATTCCTCCCGGTAGCTTCCGTCCCGGTATACGGCTGCCTGCTTCAGATTTTCCTCTGCCAGTCCGGCATCAATCAGCTGCATTTTCGGATGATAAATCAACTGTCCGTTACTGCCGACCATATACAGATACCCCTCGTTTCCCAGGGTAACATTATCCAGCAGCTGCTTTAAGCTGGCATAGGTAATGTCAATCAGCAAAACCCCCTGCTCCGTGGAAGTGCCGTCTGTAATCTCCACCGCTCTTGTCAGAGAAATCACCCAACGATACTGTTTTTCATTATTGTCAAAAATATACTGGACATGAGGCTTGGTAAAATGCATGTTGTCCGGCCGATCCAGGGTTGCCGAAAACCACTGCTCCTGTGTCACATCGATATCGTTTTTCAGTCTCGCCGCCGGCACAGCCTCAATCAGTTTTCCTTCTTTTGAAAGAAGGGCAATATTGGAAATCTCATCCTTATTGTTATCGTACAAAAGAGTAAGCTCACTGCTGACTGTTCCTGAAGACAGATCTGCATTTTTAATCACCCCATAATACAGGGAATCTGACAGCTTCATAATTGTCCTCAGATATGCATCCACGGAACGATTTACCTGGCTTAAAAGCACCTGGTTTTCATTTCTGACCGTTTCCTTCAGCTGTCCGGAAAGACGGACATACAGGGACATACCGGTAAGAAGAATAATCACCAGAGCGCTGACTGTGAAATATACAAATATGGTGTACCGGATACTCCCTCTGGAGAAAAACTCTTTCTTCTGTGGCTGCTCCATAGTTCCCCCTTTTCTTCTCCCGAATCGCCGCTTTGGGCCAGTCTAATGCTGGCTTCCCCTGAACTTGGTGGGAGATATGCCAAACCTTTTTTTGAAAACATAGCTGAAATAATTCTGTTCCTGATACCCCACCTTCTGGGCGATCACATAGGTCTTATCATCTGTGGTATTTAACAGCTCCACCGCCTTATCCAGACGCACCTCTGTCAGATAGGCAATATAAGTCTGACCTGTCTCCCGTTTAAATACTGTGGAAAAATAAGCCGGGCTCATGTGCAGCTGGCGGCACATAACATCTACCGAAAGCTCCGGATCCTGATAATGATCCAGAATATACTGCTTTGCTTCCAGAATCACCTTCTTGGCCGTCTTATCCCGCTCCCGGTTCATGGCCTCATTCATCCGGCATCCTACTTCCGTAATCACAGATGCAAATTCCTCTGGCTTCATGTTTCCATAAATAACCTTTCCGTACATTTCATCTGTTCCAAACATGGCGCCAAGCTCCAAATCCTGCTGCTGCATCAGACGGATCAGACAGTTAATAATCGACATCTGATATACCTGCAGCTGGCGCATATGCACCCTTGCCCCTTCCATACGGGCAGCAAAGTTTTTGGCTGCCGCTTCAATTTTTTCCCGGGTTCCAAATTTCACTACTGCAATCAAATCAGCCTCATCCCGGGTTTCCAGCTGCAGCTTCCCGCGGCTGACCGGCTCCATATCATTGATGTAAATGGTTTTCCCGGTTCCCACGATTTCCCGATACCCCAGTGCGTCAACTGCTGACTGGTAAGCAGCCGGAAGCTGTTCCAGCTCTCTGCTGAAATATCCAATTCCAATCGTAACCGTAACCTGCAGTATTCTCTTGATTTCCTTGCAGATATCCCCCAGAAGATCAATCAGAGAGGTCTGCTTTCTCTCTCCATCAACTGCTGCAATCAGCGTAACTCCCACTGCTGAGTTAAATGCCATAAACCGGCAGTAATCCTTCAGATTATCTTCCAGAAGACTCTTTACAGAAATAGGAATCAGTTCTTTTTCCTGATGAAGCGTCAGCCCCGTTTCCTCTGATGCTTCGTTCTCTACATTAATTACCGCAGTCAGCCATTTTTCTGCCCCTAAAATATCAATTTTATACTCCTCCAGCTTTTGCCTGATATTCTCTGCCGGCATATTGCCCCTTACCATATCGTTTAAAAACAGCTCTCTGAGTATGGGAAGACTGCTTAAATAACTTTCCCGCAGCCGATCTACATCTCGCCTTTGTTCAATTTCCTGATCCAGATTCTCCCTGACTCTGTTTAAAATCCGGGTCAGCTCCTCCACATTCACCGGCTTTAAAATATACTCTGTTACATTCAGCTTAATTGCCTTCTGCGCATACTCAAAATCATCAAATCCGGAAAAAATCAAAACCTTTACAGAAGGATATTTCTGCCGGATCCAGGAGGTCAGCGTTAAACCGTCCATATAAGGCATCCGAATATCTGTCATTACCACATCTGGCTCCAGCTGTTCAATTTTTTCCAGAGCATCCTGCCCGTTTTCTGCATCGCCCACTACCTGAAAACCCAGAGCTTCCCAGTCAATTTTACGGATAATACCCTTGCGTACCTCTTCCTCATCATCTACCAGGATAATTCGATATAAATTCATAGACATCCTTCTCCCTTCCGGCTTTTTCAGCCCATCTGCCCATACTTCTCCAGCTCTCCCAAAACCCTTAAAAGACGGCTGTTTTCTTCCCTGCTGCGAATGCAGATTCTATAATATCCGGGACCAAGTCCGGAAAAATTCCGGCAGTCACGAATAAGAATTTTCTGATATCTGCAAAATTCCCAGAGACTGCGGACATCCTCCTGCGGATCGTAAAACAGCAGAAAATTTGCCATGGAATCAAATACCCGATACCCCAGCTTCTCCAGCCCCTTTTTTAAAAACAGCCGTTCCTCCCTTAGAAGCCTCCTGGTTTTCTCTAGATAAGTCTCAGGAACCGAAAGGGCCGCCACACCTGCCTCCTGAGCGGGAAGAGACACACTCCAGGGCTGCCGCAGAGCTGCCATGGTTTTCAAAAGCCTCTCATCTGAACAGACGGCAAAGCCCAATCGAAGTCCGGCCATAGAATAGGTTTTTGTAAATGCCCGGAGAATTACCAGGTTTGGATAATCCTCTGTCAGCCCCATCATGGTAATCTGCCGGGGACTCTCCAGGAATTCACAGAAGCACTCATCCAGTATCAGTCTGACCTGGTGCCTCAGACAGAAGGCCGCCAGCTTTTCTACCTGTTCTCTTTTCACTGCAATACCTGACGGGTTGTTGGGGTTGCAGAAAAACACCATATCTACTTTTTTTCCGGAAACGTCCGCCACCGCCTCTGTCAGCCTGTCCATATCTGGAACAAACCCGTCCTCCGGCTTCAACGGAAATACACAAATCTGACAGTCAAATGCTCGCAAAGCCTGTTCATATTCAGAAAAGGACGGGGAAAGCACCAGGGCCCTTCTCGGCCGCTCTGCCAATACTGCCTGAAAAATCAGATCCGCCGCCCCATTTCCACAGAGGATCGTTTCCGCTCGAATCTGGTATTTCTGTGCAATGGCCTCTGTCAGCTGCTGACACAAAGGATCCGGATACCGCTCCCATCGCTCCATGCTTTTTTTCAATGCCTCTCTTACTGCATCCGGCATTCCCAGAGGATTTAAATTTATAGAAAAATCACAGTCTACGGAATTCCGGTAAATATCACCGCCGTGTCCTCCAGCCGGCGATTCCCGAAGAGCTGATTTTATGTTGTATTCTGATGTCATGATTTCCTCCAGCATATTAATCTCCTGCGGCAAAATTCTGTAACCGTTCAGCCATGCATCTTCTTGCCCGCTTACAGCGGACACACATTCTTTCCACAAGCTTCTACAGAAAGGCCAGAAAAACTGCTGCTGCCGTACCTGCTGCCAAAGCTGACGCAGATGCTGTATACATAAGACGGGAAGCCCGCCGGATATCCTCTGCCACAACCGGACGTTTTGCATCTCCAATCACAGGCTTTTTATGAAGCACCCCAAAATACCAGGCATCTCCAGCCAGCTGTACCCCCAAAGCGCCGGCGCAGGCTGCCTCCGGCTGTGCAGAATTGGGACTTTTATGACACCGCCGATCCCGTCTCCAGATCCTCCAGGCCTCTTTCCCATCCATACCAGGAAGCATCCAGGCTGCCAGGACGAAGAAAAAAGCAGTCAGTCTGGCTGGTATCCAGTTCACTGCATCATCGGTATAAGCAGCCGCTCTTCCAAAATACAGGTAACGGTCATTTTTATAGCCAACCATAGAATCCATAGTATTCACTGCCTTATAAAAAAAGCCTCCCAGCGGTCCCAATACTAGCATCCACAAAAGCGGCGCTATCACTCCGTCTGAAGCGTTTTCTGCCACAGTTTCTACTGCTGCTTTGGCAATTCCCTCTTCTGTCAGTCGTTTTGTATCACGCCCCACTATCATGGAAACAGCCTGTCTGGCCCCTTCGGTATCTCCCTGCTCCAGAAAAAGCCTCACCTTTCCGCTTTCTTTTTCCAGGGAACGGGCAGCCAGAAGCTGTCCGCACATGACACACATAACCAGAAAGCGCAGCAGCGGATGAATCCGCCCTGCCGCCCACAAAATCAGGGCAGCCACGCCCGTAGAGATCCCTGCTGTAAAAAACACCAAAGCTGCTCCTGCTGCCAGCTCCCCCTGCTTCGTCCGCGGAAAAATCCGCCGAAGCTGTTTTTCCAGCGCCCCAATCAGCCACCCAATGCTTCTCACCGGATGCCACCAGTCCTGAGGATCTCCAATCAAAAAATCCAGTACGAATCCGCCCCACAGGGCCCAGATATGTTCCATTTTTCATCTCCACTTCTTATTCCTTGATTCTGACAGGAATACCACACTGAACTCTCCAGACCTCCCGGGCTGCTGCCGCCAGCTTCTGTCCTGCCCGTCCCACAGCCTCTCTGTAATCCCGTTCTTCCTTTTTCAGCGGAACAATCCCGCATCCAACCTCATCCATGGTAATCAGCAATGGTTCTGACTTCAGTACCTGACAAAGAAACTTCTCTGCCTCCTCTGTTTCCTTCAGCTGACGGATAAAACCATGAAAATTCACCAAACACGGTTTTTCCAGCGCCTTCTGCCAGGGCTCATCTCCGCGGCACACCAGCTGCTCCCAGTTTTCCTCTCCGCCCTTTTGCTGTCCGATCAGTTTTTTTGCAAATTCCTCTTTGCCCTGAAAACTGCCTCCAATAATCAAAATCATCTCTCTGCTCCTGCCTTTTCTCATGTTATCCAGCAAGTGCCGCTGCTCCTATCATAAAAAGCTCCGCCATTTGAAGAAAATATCCTGCCAGATCCCCTGTAATTCCGCCAAATTCCCAAAGAGCCATGCGGCGATACCAAAGGAATGCCGCTGCCGCCCCTGCCCCTGCTGCCAGAGCCATAACAAGTCCGCCAGTAAGCAAAATCCAGAAAAAACCACCTACAAGCCAGCACAGCAAAATTCCAGAAACAGCTGCAGGCGCCTGGCTGGCGCCCTTTGCAAAGGCAGTAACAAGCCCGTCTTTTTTTGCTTTTGGAAATGTCACAACGGAGTAACCACTTAATGCTCGTGACATTACAAAAACACCTGCTATACCGGGAAATGCCTCTGGACTCAGCTCCGAAAAAGCGGCCGCATAAAAAAGCAGGTAGACGCCGCATCCTGCAATGGCAAATGCTCCTGCATGAGGATCCTTTAAAATTTCCAGCTTTCTCTCCCTGCTCTGATGGGAGCTTCTTGCATCTACCGTATCCAGAAATCCGTCCATGTGAATTCCTCCGGTAATCAGAAGAGGCAGAGCAGTTTCCACGCAAAGGCGGGACAAATCCCCCAGTCCCAGAAGGCGGGACAACTGCCAAAATGCCGCCACTGCAGCCCCAACTGCGATCCCCACTGCAGGAAAAAAGCAGAGTGCATATTTCATTCCCTTTTCCGTCCATGCAACCATAGGCATGGGAATTCTGGAATACATGGAAAATGCAATCACAAGGCTTTCTGCCAGACCACCTATTTTCCCATTTTCTCTCTGCTCATTCATATCTGTCTCATTCCTCGTTTTCATTTTCCCTCTGTCCCGACTTCCATACAACAGGAATCCCAAACACAACTTCCGTTACCCAATCGGCTTCCCGGGCCAAAAAAGCATTGATTTCTCCCATCAGCCGAAGATAACGGACTGTCTCCGGTTCATAAGACACCCCGTCGGAAAACACTTCATTGGTTACTATGATAAGGGTTTCCGCCTGTTTTTGCAAGCTTCGGATTCCTCGCTTCATGCGGGTAAGAATTTCCTGGTCGCTGCCACCTTCTTCAAACTGTTCATTCGCCGCCAGGTTGGACATACATTCCAGAAGAATCACTCGATTCTCAGGCTGCTCTTCTCCAAAGGACAGGGCCGCCTGTTCTATGCAAGTATAACATTCTACGGTTGTAAATCCCCTTCCCGCCCGCATATTCCGGTGTTTCTCCACCCGCTCCTGTCCTTCCTTTCCCCAGGGCTTCATGGTTGCCAGGTAATATCTTGATTTTTCTCCGGCCCCCACTGCCATTTTCTCTGCATAAGCTGACTTTCCACTGGCGCTTCCGCCGGTAATCAAATGCATCATCGGTCATCCTCCCTGTTCAGAAACTGCAGGATCCATTCCGGAGCAGAGCGGTAATACAGGTGGGGAAAGCCTGCCAGTATGGTTTCGGTCCGAATCATACAGTCCCAGCCTCTCTGGGAAGCTGGCTTTCTGGCATACATGGCCCTTCCCGTATTCGTGCTGTCCCAATAATGGAATTCATGTCCCCGGATGCTTCCTGACGTTCCGGTCACTGTTCCGTTTTCCCTGTCCTCCAGAGAAATATATCCAAATCTGGTCATACGCTCTCTCCGGAAGCCCTCTCCTTCCAGCACACCAGTCATGGGATAGAATTTTTGATCCATTCCCTCCAGCTTCTGGTGAAGATACAAAAATCCGCCGCACTCCGCCAGAATTTTCACACCAGACGCTGCCGCCTGTGCAATCTCTGTCCGCAGGGACACATTGGCACTTAACTGCCCTGCATAAACCTCCGGATATCCTCCTCCCAGCAAAATTCCGTCCAGTGCCGGGGGAAGGTGCTGATCCCGCAGCGGACTGAAGAAAACCAGCTCCCATCCATGTTCCTGAAGAAACTCTAGATTTTCCTCATAGTAAAAGCAAAAAGCTTCATCAAGGGCAACTCCCATTCGCCTCAGAGGCTTTGCCTGAATTTCCTGGACTGTACCCGGAGCCTTCTTCTCTTTCGCTGCATCCACAAGCGCCTGCGCGCCTTTGGCTATCCGCAGAATTTCCGAAATATCCAGCCACTCCTCCAGCCTGTCTCCCAGCGCCTCCAGCCGTTCCCTGAGAGCTTCCTGCTCCTGAGGAATTGTAAGTCCCAGATGACGGCTTTCCAGCTTTGCTTCCTCACAGACAGGAACCGCGCCGATACAGGAAATCCCCAAAGCCTCCAGCTGCGGCTTCAGCCGCTTCACCATTTCCGGAGAAGTTCTGTTTAAAATAACGCCCTCAATCCGGCTGTCCGGACGAAAGGTCAAAAAACCGTGAATCTGGGCTGCCACAGACAGGCTGCTTCCCTTTCCATCTACAACCAGAATCACCGGAGTCTCCGTAATATCCGCAATTTCCCAGGCGCTGGCCTGAAATGTCGTTCCTCCTATTCCGTCATAATATCCCATAGCGCCCTCTGTCACTGCAAGCTCTGCCTCTTTTGTTTTTTCCAGAAACAGATTCCTGACCTGTTCTCTGTCCAGGAAAAATCTGTCCAAATTGCAGCATGGAATTCCCAAAACCTGCCGGTGAAACATGGGATCAATATAATCTGGTCCACATTTGAAAGAAGCGCAGGCGATGCCGCGCTTTTTCAGCAGCGAAAGAAGCCCTGCCGTAATCACCGTTTTTCCGCTTCCGCTGGCCGGTGAGGCAATCAGAATACGGGGAATCTGCCTTTTTTCAGCCACGTTTTCCTCTTCCTCTTTTTTCACTTCCTTCTGCAAACCTCCAAAAGAAATCACATACACGGGATTCTGACCTTCCATCATATGATACCGTCCTCTGACACAGGCTCTTGACACCTGAATACAGGATACCTCCGGCTCGACTTCTTTCGCCCTGCAATATTCCATGATCTGATGGAGACTTTCCAAAGCAATAACATTGACTACCACACGGACAGAAGGATTCAGAGCAAAGGCCCGTTCCAGAACCTCCGTCATTTTCCCGCCGCTCCCTCCGATAAAAATACAGTCCGGCGCCGGAAGCCCCTCCCAGGTATCCGGAGCCTTTCCCTGAACTACCGTTATATTTTTCACCCCATGCCGCTGTGCATTGACCTGTATCAGACTGCAGCCCTCCTCCTTCTGCTCAAAGGCATATACTCTGCCTCTGGGAATCAAAAGGGCTGCCTCCACAGATACAGAGCCTGTTCCTGCTCCTACATCATACAGAATATCCTCCGGCTTCAGCTCCAGCCTGGAAACAGAAACTGCCCGCACCTCGCTTTTTGTCATGGGAATTGCCCCGCGGATAAATGCCTCATCCTTCATATGTAGTGTCACTCCATTCTTTTTCCAATATCACAGATACCAGCCCCTCTGCCTGTACGTGAAGCAGTCTGTCTGCACGATCTTGGAGAAGCTGCTGATTTTCATAGCCCAGACAGATTCCTGCTCTGACTCCGGCATGGCCCCAGCCAGACTCTGTAAGACGCCTGCAAAGTCCTGCCAGGGTTTCCTTTCCTCCCAGCAGCAAAAATACACGTTTATGCTTTTCCAGCAGGGCTGCCGGATCACAGTCTCTTCCATGGGCGCTGGTCAGATAAAGATCCTCCCAGGAGGTTTTCAGCTCTGCACAAAGGGCAGAGACAGAGGAAATTCCAGGATAAACCGTAACCTGCCACGCGGCTTTCTCCTTCTTCCAAAGCTCCAGAAGTTGCCTGCTTCCACTGTAAAATCCCGTGTCTCCGGAATAAACTACAGCAGCGCGAAAGCTCTCTTTCTCTCTCCTGTGGCTTTTCATCCAGTTTCTGATATCCTCTGCCAGATAAAGCGGAACCTTTTCTGCCTCTGGCGCCAGAGAAGCAACATCCCTCAGCATCCGCGGCGCTCCAAACAGAAGCTGACAGCTCTCCAGTGCCTTTTTTGCCTCCAGGGTCAACTGTCCTGCACCGCCCATTCCCATGCCGATAAGATAAAGCTCTTTCTTCCCAAAAAACTCCTGCTCTGTCAAATGAACCATTTGTTCTGAAGGTTCTCCAGCTGCGTGTGCTGTCTTTCCAGCCATAATTTGCATCTGCGCCCTGGCCTCCTCCAAAGAAATTCCATTCTCCTGAACAGGTCTGTCCAAAATAATAACGGATACTCCGCATTCTTCTGCTGCCTGCAGCTTCTCTTCAAATCCCCCCCGGCTTCCTGATTCCTTTGTTACCAGCCAGCCAGCTTTCGTGCTTCGCAGCATGGCCCGATTCATTTCCACAGAAAAAGGCCCCTGCATGGCAATCAGAGCCGGTCCCCGAATTCCCATTTCTTCACAGCTTTTTATCACCCGGCTGTCCGGCAAAACCCGCGCAAACAGCCTTCCCTTTAAATACTCCGCCTCCGCAAATACTCCCAGCTCCTTACTCCCTGTGGTCAAAAGCACCGGGCGGGAATCCTGCTTTAAAATCTCTGCTGCCTGTTCTGCCCCCTCGGCATGAAAAATCCCTTTCCCATTCCGGTTCCGGGAAGCCCGAAGGACCCGACTGTAGGGAATTTTCATCTTCCCGCACAGCTCTGATGCCTGCTCTGTAACCTGTCGTGCATAAGGGTGCGTCGCATCCAATACCAGCTCCGGCTTCATCCATTCAAAAAAGCGTTCCATTTCTTCCCGATCAAGGGCTCCCTGATGAACCTTTACATATCTGGTTTCCTCTAAAAGCTCCTCTCCGTATCCAGATACCACGCTGACAGTTGCCGAAAGTCCGATATCATGGGCAAACCGGGACAGCTCCCGCCCCTCTGACGTTCCTCCCAGTATCAGCACTCTGCTTTTTATCTGCTCCATTTCTGCTCTGCTCCTATTGTTTTTCTTTCCTCTGCAATCGCTACTGTAACCCCATCCAGACACTGTTTTCTCATCCACAGCCTTCCTCTGCCCCCGGCCGCCAGAACAGCCGACCGTTCGCAGACATTTCCGATTCCCGCTGTTTTGCGGACAAATTCTGATTCTGTAAAGCTTCCGCTAACAGCCTCCAGCTCCTCTGCAGAAAATGTAACAAATGGAAAAGACTGCTTTTCTGCAAATTTCAGGATACCTTCCTCCCCCTTCTTCAAATCAATGCTGGCCAAAATTCCTGCTGCCCGAATATCCAGGCGCGCCCGTTCAAAGGCCTGAAAAACCGCCTTCTCCACATTTTCCTCAGATATATATTTTCTGCATCCAATTCCCACAGACAGAAAGCGTGGAATCAACCTTAAAAAGCTGCAGTTTTCCGGCAAAGCCCCCTCCTGATCTGGAATATTTTCCGCAGAGCGACAGGTTATCCATACATTTCTTCGGCATATTTTGTTAGAAAGATACCCTTCCGGCACCCCATCCTCCAAAGGATAATCGCTGAAAAAACCGACCTGTTCTCCATTGACCAGGGCTGCTGCCGTTTCCTTTGCAAGAATTCTGTCAGAAATCAAGAGTCCCCGGCTGCTGGCCCAGACATCAATCGCAGTCAGCCCTCTGATATCCGAAGCAGTTGTAATAACCGGGACCGCTCCCACAATCTGGGCAGTTATCTCTGTCAAAGCATTTGCCCCTCCCACATGTCCGGAAAGCAGGGAAATGGCATATGTAGCCTGATCATCTACCACCACTACAGCTGGATCTGTCATCTTATCCTTCAGGTATGGAGCAATGGAACGCACTGCAATTCCTGCAGCGCCTATGTAGATCAGTCCGTCTGCCCAAGCAAACTGTTTTTCCGTCCAATCTCCAACTGGCTCCGTCACTGAAAAAATAAAGTCCTGGCCTGACCCCTCCTCTATATATTTTTCTGGTACATAGCCCCTGCATTCCTCTCCACGTCTGAGAAATTCCTCCGTCAAATGTCTGCATACATCGCTTCCTGCTTTTGTAAAACTGATTACTGCAAGCTTCATTGCTGTGTTCCTTCCTGCTGTCTCCACTGGTTCAGACAGTCTGCTGCGTTTTCTGTCGATTTCGTAAGCCCGCAGGCAGAAGAAAAAGCAGCCACTGCCACCTCCAAATCTCCGCCCAGCTCCCGGCTCCAGCCTTCCATAACTCTGCGCGCCTCCTGTGCCATTTCCTCCAGCACCTGAGAAGCCAACCCCTTTTCCAAAAGATATTTCAGCGCCTCATCTGTTGTATTACACTCCCGCACACGGCTGCACAGTCCTTCCCGATCAGGAATTTCCTCTCCGTACACCCTCCGTGTCAAACATTCCATCTGTTCCATCCGGCCATCGCCAAACCTGGAATGGGTATTTTCCATACCGGCAGATACCTTTACCAGCTTTCCCGCGTGACTGGCAAATAAAACCTTTTTTACGCCCTCCTCCTGAAGCATCTGTACCGCAGCCTTTACATAGTTGCTGCAAAGCACAGCTTTTCCTGGAGAAATTCCCATTTCTGTTTCAAAAAATTTTTCACCGTAATTGCCAGGAGCCATTAAAATCACCTGGTTTCCTGCTGCTGACTGCATATGTATATCCAGACGAATGGTTTCCTTTAAAGCTTCCTCGCTCATCGGCTTAACAATTCCGGTGGTTCCAAGAATCGAAATCCCTCCCTCAATCCCCAGTCTGGGATTAAAGGTCTTTTCCGACAGCCCAATTCCTTCCGGAACCGCAATCCGAATTAAAATCGGCCCTGTCTCCCCGGCCTCAGCACATACATGGGCTGTTTCCGACAGAATCATTCTGCGAGGCCCCGGATTGATGGCATAATATCCAGGAGGACAGGAAAGCCCCGATCTTGTTGCCAATCCGACTCCCGGTCCCCCGGTTACATATATTCCCGGAAACTCATCCAGCTCATAGCAGCGTTCCGGACATTTTCTCTGCTCCAGACGTTCTGCCTGGGCGTAGATCACTGCGCCATGGGTCACATCTGGGTCATCTCCCGCATCCTTTTTTACGCCAAACCAACCGCTGACCTGCCGTTTGCTGTCCCATCCCGGAGCCAGATTTTCCGAAACGCCTGCTCCCGGAATCCCCGAAAGCTCCACACCTTCAGCCTGCAAAACACCTCCGCCTAGAACCTCCAGTCTCTGCCTGCAGAATGTACCGCCTGGAAGCTCCACCTCAACTTCCTCAGCTATTCTCCCTGTCAAAAGAAAAACGGCTGCTGCCTTTGCCGCAGCCGCCGCACAGGTTCCGGTTGTATATCCGGTTCTTAACTTCTTTTCTTCCATCGTTTTGTTTCCTATTCTGTTTTCTTTTCCCTGCTGCAGCCCTTCGTTTTTCATTCGTTTCCCATTATAAAAAATTTCAGAGCATTTGACAAGTACCAGTCATCTCCCGCAGCTTCCCTTAACCATTCTCTTTTTTCAAATGCTCCTCCGAACGTTCCTGCTCTGACAAATGCTTCCACTCCCGCTTCCTTCTGGCAATCAGTCCTCCAATTCGCCCGCTTTCCTTAGAGGTCAGACATTTCCAGCCTCCCTCTAAAACCCGATCCTTCAGGCCCAGCTCCTCTGCAATCTCAAATTTCAGTTTTTCCTCCGGTGTCATATTTTTCCAGTCAAATGGTTGTTTATTCTTATTCTTAGACATAAAACAGGGCATCCTCCTTATGATTTTCTAAGAGTATGCCCTGTATGTTCTGATTTCATACGGTTTTTACCGATTTAAAACATTTTCTGCACCAAGCTGATATCTGTTTTCTTTAATAGCTGCTTCCCGGATCCTGGGGGATAATAACTGCCGCCAGCAAATATGCCACAACGCCTGCTCCGGAGCAGGCCACAAGGGCCCAGATCAACCGAACCAGCGTAGGATCCACATTTAAGTATTCTCCAATTCCTCCGCATACACCGCAAATCATACGGTTTGTATTTGAGCGATACAGCTTTCTGTTCATATCCATGTCTTTTCCTCCTGATTTCTGTTATTTTTTGGTAACTGTCTCCGATGCTTCTTGTCCGGCTTTGCCGGACGAGAAGATGCCCTCCTGAACAGTCACTCATATTCTACCGTAATTGTTCCACTGGCGCAGCTAAGCTCCACCTCCCGGCCAGTATGATAGTTCAAATGGCTCTCCTTCCAGCTGTTCTCAAAAGCCCTCTGCTCTTCCCCATTAAAATAAATACTGCCGCCTCCAGCCTCAATTTCATAATCAAAATCATCCTCTGCTCCTGCCAGACAAATACTGGTATCTCCGGAAATATTTTCCACCGAAGCGCTGTATTCTGCAGCTGCCATGCATCGGCAGCTTCCGGATATACACTCAATCTCCAGTTCCTTCACACTGCCTCCGGCAATATCTGCTGTTCCAGAAATCATCTCCACAGAAAGCTCTCTGGCAAAAAGTCTTTCTGCATAAAGGCTTCCTGCCACATGTTCAAGCTCTATCTGATCAAATTCATAGGAAACGGGAATGGAAATCACCAGCGCTTTCATTTTGAGGTTCCCTGCGGTATTTCTGCTAATATTTCGCGGCAGGCGAATTTTTAATTCTCTTCCTTCCTGATAAACGCGATAATCTGCTCCATCTCCACTCTGAACCACCTGAATCTGCCCTTCTTCCAGGTCCTCAGTTTCCACTATCTGCACCTGTTCGCTCACAGTTTCCAGCTCCAGGCTCCTTACATTTTCATAAATCTGACCATTCGGAATCGAACTCTCTGTTTTGACACTTTCCGAATTCCCTGCGTTCTCATTTGCGCCTGCGGTTCCTGCAGTGCCTGCACCTTCTGACTTGTCCCCAGATCCGGTATCTCCTGCGGCAATTTCCATCGGACACTCAGGAATTTCCTCCAGCTCCTCCGAAACAGCTGAAAAATCCTCCTCAATCCGGACAAGCCAGGGAGGTGCCTGTCTTCCCCCGGTTCCATACATCATAACACCAGCTGCAATCATTCCCACTCCTGCCAGACAGAAAACTCCGCCAGCCGCCGCCAGTCCTATCATCCATTTTTTCAAAGGCTTCCTCTCCTTTCCATTTTTCAGCCCTTCTGTCCGCACCACTTTCCTCTATGGATCAGACTGCTGATGCCATTAACCAAACCGCGAATGCACCAGGGAAGAAATTTTCCATAAATCAGAACAGAAAGTACAATTCCAATCAGCCCCAATCCCAGAGCTCCAACACCAGCTCCGAGAACCATCATGCCTGTTCCTGGTTCTGTAAACATCAGACCGGCTCCCCATACCAGAAGAGCTGCTGCACCCAGGCAAGCTGTCACTGTAAGAACTCCAATCAGAACCACAGCTCCAGCCAGAAGAAGCGCTGCTGCCAGCAAAATCCCCAGAACGGTTCCGCCTGCTCCCAGTAAAATCGGAGCCAGCACTCCCAGAATCACCAGCAGAAGTCCTACCTTTAAAAGACGCTTCAGCCACATTCTGTCCCTAAAGTCCTGCTGCTTCCAGTTTTCAGAATATCCTCTGTTTTCCTGCCTGGAACTTCCTTCCTGCCAATGAGTTCCTTCCTGCTGCCAGGCACTCTTCTCTGGCAAATCCATCCGCTTAGCAACCTGGTAATTCGGTTCCCGGAAACGCTCGTCCTGATACCCAGATTCTGTAAACTCTCCTCCGTTTTCCAGATTGCCGTCCAGATCGCTTCGAATAATCGCTGCAACCCGTTCCGGACTTCCAAATTCCCGGATCACCTGCTCTTCATTTTCATCACCGGCTTCCTCCAGATAATCCCGATAATAAGCCAGTGCCTCTTCCTTTTCCTCATCGGGAATATCCTGCAGCAGGTATTCCAGCTCTTTCATAAATTCTGCTCTTCTCATACCTTAGCCTCCTCAAGGATTCTGGATATTTTCTCAGAATACACATGCCATTCACTCCGATAAAGATTCAGCTGCAGTCTCCCGCTTTCCGTAATCCGGTAATATCTTCTGTTTCTTCCATCAATGGCCATATCATACGTTTCCAAACACGCTTCCTTCTGCAGCCGCCTCAGCACCGGATACAGCGTTGATTCAGAAATATCAATCGCTTCCCGTACATCCTGGGTAATCTTATATCCGTATGTCCCTTCCTTCTCCCTGGACACAGCTGCCAGCACAATGGCATCCAAAAGCGCTGCTCCTGTATTAAAAATCATATCCGGCCCGCCTTTCTGTGCATTATCCTTCATCTCATATTGTTTCTCAGGCGATATTATATGTTATATAATATCCTGTTACTAATACTATACAGCATATAATATTATATGTCAATATAGAATTGCGTGATTTTTTCATAACACAAAAGGGGTATCCGTCCAAAAACGGATACCCCCTGTCAATGCTTATTCTCCAACCATTAACTTGATAATTTCTTCATTTGTTTCTTTCATACCGTCTTTTCCCAGTCGGCCAATTCCCCGGATCGTTTCCTCGATATTCTGCATCACAATTCCGTCTCCGCGGCGGAATTCCTGTCCTCGCTTATACATATTGTAGCCCAGAATCGCTGCGTCCACAGAAGAAGCAATCTTGGCCGCGCAGGATGCCTTCGCCCCGTCGCAGACAATTCCGGATACAATCGCCAGCGCATTCACTACTGTATGAACAACCTCCTCATAGGTTCCCCCACAAAGATAAGCGATTCCTGCTCCTGCCCCCGCTCCCGCGCTGACTGCTCCGCAGTAGGCAGACAAGGTGCCGATACCTGTTTTCTGATGAATTGCAGTCAGATTGGAAAGTGCCAGAGCCCGAAGGAGGTGCTCCCCATCTGTTCCCACTTCTTTTGCATACTCAATCACCGGAATAGAAACCGTAATCCCCTGATTTCCGCTTCCGGAATTGATAATTACCGGAAGCTCACAGCCGTTCATTCTTGCGTCTGAGCCTGCTGCCGCTTTCGCCTTAGCCCGGGTTCTGATATCGTTCCCGCAGGTAGTCGGAATCAGACACAGCTTTTTTCCTTTACCGCCTCTCTTTTGTGTTCATAAAGCTCCGCAATCGGAGAACAGTCCTTACAAAAGGAGGCGGGATTTTCTTACGAAAATCCCGCCTGAAAAATCCTTATTATCTTATCCTATTCAAACCTTGTGGGTTTTACTCTGCATCTGCTACAGCGTCAATGTCAACGTCTGCAACATCTGCCTGCTCAGGAGCTGCCTGCAGAGCCTTCATGCTCAGGCTGATCTTGTGGTCTTCGCCGTTGAAATCAACAACCTTAGCCTCAATCTCCTGACCAATGCTCAGTACGTCTGCCGGTTTGTCAACATGCTCTCTGGAAATCTGAGATACATGAAGCAGAGCGTCTACACCCGGCTCCAGCTCTACAAATGCACCGAAGTCAGTCATACGTGCAACACGACCGGTTACTACGTTGCCCACAGCATAGTTATCTGCTGCCTTTACCCAAGGATTCTCCTCCGGGAACTTCAGGCTCAGAGCAATCTTCTCGCCGCTGATATCTTTAATCAGAGCACGTACCTGCTCGCCAGCTTTAAATACCTTTTTCGGGTTTTCTACGCGTCCCCAGGACATCTCAGAAATATGAAGCAGTCCATCTGCTCCGCCCAGATCGATAAATGCACCAAAGTCTGTTACGTTCTTTACCACGCCCTCTACGGTATCACCAACGTGGATTCTCTCGAACAGCTCTTTCTGCATCTCAGCCTTCTTAGCAACCATCAGCTGCTTTCTGTCACCGATCACTCTTCTTCTCTTCGGATTGAATTCAGTAATTACGAACTCGATCTCCTGACCAGCGTATTTGGTCAGATCCTTCTCGTAAGTATCAGATACCAGACTTGCCGGAATAAATACTCTGGCCTCGTCTACCAGAACGCTTAAACCGCCGTCCAGAACCTGTGCAACCTTTGCAGTCAGAACCTCATGGTTCTCAAATGCCTCTTCCAGTCTCTTGTTGCCCTTGTCGGCAGCCAGTCTCTTATAGGACAGAGCAACCTGGCCCTCGCCGTCGTTTACCTTTACTACCTTGGCTTCCATCTCGTCGCCAACCTGTACCAGATTTCTTAAATCTGCGTTGGAATCATTGGTATATTCGCTTCTCGGAATAATACCATCAGACTTATAACCTATATTCAGGACGATTTCATCATCTTTCACATCGATTACTTTACCAGTGACAATCTCTCCTGTACGTATGGTTTTTAATGATTCCTCCAACATTTGTTCAAAACTTAATTCTGACATTAGTATGAACCTCCTCAATAATTTGATTGGGGGTAGATGCCCCCGCTGTAATACCTACGCTGCGCACAGAATTCACACATTCAGGGTTGAAATCGCCTAGTGTCTGGATAAAGTAAGTGTTCTTACATTCCTTTCGGCATATCTCGTAGAGTTTCTGTGTGTTGGAGCTATTTCTGCCTCCTATTACAATCATAGCGTCCACTTCAGAAGCAATACGCTTAGCTTCCACTTGTCTTTCCTGTGTTGCATTGCAAATCGTATTTAAAACAAGTATATCATAACCCTTTTTCTCAAATTTTTCAACTAAATCTTGAAATTTATTGTAATTAAATGTCGTTTGGGCCACAACGCACAGCTTATCCTTTGTGGAAACCGGCAAATTCTCGATTTGATCTGCGTTTTCTACCACCAAAGTGCCCTCATCTCCCCATCCCCGGATCCCCTGTACCTCCGGATGATCAGGATTCCCCACAATGATGACCCGCCGGCCCGCCGCCTGCTGCTCCTGGACAATCCTGTGGATTTTTTTAACAAAAGGACAGGTGGCATCTACCACAGTAACGCCGTTTTGTTCCAGCAGATCGTAAATATGCTTTCCAACTCCATGAGAGCGGATAATCACAATCGCATCGCGAACCGCTTCCAGTTCCTCTTCTGTGTCAATTACCCGGACGCCCTTTTGCGCCAGATCCTCCACTACCTGCTCGTTGTGAATAATGGGTCCAAAGGTATAAACCGGGCGCTCTGCCTTTTCAATCTGCTCGTAAACCTGTTCCACAGCCCGCTTGACTCCAAAACAGAAGCCTGCTGTCTTTGCAACAATCACTTCCATCAGACTTCCTCCTTTGTCTGTCCGGCTTCGGAATCTGCATGGTCAGAGGCTTTTTGTGAGCCAGGTGCAAGTCCGCGGGAAAAGGCCGCCTCAAGAATAGCCTGCACCACCTGCTCAAGCGTCATGTCAGAGCTGTCCAGAAGCATGGCATCCTCCGCCTGCTTCAGAGGAGCCGTCTCCCTGTTCATATCCCTGGCATCCCGTTCAATAATATCCTGCTCAATTTCTTCCAGATTACACATCATTCCTTTTTCCTGCAGCTCTCTGTACCGGCGCATGGCACGAACAGAGGTGCTGGCCGTCAGGAAAATCTTTACATCCGCATCCGGAAGAATGCAGGTTCCAATGTCACGGCCGTCCATGATTACGTTGGCGCTGGCCGCCAGGTTTCTCTGAAGCTCCAGAAGATGAGCCCGCACTGCCGGAATGGCGCTGGTAGCAGAAGCCATGTTTCCAACCTCCTCTGTGCGGATTTGTCCTGACACATCCTCCCCGTTTAAAATAACCTGCTGGGTTCCGTCTACATAGCGAATCGTAATTTCCGCGCCCTGAACCAGACTGGCAATCGTCTGCACATCCTCAGGACGAATTCCCTTTCTTAAAAAATACAGGGCAATCGCCCGATACATGGCACCAGTATCCACATAGACAAATCCCAGCCGTTTTGCCGCCAGCCGGGCAATGGTGCTTTTTCCGGCGCCAGCCGGACCATCAATTGCAATATTAAATGATTTCTGCTCCATAATTCTTGATCTGCTCCTTTATGCTGTCTGTTATGTATTCTCTTTTTTCGCGTCTATGATGCATTCTGTAAGTCTCTGAAATCCCTGGCAACGGCCTCTGAGGCGCCTTTGTTATTCCACAGAGCTTCCTGCCAGATGTCCTGTAGACCAGGCGATCTGAAGATTGTATCCGCCTGTCACCGCATCCAGATCCAGAACCTCACCTGCAAAATACAGACCCTTTACCAGCTTTGACTCCATGGTAGACGGATTGATTTCCCGGACGGAAATGCCTCCCTGAGTAATAATCGCTTCCTTGTAGCCTCTGAGCCCCGTCAAGGTCAGCCTGAAATCCTTAACAGCCTGCACGATCCGCCGACGCTCCTCTTTTGTAATTTCATTGATTTTTTTATCGGGATCAATACCGCTTCTTTCCACAATCACCGGAATCATTTTTGCCGGAAGAAGACGGGAGAGGGAATTTTTGTACTGTTTGTTTTTCTGCTCCTCAAAATCCCTGAGAATTCTGGCATCCAGCTGTTCCTCCGAAAGCGCTGGCTTTAAGTCTAAAGAAAGCGTCAGCGGCCCCTTTTTCAGCTGCGCTGCTCCGTAGCTGCTGGCTGACAGCAGCACCGGCCCGCTGACTCCAAAATGCGTAAACAGCATTTCCCCGAACTCCTCATAAAGAACCTTTTTTCCCTTCAGAATCTTTGCCTGTATATTCTTCAGAGCAAGTCCCTGCAAATCCCTTCCCACTGGCTCTGCAGTCTCAAAGGGAACCAGGGCCGGAGACAGATCGGTTACCGTATGTCCCGTTTTTTCCGCAAACCGGTACCCGTCTCCTGTAGAGCCTGTAGAAGGATAGGAAAGGCCTCCCGTAGCCACAATCACCGCATCAGCCGAAACTATCTCTCTTGTTTTTTTCAGACGAATACCAGACACCCTTCCATCTCTGGTTTCTACAGAATCTACCTCCTCATAAAGCCTCACCTGAACTCCTGCATTCTTTAAACACACAGTCAGCGCCCGGATTACATCCGATGACTTATCTGAAACAGGAAATACCCGTCCGCCCCGTTCTGTTTTCAGGGGGCAGCCGTTTCTTTCCACCAGCTCCATCATATCCTGGTTTGTAAAGCTGTAAAAGCTGCTGTAAAGAAACTTGGGATTGTGTACAACCGCTGCAAACAGCTCCTCTGTATCACAGGCGTTTGTAACATTGCACCGTCCCTTTCCTGTAATATATATTTTTTTCCCCAGCTTCTCGTTTTTCTCAAAAAGCTGCACCTGATGGCCGTGTTCTGCCGCCGCAATGGCCGCCAGCATTCCGGCTGCTCCGCCTCCTATCACTGCAACCCGACTCATAATCTGTGTTTTCTCCTCCCGTTTTCATACCTGCCTTCCCCAGCGGGCACTTGCCCGTTTCTGCGGTACGGCTTCTTTCTGAACAGTTACTATCTTTCCTGTTTTACCTGCGCAATTTTCTTTTCCAGAGCCTCTACCACTGTGCGCAAAACCTTGACTCTGGCATAATATTTGCAGTTCCCTTCTACCACAATCCACGGGGCATAGGTGGTAGAGGTTCGAACCAGCATTTCATTGACAGCCAGCTCATACTGATCCCATTTTTCCCGGTTTCTCCAGTCCTCATCTGTAATCTTCCACTGCTTTTCCGGAATCCGCATCCGTTCCTCAAACCGGCGCTTCTGCTCATCCTTGTCAATCTGCAGCCAGAATTTGAGAACTACCGCGCCTGCATTAACCAGATGAGACTCCATCTCATTGATCTCCTGATAGGCACGCCGCCACTCCTCTTCCCTGCAAAAGCCTTCAATCCGCTCCACCATAACCCGCCCATACCAGGTTCTGTCAAAAATGGCAATATGGCCGGCCTTTGGCATATGATTCCAGAAACGCCACAGATAATGATGCTTTTTTTCGATATCATTGGGCGCTGCTGTCGGACATACCTGGTAGCCTCTGGGATCGAGATGGCTGGTCAGACGCCGGATCGCACCTCCCTTGCCGCCTGCATCCCAGCCTTCAAAGCCCAGAACTACCGGAATTCTCAGCCGGTACAGCTCACTGTGAAGCAGCTCCAGCTTTTTCTGAAGCCGATCAATTTCTTTTTTGTAAGCCTCCCGGGTCATAGTCTTAGACAAATCAATGCCAGAAAGAACCCCGTTCTGATACCTGCTGTTCTCTGCCGGATTTTCCCCAGCCTTCAGAAGCGTTTCTGCCGACTTCTTTTTCTCCTCCTTCAGCCGTTCCTCCTCTGCCGTCTTTGCAAGAGCATCCTCCAGAGTTTCCGTCACGGTTTTTAAAATCTTCATAGCACCATAGGACTTATCGGTTGCCTCAATAATTGTCCAGGGCGCATACTCTGTGTCTGTCCGCTCCAGCATTTCCTCGTTGATCTTCAGATATCTGTCATAGTCCTCATTCCGTTTCCAGTCTTCTTTCGTCACTCTCCATGCCGTTTCTCCAGACTCCTCCAGCTTTTTAAACCTCTTTTTCTGCTCCTCCCTGGAAATATAGAGAAACAGCTTGATAATCACAGCCTTGCTGTCCGTAAGCTGCTTTTCAAAAGAGCAAATGTCACGGAATGCCTCTGCAAGCTCTTTTTTCGCCGTTCTGCCCTCAAAACGGTCTTCACGCACCTTTCGGTACCAGCTTCGATCAAAAACCGCAATACGGCCATTTTCCGGCGTCAGTGTCCAGAATCTCCACAGAAACGGGCGCATGGCTTCATCCTCTGTCACCCGGCTGCTGGCATACACATCAAAGCCCCGAGGATCCAGAAATTGAATTAGCCGGTTAATCTGCGTTCCCTTCCCGGCGGCATCCATTCCATCAAACAGAATCAATACCGGAATCCCTGCCTCCTTCAGCCTTCTCTGAGCCAAGCCCAGCCTAGGACCATAGGTTTCCTTTGCCTGTCTGTAAACCTCTTTTTCTGCCTTTCTCGATAAATCAATCTTCTCCAGCATACGCTCCTACCTCCGAAGGCATATTCAGATTTGTCCGTACCCGGCTGCGGTAGGCCTCCAGCTCCTCAAACTGACGGAAAAAATCTATCCGGCTGCTCCAGCTTTCCGGTGCCTTTTCCGACCGTTCTGCCAGCACGTACATCTGAAATGCTGTTTTGAAATCCGGCGGCGCCGCTTCCTCACCTGCTTCCCCAGGCGCAACGCCGACTCTTGTTACCGGTGCCTGAGGCTGCTTTTTTGCTTCGGGAATCGGCTCCTCTTCTGCTTCAGGAGATCTGGCCGCAAAGGCAGCTCCATAGGTTTCCTGCTCTGAGCCGTCTTCCTGCTTCAAAATCGCAGACTGCTCCAGAATTTCCCCGTACAGGCCGGTAAGCATCCGTATGGTTTCCGTCCTGTTCCTCCAGTTTCCTGTCCTGTCCAGAGCATCCTCCAAATCCACAGACATCCTCCAGTAAAAACGGCTGTTTTCCTGCCCTCCTTCCACGTCAATACCGCTCATGCTGGTTCCGTCTGCATTTTCATTCCCATATTCCACATATCCGGCGCTGCCGCCGATCCCATCTGTATAATAGCTTACAGATTCTATGATTTCGTCCCCATCTTCCGGAAGAATATCAAAAATCAGGTCAGAAAGCACATCGCAGCGGGGATCCTCTTTTTCCGAGGCCAGGATCTGTCCTTTGGGACTGCGCTGTTCATAGACCGTCTTATCTGTCCAGTATTCCCTGATTTCCAGATCATAACCCTCTGTTTCCGGAATCAGTGCAAAAAATTTGTGATAAACCGGATCTGTCCAGTCATATTCCGTTCCATTGGGACCGCTGTTTTCCCCTATTGGCTCTCCATAAAGCTCCGTAATGCGCTCTTTCATATCATCAAACTCAATGCCTGCCTCTTCCCCCTCCACTGAAATCAGAGAAAGCCCTCCATCAGTAAAATAATAATCCGTCAGGATAATCTGGTCTACATCAAACCATTTCATGCGAAACTGATATTTTTCTACCTGCCGCCCAGATGCATCCGTATTGATTCCATTCAGTATTCCCGTTCTTCCGGTTTCTGCCTGAACAAATTCCGGACTTTCTCCAAACCAGGCAGGCGTATCCTTTTTCTGAACAAAAGCATAATCTCTGTCATTGTAGGAATGAGCCTTCGCCATCATAGACGGAGTATCTGTACTCATCATTTCAAGAGCCATCCCGCAGATCACATCAACAGCCTGTGCTACCTGCTCTACGTCCACAGTCTCCGGCAAATCCAGGGGAGTTCCGTTTTCATAGCCGTTCCACTTCTGAGAAATCGATACTGCCGGTATCTCGTCACGGACAAAGGCGCCGATACTTCCCTCTGCTCTGCAGACATAAGGCCAGGAATCTCCCAGAACCTTTCTGGATACTGTTCGAAGCAGATCACCTGTGTAAACAGAACCGCCGTCCACAGTTCCCAAAACCATCTCGTCATCTGACACATGTCCCATCTGATCCAATTCTACAACGCCTACTATCCGTTCCCGCTCCCGCTTTCTCAGACTTTCCACATAATGGCGGGCTCCCAGCCGCTCTCTTCCGCACTGGGCGAAGCTGACAAACCGCAGCTCTGTGTCCGTAGGAATTCTGGAAAGCAGGCGGGCTGTTTCCAGAAACGCTGCTGTTCCTGAACCATTGTTATTGGCTCCGGGACTTTCCTTTGCAGTATCATGGTTGCTGCAGATCACCAGAATATCTGAATCTCTCGACGAAGCCTCCCGCACAGCCTCCACATTCGTTCCTGTCCGGACCCCAAACTCGGTTTCGTAACGAAATCTCTGAATTTCTACCTGATATCCGTAATCCCCCAGAAGCTGCTGAATATATTTCACTGCATCCCTCTCTCCCCTGCTGCCTCCGTACCTGGACGTTTCTGATAAAACAGTCAGAGATTCCTGAATATAATAGGGATTGACCTCTTCCAAAACAGGGATCTCTTCCGGAAGCTCATGATTGCTTCCTGTCTCGCTTCGGACAATCACACGGGTTGACGGCCCTGCACATCCGGCCAGAACCGCTCCCATAAGCAAGACACAAAGAAGCCTCCTCCCGGAAGAATGCTTTCTGCAGTCCTCTGATCCGGCAGTTTTTTGCCCCTTCGCCGCTGCCGTCCCGGCGCCATGAATCTTTTTCATGGAAAATCTCCTTTTTGTGAAAGAGACAACCGGAAGAAAGGCATTGTGCCTCTCCCCTGTTGTCTCCCGGTTGTTTTAAATTTCAGCTGTAATAAAAATATCGTAAATTGCCCGAATCGCAGACTCAAAATCATCATTTCTAACGCCAATGATAATATTCAGCTCGCTGGATCCCTGATCAATCATCTTTACATTGATGCGGGCATGAGCCAGAGCAGAGAAAATTCTTCCGGCAGTTCCCCTGGTTGCCTTCATTCCCCGGCCAACTACTGCAATCAGCGCCAGATCTGACTCCAGTTCTACACTGTCCGGCTCTACTGCACGATGAATGCCTGCAATTACAGACTGTTCGTACTCTACAAATTCATCCTGATGAACCATAATGGTCATGGTATCAATGCCGGAAGGCATATGCTCAAAGGAAATACCGTACTTTTCAAATACCTGAAGCACTTTTCTGCCAAAGCCCACCTCAGCGTTCATCATAGCCTTTTCAATATTGATTGCGCAAAAGCCCTTTTTTCCCGCAATACCGGTAATAGTATAATGAGGCTTTCTGCAGGTGCTTTCTACAATCAGAGTTCCCTTGTCCTCCGGCTTATTGGTGTTGCGGATATTGATCGGGATTCCTTCTTTTCTGACAGGGAAAATTGCATCCTCGTGGAGAACGCTTGCGCCCATGTAGGACAGCTCTCGCAGCTCCTTGTATGTAATCGTCTCAATTACCTCAGGATCCTCAACAATCCGGGGATCCGTTACCAGAAAGCCGGATACATCTGTCCAGTTTTCATACAAATCTGCATGAATGGCTCTGGCTACAATAGATCCCGTCACATCGGAACCGCCTCTGGAAAAGGTTTTAATCGAGCCGTCATGCTTTGAACCATAAAAACCGGGAATTACAGCTCTGTCTACGTGCTCCAGTCGTTCTGCCAGCTCCTGGTTGGTTAAATCTGCCTCAAAATTGCCTTTATCATCAAAGAAAATTACCTCAGCCGCATCGATAAATTCATATCCCAGATAGTTGGCCATCACAATACCGTTCAGGTATTCTCCCCGGGATGCCGCATAATCACGGCCTGCGCCGCCAAGAAAGTTTTCTTCAATTCTCTCAAACTCGTGATCCAGATTCAGATTCAAATCCAGACCGTTGATAATTTCATGGTACCGATCCTTAATCTTATTCAGAAGCTTTTTATAGCTTCCGCCGGTAGAAGCCGCATCATAGCAGGCATATAGCATGTCTGTCACTTTTTCATCCTTGCTGCTGCGTTTTCCAGGAGCAGAAGGAATCACATAGCGTCTTGCTTTATCTGAACGAATAATATCTCCTACTTTTTTGAACTGACGGGCACTCGCAAGAGAGCTGCCGCCAAACTTAACTACCTTTTTCATAATCGGTTATCTCCTCGTATGATTTTGTTACGGAAAATCATACTTGAATTAGGGGCGTATGTCAAGATCCTGAAAAAGAAAACTGTCTGAAATTTTTAAATTTCAGACAGTCCACTGATAGACATATTCCTGTGCAGCTTCTCCCCGCCCCTCATAAATCCGGGCTCTCTGCAGGATCCTTTTCATTCCCAGCTTCTCCATCATCCTTGCGGAAGCTATATTTCTGGTATCACAGCACGAGATACAGGAAGAAATCCCCAGCTCTTCTGACATAAATCGCAGAACTGCCGCCGCTGCTTCAGTTCCATAGCCGCAGCCCCAGTAGTGACGGTTTAAAATCCAGCCAATTTCTACTCCATCGGCCTCTTCCAGCCAGAGAGAGACTGTTCCAATCATCTCTCCGTCCAGAAGCACCGCAAATTCATAGGTAATCGGCTCTTCCTCTTCCCACTGAGAAGCGGTTTCTTCCACATAGGAAACCGCTTCCTGTTCCGTTTTCGGATAATAAACCATATATTCTGCATTGCTTAGGTCACAGGCATAGGCCAGAACCGCCCTCAGATCCTTCCTGGTTATGGGACGCAGGCACAGACGCTCTGTTTTCAGTTCCATAGCCCCTCCGATTTCTTTTATTTTCTCTGTTACTTTTCCTGACTTTTCCACTTAAAATCAGGAATCACATCGCTCCATTTTTCAATTCCAATGTATTTTTTATACTTCTCTGTTGTCTCCAGTGTCCGTTTTCTGTCATCAATGTTTTTATAAACGGTCCATGACTGCTTCCGCATAGTAGGAACAATATCATTGGGCTTGCTCATATCGCAGGACCAAAGTCCAAAGCTGCAGGAGGCAGCCACCTCAGAAGGAGCGTCCACCTGACGGCTCATAATAAAGGCATCAATCAAAGGATTGCTGTCTGCCAGATAATAGGCATAGGCAATGGCGGCAGCCTGAAGCTCTTCTACTTCTCCGCGGCTGTGACTCTGTGAGGTAAAGCCCTGCTCTGATAAAATCACATGACGTGGCTTTCCGCTCCGCATCAAAAACTGCGGCTGCTGAAGATAATCCGTCAGAACATTCAGGTTAATCATGTTGACAACCGGAGAGCTGGCATTGTTTTTAATCAGTCCTGTCTCCGCATCATTCCAGAATTCCGGCTCCACCATAGGAATAGAATAGGGATGGTATGCCAGTTCCCAGTCCATAGGACCTCCCGGAACCACCATGCTGTTAAAGGTATCCAGAACATCCTTTGCATTGTATTTCAGACGGCCGTCTGCCTCATGCAGCCAGTTATAATCTGTGGAAAAAAACACCCGGCTGGTACTGCTGGTACTGCGAATCGCTGTATAAAATACACGGAATGCCCGCACATACTCCTCCATATACTGCTCCAGGCTCATCGGACCCATGTAGTTCCAAAGCTGGTTGTTGATCTCATTTCCAATCACCCAGTTGGAAACACGGCCATAGGGGGACTGAAGGCTGCTGTAGCGCTCTGTCAAAAATGCCGCTATGGCCTTTAAGGTTTCAAAGCCCTCCTCTGTCGCCACATGGAATCCATAATAATTGGCCGTACCCGCTGGCTGTCTTGTTACCCCGGGATAATAAAGCTGGGGCGTTGCATTGTTCCAGTCATTTAAAAGAACCGCTGTTACGGTCATGTTTTTCTCTGACATTCTTCGAATGGTATCATCATACACGGCCAGCACATCGCTGCTGAAGTGGTAGGTTCTTCCATCATACGTATAATCAATACCGCTGCCCAGAATATGGCTGAAGGGAATGTTGACAATCACATGGTTTACTCCCAGTTCAAAGGCATCTGCAATCATGGTCTGGGTTGTCTGAATAAGCAGTCCCTTTTTCGTCTGTCCGGTTTTATAGGGCTCTGTATACTTGGCCATAACCTCAGGGTTTGTTACATAAACCTCATTGCTGACCTGGATATACTCCTCACCATCATAAACTGCTACTACAAAGCTGGAATACAGGCGATCCGACTGAGTGCCGTGATTTAAAGGAATAGAAAAATGCAGAGCATCGCCCTTGGTGATCCAGGCCGCATAATCGGTACGTCCCTTCAAATCACGCTGGTACGGCTTCTGCTCAAATAAATATAAATAATTATCATAATAAGCAGAATCGGAAAAGCTTCCCTCCATCTGACCATCTATCACAATCTGATCGCCGGAAATGGCGCATTCATAAATATGCGCAAATTCTGTCGGCGCCGGTTTTACCGGTGCTTCCGTCGTTTCTGCTGCTGTTTCTGCCGTTGACTCTGCTGGCTGTCCATTATCAGTGCTGGCTCTTGCAGACAAAACGCCTGCGCCGGAAATACCAGCCAGAACTGCCACTGCACAGCACAGAGATAAGAATCTCGTAATTTTATTCATATTCTGCCTCCGTTTTCTGTCCTATTACTGAATCGTAATTCAGTTAAATAATATCATTTTATTCAGAGACTTCAAGAACGATTCTCTTAATTTGCCTTACATTTTTCTTTCACTTTTTAAAATAATTTCTTTTGTGCAAGCACAACGGGAGCGCCCTTCTTCGCCGTGCTCCTACCTCGATTCCGCTTCGCTTCATCTCGGTCGCGGGCTTC
>UPYT01000026.1 GCA_900538475.1 uncultured Clostridium sp. | reverse complement strand
GTTACGAGGTCTGGGAAGCAGGAAGCCCATTGGCTTTAGACAATGGGTAGTTCACGGTCATTTCTCAGACACTACAGGCAGATTATAAAAATTTGCAGGGAAGATCGGCAATCCTGGACTGTGTGGCTGTGGACAGGGAACACAATCTTTACAATGTGGAGATTCAGCAAAAGCGGGAAGGGGCATCCCCGAAGCGAGCCAGATATCACAGCGGTTTACTGGATATGAATCTTCTGGAGCCAAGGGAAGCGTATCAAAAACTTCCCAATAGCTATGTCATATTTATTACGGAAACAGATGCATTGGGGTATCATCTTCCGATTTATCACATCAGCAGAAAGATCCAGGAAAACGGCAGGGATTTTCCAGACTGCGCCCACATTATTTATGTGGATTCCAAAAATCAGGAGGATACCGCGCTGGGACGGCTGATGCATGATTTTCACTGCAAAGCGCCGGAAGAGATGTATAATCCCGTGCTGCGCCAACAGGTTTATCGATTTAAAAATACTAAGGAAGGAGTGACGTTTATGTGCAGAGAGATGGATAAGATTTACAGGGATGGGGAGAGGAACGGTCAGAAGATAGGTCAGAAGATAGGTCAGGAACGAGGCGAAAAGATAGGCCAGGAGCGAGGCGAAAAAATCGGCCAGAAGCGGGGAGAAAAGATTGGCAGAGAACGAGGTGAGAAAATAGGTAAAAAACAAGGTGTAAAAAGTGAACAAAGAAGAATAGTAACTTCATTAAAACGAAAAGGGAAGACAATGGATGAAATAGCATATCTGACAGGAATTCATGAAACTGTGGTGCGGAAATTGCTGGGGTAAGGAAGAAATAAGGCAACAAAGCAACACAGAAAATCAGATTGTTGAACTTCAGGGGCTTGGTATTGATGCTGTTTCTGGTGCAACGCTTACGAGCAATGCCATTTTAGATGGTGTGGCAGACTGTGTGAAGCAGGCAGGAGGAGACGTGGAAGCACTTAAGGCTGTGAAGCCGGAGGTTACGGCAGCAGAGGATGAGGAGCTGACAGCAGATGTAGTTGTAATTGGTGCCGGCGGTGCTCTCAATGCTGTAGATGAAGGCAGTGAGGAGGATCTTGCCAGAGAAGACAGCGTGGACTTCCATTATCAGCAGACCTATGAAGGCGGAGACAAGCAGGGAGATCCGGAACTGGTTCGTAAGCTGGTTGATGAAGCCTATGATGGTGTAGAGTGGCTGATGGATCTGGGAATGGAATTCCAGCCAGGACTCTTTACTGTAACCGGTGATATGTGGGAGCCGCGCATAAGCCGGTAAAACCGGAGGGATCCGGATTTTTCAAGACCTATCAGGCTTATATGGATAAGAATGAAGGAATTACTATGAAATACGAAACGACAGCAAAACACCTGATTGTTGAGGATGGCGCTGTTGTGGGTGTTGAGTGCGAAGGGAAAACCGGAAACAAAGTGACCGTTAAGGCTAACAATGGTGTGGTTCTGGCTACCGGAGGCTTTGGAAGAAATATTGAGATGCGAGAGAAATACAATGAGGAAACAAAGCTGTGGCCGACACTGGACGAGACCATTCCATCTACCAATACGACAGCGATTACCGGAGATGGTATTGTTATGGCAGAGGAAATCGGCGCAGAACTGGTTCAGATGGGCAATATCCAGCTGCTTCCTCTGGGTGATCCCCAGACAGGAAGCCTGTCAGGAAATATTGAGCATTCTGTAGAGAGCCGTATCTTTGTCAATAAAGAAGGCAATCGTTTTGTAAACGAAGGCGGACGCCGTGATGAGATGACGCTTGCTTTATTTGAGCAGCCGGATACTACAATGTATATTGTAATGAACAGTGACTGCTATCCTACCGGCGATGAGGTAAACAACTTTAATGAAAGCGTAAATTCTCTGGTAGCAGCCGGACGTGCTTACAAGGCAGATACACTGGAAGAACTGGCAGAACAGATTGGTGTTCCGGCTGAAAACCTCAAAGCAAGTGTAGAGGAATATAACCGTCATCGTCTGGGCGGTGATCTGGAAGGTCAGGAGGACGAGTTTGGACGTACTCTGTTTACCGATAATGCTCAGAAGAACAACGGCATTGACGATGCTCCTTTCTATGCGGCAGCTCGTGTTCCTACGGTTCATCACACGATGGGCGGTGTAAAGATCAACCTTAACACAGAGGTGATTGATACAGAAGGCAATGTAATCCCGGGACTGTATGCAGCTGGCGAGGTAACCGGCGGTATTTATGGAAGCAATCATCTCGGTGGAAATGCCTTAACTGATACAGTTGTATTTGGAAGAACTGCAGGCGCCAATGCTGCTGCTTATGAAAGATAAGCAGAAAAAGATTCTGACAAGAGCAGGATAATAGTCAGAAAATATCAGGAAGACTGTAAAAAAATTTTGCAGCCTTCCTGATTTGTGTTATAATAAAAACGTAACTATTCAGGACGGCGGGAAATTTGAAAGAAAAAGCTGTGTTAAGCTTACTTGTAAGCGGATTCAGGAGGTGCTTTATGGATAAAAAAAAGCTGGTGATTACCATTGAACGTCAGTATGGAAGCGGCGGAAAAATTGTAGGAAAGAAGCTGGCAGAGGAGCTGGGAATTCCGGCTTATGATGATGAAATTTTGAGTCTGACAGCAGAAAAAAGTGCAGTAGGAGAGCAGTATTTCAGATTGGCAGATGAGAAGGCGGGAAACAATCTTCTGCGTCGAATTGTAGGAGGAATTCGCCATACACTGCCGGGAAATCCCAAAATTGAAGGTGATGTTACATCTCCGGATAATCTGTTCCGTTTTCAGTCAGAGGTGATTCGGGAACTGGCAGAAAATGAATCCTGCGTGATTATTGGCAGATGTGCCGATTATATTCTGGAAACAGCAGGAAAAGAGGATTTGATTAAAATTTTTGTTTATGCAGATACTGCTACCTGCATTCGCAGAACCATGGAAGCAGACGGTCTTGCAGATACTAAGGAAGCCTTGGATAAGCTGACAAAGATTACCAGACAGAGAAGAGAATACCACAGATATTTTACTGGCAGAGAATGGGAGGACGTAAGCAACTACGACCTGCCCATCAATGCCAGTAAGCTGGAATATGATCAGATTATAGAACTGATCAAAGCATACATCCGTATGGTTGGATATGATATTTAATCGCTGCTATTGGATACTTAAGGAGCATTGGTTGGATTGAAGGTAAATAAGAGTTCTCCACATATCCTGCTTCCAGGCGGTTTTGAGGCGGTTGTCCGTAATGGGCAGCCGCTCTTTTATTACCTTTGCGGCGCCCTGGATTTTGCAGACAGAGGAGGAAGCCTCAGTCTGGCTGTCAAGCAGAACAGCATAAGTTTCTGAAAAAGGAATTAAAAGCTCCAAGGTTTCTTCGTTCCAGAAAGGCTCTTCACAGGTAATCAGAGAAAGTACTGGCTGAAGGGAGCCGCAGCTGACCACATCGGTAACGGTAATTCCTTCTTCTTTATCCAGGCGAACGGTTCGTACATAAGATGAAACCCTTTGTTCTGGATAAGCGTCTGCCAGTTCCATGGAAATTTCTCCAAAGGTATCGGTCAGCTGCCAGCGGACATCGTTTGCCCGATATTGGGGACCGTTGTGCTGCATGGCGGCAATGGCGGGAGCGCCGGATTCTGAATTGGCAGAACCAAAATTCACTGCATATCCATAAGGAAGTGAAATGGCAGCCGATTCGTCACATCCAGCAAAGGAAAGCAGATTGTGATACTGAGACTGCATGGTCCAGATGGAATAACGCTCTTCCGAAAATGTTTTTTTCTGATAGGTTTCCACTCCAATATCAGCAAAGAGAGGCTGCCCGTTTCTGTAAATAGTAAAGCTGCCGGTGTCATTGTGATTATGGCTGTCATCATTATCACCGGCTTTTACGGCCAGACAAAACCGACTGTCACGGACGATAAAAAGCCCGGTGCTGGGATAATAAATATCATCTCCTGTGGTTGGAGCAGCTGTCACATAATCCGTCATTTCCTGAGCGGAAAAAATCGTCTGCAGGCGGTAAAAAAGATTGTGTTCTTCTCTAAGCAGAGGGTCCTGTGACTGGCGGAAATCTCCGGCAGCAAGTCCCATAAGACGGGGATTTGCGGTGCGTTTTCCAAAGAGATATTCTCGTGCGCCGCACTGTCCGGCAATCGGAGAGCAGTCTGCAAAATTGATGTAATAGGGACCTGCCGCATGTACCTGAACAATGTAGGAGGCAATATTTTTAATCTTCGGCTCCTCATATAAAGCGTGGAAATGTCCGTCTGTTATGGCATTGAGGATTTCCATACAGCCAAAAAGACAAAGGCCAGCGTGGTGAAAATACTGAGCGCCCTCATCACAGCAGCCATCCTCCCCATATTCTGCAAGAAAATAGTCAAGGCTTTCGCATGCCTTAAGAAAAACAGCTCTGCGAACTTCCTCACTGATATCTGACAGTGCGGCAGTCAGAAGAATATTCTGGGTACACCAGACAGTCCAGTTATTCATATGAGATTTGCCGTCTCCCATCCACCAGAAATGCTCGTTCAGGTAAGGAACAAAGATACGTTCGGACAGGGCCTTATCAAGAAGGACAGAAACAGCAGGACTGACTGCATCCAGCTCCTGCTTTAACAGGTATCTGGCTGTGGAAAGAATGGCAGCTGTCTCCGCGGCGAATAAGTCAATTACCGGGCGCCGTGCATCTGGAAGAGGAAGCTGAGGGGTATCACGGATATAGGAATTGTGGGCAGGAAGACACCAGGAGGTCTCCTCACAGATAGACCAGATTCCATTTAAAACAGAATCCAGAAAGCGTCCCTGATGCTCGGCACACTCTGCCAGAAGCATGGAATTGAGAAGGGTTCTTCGGGCAAACAGCTTGCCTTCAAAGAGTGATCTTCTTCCGGTTCTGGTAAAATCAAGATAGTCTGTGGCAGTAAGAGTCGGCCACGGCTCTTTCAAACAGCGTTCTCCATCTTTGAGAAGAAGGGAAAGAATGGAAGGATCCAGGTGCTCCCAGGCAGTTCGAACTGCAGCAGGGGCAGCCGGATGAAAGGGTACAAAAGTGGTACAATAGGTCTTGGCAAGTTCCTGAAACATAAGAAATCTCCTTTATTCACGGTAGCTTGGCGCAGCGGTATGGGATTGGATGTAGTCCCGGGGGGATACGCCTTCTACTTTTTTAAATACTTTGCTGAAATAAAATGCGCTTTCAAAGCCCAGCCGGTCTGCCACCTCGTAGATCTTGTAATCCTGTTCCAGAAGAAGGGCCTTGGCCCGGCTTATTTTTTTCTGAGTAATATATTCTGTAAATCCGATGCTGCAGCTTTTCTTAAAAAGGGCGCTTAAATAATTGGGAGTCAATCCAAATACAGCCGCGACATCGTTTAGGGTCAGCCGGTCTTCGATGTGATTATCAATATATTTTTGAACATTAGAGACAACATGATCCTTGTAGGTTTTGCGTTTGTTTTTCAGAATGCTGCATAGCCCGTCCCGAAGGGTATTCAGCCATTGCGTAACCTCCATAATGCTGGCTGCCCTGTAAATCGAACGGTATCCATCTGGATAGGCGGAAAAAATTTCTTCCAGGGTTTCCTCACTGCCGGGAAGAAGGGAAAGAGCAAGATACAGAATATTGCAGGCGGCATCTACAGCCTGAAGATATTTCTGCGGATTGGAGATGAAAAGCTCTGTAATTTCCGTCAGTGTGCGGTAGAGTACGTCTGTGTCAAACTCTTCAAAGGCCTGTGTCAGACTGTTTTTAAAAACCGTAATGTTAAAGGCATTTTTCATGGTGTCATCGGTAATCCGGGAAAAAGGAACAACAGGATTTTCCTGATCCGCCAGATTGAATGCCTGTCGGGCTTCCTGATAGGATCCGCTTATTTTTAAGGGATCGTCTACAGCACTTCCAATTCCTATGGAAAGCCATACATTAAAATAATTATGTACCATGGAGCAGGCGTTGGAAATACCGTTTTGTACAGCGGTAATATCGGCCTTTTCCATCGTAGGAAAATGAAAAACCGCGGCAAAATGGATTTTATCAAGGGAAATAACATAACTGGGCGCATATTTATTAAATATTTCCCGTATCATCTGCAGGCTGCTGGAATACAGATTCATCTGTTTTTCCCTGCTTAGCTGGGCGGCTACTCCGCTGTGAATTTCACCGTGGCAGGCCAGATAGCACTGATGGGAAAAATCTAGGCGCAGATCCCGCACCTGAATGGCAAACTGTTCCCGGCTGTCAAACAGATTGTGGAGAAGACGCATGAAAAATTTATCAGAATAACTCTGCAGCAGGGGGCGTCCGCCAGCCTGACGGTATGCAGCGCTTTCCTTTAGCTGGTTTAATCGCTCCAGGGCCCGTTCGACAGCCTGTCTGAGGTTGTCTGGATCCAGCTCAAGCTTAACCAGATAATCAACAACCTGGTAGGAGAGAGCCTTCCTCACCAGCTCAAATTCTTCATAGCTGGTAAGAACAAGAAACAGGGGGATGGGGCCGATTTCGTCTCTGCAGGCTTTCACCAAATCCAGGCCGTTCATAATCGGCATCTTGATATCGGTAATGACCAGCTCCGGGGCGTATTCCCGGATCATATCCAGGGCAGCCTGACCGTTCATGGCAGTACCGCAGACTTCAATGCCAAGCTCTGCCCAGTTTATCATAGATTTTATGCCGATCTGTACCAGAGGTTCATCGTCAACAATCAGCAGTTTTATCATAATATCGTTGTCCTTTCATCTGTGATATAGGGGAGTGTTATGGTCATGACAGTATAGGAATTTTCTCCGGTTTCGCTTTGGATTGTGATTCCGAAATCCTCCCCAAAATCATATTGAATTCGTTTATTTACGTTATTGATTCCCACATGGCGGAAAAATTCAGCGGAGGAATCGGCTTCCCCAGTCAGCACTTTTTTCATGGTCTCCTCTGTCATACCGATACCGTTGTCAGTAACAGAAACCTTCAGAAGTGGCTGGCCGTCAGAGGCAGAGGATTCCCATGCCTCAATGACAATCTTTCCGGCACAGCCCTTGGGCTCAATGCCGTGGAAGAGTGCATTCTCTACAATAGGCTGAAGAGAAAAACGGTGAATCATGCAGTGATACAGCTTGGGATCTGGAATCCGGCATTCCAGGGACACACTGCCTCCATATCGGTACTGCTGAATCAGAAAATAATCCTGAACCAGCGCCAACTCGTCTTTTAAGGGAATCTGGGCGCCTGTGCCTTTGGAGACATTTTTCATCAGTCGGGCCAGGGCTGTAGTCATTTCTGCAATACCGCCGGCGCCCTGAATGGTTGCCATCCATTTGATGGAATTCAAGGTATTGTAGAGAAAATGCGGGTTAATCTGACTTTGAAGAATCTGATATTCCAGATCCTTTTTCTGCTTTTCATCTTCTACTTTTTTGTCCATCAGAGAAACTACATTTTCCGACATCTGATTAATTCCTTTCCCGATGGTTCCGAATTCATTTTTCCATTCAATCGAAGGGTCTCTGGAAAAATCTCCCTGAGCAATAGCGTCGATTTTGCTCTGAAGCAAGGCAACAGGACGATTGATCAGATGGCTTAATACCAGGTAGAGAAGCCCTCCGGATATGAGGATAACAACGACAATCCCCGCAATAATGGTATTATAAACGTCTCTCTGGGCCAGATAGCTCTGATCAGAAAGCACCTGAGTAATGGTCCATCCCTGATTTCCCAGAGGGCAGGATACTGTGTACCGCCGGCTTCCGTCTGGAAACTGTACCTGAGCAGCGCGATTGCTTTTATGGAAGGTTTGACTGCTGACATCCTTTAAGATCTGAAAAGAAAAATCACACTCTGTCAGCTGGCCGCAGTTATAACGGTAGGTATGTTCTCCGATAGTAACATAGAGGGCAGAGTCTTCTTCTAAAGGCAGGGTATGAATATAATCCGTCAGCAGTCTTTCCGGAATTGTAAGATAGAGCCATCCAATTCGATCCGCATTGTACTGATTATAAATAGGACGCACAATGGGAAGGAATTTCGGGCTGTCAGATTCCAGAAGAGGATCCGGATGCAAACCGTTCCACAGGTATTCCGGCGCATTGAGAAACCTCTGAAAATGCTCATCGGCATAGACAATATCTGCAGCAGAGGAGGTATTGGTAGCGCTTGTATCGGAAAGCTGAAGGTATACTTTTCTATTTTCCGGAGAAATCAAAACCCGGGACATGTATTTTTCTGAGGAGGGAGTATCATTGTACTGCTCCTTTAACCGGCTGTAGGTATTTAAGGCTACGGTGCGGAGGGAAAAATCTTCCGAGGAGATAGTAGGCATCTTTTCCTGATTCTGAAAGACCCGCAGAAAATGATTGATGTCTGTATTGCTGCTGCACCAGTCTACAAAGGAAAATATGTGATCCATGTCGGCCGAAACGTTGTTGGAAATAACCTGCATATTGAATTCCGCAGACTGAATCTCCGCTTTGCGGAGAAAGGACTGGAATACAGAAAAGCAGATAGTCACAGTAATGGCAGCGATAATAAGGGTTATAGCTGCTGTACTGATAATAATCTGGTTTCGGACCGTTTGCGGAAATATGTGCTTTTTCATAAAACGATTCCTTTCTGTTAATTACTCTTATTCTATCGTCAGGTCTTAGCTTTGTCAAATGAATACAATTGTAAAAAAATACAGGAATGGTGAAAAATTACATGAAAATATGATAATATTAAATAACATGATGTGTAAAAAATGAAGCTTTTCTGGTGAAAATTCCATTCAGAATCCAGGAGGATTTCACTATAATGGAATCATCAGATGCGAGCTGCACAGGGCAGCCGCTATTAGAATCAGGAGGAAAAGTTATGATGAAAAAACGTATTTTAAGCCTTTCTCTGGCAGCAGCTATGGCAGGAAGTCTGGTAGCATGCGGCGGTTCTCAGACAGGAGAAACCACGGCAGCACCGGCAGCAGATACAAAGGCTGAGACTGAGGCAGCAGCTGAAACAGAGGCTCCGGCAGAGGGACAGAAGGTTCTGAAATGGGCTATGTGGGATAAGGATTTAACCGTTTATTACCAGCCTTTAATTGAAGCCTATGAAAGCGCTCATCCGGATGTAAAGGTTGAACTGGTTGACCTGGGAAGCTCTGATTACCAGACCGTTCTTGCTACACAGCTGACCGGATCTGGCTCTGATTTTGATGTTGTAACTGTAAAAGATGTTCCCGGATATACCACTCTGGTAAACAAGGGCGTTCTGGAGCCGCTGGATGAGTATATTGCAAAAGACGGCGTAGATTTAAGCGCATTTAAGGGGCTGACCGACCAAATTAAAGTAGAAGATAAGCTGTATGAGCTTCCTTTTAGAAGCGATTTCTGGGTTGTATTCTATAATAAAGATATTTTTGATGCAGCAGGAGTGGATTATCCGACCAATGATATGACCTTTGAGCAGTATGACGCTCTGGCAAGAAGCGTTACCAACGATATGCCTGGTCAGGAGGTGTACGGAGCTCACTATCATACCTGGAGAAGTGCAGTTCAGTTGTTTGGTATTCTGGATGGAAAGAACAGCATTATTGATGGAAACTATGATTTCCTGAAGCCGTATTATGAGATGATTCTGGCAGAGCAGGAGGACGGTGTATGTCAGGACTATGCAACCTTAAAGACCTCTAATCTTCATTATTCCGGTGCATTTTCTCAGGGAAATGTAGCAATGATGAACATGGGAACCTGGTTTATTTCTACTTTGATTGATAAGGTAAAAGCAGGTGAATACACAGACTGCGGCAACTGGGGTATGGTAAAATATCCTCATGCAGAGGGCGTAGAACCGGGCTCTACTCTGGCAACGATTACCTCTCTGGCTATTCCGACTACCGCAAAGGATAAAGATATGTCCTGGGATTTTGTAAAGTTTGTATGCGGAGAAGAGGGCGCTGATATTCTGGCATCTACAGGAACCATTCCGGCAATCATGACCGATGATATTGCCAACATGGTAGCTTCTATTGAGGGATTCCCGGCAGATGAAGGCAGCAAAGAGGCTCTTCAGACTGCAAATCTGTATCTGGAAATGCCGGTAAGCACCAAGAGCTCTGAGATGGAGACAGTATTAAACGAGGCTCATGACAACATCATGACCGGAAACAGTACCATCGATGAAGGAATTGCTGATATGAATGAAAAAATTTCTGCAATTCTGGCGCAGTAATTCTGGTTTCGTTTTTGATAAAATTATTTGAGAAAAATCCATATGAGGCAGGCGATAAACAAAATCGTCTGCCTCATATAAATCATAGGCAGGAAAAGAAAGGCAGATAGTTATGAGACAGAAAAAGTCAGTGGATCCGGCAGAGGTTCAGCGCAGGCTGGCTGTTTTAGAGCCGCAGCTTGAAAAGCTGCAGCAGCAGGCAGAGGCGGAGCAGGATCCAAAAAAGAAACTGAAGCTGGGGAAAAAGGTGGATCAGGTAAGAGATAAGATTCGTCAGGCCAAAACCGGAGAGCGGTTCAGCCGCCAGACAAAACGGGATCTGGTAGCCTACAGCTTTATTGCACCAAACTTTATCGGATTTGCAGTATTTACTCTTGGACCAGTTATTTTCGCATTTATCCTTGCATTTATTAAATGGGATGGAAATAACCCGATGCAGTTTGCAGCTCTGGATAATTTTGCTATGATGATTGGAAATACCCGTTTCCTGGCATCTTTAAAGAATACGATTATTTACTGTGTTGCAACAGTACCATTTACCCTGGCAGCTGCTTTGGGTCTGGCAGTTCTCCTGAATCAGCATATTAAAGGACGGAATTTTTTCCGTACTGTCAGCTTTTTCCCGTATGTGGCTTCTCTGGTAGCAGTTGCAGCAGTGTGGAATATGCTGTTTTCTCCGGCAAAAAGCGGACCAGTCAATATGATTCTGTATAATGTGGGTATGGCGGCAAAAAGTCTTCCCAAATGGGCGGCTGACAAGGACTGGGTTATGTTTACGGTTGTTATGTTCTCTGTCTGGAAAAACATGGGCTACTATATGGTTATTTATCTGGCAGGTCTTCAGGGAATCAATGGAGAACTGTATGAGGCCTGCAGCTTAGACGGCGCCAATGCATGGCAGCGGTTCCGCTACATTACCTGGCCTCAGCTGCAGCCGACTACCTTCTTTGTTACGATTATCCTGACCATTAACTGTTTCAAGGTATACGATATTGTATACATGCTGGCAGGCGGAAATGCCGGTGTGCTGAATGAGTCAGCGATTGTACTGGTTTATCACATTTACGAAGAAGCTTTCCGTAACTGGAATCTGGGCTATGCAAGTGCAGTAGCCATGGTACTGTTCCTCATTGTTCTGGCCATTACCCTGGTACAGTTCCGTGGGGAGAAGAAATATTCAAACTAGGAGGATCCGAACATGAAAATCAAAAATACAAAAACAAGAGCCTTTCGGGTAATCCTCTATGTTGTTTTGATTGCCCTTGCTCTGGTAATGCTGGTTCCCTTTGCCTGGATGCTTTCCGCATCCTTTAAGCTTGATAAGGATGTATTTATTTTCCCCATACAGTGGATTCCGGAGAATCCCAGATGGCAGAATTACGTGGATATCTGGCACAAAATCCCCCTCTCAAAATTTGTGCTGAATACCGTAAAGCTGACCTTGATTGTAACCTTCCTTCAGCTGTTGACCAGCAGCTTTGCGGCCTATGCTTTTGCCAAGCTGCAGTTTAAAGGAAAAAACACCCTGTTTTTAGCATATATTACAACCATTGCAGTTCCCTGGCAGGTATATATGGTACCGCAGTTTATGATGATGCGTTCCTTTGGACTGGCTGATACGCATCTGGCAATTATCTGCCTGCAGGCCTTCTCTGCCTTCGGCGTATTTATGATGAAGCAGTTTTATGAGGGAATTCCTACAGAGCTTTGTGAGGCGGCCCGGATTGACGGTATGACGGAATACCAGATCTGGTACCGGGTAATGCTGCCTCTTTCTAAGCCGGCCCTGTCTACCCTGACTATTTTCACCTTTGTGAATACCTGGAATGATTTCCTGGGGCCGTTGATTTATCTGACAACAGAATCAAAGAAAACTCTGCAGCTGGGACTTCGTATGTTTATCAGCCAGTTTGGTTCTGAATATGGTCTGATTATGGCAGCTTCTGTACTCAGTCTGATTCCTGTATTGATTGTGTTCCTGTCTTTGCAGAAATACTTTGTAGAAGGTGTAGCTGCCTCTGGCGTAAAGGGTTAAACAGAAGGAGATTAAATTATGAGTTGGATTGCACTTGAAAAACTGGAGCAGAAGCCGGAAATAACAGACAGCGAGGTGGAAGCTGCCCTGGATGCGGCCTCCGCCCAGGTGATTCGGAATCTTCCGAAATTTACTCACTGCTTTCAGAAGGCTTACAGTGAAAATGGATTTTATCAGCCCACAGAAAACAGAGACTGGACAACCGGCTTCTGGACCGGAGAGATCTGGCTGGCCTATGAGCATACAAAGAATCCGGCACTGAAGGAGGCCGGAGAGATTCAGATGAAGGATTTTCTGAATCGGATTGAAGAAAAAATTGATGTGGAAACCCATGATTTGGGATTTTTATATTCTCCCTCCTGTGTGGCTGGATATAAGCTGACAGGAAGTCAGGTGGGAAGAATGGCTGCCTTAAAAGCAGCAGAGGAGCTGATTACCCGTTTCCATGAAAAGGGAGAATTCATTCAGGCATGGGGACCTTTAAATGCGCCGGATAATTACCGGCTGATTATTGACTGTCTGCTAAACCTGCCTCTTCTTTACTGGGCAACAGAGGAAACAGGAGAGGAAAAATACCGTCAGGTAGCGGAAAAGCATATTCATACGGCGCTGGCTAACGTGATCCGTCCTGATTTTTCTACCTGGCACACCTTTTTCTTTAACCGCGAAACAGGGGCGCCGGATCACGGTGCAACCTGTCAGGGGTACCGCGACGGTTCTGCCTGGGCAAGAGGACAGGCCTGGGGTGTTTACGGAACAGCGGTAGGATATAAATATACAAAACGAGAGTCCTATATTCCGATTTTTAAAGGAGTAACAGAATATTTTCTCCGTCATCTTCCAGAGGATCTGGTTCCTTACTGGGATCTGGAATTTGGCGATGGAAATGAGGATCAGCCCAGAGACTCTTCTTCTGCATCGATTGCAGCCTGCGGCATGCTGGAAATGGCAAAATACCTGCCATCTAAGGAGGCGGCTTACTATATTTCCATTGCAAAAAGGCTGATGAAATCTGTGGTGGATCATTATGCAGTAAAGGATCCGTCACAGTCAAACGGACTGGTGCTTCACAGTACCTATTCTAACCATTCCCCCTACAATACCTGCAATCATTACGGGGTGGATGAATGTAATATCTGGGGAGATTATTTTTATATGGAAGCTTTGACAAGGCTGCACAAGGACTGGAACATTTACTGGTAAAACAGGACGGATGACAGCAGCAGGCGTTTTCAGGAAAAGAATGAAGGAGAAGACAGACAATGACCAAGCAGGAGTTTTTTTCCAGGGGAAATGAGTATTTTTTCTTTGACGATCCGGCGGCCGTAGCAGAATACTGCAAAACATACTGGCCGGAGGACTGCGCACATATTATTCGCGTTGCAGATGAGGTATGCCGGAATTATTTTTTATTTGATTTGGAACATGATATGGAACGAACCTGGGAGCCGGTAATCTTTGATCCAGAGGGAGATGTTGACTGGGAATACCGGCCGGGAAATGATCCGGAATTTACGTTTCAGTTTAACCGTCACCGCTTTTTTATCTGCCTGGGGCAGGCCTACTGGCTGACTGGAGAGGATAAATATGCCCGCCATTTTGTCCGACTTCTGATGAGCTGGATTACTGGGGTGAAACGGACGGAGGAAACGGAAAAAACAACCTGGAGGATTTTGGAGACGGGGATCCGCGGAGAGTTCTGGGTAAAAGCCATGCGGTATTTTAAGGACAGCCCCTATGTAACAGATGAGGTTGTAGATGCATTTTACAGCTGCCTGGTGGAACACGCAGAATTTCTGATTCAGATGCATTCTCCTTACCGCTATATGAGCAACTGGGGAGTAATCGAGAATCACGGTCTGTTTGAAATCGGAATTGCCATGCCGGATGAGGAGAGAAGAAAGCGTTATACCTCTATTGCCCTGGAGCATCTGGAAGCAGAGGCGCGGATGCAGATTATGGGAGACGGCGTTCAGTGGGAGCAGTCTCCCCTGTATCACAATGAGGTGCTTCACTGCTACGAGGATGTTCTGATTCTTGCCTCCCGCAATGATATTGAGGTTCCCGACACCATTTTAAATGCGGTTCACAAAATGGCCTGTGCGGATCTGATGTGGAAAAAGCCGGATCATAAGCAGCTTCTGATGGGAGACAGCGATGATATGGATATTCGGGATTATATCAGTACGGCAGCAGTTTTGTTCCGGGATCCTATGCTGAAGTTCGGCGGCTTCCCTGTTCTGGACTTTGAAAGCGTATGGGATCTGGGAATCGAAAGCGCCAGACTCTATCAGGAAATAGAGATTCAGGAACCGGATTTCCTGTCAGGAGCGCTTTCTGACAGTGGAAATTACTATCTGAGAGACAAGTGGGGAGAGGACGGTTCTCTGCTTCATTTTCACTGCGGAACCATGGGAGCAGGACACGGCCATTCTGATAAGCTTCATGTGGATCTTTGTGTAGGCGGAGAGGATGTGCTGACGGATGCGGGCCGCTATACTTACGTGGTAGATTCAGGACGTTTTGAGTTTAAGGATCCGACTGCTCATAATACGATTACGGTCGATGATAAATTTTTTACAGTATGCAAGGATTCCTGGGAATGCTCCAAGCTGTGCCAGCCGGTAAAGGGACAGTTTCGGTTTACAGATTCTTATGAGTATGTACAGGGCGGACATCTGGGATATGCAGAGGACGGAGTATTTATTAATCGAAAGATTGTTTATATAAAACCGGATATTTATCTGATTATGGACGAAATGTATACCGGAGGAGCTCATACCTATCGTCAGTACTGGAATTTCAGTGAGCGGGGCCAGGTGAACCTGGAAGGATCGAATCAAAACTGCGCAGTTTTTCAGGGAAACAAGGCAAGAGCCGATTTTTATTTCCTGACACCGGGAACAGAGCCGGAGCTGTATGAAGGAAAAATTGCCCGCCACTATAACCGGTACGAGAAACGTCAGGGAATTTGTGTGAAATATCAGGCAGAAGGGTTTGCATCTTTGCTGACAGTGATTCATGCTGCGCCGGATGGAAAACCGGAATCGATTTTGGTAGAAAAAATCCCTGTCAACTCCGCTCTGAAGGGAATTCAGTATCCGGATTCTATGGCTGAGGCTGTAAAAATTTCCTGCCATGGAACAGAATATGTGGTTATTTTCTGCCATCAGGAGGTGAATTCCCCCACAGATTTGGAAGAAGCAGACGGCTGTATGGGATATGGAAATGTGATTGTGTTTGATAAAAAGAAGGATGTACTGGCAGGAACAGTGCTCCAATATTAAAGGGACAGAGTTTAAAAGAAACAGGTATTTGTCGGAACGGACAGGTTCAAAAAAGACAGATGCCTGTTTCTTTTTGCGCGGACATGTCTAGCGCAAAAGCGCTTAAATATGGTATACTTGCATCACGGGCAAAAGAAATTTTTTAGGAATATGGATACAGGGAGGATTCTATGTCATTATTTTTGTCACTTCAGGGTTCCATGGCAGCTGGAAAGACAACTGTTGCCAGATATCTGGAAGCCTGTATTCCGGAGATTCATGTAAGCTATGAAGAAAATCAGTCCGTGATCGAAGAGATTCGGAGAAGGGGACTGAATAAAAATAAATATGAGGATTATCTGGAAATTCAAAAGCTGTGGCTGCTGAACGAGGTGAGAAGGTGGGAAGCCTGCAGAGACTATCCCTGTACCGTCATGGATTTTGGGGCAGAGGAGATTGTGTTTTACACGCTGAACTATCCCCGTTCCATGGGGTGGGACTGGGAGGTGGAGATTCCTTTACAAAAGGAGCTGGAACAGGTGAAAGGCTGCCTGCCCCATAGAATTTTATTTCTGGACGCATCTGAGGAGTGGCTTCGCAAAAATAAAGAGGGAGATGAGACTCGCTCCCGGGAATTTTTTGAATATTATGTGAAGCATTTGATGCCGTTGAAACGAAAATGGTTTTCAGGAAGGCCGGATGTTGATTTTTTAAAAACAGATGGGATGACCGTAGAGGAAATGGGTCATGCTGTAAAAGAATGGGTGGAGGAACAAGGGAAGCGATGACAAAAGAAGAACGGACAATGGAAATTATTGAACGCCTGAAAAAGGAGTATCCGGATGCGGGATGTACTCTTGATTATGAGGAAGCATGGAAGCTTCTGGTCAGCGTGCGTCTGGCTGCGCAGTGTACAGATGCCAGAGTAAATACAGTGGTACCGAAGCTTTATGAAAAATTCCCGGATATTGATGCTCTGGCAGAGGCATCTGTGGAAGAGATTGAGGAGATTGTAAAGCCCTGCGGTCTGGGGCGCAGCAAAGCCAGAGACATCAGCGGATGTATGAAAATGCTGAGGGATGAATTTCACAGCCGGGTGCCGGATGATTTTGACGCCCTCCTCAGACTGCCGGGAGTTGGACGGAAAAGCGCCAATCTGATTATGGGAGATGTGTTTGGGAAGCCGGCGATTGTTACAGATACTCACTGCATCCGTCTGGTCAATCGGATGGGGCTGGTAGACAATATCAAGGATCCGAAGCGGGTGGAAATGGCCCTTTGGAAGCTGGTTCCCCCGGAGGAGGGAAGTGATTTTTGTCACAGGCTGGTGTTTCATGGCAGAGATGTATGTACAGCACGGACAAAGCCCTTTTGTGACAAATGCTGCCTGTCAGATATCTGCCTGAAGAATGGAGTATCTTAAAACTGTCATAGAAAGTGCAGATTTCTTATAGGAATTTCCATGTTTCCTGCAGACTGGCTTGGGTATAATAGAAGCAGTCTGAAAAAGGAGAGTGTGGAACTATGTTGTATCCAAGAGAAAATGAAGTGCGGGCTGTACTGGATTTGTCAGGAATCTGGAAATTTCAGCTGGGAGATGCCAGGGATCCGGGAGAAGCCTGTGAGAGCCTGAAGGATTCAGAGGTGATTTCTGTTCCTGCATCTTATAACGATCAAAAGGAGGATCCCGCATACAGAAATCATTATGGCTGGGTTTATTATGAAAGAACGATTGCTGTGCCGGCCAGTTTGAAAGGACAGCGCCTTGTTCTGCGTTTTGATGCAGTGACACATCGTGCAAAGGTGTATATCAATGGAAAACTTGCAGCAGAACATAAGGGGGGATTTCTGCCCTTTGAGGTAGAAATTACAGATTTGATTCCGGCAGGGACCAGAGGAGTTCTTACAGTGGCTGCGGACAACCGGATTCATCATGGAACCCTTCCTGTGGGAAATGAGGGAGCTATTGCTTTTTTCGGTTCTGACAATCCAGGAGTTCCCAGTGTAGAGGCGGCAAAGCTGTGGGCAAAGCCGCAGAATATTCCCAATTTTGACTTTTTTAATTATGCAGGCATCAATCGTCCGGTTCGTTTGTATACAACACCGGAAATGTATGTAGATGATATTACTCTGGTTCCGTCTATTGACGGAGCAGACGGAATTGTGGAATATGATATTTCTGTAAAAGGAAGAGCTGGAGAACAGAAAGCTGTGCTTTCTGAAATGACTGCGATAGAGATTCTTGATGAAAACAGAAGCTGTGTGGCCCGGGGATGCGGATGTGCAGGCAAGCTTCGAATTCCCCAGGCAAAGCTATGGTGGCCGTGGCCGGGGATTCCATATCTGTATACGGCCCGGATTTCCTGTGGAGAAGATGTTTATGAACAGCCCTTTGGTATCCGTACCGTCAGAGTAGAGGGCACGAAATTTCTGATTAATGAAAAACCGTTTTATTTTAAGGGCTTTGGCAAGCATGAGGATTCCGCCTTTCATGGAAGAGGACTGGATCTGTGCCTGGATGTAAAGGATGTTAATCTGATTCACTGGCTACACGCCAATTCTTTCCGAACCAGTCATTATCCCTATGCAGAGGAGATGTATGATCTCTGCGACAGAGAGGGAATTGTTATTATTGATGAGACGCCGGCTGTTGGAATTGGTGCAGGAGAGGCTCAGAATCCATATGAAACCTTTCCTATTCGCGAGCACCACGAGCAGGTACTTCGGGAAATGGTTGGCCGGGATAAAAATCACCCGTCTGTGGTTATGTGGTCCATGGGAAATGAGCCGGATACGGAGCATTTTCCAGAGTCAGCTTACGAATACTGGCATTCCCTGTATGAATATACACACAGTCTGGATCCTCAAAACCGTCCGGTGACCTTTGTTTGCTGCCAGAACAATTATGAACGGGATCTGGTAACACGGACTATGGATGTGGTATGCATTAACCGGTATTACGGATGGTACAATCTTTCGGGAAATCTGGATGCAGCCTGCTATGCCTGGAATCAGGAGCTGGATTTCTGGGAAAAGCAGGGAAAGCCGGTTATGGTGACAGAATACGGGGCAGATGCGATTGCCGGAATTCACGAAACTGTTCCAGAAATGTTCAGTGAAGAGTATCAGATGGAGTTTTACCGCCGTCAGAATGCAGAATTTGATAAGAGAAGCTTTTTTATTGGAGAGCATGTGTGGGGATTTGCTGATTTTGCAACAGTTCAGGGCTGTATGCGGGCAGACGGCAACAAAAAGGGACTGTTTACCAGGGACAGACGGCCGAAAATGGCAGCCCATTATTTAAAAAAACGATGGAATGCAATTCCAGACTTTGACTATAAGCCTTTCTGATGGTATAATAGGAAAAAACGGAAAGGATAGGAGTAACTATGAGTGATGAGAAGGTAGTTCTGAAAAACACAATTCGCGTGCTGGATCAGGAGGGCAATGAGAAGGCATCTGCTTCTTCTGAGGGAGCAGTCATTCTGGCATGGATCGGCCAGTATGAAGAGGGCGATAAGATTGTATGGGAGGCAGCAGAGACTGATAAGTATTATGTAATCCGTCTGGACGACACCATGGATGAGGATCTGGTATATCTGACCAAGTCCCAGGTTGAGTTTGTTATTCCCTTTGAGGAGAAGAAAACCTCCTACAATCCCAAGGCTTTTACAGGAGAGCGTCATTATCTGACCATGCGTCCGGCTTTGGAACGGGAGATTTATGCATATAGAAATCTGGCGAAAAACAGTATGGATCAGCACGGAGATCCCGGCTGTTATCCTCACGCATCTGCCAATGTAGAGACGAGAGGCGAGGCTGTATTTGCAGCACGCAACGCCATTGATGGTGTGCTGGCAAACGAGTCTCATGGATACTGGCCTTATGAGTCCTGGGGAATCAACCAGCAGGATGATGCAGAGCTGACTCTGGAATTTGGACGTCCGGTAGATTTTGATGAGATTGTTCTGTATACAAGAGCAGACTTCCCTCATGATAACTGGTGGGAGCAGGTAACTTTTACCTTCTCAGATGGTTCTGAAGAGACAGTAAGCCTGGAAAAGAGTGTAAAGCCCCATATCATTCCCATGAAGAAGAGCGGCATTACCTGGCTGAAATTCGGAAAGCTGATTAAGGCTGATGATCCGTCACCGTTCCCGGCGCTGACACAGATTGAAGTGTACGGAACCTATTGCAAATAAAACAAACGAAGCTGTCGCTTTCGAGATTCGTGGAATCGTGAAGCGGCAGCTTTTCTTATACCAGCGGAGAAGCTCGCGGGGGAGCTTCTTTTTTCATACTACGAAGTATCTGTTCGTGTTGTTTCTTCGGCTTCTGATGGTAATGGCAACGGGGGGCCTCTGCTTTATTTTCGTAACAGTTCAGCCTCGATTCTGCGAATCAAAGCTTCCTGCGAGCGGTTTTTCTCAGAAACTTCCAGAATCAGAACATCAGGGCGGGAGACAATGTCCGGCCAAAAGGTATCTGCAGGAGCCTGAAGTACACCGAGAACAGGCACAGGACCGTCAAGGGTATCGAAAACGGCCTGACGGAATTCTTTTGCCTCGGCTTCATGGGGCCCCAACTCATCCATGAGAATGAGAGAGCAGTCTGCGCTGTGTCGGAGAATCCTGCTTCCCATCTGATTAAAGCGCAAATCAGAGTTTTTGTCAGGTTTTCCGCAGGCAAACAGGAAATTCTCTTCTGTGGGAACAACGGGATCTTTTGGGGAAAACAGATGGACAGAGAAGCCAGAATCCAGATATCCGCTCATTTTTACCGTGTAAAATCCGCCTACAGAGCCGGAGAATTTGCTTAATATCTGTCGAATCACCGTTGATTTTCCAATCTGCTTTGGCCCGGTAAGAAACACATGGCGAAAGGAAGATGCAGATGAAACAGGGTGATAATCTGGACGTTCCATCGGATTGCGGACATCCCACAAAAGTCTTCCATAGGTGGTTTCGCTGATTTCTAAAAGCTGCCCTTCCTGATTTTGATGCCTTTGAAGCCAGCTTCTTATCTGCTTAGCATGAGCCTTGGTGATTTCCTCCTGCGGAAGCATGTGTTCCATGAGAAAATCCACGTATTCCTCATCCGGTGTTACCCAGATTTCCTGTCGGCGGCTTTCATAGGTAGTTTCTGGATTGTAGCCAGACAGGAAAAGAATATTAAAAAGAGCATAAAAACTTTGCCCATTCCACGGACTTACCGGTTTTTTTCCAAACAGTTCCCAGAGAATCTGTTCCCTAAGATAGTTTCTTCCAGAAAGGTGTGTGACGTGGCAGCACCAGCCGCGGCTCATTTCCATGGATTTTTTCAGATTATCCATGCCTCGGAGGGCCGGAGTCATGGAACTGAAAACAAGATCAAAGGCCTTGCGGTAGCCCTCTTTATCAAGGTCAAGGCTTTGGAAATCACAGGTATGAAGACTGGCGTTGGTCAGCTGTTCCTCTTTCAAATATTCCATGCCGTGAGCGATCATTTTTTCTGAAATATCAAGGCCTACAGCCCGGTGAACCCGACGGGCAAAGGCAGCGACAAAACGGCCTGGACCACAGCCAATATCTGCAACGTCAAAATGCTTTTGGAGAAGCCCCTTTTCCTCCAGATAAGAAACATCGCTGATGACCCTTTCATCTCCCTTTCGTTTTTTTATCCTCTCCTTTTTCCAGAATTCTGCTCTCTGATCCCATCTTTGAGGAGAAAACTCCTGGCTGTCTGTAGGGCGAGGTTCATGAAGGGAGATAAAATAAGAAAGCGCATTTTTATTTGCCTTGTTTTTTTTGGTCATAGCGAAACCTCCCGCGCAATATTTTTGACAGGAAGGCAGACGGTCCGTTCTACGCCGTACCGATCCTGTATGGTGACAACATCCATTTCAATCCCATAAGCAGCCTCCAGATTTTCTGGTGTGATGATTTCTCTCGGGCGTCCAAATCCTGCAACCCGGCCATCTTTCATTAAAAGGACTCTGCTGTTTACAGAGGACGGGTATTCCGGGCTGTGAGTTGACATGATGATACAATAGCCTTTTTGTGCAAGGTCAAAAATCACATCGGTAAGAACCTGGTGATTGGCATAATCCAGATTGGCTGCCGGCTCATCCATAATAAAAATACTGGCGGACTGGCAGATGGCTCTGGCAATCAAAATCAGCTGTCTCTGGCCTCCGCTGAGGGAGGCATAGTTTCGGTTGGCAAGAGAGATAGCGTGAACCTTTTCCAGAGCATCGAAGGCGGCCTCCCGATCAATCGCTTTGGGCTTATCAAAGGAAGAAAAATGGGAGGCGCGTCCCATAATCACAATATCTAGAACGGAATAATCAAAGATTGGTGAGTGATACTGGGGAATATATGCAATCTGGTTGGCCAGCTCCTTCTGGGACATGTCTTGGGTACTGCGTCCGTTGATTTTGATTGTTCCGGAGGAGTGGGGGATGGAGCCTAAAAGCAGTCGGAACAAAGTGGTTTTTCCACATCCGTTAGGGCCTATGAGACAAAGAATTTCTCCCTGATCTGCATGGAAGGTGACCCCCTTTACAATGTCTCCATGTCCGTATCCTCCATAAAGCTCGTTAATTTCCAGCAGCATGTGAATGCCTCCCTCGTTGAATGATGAGATAAATAAAAAACGGCGCTCCCATGATGCTGGTTACAACACCCAAAGGAAGCTCCATGGACAGAATCGAACGGGCGATATCGTCCATAAGCACCAGATATCCGGCACCCAGTATGGCGCTGGCGGGAATCAGTCGCTCATAATCAGCACCGACCAAAGCCCGGGCCAGGTGGGGAATCATCAGACCGACCCAACCAATCAGACCGCCCAGGCAGACTGCCGCAGCGCTTAAAAGGGTAGATGCGGTAATGAACAAAAGTCGGTAACGCCGGATATTAATGCCCAGGCTTTTGGCCTCTTCCTCGTCCAGAGTCAGCAGGTTGATTCTCCAGCGGAACAGAAAAATAAAGCACAGTCCGGCCAGCATGGGGAGAAAGCTCCATTGGAAGGCTTTCATGTTGGTTTTTGTAAGGCTTCCCATCAGCCAGAAGGTGATTTGCTGAAGCACATCATTGGGATCTGCAATATATTTGATCATGGTCACTCCGGCGTTGCAGAGAGACATGATCATAGAGCCGGTAAGAACCAGGATCAGCGTATGGGAATACATGGATTTTCGGCTGATCAGATAAGATGCCGCAACAGCTGCAATACCTCCCAAAAAGGCAGCCAATTGGATGAGCCAGTCGGGAGATCCGCATAAAATAGCAAAAGCGGCTCCCAGACTGGCGCCAGAGGAGACGCCCAGAATATCTGGAGAAACCAGGGGATTGCGGAACATTCCCTGATAGGCAGAGCCGGCAACGGACAGGGATGCGCCGATAAACAGGGCGGAGAGAATTCTGGGAAGCCGGATGTTCCAGAAGATGGTAACTGCCTGGGGCAGAAGTTCACCCTGATAACCAAAACGTGACAGAAATGCTGTCATAACCTGGGAGGGAGAAAGGGGATAGTAGCCAATCCAGAAGGAAAAAAATACAATTGCAGTCAGAATTCCGAACATTCCCAGAAGGAGAAGGCGGTAATGGCGCCGCTTTCTGGTGTCTTTCTGTACTTCATGATGAGATAGATTCATAACAGCTGCTCCTTACAGTTCTTTAGTCTTGACGAATATATATACAGGTGCTATACTTCATATATCCGATATGTTTTTTAAAACCATTCGCTTTTAAAAGTATATCGCAGGTGGAGGAGAATGTCAATTCCATCTTGCCTGCATAATAAAAAATGAGGTATCAGTTCAGAGGAGGTACTTATGAAAAAGTCAAAACAGTTATTAGCCCTGTCTCTTGCAGCAATCATGACAGCCGGTATGCTTACCGGATGTGGAAAGGCAGAAAAGCCTGCACAGACGCAGCAGGAAGCTACAGTTCAGTCTCAGGAGGAGACCACAGCGAAGGAAGAGACAAAGGAGGAGACTCTGGCGGAGACTTCCAAAGAGCGTGAGATTACAGATATGGCAGGGAGAACGATGACGGTTCCTGCGGAAATCAAATCTGTTTTTTCTGCCGGACCGGCTGCTGCAATTTATTTATATACCCTGGTTCCGGACCGGCTTCTTGGATGGAACTATGAGTTAAATGAGGTAGAAAAGAGTGTAATTCTGGAACAGTATCATAACATTCCCAATTTTGGCATGGGAGATGCAGTGAATTATGAGGCTGTCATAGCAGCAGGGCCAACCATAGCTCTGAATGTAGGAACTATAAATGAAAAGATGGTATCTGACTGTGACGCTTTGGCGAAAAGCTTAGGAATTCCTGTTGTGGCGGTAGATGGGGATCTGATGGCAGCTCCAGAGGCATACCGGTTTATGGGAGAACTGTTTGGTGAAGAGGAAGCGGCTGAAAAGCTGGCAGCTTATGCAGAAAAAACATTCCAGGATATTGAAAATATGAACATTCCGGAGGAGGAAAAGGTTCGGATTTACTATGGAAATGGCGAAGATTCTCTGGAAACCGCACCGGCAGGCTCTCCTCATGCCCAGATTATTGAAATGGTCAAGGGAATCAATGTGGCAGAGCTGGAAATGGGAGAAGGCGGACGGATTCAGATTTCAGCGGAACAGCTTCTTGCATGGGATCCGGATGTGATTATCGTAAATGGAGAACCAAAAGCAGACATTACAGGAGCTTCTGCAGCAGAATCCATTCTGGAAAATCCGGATTATGCATCCTTAAAGGCAGTGAAGGAAGAAGCAGTGTACGGAACCCCCAATGCTCCCTTCAGCTGGATCGACCGTCCCAATGGACCAAATCGTATTGTAGGGATTCGCTGGCTTTCCGGCCTGATTTATCCGGAATATCTGAATTTTAATGTTGATGAAGAGGTGAAGGAATTCTTCCAGCTGTTTTATCACGTAGATTTGACAGAAGAAGAACTGAATCGAATTTACCAGGGTATGCAAAAGGATGATCCATCATGACAGGGGCGTTGATTATAGCAACCGGAAAAACGGATCATCAAAGCGCTTTTGCTCCAGAGCGGCAGATTGGAAGAATCTCTGCTCTGGAACGGATGGTGCTGCTGCTTCAAATGACAGGGATTCGGCGGATTGCGGTTGTGGGAGATGAAAGAGAATGGCCCAAAAAACTGGTGCCGTCCATGAATTTAGTATTTCTTACCGCATCATCGGAGGGAGAGATGCTGGACAGTATCCAGCAGGGAGTTTGCTATTTGCAGGATCAATGTACAGAAATTCTGGTTGCCCATGGAAATGTACCCATGTTTTCGGAAAAAACGGTTCGGATGCTTTTGGATGCAGAAGGAGAGGTCTGTATTCCCAGCTGCCATGGCCGGTGCGGGCATCCGATTCTTTTGAGAAAAAGCTGCTTCTCCCGGCTTCTTGCCTATCAGGGAGAAAAAGGCTTACGGGGAGCGGTTGAGGCTTCCGGAATTCGTCCCAATATTATAGAAACAGAGGATAAGGGGATCTTATCTGACAAAAACACAGGGACATCTTATGAAGCTCTCTCAGAAAGCCATGATGTCAGGAAAATGAAGACATCTGTTCAGGTGCGAATCCGCCGGGAAAAAGTATTTTATGGTCCGGGTATTCATCAGCTTCTGCAGCTGACAGAAACAGAAGGTTCTCTGGCGAATGCATGTCAGCGTATGGGAATATCTTATACAAAAGGACGCCGGCTCATATCTACGATGGAGGAACAGATAGGAAAAACGGTTTTGGCAACAGGGCAGGGAGGGAAGCATGGCGGTTATTCTCGCCTGACAGAAGCAGCAAGGCAGATAATGGATTCTTACAGTGCATTTCAGGAAGAGGCAGAGGAAGCTGTCCAAAGGCTGTTTGAGAAGCATTTTCAGAAAATATCAGACGAATTGGAAGAGGAGAGAAAACTATCGTGAAAAAAATATTTGAGTATATCCGTCAGGAGACAGCTGCAGGTCATGATCTGGTTTTGGCAAGTATTATTTCCCAGGAAGGCTCTTCTCCCAGGGGACTGGGAGCGCAGATGCTGGTGGGGGCAGAAGGACGGCTTTGCGGTACTGTAGGCGGCGGAGCTGTGGAGCTTCAGTGTATCCGCTTTGGACAAAAGGTTCTAGAGGAAAAGCAGTCCTGTGAGAAATTTTTCTCCCTGACGCCCAAGGCAAAAGAAAATATCGGCATGGTCTGCGGCGGAGATGTAACCGTATGGTTTCAGTACATTGATTCCTCTCTTTCTTTCTGGGGAGAGTTTTCCGAGCTTCTTTTAACGAAGATGGAGGAGCGGATTCCTGGCTGGCTGGTTCTTCATCAGGAAGGCGGACTGCCTTCCTTTGCAGAGGCCGGTGTGGAAGGAGAGAAAGAGCTTCCTGGAATCGGTGATTTTGGCCGCAGAGAAGGTCAGGTATTCCTTCCGATTCCTATTGGAGAGCGTGCAGTGATTTTTGGTGGAGGTCATTGTTCTCAGGCCCTGGTTCCCATACTGAATACGGTGGGATTCCGGGTAACAGTTATGGATAATCGTTCGGAATATGCCTCCAGGGAGCTTTTCCCAGGAGCAGAGGCAGTGATCTGCGGTGATTTTCGCAAGCTTTCTGAGCATCTTGTTTTGTCAGAATCCGATTATGTTGTGATTATGACAAACGGACACAGCTTTGACTATGAGGTAGAGCGCCAGGTTCTTCAGAATCCGCCCTGTTATGTGGGGGCGATTGGTTCTCAGCATAAAAAAGAATTTGTAAACGGAAAGTTGCGTGAAGCTGGAATTGCAGAATCGGTAATTCAGCAGGTACATTGTCCCATAGGAACAGCCATTCGGGCTGTTACACCGGAAGAGATTGCGATCAGCATAGCCGGAGAAATGATCTTAGAACGGGCCCGGATGCGGGAAGGAGAAAAGGGCGGCCATCATGGATGCCCTATGTCGTAAGTGGAGACAGAGCTTAGAAATATTTGACAGAAAAAACGGTCGATACATCAGTTACAATAACCGGTGTACCGACCGTTTTTTGAGACTTTCCCGTTAGGGGAAAGCACAGCAAAAGCTTACATATGAATCCATCCAAGTACATTGGCAATGGAGCTTAAAAGAATAATGGTAATGCAAAGCGGTGCAAGATACTTCATAAAGAAGCTATAAAGCTTCTTTCTTTTAAATTTAGAGGAGCGCTCGATTTCCTCGCTGATAGTCTGAAGACCAACAACTTTCAGAATCAGGAAGCAGGTTGCAAGAGCAGCAATCGGCATCATAACGGAGTTGGTTAAAAAGTCAACAAAATCCAGAATCTGCATTCCAAAAATCGTTACGAAATCCCAGATACCATATCCAAAAGCAGAGGCGCTTCCGATGGACAGCATAACCACGGCCATAATAATACAGCTTTTCTTTCGGTTCCATCCCAGCTCATCTGAAATAGTAGAAACGCTGGTTTCCATCAGAGAAATGGCGCTGGTAAGGGCTGCAAGCAGTACCAGGAGGAAGAAGGTGAAGCCTGCGATTCCTCCAAAGCCCATACTTGCAAACACCTTTGGCAGAGTGATAAACATCAGAGACGGACCAGCCTGCAGGGTCTCCGGAGCACCGCCGGAGAAGGCAAATACCGCAGGAATGATCATCAGGCCTGCCAGCAGAGCAATCGCTGTATCAAAAATCTCTACCTGCTTGGTGGATGCTTCAATATCCACATCTTTTCCCAGATAAGAACCATAGGTATAAAGGATACCCATAGCAATGGAAAGAGAGTAGAACATCTGTCCCATGGCTGCTACAACTGTCATAGGCGAGAAGTTCTCAAAGTTGGGAATCAGGAAGTATTTGACACCTTCCATTGCCCCCGGTCTGGTAACGGAGTAGGCAGCTACAAAAATTGCCAGAAGAACCAGAACAGGCATCATGATTTTGGATACCAGCTCAACGCCATTTTTTACACCTGCCAGAATAACGATAAATACCAGGGCAGAAAAGATAAGGAACCATAATTCTGCCGTGCCGGAGGATGCAATAAAATTGGAAAAATAATCATCTGCTGCCAGAGCTGCAGAATTTCCTTTTAAATATTCAAACAGGTATTTGATAACCCATCCGCCGATTACAGAATAATAGGGAACGATAATCATTGGAATGACTGCGTTGATCCATCCGCCGAAGCGAAAGGAAAAGCTTTTTCCAAATTTGGCAAAAGCGCCTACAGGGCTTTTGCGGGTCATACGTCCCAGGGCAGTCTCAGAAACAATCAGCACATAGCCGAAGGTAAGGATTAAGAGCAAATATACCAGCAGGAACATTCCGCCGCCATATTTGGCTGCCAGGTAAGGGAACCGCCAGATATTGCCAAGACCTACGGCAGAGCCTGCAACAGCCAGTACATAACCGATGCGCCCGGAAAATCTGCCGCGGGCATGATGATGTTTTTTTTCAGTTTCGTTGTTATTCATGTTAACCTCCCATTCAGTCATATGATAACAGGATACCATTTTCCGACATTTTATTCAAGGTATTTTTCCCCTGGCGCATTTTTGCCATGTTTTTGCACGTTTTCTGATAGAAAAAGAAAGCGTTTGCCAAATCATGCTCATTTCAGGGAAAAGCCGCATAGGATAGGATATGAATGATGTGGGAGAGTGATGGAAATGCCGGAGACAGCAGTTTTGCTGACACCGATTCATTTCGTTTATCTTGTGGGAGTTATTGCGATTTTGTCAGTAATGATCCTGCGGATTGAGACTCCGCCGGTATGTGTCCTGTTTCTTTTCTTGATGGGATTTTTGGGATTGGGGACCGTAAGCGGAGGAATACAGACTGTTTTTTCAGCGATTATTTATGCAGCCAGAGAGTTTATGGAGGTAATTGCAACGATTGCCCTGGTCGCTGCTTTGTCCAAATGTCTGACGGATTTGGGAAGCAGCAGACTTTTGATGGCGCCTATGGCCGGGATTATGAAGACACCAACAATGGCCTGGTGGGTTCTGGGACTTTCTATGTTTCTGTTTTCTTTGTTTTTATGGCCTTCGCCGTCTGTGGCGCTGGTAGGGGCAATCCTGCTGCCCTTTGCAGGGAAGGTCGGGCTTTCTCCGCTCATGGCGGCTATGGCAATGAATCTTTTTGGGCATGGAATGGCGCTTAGCTATGATCTGGTGGTACAGGGGGCCCCTTCTGTGTCTGCAAAGGCAGCGGGAATTTCTGCGCAGGACATTCTGCAGGAAGGCGGCCCGCTGTTTCTCGTTATGGGAGCGGTAACAGCAATGGCAGCTTTTTTTCTGTATAAAAAGGAGATTACAGAAGGAAAATCGGGCCAGATTTACTGTGATGAAGAAATGGCAGATCCGGGCGTCCTGATCAAAAGAAAAACGGAGTCTGGAGAGAAAAAAACAATCAGATGCAGCTATTTTCATGGAATAGAACAGGAAAAGAGACGAGCGGCATTAGCAGCGGCTTTTCTCACACCATTGGCATTTCTTGCGGATATTGTGTTTTTGACAGTCTGTGATGTAAAGGGGTCAGATGCAACCAGTTTGGTTTCCGGGACGGCGCTTCTTGTCATGTGCATTAGTTCAGCAGCAGCCTATGGTCGAAATTCTTTTGGGAAAATTACTGGATATGTAACAGATGGTTTTCTTTTTGCAATTCAGATTTTTGCACCAGTGATTGTGATTGGCGCCTTTTTCTTTCTGGGGGGAGGGGGACTGAATACAGTGCTGGGAAAGGAGATCAGCAGCGGTCTTATGAATGACTGGGCGCTCTGGCTGGCAGAACATGCGCCTGTGAATCGTTATGGCTCTCTTTTGATCCAGATGCTGGCAGGAGGACTGACCGGGCTGGATGGCTCGGGATTTTCCGGACTGCCACTGACAGGAGCTCTGGCCAGAACCTTTGGCACAGCTTCCGGGACGTCGATTCCAGTGCTTGCAGCTGCCGGACAGATTACAGCAGTTTTTACAGGAGGCGGAACCATCATTCCCTGGGGACTCATCCCGGTTGCAGCGATCTGCAATGTAGATCCTCTGAAACTGGCAGGAAAAAATCTCAAGCCGGTATTGATTGGATTTGCTGCAGTTTTTTTGGTGGGATGTGTACTTTTGTAGTATGACCAAAGAAGCAGAAGCTTTTGGAAGGGAACACAGGAAAAAAGACAATGGTTATAAATTCAGAAAAAAGGAGACAGAGGGCATATGGCAGCGATTGGCGGATTTTACGGAGGATTCTGGGATACGGGAGAGCAGGAGGCAGTGCTGGGGCAGATATTTCAGGCACAGCAGGATCGGGGTGCTGTATTATCAGGAAAAGCACGGGGAAACCAGACGGGGGTGGCAGCAGGAGGAATGGCACAAAACCATTTATCTGCCAGGAAAGAGCCGGAAGCAAACGAATGCTTCTGGGAATGGCGGAGTCTGGAACGGAGAGCAGCAGTTTTTTTGGACGGGGAATTTTATAATTCCAGGGAACTGCGTACTGAGCTGAAGGAACTGGGAGAAGATCTGGAAACAGATGGGGATGCGGAGCTGGCGGGGCGGATGTATCTCCATTATGGCCCGGAATTTGTAAAACAGCTGAATGGGGTATTTGCCATGGCTGTTGTGGATTTTAACAAAAAAATGGTTTTTCTGTATCGGGATCGGATTGGAGTAAAGCCTTTGTTTTATACCTTCTGGAAAGACCGGCTGTATTTTGCTTCCCGGCTGAAAGGACTTCTTGCCTGCCCGGGAATTCGGCCAGAGGTGGATCGGGAGGGCCTTAACGAGATTTTCAGTATTGGTCCGGCACGGACGCCGGGAAATGGTGTGCTGAAAGGGATTTTTGAATTGGAGCCGGCACGAATGATGATTGCTGCGCCGGATGGATGCAGGCAAATGGAATGGTGGGGGCTGGAAAGCCGTCCTCATGAAGACAGCTATGATACAACCGTGGAAAAGGTGAGGGAACTGGTGATAGATGCAGTCACACGTCAGGCAGCTGCGAAGGAGCCTCTGTGCGCTTTTCTTTCCGGAGGACTGGACAGCAGCCTGGTATCTGCGGTCTGCGTTTCCCTTGCCGAAGAAAAAGGACAGCGTCTGGATACCTTCTCTTTTGATTTTACAGATAATGGGAAATATTTTAAGGCCAATGCTTTTCAGCCCTCCCAGGATCATCCTTATGTAGAGCAGATGGCAGATTTTTTGAATTCCCAACACCACTGTCTGGAGTGCAGCAGCCGTCAGCTGGCAGATTTGCTGGAAGATTCTGTAAGGGCAGCAGATTTGCCTGTGATGGGAGACATTGATTCTTCTTTATTATATTTCTGCCGTCAGACTGCCAGGTATTGCGGGATCGCGATGACAGGGGAGTGTGCCGATGAGATCTTTGGGGGGTATCCCTGGTTTCATAAAAAGGAGATGTTGAATGCAGATACATTCCCCTGGACTAGAGATCTGGATGCAAGAAAGGTTCTTCTGAAAGAGGATTTTCTGCAGGAGCTGGGAATGGAGCAGTATGTAGAAAAACGGTACCGAGAAACCCTGGAACGTGTTCCGCAATGTCCGGAGGAGAGTCCGGAAAAGCTCAGGCAGCGGCAGATGGCATGGCTGAATTTAAAGTGGTTTATGCAGACCCTGCTTAACCGCATGGACCGAACCAGCAGCTCGGCAGGGCTTAGAGCCCGGGTTCCTTTTGCAGATTACCGGATTGTGGAATATCTCTGGAATGTGCCGTGGGAAATGAAGGCAAAAAATGGGGAGGTAAAACATCTTTTGAGGGAAATTGCAAAGGGAATCCTGCCGGAGGAGGTTCGCACAAGAAAAAAGTCTCCTTACCCTAAAACCTATGTGCCGTATTATGAAGAAATTCTGGCTGAGTGGATGAGGGAAATGCTTGAGGATTCAAAACGTCCGGGGGCAGAGCTTTTGGATCGGGAAAAAACCATGCGTTTTCTGCGAAAGCCTTCTGATTATGGAAGACCCTGGTACGGACAGCTGATGGCAGCTCCCCAGATGATGGCATATATGCTTCAGGTGGACTGCTGGCTGCGGGAATATGACATTAAAATCAGAGTGTAAGGGATGTTTAAAAAGAAAAACAATGCTGTAAAGAAAAAATACTTGACACCTGCTGAACTTTCATGTATGATAACCAAGGTGATGTTATGGAAAGCATTATAAAACAGAGTCTCTTGTATGATTTTTATGGAGAGCTTCTGACGGAACACCAGCGGACTGTTTACGAGGATGCAGTGTTTAACGATATGTCTCTCGGAGAGATTGCCGAGGAGCAGGGAATTAGCCGTCAGGGAGTTCATGATTTAATCAAGAGATGCGATAAGATTTTAAGCGGATATGAGGAAAAGCTTCATCTGGTGCAGAAGTTTCAGCAGACGAGACAGATGGTAGAGGATATCCAGGAAAGAACCAGAGCGTTTCATGAGACGAAAGATGAGTCTCTGATTGCGCAGATCGAACAGATTTCCAGCAACATCCTGGAACTGTAGGGCATGGATGCAGTGATGCTGCAGTGTCTGTGCAGATTTTCCACAGGAGGATGATTTATGGCTTTTGAAAGCTTATCTGAAAAGCTGCAGAACGTATTTAAAAATCTGCGGGGCAAGGGCCGTCTCAGCGAAGCGGATGTAAAGACCGCTTTGAAGGAAGTGAAGATGGCGCTTCTGGAAGCGGATGTTAGTTTTAAGGTAGTAAAGCAGTTTATCAGCTCTGTTCAGGAGCGGGCGGTAGGAGAAGAGGTATTAGGTTCTCTTCAGCCGGGACAGATGGTTATCAAGATTGTAAATGAAGAGATGATTCGTCTGATGGGCTCTGAAACAACAGAGATTGCGCTGAAGCCGGGCAATGAGATTTCGGTGATTATGATGGCAGGCCTGCAGGGTGCAGGTAAAACCACCACGACCGCAAAGATTGCCGGAAAGCTGAAGGCAAAGGGAAGAAAGCCCTTGCTGGCAGCCTGTGACGTATATCGTCCGGCAGCAATTCAGCAGCTTCAGATCAACGGTGAAAAACAGGGGGTTCCGGTATTTGCCATGGGTGAAAACCAGAATCCGGTTAATATTGCAAAGGCCGCAGTTGAGCATGCGGCAAAAAATGGCTACAATGTGGTGATTCTTGATACTGCCGGCCGTCTTCATGTAGATGAAAGCATGATGGAGGAGCTGGTAAATATCAAAGCCGCAGTATCCGTGGATCAGACAATTCTGGTGGTAGACGCCATGACTGGTCAGGATGCAGTAAATGTAGCTTCCAATTTCCAGGATAAAGTCGGCATTGACGGTGTGATTCTGACAAAGCTTGATGGTGACACCAGAGGCGGTGCAGCCCTTTCTATTCGGGCGATTACCGGAAAACCGATTTTATATATTGGTATGGGAGAAAAGCTTTCTGACTTAGAGCAGTTTTATCCCGACCGTATGGCTTCCCGTATTCTCGGAATGGGCGACATTCTGACCCTGATTGAGAAGGCGGAGATGGAGCTGGATGAAGAAAAGGCCAGAGAGATGGGTCAGAAGCTGAGAAAAGCAGAGTTTGACTACAATGACTTTCTGGATCAGATGCATCAGATTAAAAAAATGGGCGGTATCGGAAGTATTATGAGTATGATGCCGGGTGTGGGACAGATAAAAGGCGGAATGCCGGAAGTGGACGAAAAGGCCATGGATCGGGTGGAAGCCATTATTCTTTCCATGACCAAGGAAGAGCGGACGAATCCGGGGATTATGAATCCTTCCAGAAAACAGCGGATTGCCCGAGGCGCTGGTGTAGACATCAGTGAGGTGAACCGGCTTGTTAAGCAGTTTGATCAGATGAAAAAGATGATGAAACAGCTTCCCGGTATGATGGGCGGAAAAAAGAGCCGCGGCGGACTGGGTGGAATGCTCGGAAAGTTTAAGATGCCATTCTGATGCGAGTCGACGAGGGCAGCAGAAAGACTGTCCGGGTATTATTTGGTAACAATGCAGACATTCTGTATTTGTTGATATATCAGTTCAATTTAAGGAGGTGAAATGACATGGCAGTAAAGATGAGATTAAAGAGAATGGGTGCTAAGAAGAAACCTTTCTATAGAATCGTTGTTGCAGATTCCAGATCTCCGAGAGATGGCAGATTCATCGAGGAGGTTGGTACTTACGATCCGAACCTGGAGCCGAGCGGCATCAAGTTCAACGAGGAAGTAGCCAAGAAATGGCTGGCAAACGGCGCACAGCCCACTGACAGAGTAGCAAAGCTCTTGAAGACCGCTGGTATTCAGTAATCGACGAGGTGAATAAGCTATGAAGGAATTAGTTGAGGTAATTGCGCGGGCATTGGTTGACAATCCGGATGAGGTGGTTGTTACCGAGACTGAAAAAGAGGGAGGCACCTTCATTGAATTGAAGGTAGCACCTTCTGATATGGGCAAGGTGATTGGCAAACAGGGACGTATTGCAAAAGCAATTCGTTCTGTTGTCAAGGCAGCTGCTTCCAAAGAAGAAAAAAAGGTTGTTGTTGATATTCAATAGCCGGTAAGGGCTGTCGTCGGAGTTTCCAGCGGCAGCTTTTTTCAGTTCATAGGAAATTGCTGTTGATACAGCCTCTCTTCGGCAATAGGTACAGGCTGTTAAAAAAATCAGAGGTGAAAGAGGTAAAAGCATGGATGATATGCTTCGGGTCGGTGTCATTTCTTCCACTCACGGAGTGCGGGGAGAGGTAAAGGTATATCCGACAACAGATGATGCAAACCGTTTTAAAAAACTGAAAACAGTAATTCTTGATTTAGGCCGCGGAGAACAGATAACTTTGAATATTGAAAGTGTAAAGTTCTTCAAAAATATGGTCATTTTAAAATTTAAAGAATTTAATAATATAAATGAGATTGAAAAATACAAGGGCAAAGATCTGCTGATCAAACGGGAACAGGCTGTGAAGCTGGGACCGGATGAGAATTTTATTGTGGATCTGATTGGCCTGAAGGTTATCACTGATGAAGGTGAGAACTTTGGTGTAATGAAGGATGTGCTTCAGACAGGAGCCAACGATGTATATGTGATCGAAGGAAACGATGGAAAAGAGTACCTGTTCCCGGCGATTAAGCAGTGCATTTTAAAGGTGGATCTGGAGGCCGGAGAGATGACGGTGCATATTATGGACGGTCTTTTGGATCTGTAAGAAAAACAGGAGGATAACCATGAATTATCATATCATGACCTTATTTCCCGATATGGTGCTGGACGGACTGAATACCAGCATTATCGGGCGGGCAGTGGACAAGGGCCTTTTGTCTATTGAGGCCGTGAATATCCGGGATTATACAAAAGAAAAACATGGACATGTAGATGATGCTCCCTACGGCGGCGGAGCAGGTATGGTGATGCAGGCGGCTCCTGTGTGTGATGCATATCAGGCACTTTGCGAAAAGCTGGGGAAGCGCCCCCGGGTGCTTTATATGACTCCTCAGGGAAGAGTATTTAATCAGTCCATTGCAGAAGAACTGGCGAAGGAGGATGATCTGGTCTTTCTTTGCGGGCATTATGAGGGAATTGATGAACGGGCTTTGGAGCTGATTGTGACAGATTATCTTTCGGTAGGCGATTATGTGCTGACGGGAGGCGAACTTCCAGCTATGGTGATGATTGACTGCATTTCCCGTCTGGTTCCGGGAGTGTTGAATAATGATGCTTCTGCTGAGATTGAATCCTTTCATGATAATCTCTTAGAGTATCCTCAATATACCCGGCCGGAGATTTATGAGGGAATGCGGGTGCCAGAGGTGCTTCTTTCCGGGCATCATAAAAATATTGAGACATGGCGCCGCCAGCAGTCCATTAAGAGAACTCTGGAGCGGCGGCCGGATCTGCTGGAGGGAGCCAATCTTTCCAAAAAGGAGAAGCTGTATTTGGAAGAGTTATTGGAAGAAATTCGGCAGTCAAAGGAAGAAGAATAATAGGAAACAGTATTAGAGAACTTCTATTGAGCTAAGGCAGAATAGAGGTTCTTTTATTATTTACAAAATTTCATATCCTGCAAAAAGCAGAAAAAACGGTAATGAAAATTTAAAAAAATGTTATGGAAAGATCAAAGTCAGACCAAAACGGCTATGATAAAATATAGTTTATTACATGGGAACGTTCTGTAAATTTAGAAAAGGGGGAACTTCGATGAAAGAGGATACAGGAATGAGGGATTTTTCTTATCGGGAAAAAGCCATGCAGAGAAATCAGGAGCTGTTTCATCTTCGAGAGCAGGCAGCTATGCTGGAGCATGCAAGAAACAGGCTGGATCAGCTGGTATTCCAGCAGCAGGAGCTTCGGGAAAAAGCCAGACAGTTGGATGCTTTGCGGGTTAAGGAGAGTAATGACGTAGATAAGCTTCAGGGCCGCAGTTTGTATCATCTGTTTTACCGGGTATCGGGGAGCCTGGAGGAGCGGTTGGAACGGGAAAAAGCAGAGGCATATACGGCGGCAGTGAAGTATGATGCGGCTAGACAGGAGCTAGAGGCGGTGGAGCGGGATCTGTGCACGGCCAGACAGGAGGTTAGTCGTCTTTCGCGGTGTGAAGAGCGGTTTAAGCACCTTTTAAAAGAAAAGCAGGAAGAAATGAGGATTTCCGGAACAGCGGATGGGGAACAGATTCTTCAAATGGAAGAGGAGCTGGCTGCGATGAGACAGCAACAGCGGGAACTTCAGGAAGCTGTAACAGCAGGAAATACAGCTCTTTTTACAGCAGGCAGAATTCTGGACAGCTTATCCAGTGCGGGAAACTGGGGTACCTGGGATATGCTTGGAGGAGGAATGCTGACAACCTTGGCTAAGCACGAGCATATGGATCGGGCGCAGGAGGGAATTGAACGTTTTCAGGTAGAATTGCGAAGATTTCAGACGGAGCTTTCAGATGTTCAGATTCCTCAGGAACATCTGGAGGTAAGCTCGGACGGATTTTTAAAGTTTGCCGATTTGTTTTTTGATGGAATTTTTATTGACTGGGCGGTGCAGGATCAGATTAACCGGGCACAAAATCAGATGACAGCGATTAAAATGAGACTCCAGAATATACTCCAGCAGTTAAAGTGTCGCCAGGAAAATCTGGAAACAGATATGGAAAGAAAAAAAGCTGAGATAGAGGAGAAGGTTTTTCAGGCGCCTGTATCGTAAGCAGAAAGACGAGGAATGGAAATGAGGCCATTATTTGAAAGGGTTCACTACAGTATCTGTTCAGAGAAAATTCCACCGGAATTTTATGGTGTCCGTATGGTACATTTATCCGATCTTCACGGAGCCTGGTTCGGAAAGAACCACAATGTGATGATAAAGGCTATAGAAGGCTTCCAGCCAGATATGGTGCTTATGACAGGGGATATGGCTGACAGCGGCAGAGAGGGAATGGAAAGCTGTCCTTTCTCCAGATTTGCGTCTGTTTCCGCCGTATTCCAGAGGACATTTTATTGAGCAGGGACAGCAACTGATTGTAAGCAGTGGGTTGGGAAACCGTTTTTTAAAGCGTATCTGCAATCCGCCCCAGCTGGTGGAGCTTGTCTTGGAAGGAGAAGGCTCCAGGTGGAGCAAAAGAGGAGAGAAAGCCTGAAAAAACTGCCGGAAACCGCAGAAAACCGTTAAATTTATGCTTGCATTTTATAAAATCCTATGATATGATTAGGAAGTTGTGACGAATAAAAAGAGATGGTCCTCTGTTGCCTTGAAAGCATTATAGAACATCAAACATATTGAAGGAGGTTCACACAAATGAACGAAATTATTAAGAACATTGAAGCAGCACAGTTAAAGGCTTCCGTACCGGAGTTTGCAGTAGGTGATACCGTTAAGGTCTACAACAAGATCAAAGAGGGTAACCGCGAGAGAATTCAGGTATTTGAGGGAACCGTTATTAAGAGACAGAACGGCGGCGCAAGAGAGACCTTCACCGTTCGTAAGAACTCCAACGGTATCGGCGTTGAGAAGACCTGGCCTGTACATTCCCCGTTTGTAGACAACATCGAGGTTGTAAGAAGAGGTAAAGTAAGACGTGCAAAACTGAACTACTTAAGAGACAGAGTAGGTAAGGCTGCTAAGGTTAAAGAGTTAGTAAAATAATTGCGTGAATGAGGGGACAATGAAAATTGTCCCTTTGTTTTGTTTCTGGATAAAGGGTAACTGTCAGGACTGAATAGTTACGATAAATGATAAAAAGCAGGAAGGATGTTACGCGTGGAATTTTATCAGGGAGATGAACGGAACCTGGTGCGGAGACTGTCGTCCTGGGTTGTGGATATTGCAGTGGCCCTGGCCTTTGCCTGGTTTTGCCTGAACTGTTTTGGAACGCGGGTTACGGTAATTGGACAATCGATGCAGCCGCTGCTGAATTCAGATGATGTTGTTCTGGTAAACAGTCTGGTTTATGATTTTGGCAAGCCGGATCGGATGGATGTAGTAGTATTTGAGCGGGAGGACAAAAAACTGTATGTCAAGCGGGTGATTGGAGTTCCCGGTGATGTTGTTCAGATTCAGGACGGTACGGTCTATGTAAATGAACAGCCGATTCAGGAAGAAGGGCTGGGGCATGTTTCTCTGGCTGGTCTGGCAGAAAAGCCGATAGAGCTGGGGGACGGCGAATATTTTCTTCTTGGTGATAATCGCGACAGCAGCGAAGACAGCCGTTTTGCCAATGTAGGCAATGTGAAAGAGGAGCAGATTCTTGGAAAGGTCTGGCTTAGACTGTTTCCTTTGATTGATATGAATCTGATTCCTTCGCCTTAGAAAATTGCGGATAAAAAATTTTTTGGAAAAGAGAAAACGGCAGAACAGAACTGAGAAAAAGAACGATAGACAAAAATAATAAAAATCGAGGAAGAGGAGGTATTTATTTGAATATACAGTGGTATCCTGGGCACATGACAAAAGCGAAGCGTGCCATGAAGGAAGATATAAAACTGATTGATCTGATTATTGAGCTGGTGGATGCCAGAGTACCTCTGGCAAGCCGGAATCCGGATATTGATGAGCTGGGCAAGGGAAAAGCCCGGCTGATTTTGCTGAATAAATCCGATCTTGCCAGTGAAAAGCAGAATGAGGCATGGACAGCCTGGTTTAAGAAAAAAGGATTTTTTGTGGTAAAGGTAAATGCCAGAAGCGGAGCAGGATTAAAGCAGATCACCGGAGTTGTTCAGGAGGCCTGTAAAGAAAAAATTGAGCGGGATCGCCGCAGGGGAATTCTGAATCGTCCTGTGCGGGCTATGGTTGTGGGAATCCCGAATGTGGGAAAATCTACCTTTATTAATTCCTTTGCAGGAAAGGCCTGCACGAAAACGGGAAATAAGCCTGGTGTAACCAAGGGAAACCAGTGGATTCGTTTAAATAAGACCCTGGAGCTTTTGGATACTCCAGGAATTCTCTGGCCCCGGTTTGAGGATCAGAGAGTAGGGCTTTTGCTTGCCTTTATCGGCTCGATTAATGATGAGATTTTAAATAAGGACGAGCTGGCTATGGAACTGATTCGTTTTTTGGAAACCTATTATCCGCAGATTTTACCTCAGCGGTATTTGCCGGATGAGGATAAGGAGGTTTCTTCTGGAAGCCGGACAGAGCTGGAATGGCTTTCTCAGATTGCAAAGGTGAGAGGCTGTCTGTTAAAGGGCGGAGAACCGGATTACGGAAAGGCAGCAGCGATTGTAATTGACGATTTTAGGAGCGGACGGCTGGGAAGGATTACGCTGGAATTTCCCCCAGAGGAAATGGAGGAGTCATGCGAAAACTGACGGAAGAAAAACTCCAGGCGGAACGGGAACGTCTGGCAGCTATGAGGGAATATGAAGATACCTATGCAGCCTGCAGTGGGATCTGCGGTATCGATGAGGCCGGACGCGGTCCTCTTGCGGGGCCGGTGGTGGCCGGAGCAGTAATCCTTCCGAAAGACTGTGAAATTCTGTTTTTAAATGACTCAAAAAAGCTGTCAGAGAAAAAACGGGAGGAGCTGTTTGTTGAAATTCAGGAAAAGGCTATTGCCTGGAATGTAGGCATTGTAGGGCCGGATGTGATTGATGAAATCAATATTCTTCAGGCAACCTACGAAGCTATGCGTCAGGCTATAGCCGGTCTTTCTGTACAGCCAGAGCTTTTGCTGAATGATGCTGTGACGATTCCAGGTGTGGAAATTCAGCAGATCCCGATTGTTAAAGGGGACGCAAAAAGTGTGTCCATAGCAGCAGCCAGTATTATGGCAAAGGTAACCAGGGATCATATGATGGATGAGTATGATGCGCTGTTTCCGGAATATGGCTTTAAAAAGCATAAAGGATATGGAACTGCGGCACACAGAGCGGCAATTCTGGAATATGGCCCCAGTCCCATTCACAGAAGGAGCTTTTTAAAGAAGCTTCTGAAGCAGGAAGATTGACAGGGCCTGGGATGAATACAGAAAATAAGCGCCATACCGGACAGCATTATGAGAAGATGGCCGCAGACTACCTGCAGAAGGCAGGACTAAAGCTGCTCAAACAGAATTTTTACTGCCGTCAGGGAGAAATTGATCTGATTTTAAGGGATGGTCCGATGCTTGTTTTCGTGGAGGTAAAATACCGTTCCAGCCGGACAATGGGAGATCCGGCTGAGGCAGTGACACCGTCCAAACAGCGTCGTATCCGCAGCACTGCTCAATATTATCTGTACAGCTGCGGATATGGAGAGGAGACAAGGTGCAGATTTGATGTGATCTGTATTCTTGGAGATCAGATATCCTGGATTCGGGATGCGTTTTAATAAAATCGGGAGACGGAGGTTTACTGCTATGGTGTCATGGAAACGGAAGCAGGCGAAAGAACAATTAAATATAAAAGAAAAAAATGGTGTTGTCTGGCTGTCTTTTCCTGCTTTAGAGGAAAGCGGTCTGGTAAGCCATAGCTTTTCTACCCGTATAGGCGGTGTCAGCAAAGGTGTTTTTTCTTCTATGAACTTTTCTTTTACCAGAGGAGACGAGCCGGAGCATGTGATGGAGAATTACCGCCGCATGGCAGAAATTCTTGGGACGGCGCCGGAAAAAATGGTTCTGTCCTATCAGACCCATACTACTCATGTGAGAAAGGTGACGGAAGAGGACGAGGGAAAAGGGATTGTCCGGCCGCGGGATTATCAGGATGTAGACGGCCTTATCACTAATGTTCTGGGAATTACTCTGGTTACCTTTTATGCAGACTGTGTTCCTCTGTATCTGCTGGATCCGGTTCACCGGGCTATTGGCTTGTCTCATTCCGGATGGAGAGGAACGGTAAACAGAATGGGAAAGAAAACTCTGGATGCTATGAGAGAGAGCTATGGCACCAATCCAGAGGATGTAATTGCCTGTATTGGCCCAAGCATTTGCCAGGACTGCTTTGAAGTAGGCGGTGAGGTTGTGGAGGAATTCCGGAAGGCATTTGACGAGTCCTGGCATGACAGGCTTTTCTATCAGAAAGACAATGAAAAGTATCAGCTGGATTTGTGGCTGGCCAATGAGATTATTTTTGCGGAGGCAGGTGTGAAACAGGAGAATATTCATACAACGGATATCTGCACCCACTGTAATCCGGAGCTTTTGTTCTCTCACCGGACAACGGGAAATGAACGAGGCAATCTGGCGGCGTTTTTGGGGCTGAAGGAAGAAAAATAAGAAAATATGGTTATGCCGGAGGCAGAGTGCTTCCGGCATTTTTCTATTATAGATTTGAACTGACGGATGCTCAGGCGGCGATGCTTTTATCCCTGCAGGGAAATCTTCATATCAGCCAGATTGTGAATCCTTTGAAAGGATGTGTGATGGAGCTGCCTCTTCGGCTTTTGCACCAGCTGAAAAGAGAAAGTTATTGACATATGCCGGAAATAGAGGTATACTCCAAATAGTTAATGACATATGCCATAAATAAATTTATATAACAGAACAGCGACAGGGAATACAGGGAGGCTCATATGCCAAGACCAAAGAAATGCAGAAAAGTATGTCAGATGCCTCAGATTCGGGAGTTTTTTCCGGCAGGCAGCAGTTCCTGTGATTTTGCCGTAATTCTTACGGTGGACGAATACGAGGCGATCCGTCTGATTGACCGGCAGGGATTTTCTCAGGAGGAGTGCAGCAGCTATATGCAGGTTGCAAGGACTACCGTTCAGATGATCTACAATTCTGCCAGACAGAAGCTGGCAGAGGCGCTGGTAGACGGGCGGCCGCTGAAAATTGAAGGCGGTGATTATCAGCTTTGTGACGGAAAAGAAGATTTCTGCGGCTGCGGAGGCTGCAGGAGACACCGCAGCTGCTGTGAACAAAGGTTGTTTAAGGAGGTTGAAGGAATGAAAATAGCAGTTCCCCTGGATGAGAATCAACAGGATGTGTGCGTTGTTTTAGCTCGCGCGCCGTATTTTTTGTTTCGGGAAAATGGAATAGATGTTATTGAAGAAAATCCGGCAGCTCAGGCGCAGGGAGGGGCAGGGATTCAGGCTGCCCAGTTTCTGGTAGACAATCAGGTGACCGATCTGATTACCGTCCGCTGTGGACAGAATGCTGCTGATGTTTTTCACGAAGCAGGTATGAAAATTTATAAATCCGCAAACAAGGCCGCTGCGGAGGATTTGGCTGCGCTGGAGGAGGGAAGGCTTGAGGAGCTGACTCAGTTTCATGGCGGCTTCCACGGTGTACAGTGAAGATTGCCTGTTTAAGCGGAAAGGGCGGAGCAGGGAAAACTCTGACTGCAGTGAATCTTGCAGCAGTGGCAGAGCGAGCAGTTTATATTGACTGTGATGTGGAGGAGCCCAATGGGCGTCTGTTTTTTCAGCCCGGCCAGGTGACCTCCTCACAGGTAAGCACGCTTCTTCCTGTTTTTGATGCCGAAAGATGTACTGGATGTAAAAAGTGCGTACAGTTCTGTCGGTTTCACGCTCTGATGTATATCAAAGAAAAACCGATGGTTTTTTCCGAGGTCTGTCACAGCTGCGGCGGCTGCAGTCTGGTTTGTCCGGAAAATGCCATTACAGAAAGAGAAAAGCCAGTTGGTATTCTGGAAATCGGAACAGCAAAAAATGTTCGGGTAGTAACCGGAATTTTAAATCCGGGGGAAGCCTCGGGAATTCCGATTATTCGAGAGGCGCTGAAGCAGGCGGACGGATTTACCGTTTTAGACTGTCCTCCAGGCAGCGCCTGCAGTGTGATGGAATGTGTCATGGATGCGGATTTTTGTGTTCTTGTGGCAGAGCCAACCGCTTTTGGATTTCATAATTTCCAGATGGTTTATGAGCTGGTTTCTCTTCTTGGAAAGCCCTGCGGCGTTGTGATTAACAAACAGGATGCTCCTTATGAACCGCTGGAACAGTTCTGTCGGGAGCAGGGACTTCCGATTCTTGCCAGAATCCCTTACGATTCCCATCTTGCAGCTCTGGCAGCGACAGGACAAATTGTTTCTAGCCACAGTCTGGAGATGAACCATTTGTTTTCTGAGCTTCTTGAGCAGATTCAGCAGATGGGAGGTGTATCATGAAGCGGCTTTTGATATTAAGCGGAAAGGGCGGTACAGGAAAAACTACGACAGCGGCAGCTCTGATTCGTTTTTCTCAGACGAGGGCAATTGCGGACTGTGATGTGGATGCCCCCAACCTTCACCTGGTAGCAGAGCGGAGAGGAAAGCCTGAGGTGACTCCCTTTCTGGGAGGAGATAAAGCAGTGATTGATCCGGAAAAATGCACAGGCTGCGGAACCTGCCAGTCCCACTGCCGTTTTTCTGCCCTGATTCCCTGTGAAGGCAGGTTTCGGGTAAATGAATATGCCTGTGAAGGCTGCGGCGTCTGTTCTTATGTATGTCCTTCAGGGGCAGTAACTCTGGAAAAGGATGTGGCGGGAAGAAAAGAGCTGTATCTGGAGGATGGTGTGTTTTCCACAGCCGCTTTGAAAATGGGGCGTGGAAATTCGGGGAAGCTGGTTACTGAGGTGAAAATGGCGATGCTGAAGCATGCTCCGGAAACAGAGCTTGCTGTGATAGACGGCTCTCCAGGAATTGGATGCCCAGTCATTGCCTCTATCAGCGGTATGGATCTGGTTCTGGTAGTGGCAGAACCAAGTTTTTCTGGAATCAGTGATTTAAAGAGGCTGGTAAAAACAGCCGAAAATTTGCAGGCAAAGCTGGCAGTCTGTGTCAATAAGTGGGATGTAAGCCCAGAGCATACAGAGGAGATCAGGCAGTTCTGTCAGGAAGAGCAGATTCCGTTTGTCGGACAGATCCCATATGATAAGTCTGCTTCTGAGGCGATCAATATGGGAAAAACCCTTGCAGATATCGACTGTCCAGCCAGAAATGCGCTGCAGGAGATCTATCAAAATGTTATCAAACTGTAACTGTTCAGGACGGAGTATCCACTGGAATCGTTACAGCAAATTTATTAAATATAAAGGAGTAAGGAATATGAAAATTGCAGTAGCAGCTATGGGAAACAGTGTAGCAGGACATTTTGGACATTGTGAGAACTTTATCTTTTTTGACACAGAGGATGGAAAGATTATTTCTGAAAATTCTGTCCCCAATCCTGGTCATCGTCCAGGCTTTTTGCCGAATTTCCTGGCAGACAATGGGGCTCAGGTGATTATTTCCGGCGGTATGGGCGGCGGCGCAGTGGATATTTTCAATGAACGCGGCGTAGAAGTAATTGTAGGTGTTCAGGGAGATGCAAGAGCAGCTGTAGAGACTTATTTAAAGGGTGAGCTGATTTCTACTGGCTCTATCTGCCATAACCATGAGCATGCAGATGAGTGCGGTGGACATCACTAATTTAAAAGCGCATTCTATAATATAAAAATGCTCTGGTTTCATAAAATGGATGTTATTTTTGTGAAAAGTGTATACATTTCTTCTTAAATTTCCGCAAAAGAGGATATTTTTCCTTTTGCAGTTTTGTGCTATAATTCAGAACAAGAGATGCAGTTGACGGAAAACTGCAAAGGAAAGGAGATTTTATGAGAAAAAGTCTTTTCACACGCAGCAAGGCAGGCCGCAGAATGATCACAGCCCTGCTGGCAGCAGCAGCGATGACTGTGGCAGCACCGCTTTGTGCTTATGCAGAGTCTGCACCGCCGGTTGGAACTATTTCAGATGCAGCTGACGGATACTGGCTGCAGCGCCCAGACGGGAACTGGACCTTTACTTATTTTGACGGAAATCTTGCAACCTCCTGCTGGCAGCTGGTGCACTGGGGAGGGGTAGATTCCTGGTACTATTTTGATGCGAACAGCAATATGGCGAGCGGTTGGCTGCAGCTGGATGATCAGGTATTTTATCTGCATTCCGCAGCAGATGGAACCAGAGGCCATATGTATACGGGATGGCATCAGATTGAAGGGAAATGGTACTATTTCCATGAGGTTTCTGACGGAACCAGAGGTCATTTGCTTACAAATACCACAACACCGGATGGATATCAGGTAGGCGCAGACGGCGCATGGATTCCGTCCTAAACAGGCAGATGAATAAACACGGGCCGGGGGATATGCCCCCGGCTTTTGTGATCCAGCATAGAATTTTGAAGTAGAATGGGGAAGGTGGCAAAAATGAAGTATGATTTTGATCAGGTGATTGACCGCAGTACCAATCGTTCATCTAAATACGATGAACGAATGAAAAAATTCGGAACCATGGATGTAATTCCTCTTTGGGTAGCGGATATGGATTTTAAAACGGCACAGCCTATTATTGATGCTTTGAAGAAAAAGGCAGAAGAAGGCATCTGGGGCTATACCTCCCGTCCAGACAGTTATTTTAAGGCAATCTGCTCTTGGCAGGAGCGGCGGAATGGATGGACGATTGATCCGAAGCTTGCAAGCTGGAGCTTGGGCGTGGTTCCTGCTCTTGCAGGAATTATGCAGGTGTTCACCAAGCCCGGAGACAAGATTTTAATTCAGACTCCAGTGTATTCAGAATTTTACGATATTACTGAGGCTTTGGGACGTCAGGTTTTGGAAAATCAGCTGGTGGAGCAGGATGGAGTATGGTCCATTGACTTTGAAGACTTTGAGAAAAAGGCAGAAGAGGCAAAGGTGTTCCTTCTGTGCAGTCCGCATAATCCCTTGGGAATTGTATGGACCAGGGAACAGCTGAAGAAAATGGCAGATATCTGTATTGCCAATGATGTACTTCTGGTGTCCGATGAGATCCATTCTGATTTGATTTTTCACGGAAAAAAGCATACGCCTACAGCCATTGTTTCAGAGGAAATCGGAAAAAAGGTAATCAGCTGCATTTCTGGAACGAAAACTTTTAATCTGGCTGGCCTTCAGGCATCTACAACCGTGTTTCCAGATCTGGAAATGAAACAAGCGTTTGATCAGTTCTGGGCTGCTATGGACATTCATCGCAATAATGCCTTCAGTTCTGTGGCGATGGAGGTAGCTTTTCAAGAAGGAGAGGAGTGGTTAGAACAGCTGCTGGTGTATCTGGATGGAAACTTTGAATTTATCCGCAATTACTGTCAGGAGCATATTCCGCAGATCAAACCTAATATTCCAGATGCTACCTATTTGGTGTGGCTGGACTGCAGAAAGCTGGGGCTTAATAATGAGGAACTTCGGAAGTTTATGATTGAAAAGGCAGGACTTGGTCTTAACGAGGGAGATACCTTTGGGAGAAGCTTAAGCGGCTATATGCGGTTAAATGCAGCATGTCCCCGTTCGGTATTGGAAAAGGCAATGAGGCAGCTGGAAAAGGCGGTGAAGGGGCTGGAACGCCAGACCGCGTAAAGTCTATTGACAAACGAGGATAGTTGTCCTATGATTTTCATAAAAGTTTATGTTAGAGCAAGGAGGAATTGCTTATGTTGGCACCGGGAACCAAAGCGCCGGAGTTTACGCTGTCTGACAAGGATGGAAATCAGGTAAGTCTGTCTGATTTTGCAGGCAGAAAGACCGTCGTGTATTTTTATCCGAAGGACAGTACTCCGGGATGTACCAGACAGGCATGCGCTTTTGCAGACGCTTATGACAAATTCAGAGAACTGGGAGTCGCTGTAATAGGAATCAGCAAAGACAGCGTAAAATCTCACAGCAACTTTGCGGCCAAGTATCAGCTTCCCTTTCTTCTTTTATCAGATCCGGAGCTTACGGCAATTCAGGCTTATGGTGTCTGGAAAGAAAAAAAGCTGTATGGAAAGGTATCTATGGGAGTTGTGCGCAGTACCTATCTTATTGATGAAAACGGAATCATTGAAAAGGCAATGGAAAAGGTAAAGCCAGATACGAATGCTGCAGATATTCTGGCTTATTTGGAAGAGCAGAAAACGATCACAACTTTTTAGTTGTGATAACAACAACTGCTTGACTTGCATGTATTTCTGTGCTAGAATTTCAGACATGGCTGAGCGAGCCATTAGTCAAGGGGGACATCGTATTTATTTACGTTGTCCTTTTTTATGTCATAGGAAAGTGTGTCCTATGACATAAAAACGCTCCGCGAGGATCGCCATGCGTCGGAAGAGAATTTTGTCGCAGAAGCG
>UPYT01000025.1 GCA_900538475.1 uncultured Clostridium sp. | reverse complement strand
TGGTAAGTCTATCTTACATCAGTTTGAAGGTTTACACAAACTTTGGGATACTCCCGGAAACGCAGCTGAAATCGCTTCTTTAATGCCTGTAAGGCCATCGGCACAGATGATCAGGATATCTTTTACTCCGCGATTTTTCAGTTAGTTCAGGACTGACAGCCAGTATTTCGCACTTTCATTGTCACCAATCGTAATCGTCAGGACTTCCTTTTTCCCCTCCGCATTAATGCCAAGAATAACATAGGCTGCAAGCTTACGAATGACTCCATTATCCCGCACGGAATAGTGGATCGCATCGATGTAAAGGATTGGATATACCTCATCCAATGGGCGGTTCTGCCAATCTTCAATCTGAGGAAGTATCTTATCCGTCACATCGGATATGAAACTTTCTGATGTTTCAAAACCATAGATATCTTCAATCGTTTCCGAGATCTGGCGAGTGGTCATTCCTTTGGCATACATAGAGATGATTTTCTGATCAATATCAGAAATATCTTTCTGACGCTTTTTCACCACCTGTGGTTCAAAGGTCGATTTCCGATCCTGTGGGACCTCGATTTCCATAGAGCCATATCGACTGTTTACCTGCTTGCGTTTATAACCGTTACGATAATCGTCATTGTCCGAACGCTGGGATTTCTCATATCCAAGATGGTCATCCATTTCAGCCTCCATCATTTCTTTAATGGTGCCGCCCAGAAGATCTTTGAGTGCATCCTGGATATCTTCTGCGGTCTCGATATCGTATTCTTCGAGAAGCTGGCGGATGATGTTCCTTTTTTCCTTCAGTCATTTCAACTCTGTGAACTGGTTTCTTTTGTTTTGCCATAGTAAAAGGCCCTCCTAATGATATTTATTGAGGTGACCCTAAAAAGTTAGACTTTTATTGCGTAACAGATTTTGCTATCTGTTACGCATTTTTTATGCAGCTAAAAGATGGTGCCTGTATTGAACAGGACTCATCCATCCTAGCTTTTCTTTTATTCTTTGCTCATTATAATACTTTATAAACCGTTCTATTTCTGATTTCAATTCATCGTAGCTATCGTATACAACCCCATAATAGATCTCTTGTTTAAGCAGGCCAAAAAAGTTCTCCATTACGGAGTTATCCAGACAGTCTCCTTTTCTGGACATACTTTGATAGATTCTTTCTGACTTTAATCGGTTTGAGTATGCTTTCATTTGATAGGCCCAGCCTTGATCAGAATGAAAGGTTCTTCTATAAGGACAGTCTGATGTGATTTTAATAGCTTTATCCAGGGCATCCATTACATTTTTAGCAGAAGGTTTTTTATCAATCCCATAACTAAGGATTTCTCCATTACACATGTCCATGAACGGATCCAGGTAAAGCTTATGCATTGTCATATGTCCTTTGGCATCAACTTCATAATACTTAAATTCTGTAGTATCAGTTGTAATCTTCTGATGTGGGATATGTGTCTTAAAGCGCCGGCGTATTCTGTTAGGTGCAACAGTTCCAACCTTTCCTTTGTATGAACTATACTTTCTACTTTTGCGAGTAAATGATGTCACCTGTAATTCATACTTTTGCATGATACGCTGAACTTTCTTTTTATTAATGACATATCCCTGATTTCGAAGCTCGCCAAGTATTCGACGATATCCATAATCCTTATGTACTTCCCGAATCCCAAAAATCTTTTCTTCGATTTCCCTGTCAGGATTTTTCTTATCAAAACGCTTCTGCCAGTACATATATGTTGCCTTTGGCATTCCAGTATACGAGAGAAGATCTTTTAGTTTGAATCGTCCTCGGAGACTGTTGATGATTCGAGCTGTTCTCTCATTTTTGCTTCGTCCTCTAAGCGCAGTCTCCTCAGTTCTTTTAAAAACGCATTCTCAATCCTTAACTTAAGAAGCTCATCCTCCAATTCTTTTACATGTTCAGCACTTGTATCTATAATTCTTTCTTTTGTTTCTTGAACTTTACTATCTGTTTTTGGTTTATCCAATGTTTTCTTCCGACCTTTCTTCCGAGGTCTCAATGCTTCAGGTCCGGCTGCACGAAAGCGATTCACCCAGTTTACAATCATACATGGGTTGGTAATTCCTTCCTGCAAGGCTAAATCCTGATATGAGATTTCACTTGATAAATATAATTCTACAACAGATAGCTTCTTTTCGAAAGAGTATTTTGCTTGCTGTCGAGAGCGAAATAGTCCTTCATCTCCGAATTTCTGATATGCAGCAACCCATTCTCGGATACGTGTTTTTGATGGAATACTATAAAAGTTTGCTAAATATGTGTAGTCACCTTCGCCATTAAGATAGGACATAACGACATTCTTTTTGAATTCATAGCTGTATTTGGACATAAAAATACCGACCTCCAATCGTTAGATTTCAGTCTAACTTTTGGGGGTCAGTACATATTGTATCATAGAAGGACCTTACTTAGGTTATTTTACAGAAAAAGTTTCATAGGCTCAAGAAAAAGGCCCCGCCAAGCAGAAATGCCCAATTCCCGCCGGATGCATGGGGGATGTAATATTGTTCTGGAGCGTTCTGATTATACAGCAGTTCGACCTGATCGCCAATCTCATAGGAGGAAGGGCTGACATTATGCTGGATTACTATCGTTTGTCCATTGGCCCGATATTGGAATACCGGATAGGAGTGCCATGTGCCATCCCTCCGCTCCTTATGGATGTCGATGACCTTTGCCGTTGCCGGTTCTTTGCAGACATGCTTATGGTACAGAGGATAGACCATGCAAAAGCTCCCTGCCACAACTGCAAATAAACTGATCGCAAGAGCGCAAATATAACCTGCCATACTTTTCCTCCTTACGGTCCTTCCAATCCTTTTTCAACGGTCTTATGATATTGATAGATATTGTATGCACCAATGGCAAACAATAATAATGCAGCTAAGATAAACAACTGGATCCCCCGCTTTCTGAACCCTTTCTTTGTAGGTGTTATTTTTATAGCCATCATTTTCTTTTTTGATGGTTCATTTATATTTGATTTTCCGCTCACTGTCCGAGCAAATGCCAGTCATTATCAGAATAGGAACTGAAATCCTCCTCAGGAGAACCTGTTGTATTGCTGATGATGCTGATCAGCATATCAAAGGGATCGATATTCGGATCAAATGCAATCAGGCTTTCCAGCATTTGTGGAATCTGCTGTTCCTCAATGAAAGGTTCTTCCTGCTCAAAACCCTGCACCAAATAGCGAGACTGGCTGCTTTCTGCATGGCAGACCTCGATCCGAAGGATCTTATCCTCGGTCAGCAGCACTTCACAGGAGACATTCCCTTCTCCATCAGAGCCTAAAAGAAATTCGCTGATTGGAATGGTGGTATACAGATTGTTGGCGTATGCATCAAAGGAAGATACATCATGGGCACGCCACAGGGTTTCGGCTACTGTGAGCGCATCCATGAGCGCATCAGATACTGGAACACCATATTCGAACTCCTCATCTATCTCGGTAATGGTGATTCCGCTTTCATCTGAATCAGCAGATGCATCGCCGGATGAGAACAGGGAAATCTCCATAGGTGAACCATCTTCGTGATACATCTTGACCTGGCTGCTGTATGAGCCGTTCTCCAAATTGTCCTCTACCTGGAGTTGTCCGTTCGGATAGTAGGCTTTATACGGCCCCTGGGCAATGCCATCCTCAAAGTTCATGTCGATCTGGAGCTGTCCATCAGGATAATACTGCCTGGCAGGACCGTGGAGGATTCCCTCACGATAAGTTTGCTCCATGAGAATATATCCGGTATCCGGGCTGTACTCTACCCAGAGACCATCCATCTCGCCATGGTGATAATTTCCTGCATGGGTCATGCTGCCTGTCTCCGGGTCATACTGCCGGGTCAGACCATGCCGATTGCCATCTTCAAAATTGGCATAGTCGATCAGGATGCCAGAGGCTGTATAGAGTGTAAACAGGCCGTTTTGTTTTCCCTTTTTCCAATGACCGGTTTCCTTCACAATGCCATCACTATACACAACGTCCAGGCCATCTAATTCACCGTCCTTATAGGAATAGAGAGACATCGAGTTTTCTGTGCAGGATCGCATCAATCCGGAAAACGGCTTCCCATTACTTTCCCGAACCATGATACCGCCTGAGCTGGTACATTCCGTTTCATCTACAGAAGGAAAATAGCGATACAATTCGTAGATGTTTTGATAGACCAGCAATAAAAAAGCAAGGGCAAGGAGGATTGCCTTGCTGCCAATGGAAACCACCATACCAAGTGGTCCCATAGCCAAAAACAGGCTCCGGCTCAAGCTGGCAATGACAATGAAAATAAAAAGGCCAAATACGATAGCAGCAACACCTTTTATCAGCTGTGCATGGGAGCTGGCATCTGTAATCTGTGCCGGTGCTTCAGGATTGTAGTAAATCTCCACTGTGTCGCTAACCGAATAGAGGCTTTCCGATTTTCCTTTTCCGTATAATCGTGATTGAATCTCTTTTCCAGTGTCTGTTGTAAATGTTACAACCTCAAAATAGGTATACTTTGCGCGTTTTTGAATATCGTCGTTTTTTTGAGGACGCATTTCACAGGCTATTTGAATAACCTCCGCTGTGTCTTTTTGACCTCGTATACGCAAATTCAGCGCACGATATGCAGTCCCTGCGCCCTGTAAAAAGAGATACAGGGAAAGCCAGGTAAACAGCAGGGTGAACACCAGAAATACAGCAGATGCCACTTTACTCTTTTTCTTCTTTTTCGCCGGACGCCCTTCAATGGCAGCTTCTATCTTATCCAGGTCAGTTCGAAGCTGTAACGGCAGAACCTCCGCAATCTCTGACTTTAATTCCTCAATGTGCCGCTGCCAGTCCTGCCAGGTTCCTTCTGCCTCCCATTTGGCAGTCAAGTATCTGGTGTGTCCCTGGATCGTTCCGGAGTGGAGCGCATCCAGGGCAGAAAGAAGTTCATTTTTTGCGGCTTCATCTGTGGTAAAGCTGCATACTTTTCCTATAGTTTCAGGAACATCTTCCAACCGGCCGTAGCGGTTAAACTCAGAGAACAGCTCCGCAAAGGTCAGGTAGATCTCATCAAAATAGTCTGCATTTTCCGGCACATTGTCCAGCAGAGAAACATCCCGGCAGAGAGCAAACAGTCCCTGTAAGGTCCACAGGGGATTCTTTTTGGCTTCTTCCTCTAAAACCTCCATCAATATATGGAGCGTGCGATTTTCTGTCTGTTTATAATACTTCATACCTGTCCCTCCAACTTAAAACACAATTTAGTTTTGAGTTGTATATCTTGTACCTTGCATAAAAATTTGAAATTACTGTCTGAATTTTCTGCTTATCTTTATATTAATGAAATTATATTCAAAAAACAGAACAATATCAAGCTGTTTTTGTGAACAGCTACTGCTTTGTAGATATTTTTCGAGAGTTGACATAATATCTGCATCTTCTGAAGGATTGGAAGCTGCGAATCGGCCAGGCCGGTTTTGATTTTTCAGAAGGTACAGTTATTTGCCAAGAGTTTTTTCATAGACTGGTATCCAAGAATAACAGCCCATAAATAGGCACAGGTTTTGGGGATCATCAGCATTCCAACCAGGGGAACAGAATCGGCCCAGAGTACAACAGGAATATAAAAGCCGAAGCTGAGAAGAATAGTAAGCCACATACAGCGAAAATCCGTATCTCTGGTTTCACGGGCGCTTTTATAAAACAGGAGAAGGATGCAAAGGCCCAGAAGAGCAAAGGGAATATTCCGGTAAATACCCCAGGAAAGCGGAGCAGATGGGCTGATCCACTGATTTTGAGGCATCAGGCAGAGAAGAATTCGAAGAGCTGCCAGGAAATACACCAGAATGGTAAGCTCCCTTTTCCCGCTTATGCGATACCGTATACGCCACACCTGGTAAAAAAGAACATAAAATATGGTCATGGTAATAGAAGTGACAAATTTTCCAGCGCCAAGAAGGGCGGTATAGTTTTCCAGACCGGTTGTGCATAGAGCGTAAATTCTTGGAACGAGATGAAAAGAATCTCCGACACCAAGAATAACAGCCATAATACCAAACAGGCGGTATTCTTTCTTTCCGTTACTTTTTCCAATCATCATGCCTCCAATGGTGATGACAGAGATTAAATATCCGATATCAAATAATGTTTCTGCAATTGCCTGCATAAAAAATCCTCACTTTCGTTTTAGTAAGTGTTATATTATGAACAATGTTCATTTTTGTTCCAAAGAAAGAGCTCCCAAAAGGGAACTCCTGAGCCGGGGCGCATTTGCTTCAGCGGCCTACAAAAGGGAATCATCCTGACGGTATAAAAGAAGCTCTGTCATTCTTATGATGCCGGAGCAGTTATAATCCTGCTGAAGCAGTGAGGACAGAATAAGGGAAAAAATAATATCCACAAATTTATGAGGAGTGAATTCCTGGTCAAATCGGCTGTGATCAATGGCTGGATCCTGCATCAGTGCCGCGTAAAAGCCGTTCTTAATATGACGCCAAGATTTTTCCATAAGTTTCTGTCCATCTTCCTTTTCTTCCTCCAGAAAGATCATGGAGTGGCCTGAGAAAAAGCCGGGATAAGTTTCATTGCCTCTGCGCATACAGTCATAGGCCCACTGGATACATTCTGTAAATCGGGAAAAGCCTGCCGGATTTTCTGGTTCATGGAAAATATCCTGCCATACGCTTTCTACAGTGGCCGTAACCAAAGAGGACTTATTTTGAAAATAATTGTAAATGGATCCGACAGAAATATCACAGGCCTTTGCTACATTGCGGATGTTTACAGCGTCCCATCCCTGAGTCCGGATTAATTCACGGCTGGTCTGCAGAATGGCTTCTCTGGAAGTGACAATGGTATTCAAGGGCTGGCTCCTTTCAAAATGAACTATGTTCATTATAAGTCTTTTTCAGAATTTGTCAAGAGCTTTTGTATCGCTCTGGAATGTGTTTTAGTATCAGCCTGAAATTGAAAGATGATGATTGAGACAAGAGAGAGGGAACGCAGAAGTCTTTCTGGAAAAAAGACGGTATTCAATTTGTCTGGATTTTGCTATACTGTAACAGGAAGAAAATGGCCGGATCGGCCTGAAATGGAAGAAGGAGGAATAGCCATGACGCCCACAGTGACGATCATTATCCCTGTTTATAATGCGGAAGCCAGTATTCACCGATGTGTGGACAGTGTTTTGAGCCAGGAGTATACGGATTTTGAGCTTTTGCTGGTAGATGACGGAAGCACAGATCATTCCGGTGAAATCTGCGATGAATACGGGAAGCAGGACAGCCGTGTGCGTGTACTTCATAAAGAAAACACCGGTGTTTCTGACACCAGAAATCTGGGGCTGGAAAATGCTCGCGGAGAATTTATCCAGTTTTTAGACAGCGATGACTGGATTACGCCAGATGCAACAGGACTGATGGTGAGAGCAGCCAGGGAAAGCGGCTGCGATATGGTGATTACTGATTTTTACCGGGTGATTGGAGAAAGGGTTTCCCGCAAGGGAGATATTGATAAGGACGGAATTTTGACTCTGGAGGAGTTTGCAGGATTTATGATGGAAAATCCGGCTGATTTTTATTATGGAGTACTTTGGAATAAGCTGTTTCAGAGAACTTTGATAGAACAATACCGCCTGTCTATGGATAAAACAATTAGCTGGTGTGAGGATTTTATGTTTAATCTGGAGTACCTGCGCCATACAAAATCGATCTATGCGCTTCGGGTGCCGCTGTATTATTATGTGAAAACAAAGGGCTCTCTGGTGAGTCAGGGATTAAGTCTTTCAAAGACCATTAAAATGAAACGGATGGTTTTTGAGTATTACCATGATTTTTATAAATGCATTCTTACAGAAGAGGATTATGAGAAGAACCGCCTTTCTGTGTATCGGTTCCTTTTGGATGCAGCGGGAGACGGAGCGGTGCCTTTTTCTGTTTTTTCCGGGACACAAAAGCTTGGTGATGAAAGAAGCAGCGTGAATCATGAGGCTTTGGACAGTGACGGACTTCTTCTGGACGCATACAGAGATCGGAAGCTTCTGGAATATTATCTGGATCCGGTGGCAGATAAATACGGGCTCAGCCTTACAGAAGTGATTCTGTTGATTTATTTAAGGCAGAAGCCGCGGGTGGATACCTTAAAGGAGCTGGCAGATATTACCAATATGTCCCGCAGCCGTCTGGCGCTGGCCTTGAAAAAGCTGACTTTAAAGGAGCTGATTCGGACAGAGGATCAGGTCAATGCAGTACTTCTGGCTGCTGCAGAGCCGATTCTGATGGATTTGGGAAGAGCACAGCAGGATTTTGAGCTGGCCCGGTTTGCCGGTTTTCAGGAGGAGGAACTGATTCAGTATGCCTATTTTTCCAACCGGATTAAGAAAAACATTCAGCATGTTCTGAAAAAAGAAGGAGGAAAAGGAAATATTTATTTTTGATAATAGAAATAAAAAATAAAAATAATAAAATAAATCTTGAAAAATCTGAATATATTTACTATGATAAGTTCATAGACGTATGTATATATCAGTAATCTGGTCTGATGTTTCTACTAACTACCGAAATAGTTGACTACATACCCCTTTTGGGTATGTAGTCATTTTTGTTTCATAGGAAATTACGTCCTATGAAACAGCTTCTATCGATGACACATTTCCTGAAAGTACAGCAGCAGACAGTGCCCAAAGCTGTGGGTAAGTGGGGGAACCGCCGGAAGGAGGCGGGTTTCCCCATTCAGAAAGGAGGCAAAGCATATGAACAGAGTATTGAAGGGCGATATTGTATATTCCCGCTCGAAAACCAGCCTTCAATCCTGCAAGGACGGATATCTGGTCATCGAAGAGGGAAGATGCAGGGGGGTATTTGAGAAACTTCCGGAGAAGTATCAGAAAATTCCATTGGAGGATTATACTGGACATTTGATTATACCGGGCCTGGTGGATATTCATCTTCACGCGCCGCAGTATACCTTCCGCTCACTGGGAATGGACTTGGAACTTCTGGAGTGGCTGAATACCCATACCTTTCCTCAGGAGAGCAGATATCAGGATCTGGAGTACGCCAAAAAGGCGTATGGGATGTTTGCAGAAGACATGAGACGGAGCGGAACTACGAGGGCAGTTATTTTTGCCACGATTCATCCGGAGGCCACAGAGCTTTTGATGGATTTGATGGAAGAGAGTGGAATTTGTTCCTATGTGGGAAAGGTCAATATGGACCGGAATTCTCCGGATATTCTCTGTGAAAGCTCTGCCAATGAGTCTCTTAGAGCAACCAGACAATGGCTGGAGAATACCAAGGATCGGTATCAGCGGACAAAACCAATTCTTACTCCTCGTTTTATTCCCAGCTGTTCAGACGAGTTGATGAGAGGGATTGGACAGCTTGCAAGGGAATACGGACTTCCGCTGCAGTCCCATCTGTCAGAGAATAAAAGTGAAATTGCATGGGTTCAGGAGCTCTGCCCCTGGAGCAGCTGCTATGGCGATGCCTACGATAAGGCGGGGGCATTTGGCGGAGAGATCAAAACCATTATGGCTCACTGTGTATGGTGTCCGGATGAGGAACTGGAACTGATGAAGAAGCGAGGCGTTTTTGTCGCCCATTGTCCGGAATCTAATACCAATCTTTCCAGTGGAATTGCGCCGGTTCGCAGATATCTGGATGAGGGAGTTCCGACAGGACTGGGCTCTGATGTAGCGGGAGGGACTGTGCTTTCTATCTTTAAAGCTATGGAGCTTGCAGTCCAGACCAGCAAGCTGAGATGGCGCCTGAGTGACAGCTCATTAAAGCCGCTGACAGTTCCAGAGGTCTTTTATATGGCTACGGCAGGAGGCGGAGCTTTCTTTGGAAAGGTAGGAAGCTTTGAGGACGGATTTGAGGCAGATGCACTTGTTCTGGATGAGAGTCGGGTTCCTACTCCGCTTTTTGCAGAGCTGAGTCTGGAGGAGCGTCTGGAGCGGATGATTTATCTGGGATGTGAGCAGGATATTATTCATAAATATGTAGCGGGATGTCAGCTGTTTTAGCGCAAATTTGCTGATTTTTGCGAAAAAATATATTTTTTATTAAAAATTTTAAAAAAATACAAGAAATTTATTAGGAAGTGTGATAAACTGAACCTATCTGTTATCAATTTAAGTAAGGAGGAAGTGTATGGAAAACTTTTTTAAATTCAAAGAACGCGGAACTGATATGAAGACAGAAATGATCGCCGGCGTGACAACCTTCATGACCATGGCTTATATCCTTGCGGTAAACCCGAATATCCTGGGGGCATCCGGCATGGATACGGGAGCTATTTTCACAGCTACGGCTCTGGCTTCAGCGATCGCATCATTTTGTATGGCACTGTTTGCAAATCTTCCCTTTGTCCTGTCCGCTGGTATGGGACTGAATGCATACTTTGCTTATACGGTTGTCCTGGGTATGGGATATTCCTGGGAAGTTGCTTTGACAGCAGTATTTGTAGAAGGTATTATTTTTATTATTCTTTCCCTGACCAATGTGCGTGAGGCAATTTTTAATGCGATTCCTACGAACCTGAAGGTAGCGGTATCAGTTGGTATCGGTTTGTTTATTACCTTTATTGGACTTCAGAATGCGCACATTGTTGTGGACAGCGCTACCCTGGTAGGCCTGTTTTCCTTTAAGGGCTCTGTGGCAGCAGGAACCTTCCAGTCAGAAGGAATTACTGTTTTGCTGGCTCTGATTGGAATTCTGATTACAGCATTTCTGGTAGCAAAGAATGTAAAGGGAAATATCCTGATTGGTATTCTGGTTACCTGGCTGCTGGGAATTGTATGTCAGCTGATTGGCCTGTATGTTCCCAATCCGGAAGCCGGCTTTTTCAGCCTGATTCCAAGCGGAATCATTTCCATGCCGGCGTCTATTGGACCGACATTGTTTAAGATGGACTTCTCTGTGATCGGAAGTCTGGACTTTTTGGTTGTTGTATTTGCGTTCCTGTTTGTAGACCTGTTTGATACACTGGGAACTTTGATTGGATGTGCATCCAAGGCAAATATGCTGGACGCAGAGGGCAGACTCCCTGGCATAAAGGGCGCTTTGCTGGCCGATGCAATCGGAACGACTGCAGGCGCATGCCTCGGTACCTCTACGATTACAACCTTCGTTGAGTCTTCCTCCGGTATTGCAGAAGGCGGAAGAACAGGTATGACCGCAATCGTCTCCGGTATTCTTTTCTTACTGGCCCTGTTTTTATCACCGATTTTCCTGGCAATTCCTTCCTTTGCAACAGCACCGGCTCTGGTAATTGTAGGATTCCTTATGATGCAGCAGGTGACAAAGATTACCTGGGAGGATATGACTGAGGCTATTCCGGCATTTATCTGTATTTTTGCAATGCCCTTTATGTATTCCATCTCCGAAGGTATTGCTTTCGGCGTTATTTCTTATGTAGTTCTGAAGCTGGTTACCGGCAAGAACAAGGATATTACACCGCTGATGTTTGTACTGGCCCTTGTGTTTATTGCTAAATACGCAGTGCTTTAAAGATTTCCTGACAGACGCAAAGAACGTTCTGGAAGGGTGCAGAAAAAAGAAAGAAACTTCTAAATTGATAACAAGGTGATAGAATTCCTGCCTTCGGTATCTTTGAATACCGGAGGCGCTTTTTTTATGTCATAGGAAAGAGCGTCCTATGACATAAAACGCTCCGCGAGGATCGCCATGCATCGGAAGAGAATTTTGTCGCAGAAGCGACCCGCCGCAGGCGGAGAAGCTCGCGAGCGAGCTTCTTTCTTGTGGGTTTCGGTAGAAAACCGGCAAAGCCTGTGTTATACTAGGCGTCATAGGGGAGGTTTCGGGGGAAAATTACAGATTAAATAGGAAAAGGGGAGAACCTTTATGGAAAGCTTTTGGATTGCCTGGAATGCGGTAGTGCCGTTTTTCATTTATTTTGCCTTTGGCTACGGAATTCAGAAAACAGGAATCGTGGACAAACCGTTTTTTATCCGTTTGAATCAGATGATTTTTAAGGCATTTTTCCCGGTTATGATGTTTAACAACATTTACCGGACCAGTGGAGGGCAGGAAGTGAGCGGAAAGCTTCTGGCGGTTAATATTGCCTGTGTGTTGCTTTTGATTGGAGCCAGCATGGTGGCTGTCCCCCTTCTGGTGAAAGAAAATTCCCGCCGCGGGGTGATTGTTCAGGCGCTTTACCGGGGGAACTGTGTTCTTTTTGCCGTGCCGCTGGCAGAAAATGTATTTGGCGCAGAGGGAGCCAGTCTGGCATCCATGGTGCTGGCTTTTATTATCCCCATTTATAATGTGATGGCAGTTCTGATTCTGGAGTATTTTCGGGGAGGAAAGCCTTCTCTGCCTCAGCTTCTGAAAAAAATGATAACTAATCCTATGATTATGGGAGCAGCAGTGGGCGCTGTTTTTCTCTGGCTGGGGATTCGGCTTCCCGCCTGTGTGGAAAAACCGGTAAAAGAGTATGCAGCCCTTTGTACGCCTCTTGCCTGCTTCGTTATGGGCGGAACGCTTCAGTTTTCTTCTGTACGGAAAAATTTAAGATACCTGGTGCCTACTCTGACAGTCAAACTGGTTTTAGTTCCGGCAATCATTGTGGCAGTATCCGTGCTTTTGGGATTTTCTCCGCTGGAGCGGTTTGTTTTGTATTCCCAGTTTGCGGCTCCGGTGGCGGCTGCCTCTTTCTCCATGGCTCAGGCTATGGGCGGAGACGGGGATTTGGCAAGCGAGATGGTGGTGGTCAGCTCCTGTGTCAGCGTATTTACGATTTTTATGTGGATCTTTGTGACTAAGCTTTTGGGCATTATTTGACAGCCAGTTCTTTGGAAGGAAAATGGTGAATCAGGCTAGGAAGAAAAAACCCCTAGTTGAAAAATAAGAGAAAAGACAGTATAATAAAACCGGTATATTGTCAGAGAGAATTATCAATATCAGGACAGGGAGATAGAAGAATCATGGTAAATGGAAGAAAAGAGCTGTTGACGCGGCTGGCGGATAAAGAGGGAGAATTTTTTGTATTGATTTCTGCATGTACGAGAGAGCCCTATGTAGAATGTGATGAGGAGACCTTTGATGATAAGGTGTTCCTGTATTTTGACGGAGAAGAGGCAAAGCAGGCGGCTCAGACCTTGGCCGGAAAAAAGATTCCAGTAACAGTTACCCGGTTGGAGAGCAAGCAGATGCTGTTTTTCTTTACAAATCTGTATGCCATGGGCGTGAATGCCATTGAGATTCCAGATGAAGAGAAGCCGGCCTTAGTTCAGCTGGATGAGATTATAAAAAAACGGGAAAAGGCGGAGATGCCGGATGGCGCTGTGTGGGTGGAGAATCCGCAGCTTCATCTGACTGCTATTTACTTTGCCCAGGAGATGAGAAAGCCGGCTACACCGGAGACAAAACAGCGCCTTCTGGAGCTGCAGGAGGAGATTGTGGCAGATTTCCGCAAGGGAAGCTTCCTGTTTGCGCTGGATAAAGAGGGTCAGGGAACGCCCATGATCAAAATGAAGAATGAAGACAAATTTCAGCCGGTATTTACAGATGCTGTGGAGTTTGGCCGTTTTAACCGGGAAGGAAGATTCCGGGCGGTTGTGGTGGAATCAGACAAGCTGAACAAGGTTCTTGATAAAAATGCAAAGGGCGTTATTTTAAATATTATGGGTGTGAATCTTCCTCTGGTCGTGAATCGCAATACCAGCGAGGTAGAGCAGGAGGCGCCAAAGCTGCAGATGGATCCGAAGCTGCAGATGGCTCAGGAGATTGATAAGCTGGTTAAAAATACAAAGTAATATCAAAAAGACTTTTGCCAAGGATTGGGGCGGTATTCTCAGGAATGCCGCCCTTATTCTGTATCTGTTGGAAAACGGATTTTGGGAGTTAGGAGGAGGGGAACAGGGCTTGCAAAGAAGGGAAGACAGATAATGGAAATACCGCTGTAGAAATGAAGAAAAAGACGGGAAAAATCTAAAAAAACCACAGTAGACAACAAGAAAAAACTGTAATATGATGAAAAACGATATGGATTTTATTCGATCTGTGTGTAGACTGCGCAGACGGTACATTAAGGGAGAAGAGAATATGCTGAAGGACTTATTAGAGAAAAACCGGAGCTACCGAGGATATGATGAGACAAGAAAAGTTACAGAGGAGGAGCTGCGGGAGCTGGTTGCATGTACCCGTCTGTGTCCGGCGACGGCGAACGTACAGCCGTTGAAGTATTTTCTGGCATGGGAGCCGGAGGTAGTAAAGAAGATCCAGCCGTTGACCAAATGGGCTGGCGCATTGCCGCAGCTTCATCTTCCGGCAGAGGGAAAATGTCCGTCTGGATTTATTGTTATCTGTCAGGATACCAGAATCAGTGAGAATCTAACAGCGTATCTGCGGGATGTGGGGATTACGGCTCAGACCATGCTGCTGGCGGCAGTGGAAAAGGGACTGGGCGGCTGCATGATCGGAAGCTTTCAGAAAGAGGAGCTGAAGACAGCTCTGGAGATTCCTGAATATCTGGTGCCCATGCTTGTACTGGCTATTGGCGCTCCGGATGAAGAGATTGTTCTGGAGGATGCCTGCGGAACCATTACCTATTATCGGGATGAAAAGGGCGTTCATCATGTACCGAAGCGAACCATGGAAGAGCTGGTGATTTCCAGAAAATAAGGAAGGAAGAATAATTATGGCAAAAAGTACAACAAAGGATATGACAGAAGGATCTCCATCCAGACTGATGCTGGGATTTTTCTTTCCTATGCTGTTTGGTATGCTGTTTCAGCAATTTTACAATATGATGGATACCATTATTGTGGGAAAATATCTGGGGGTTCAGGCGCTGGCGGCAGTAGGATCTACCGGTTCCATCAATTTCATGATTATTGGCTTTTGTATGGGCGTGTGCAATGGCTTTGCCATTCCTGTAGCTCAGAAATTTGGGGAGAAAAATTTCCCCATGCTGCGGAGATTTGTGGCAAATGGGGCATGGCTGTCCCTGGGATTTGCAGCAGTTATGACAGTAGTAGTCTGTGTATTATGCCGTCCCATTCTTCAGTGGATGAATACACCAGAGGATATTATTGACGGTGCATACCGGTATATTTTTGTGATTTTCCTGGGGATTCCGGCTACCTATCTTTACAATATGGTGTCTGGTATTATTCGTTCCCTGGGGGACAGCCGTACTCCGCTTATTTTTCTGATTTTATCTTCTATCCTGAATATTTTGCTGGATTTATTTATGATTCTGGTGCTTCATATGGGAGAAGAGGGAGCGGCTATTGCAACGGTAATTGCCCAGGCGGTATCGGGAGTCTGCTGTCTGATTTTTATGATAAAACGGTTTGAGCTTCTTCGTATGACAAAGGAGGAGGCAAAACCAGATCGGGATATTCTTCTCGCTCTGTGCAATATGGGAGTGCCCATGGGACTGCAGTATTCCATTACAGCGATTGGAAGCGTGGTACTGCAGACTGCGGTAAATGGACTGGGCTCTATGGCTGTGGCTGCGGTAACTGCGGGGACAAAGATCAGCATGTTTTTCTGTTGTCCATTTGATGCGCTCGGTTCAACGATGGCAACCTATGGCGGTCAGAATATCGGAGCCAGAAAGCTGGATCGAATCAGCCGTGGGCTAAAGGCGGCATCTGTTATGGGATGTGTTTATGCGGTTTTTGCCCTGGGAGTGCTGTTTGTATTTGGAAGACAGATCAGTTTGTTGTTTTTGGACAGAGGACAGACGGAGATTCTGGGGCAGGTTCAGATGTTTCTGATTGGAAACTCTCTGTTTTATATTCCTCTGGCATTTGTAAATATTGTCCGGTTTTTGATTCAGGGGATGGGATATTCCAAGCTGGCTGTATTGGCCGGTGTGTGTGAAATGGCTGCTCGGGCATTTGTAGGCTTCTGCCTTGTTCCAGTGCTTGGATATGCTGCGGTTTGCTTTGCAAGTCCGGCAGCATGGATTGCGGCAGATGCATTTTTGATTCCCTCCTATATCCGGATTATGAAAAAGCTGAAAGCTATGCCCGGTTATCAATGTGGATAAAGGTTATCTGACAGAAAATGGGAAAAATAAGGACAGCTCTGGTATTGACGGGGATTCAGGGAACTTCTATAATGGGAACAGGCGTAAAACAGAAAAAGCCGGAAAGAGAGAGATTAGATGAAGAAAAACTGGAAAACAGGTGTATGCCGGACTGTGCTGGCGTTATCCATTAGTCTTGCTGCTGCAGGAATAGCTATGGCAGAAGAGGGAGGCGATACGGTTTTCGTACCAGGAACCTCAGTAAACGGGCTGGGGATTGCCGATTTGACGGTTGATGAAGCAGCAGAGCGTATCGGCAGTTTTTATACAAAAGATTACACCCTTACGATTAAAGAACGGGGTGGAAAGCAGGAGACAATTACCGGAGAGCAGATTGGTTTTTCCGTAAAGCTGCCGGATGGATTTCTGCAGGAAAAATTAAATCAGCAGAATGCGGGCGGACGAGTTTTTGGACCGGACGTGGATAACAAGTATAAAACAGATATGGTCAGCAGTTTTCAGAGCGAACGGCTGGAACAGAGCATTCAGGCTCTGGACTGCATTACAGGAAACGGGGCAACGGCAGCAGCAGATGCCCGGATTTCTGACTATGCAGAGGGGGAGGCCTTTACGGTGATTCCGGAGATCCGGGGCAATCAGGTGGATCCGGAAAAAGCGGCAGAGGCTATTCGCGCCGCTGTTCATACAGGGGCTATGGAGGTGGATCTGGAGGCTTTAGGCTGTTATATAGAGCCGCGGATTTACTCTGGAGATGAGACCCTGAAAGCTTTGTGTGACACTATGAATCAGTGCCGTGAAATGGAAATTACCTATACGATTGGCGAGGAGAGCCAGGTTTTGCCTGCGGTGGAAATCTGTTCCTGGATTACAGGAGCCAGCGAGGGACAGATTCAGGTGGATCGGGAAAAGGCCGGGGCCTGGATTGGGAATCTGGCAGCCCAGTACGACACAGCCGGAAAAACAAGACAATTTTCTACTGTATCCGGAAGGATTGCCGAGGTTACGGGCCCTTATGGATGGAAAATTGATCAGGCAGCAGAGACAGACGCGCTGATTGCCATGATCCGCAGCGGGCAGTCACAGACGAGGGAGCCACAGTATGCTTCAACCGCAGCAGTCCGGGGAGAGCAGGACTGGGGAAGCACATATGCCGAGGTGGATCTGACCGGACAGCATGTTTACCTGGTGAAGGACGGAGCTGTTATCTGGGATGCGCCCTGTGTTACCGGAAATATTTCCAAAAAGTATGATACGCCGCCGGGAATTTTCCCTCTGACCTACAAACAGAAGGATAAGGTTCTGCGGGGAGCCAAGCGGGCGGACGGAACCTACGAGTATGAAAGCCCGGTATCCTTCTGGATGCCGTTTAATGGCGGCATTGGATTTCATGATGCCAACTGGAGAAGCAGCTTTGGCGGTGAGATATACAAAACAGGAGGAAGCCATGGCTGTATCAACCTCCCCCCGGACAGGGTACCTGCCTTTTATGAGCAGGTATATAAGGGGATGCCTGTGATTTGCTATCTGTAAGCATTTGAAAGAAGAATAAGCAGTTCAGAGCAAAGACTCTGGATATGAAAAATACCGGCCGCGGGCCAGAGGGGAAGAAATCCCTCAGATGCCGCAGCCGGTATTATTTGTTTCATAGGAAATTGCGTCCTATGAAGATGCTTTGTTATAAGTATCTTAGTGATTACAGATCAAATCCGAAGTATTCTACTGCATTGTTGTAACAGATACCTTCTACAATGGTCTTTAATGCCTTCTGATCATCCGGATACTCGCCGTTGTCTACCCAGCCGCCGATCAGCTCGCACATAATCCGACGGAAATACTCATGTCTGGTGTAGGAAAGGAAGCTTCTGGAGTCGGTCAGCATACCGATAAAGTTGCCCAGGCAGCCTAAGTTGGCCAGACTGGTCATCTGGTTGATCATGCCGGTCTTGTTGTCATTGAACCACCAAGCAGAGCCCTGCTGAATCTTGCCTGCAGCCTCTGTACCCTGGAAGCATCCGATGATGGTGCCGATAGCAGCGTCGTCGTTGGGGTTCAGGGAGTACAGAATGGTTCTCGGGATTTCGTTGGTTGCGCTTAATGCATTCAGGAAATCTGCAGTCTGTGCTGCGGATGCGGCATCACCGATGCAGTCAAATCCGGTGTCCGGACCCAGCTTGCTGAACATAAACGCATTGTTGTCGCGCTTGCAGCCGTAGTGAATCTGCATTGCCCAGTTGATGCGGTGATATTCTCTTGCCAGGAACAGCATGAATTCAGTCTTGTACTGCATCATCTCTTCCTTGGTAATATCCTGACCGGAAAGTCTCTTGGCAATGATGGAGTCGATGGTTTCCTCAGATGCCGGATGGTACAGAACGAAATCCAGACCGTGGTCGGAAACGGAACAGCCGTTCTCAGCAAAGAAAGCCATACGGTTCTTGATTGCTTCCTTTAGGGATGCGAAATCCTTGATTTCCACACCGCTTACCTCAGACAGCTTGCCAATGTAGGAGGCGTAGTCCGGCTTCTCAATGTTGGTAACCTTGTCCGGTCTCCATGCAGGAAGAACCTGTACGTCAAAGGTGTCGTCCTCAGCGATCTTTTTGTGCCACTCCAGAGAATCAATGGGATCGTCGGTGGTGCAGATCAGGGTAACGTTGGAAGCTTTGATCAGGCTGCGTACAGACCACTTGTTCTGCAGCTGCTCGTTGCACAGATTCCATACCTCTTCTGCGGTATCTCCGCACAGATGGCCGGTGTAGCCAAAGTATCTCTGCAGCTCCAGATGGCTCCAGTGGTACAGAGGATTGCCGATAAGCTTTTCCAGGGTCTCAGCCCATTTCTGGAATTTCTCGCGGTCAGTAGCATCTCCGGTGATATATTTTTCATCGACACCATTGGAACGCATCTGACGCCATTTGTAGTGATCTCCGCCCAGCCATACCTGGGTAATATTTTCAAATTTTCTGTCTTCTGCGATTTCTCTGGGGTTGATATGACAATGGTAATCCAGAACTGGCATTTTTTCTGCGTAATTGTGGAATAATGCCTTTGCAGAATCAGTGGTCAGCAGAAAATCTTTGTCCATAAACTGTTTCATTGGATGATTCCTCCTTAAAATAAATTAAAATTTAGTAGTAGCTCTTTTTATCAAATCAGCTGCAATGGTTGTCCTGCTGGGAACATTGCCGCCGTTGAAAACGCCCATAAGGGTATTGATAGCAGTTGTGCAGAGGGCCTCTGCCTTGCTGTCAATAGAAGTCAGCTCCGGATCGGTACAGATGGAATAAGCAGAATTATTATAACCGATAATGCTCAAATCATCGGGAATACTTCTGCTCGTCATATGTGCATATTTTACAGCACCTACTGCCAGCGCATCATCTGAGGTCAGAACTGCGTCAAAGGGAAGCCCCTCCTTGTGGAGGCGAAGCAGCAGATCTCTGGCTGCCAGCACATCTTTTTCACACTGGTGAATATATTCGTCCTGAACGGAAAGTCCCCGTCCGCACAGGGCATCCCGGTAGCCCTTCATCTTGTTGGTACCGCTGTAGGAATAGCTGCTGAAAAGATAGAGAATCTTTCGGCAGCCGGATGCAATCAGCTGGCTTGTAGCGTAGTGGGTTGCCGTTCTGTCATCACAAAGGGTACAGTAGATATTTTCTCCTTCCAGGTAGCCATTTACCAGAATAATGGGAAGCTCCTTTGCTGCATCTATAATGTAAGCATTGTCTTTTGTCTTCATTTCGATAAATTTGGAACCGGCAATAATAATGGCGTCTACTTTTTTGGAGCGGAGCAGCTCAAAATACTGACGCTTAGTTTCCAGCGAATTGCCGGTGCAGCATAAAATGGAATCGTAGCCATTGGTGCGCAGATCCCGTTCCAGATAATATATGGCGTGAGCCAGATAGGGATCGGAAGAATCTGAACACATAATACCGATGGTTTTGATAGAACCAAGTCCCAGCCCTCTTGCAAATACATTGGGGGTGTAGCCCAGTTCTTCCATAACCTCCAGCACCCGGGCGCGGGTTTTTTCGCTGACATTGGGGTTGCCATTCAGGACCCTGGATACGGTAGCGATGGAAACGCCGGCCTTTTTGGAAACATCATAAATATTCACGAAAATCATCCTCATTTCTGTAAGTACTTACAAGATGATATCATTATAACCGCCAAAGAAAAATATTGCAAGTATTTTACAGAGTTTTGCACAAGTTCTTTGAAATAATCCCTGTTTTCTTCTTGACTTATGAACAGAGATTATGTAGAATAATTGTAAGCCCTTACAACATTGGACAAGACAGAAAAACTTTACAAATATCAATACTTTCAACTGGAACAGAAGGAGAAAAAGGAAATGCAGGATTTTATCAGGATCCATGAGGATGATAATGTAGCTGTTGCGCTGCGTCCCATTGCCCTGGGTGAGAGTCTGACAGTAGGTCAGTACCAGGTTACCATTGGTGAAGAGATTCCGCAGGGACATAAATTTGCCTTAAAGCCTATTGCAAAAGGCGAGGAGGTTATCAAATACGGCTTCCGCATCGGCTTTGCAAAGGAGGATATTGCTGCTGGCGGATGGGTGCACGTACATAATTTAAAGACGGCGCTGGGAGACCTTCTGGAGTATCAGTATGAGCCGGTGGCCTCCGGCCTGAAAGAATCAGCCCACGCATATTTTGACGGATACCGCAGAGCAGACGGAAAGGTAGGCGTCCGCAATGAGATCTGGATTATTCCTACCGTGGGATGTGTCAATTCCATCGCTCAGGCTCTGGAAAAGAAAGCAAAGAAATTTGTGGGAGGAAATGTGGAGGATGTGATCGCATTTACCCATCCTTACGGATGTTCCCAGATGGGCGATGATCAGGAGAATACCAGAAAGGTTCTGGCTGATATGATTCATCACCCCAATGCCGGCGGCGTTCTGGTGCTGGGACTGGGATGCGAGAACAGCAACATTCCTCTTTTAAAAGAGCAGTATATTGGGGAATATGATGAACAGAGAGTAAAATTTCTTCAGTGTCAGGACGTGGAGGACGAGCAGGAGGAGGCTATGAAGCTTCTGGAGGAGCTGGCTGTGTATGCAGGCGCCTTCAGCAGAGAGACCATAGATGCCAGCGAGCTGGTTATCGGCATGAAGTGCGGCGGATCTGATGGTCTGTCCGGAATCACAGCCAATCCTACAGTCGGAGCCTTTTCCGATCTGCTGATTTCCAAAGGAGGCACTACGATTCTGACAGAGGTTCCGGAGATGTTTGGTGCAGAGACCCTTCTGATGAACCGTTGTGAAACTCCGGAGCTGTTTGATAAGACAGTTCATTTGATTAATGATTTTAAAAACTATTTTACCAGTCATAACCAGACCATTTATGAGAATCCTTCTCCGGGAAATAAAAAGGGAGGAATTTCCACTCTGGAGGACAAGTCCCTTGGATGTACGCAGAAGTCTGGCAGCGCTCCGGTAAAGGGCGTACTGTCCTATGGAGAGCCGGTGAAGGTAAAAGGATTAAATCTGCTGTCTGCTCCCGGCAATGATCTGGTAGCTTCGACAGCCCTGGCAGTATCCGGCGCTCAGATTGTACTGTTTACGACTGGAAGAGGAACACCCTTTGCATCACCGGTTCCTACTGTGAAGATCTCCAGCAACTCAAAACTGGCAGGACATAAAAATAACTGGATTGACTTTAATGCCGGAAGTATGGTAGAAGATAAGAGTAAGGAGCAGCTGGCTCAGGAACTGTTTGACTATGTTCTGGCTGTTGCATCCGGCAAAAAGGTGAAGGCAGAAGAAGCAGGCTTCCATGATATGGCTATCTTCAAGCAGGGTGTGACGCTGTAGCAGCAGATTCGGCGCATTAGATGTGCCGGCCAGACAATGTTATCCTGTGCTGCCTGCCGTTTAAGATAGAAAGGCGGGGCAAGTCCCATGAAACTGAACAGAACGACACAAAGAACCGTGGAGATCCTGAAGCTGGTATCCAAGAATCCGGAGGGGATCACTCTGGATGAAATTTGCGGAAAGCTGGATCTTCCCAAAACAAGCGCCTATGACATTGTAACCACCCTGGCAGAGATGGGAATGGTAAATGTAGACCGGGGACAGAGACAAAGATATACCATTGGTCTGACGGCATACCGGATTGGGATTAATTATACGAACAATCTGAATTTTATCAATGTGATTGAACCGGAAATGCGCGCTTTTGCCAAGGAAGTAGGAAAAACGGTGTTTTTTGGGGTGCGTTCTGATCATGAGGTAGTCTATATCTGCAAGACAGAGCCGGAAAATCCGATTATTACTACAGCTACGGTAGGAACAAAGAACCCGATGTACTGTACCTCTCTGGGCAAGGCGATTCTGGCATACAGCGATGAGGAAACCTGCGGACAGATTCTGGCCCGTATGAAATTCAAGAAGCATACGGAACGAACGATAACAGACAGAGAATCCCTGAAAAGGGAGCTGGAACGAGTCAGGGATCAGGGATATGCCCTGGATGAGAGAGAAGTGGAGGAGCACATGGAGTGTGTGGGAGCTCCTGTTTTCGGACCGGATGGAAGCGTTGTGGGAGCCCTGAGCGTATCCAGTCTTTATAAGCCTACGGAGGACTATGAACAGCTGGGGCGGCTGACTGCCAAAAAGGCAGCGGAGGTCTCAAAATTGTTGGGTTTTCTGGGCAAAATATAAGGATTGCCTGTTGACAAACATGTTGGAAACTATTAAAATAAAGTCATAAATCGTATTTGCAAAGAAGATTCGCATATACGAACAAGAAAAGGAGAATAAGACCATGAAAAAAGAGCAAGTACTGGCAAGGCTGAAGGAAGACTGTCTGGTAGCTGTGGTTCGTGCAAAGAACCTGGAGCAGGGCGAGAAGGTGATTGATGCCATTATCGAGGGCGGCATTAATTTCATCGAGATTTGCATGACTGTTGATGAGGGAAGCCCCATCGATCTGATTGCAAACATGGTAGCAAAGTATAAAGATAATGAGAAGATCGTGATCGGTGCAGGTACTGTTCTGGATCCGGAGACTGCAAGAATGGCAATTATGGCTGGCGCTAACTATGTAGTAAGCCCGGGCCTGAACGTTGAGACCATTAAGATGTGCAACCGCTACCGCGTGCCGATGCTGCCAGGTGTTATGACTCCTACCGAAGCAATTACTGCTCTGGAAGCTGGATGTGATATCATTAAGGTATTCCCGGGCAACATTGTTGGACCGGCTGCTATCAGCTCCTTTAAGGGCCCGCTGCCTCAGGGTGAGTTTATGCCGTCCGGCGGTGTTGACGTAGACAACGTAGACAAGTGGCTGAAGGCTGGCGCATACGCAGTAGGTACCGGAAGCAGCCTGACCAAGGGCGCAAAGACCGGCGACTTCGCAGCAGTTACTGCAAAAGCAAAAGAGTTCGTTGAAGCTGTTGCAGCTGCAAGAAAGTAAATAAATTTTAGAAAGAAATTAAAAAAGGAGAATATAAAAATGGCAAAAGTAGTAACCATGGGCGAGATTATGTTAAGATTATCTACCCCGAATAACGAGAAATTTATCCAGGCAGACGAGTTTGACATCAACTACGGCGGCGGCGAGGCAAACGTAGCTGTATCTCTGGCTAACTATGGTCATGATGCAGAATTTGTTACCGCTGTACCGGCTAACCCCATCGGTGAGTGTGCAGTAGCAGCTCTGAGAAAATACAATGTAGGAACCAAGCACATCGCAAGAAGCGGTGAGAGACTGGGTATTTACTACCTGGAGACTGGCTCTGCAATGAGAGCTTCCAACGTTGTTTATGACCGTGCTCATTCTTCTATCTCCACTGCAACTGCAGATGAGTTCAACTTTGACGAGATCTTCGCTGATGCTGACTGGTTCCACTTTACCGGTATTACTCCGGCTGTAAGTGATGCTGCAGCTGAGCTGACCGAGGCTGCTTTAAAGGCTGCTAAGGCTCACGGCGTAACCGTATCCGTTGACTTAAACTTCCGTAAGAAACTGTGGTCTTCCGAGAAGGCTCAGAAGGTTATGACTAACTTAATGCAGTACGTTGATGTCTGCATCGGTAACGAAGAGGATGCTGAGAAGGTTCTGGGCTTCAAGCCGGGCAACACCGATGTTACTTCTGGAGAACTGGAGCTGGCTGGTTATGTTGATATCTTCAACCAGATGGCTGACAAGTTTGGCTTCAAGTATATCATCAGCTCTCTGCGTGAGAGCTACAGCGCTTCCAACAATGGTTGGTCCGCATGCATCATGGATGGTAAGACTCGTGAGTTCTATCATTCCAGAAAGTACTCCATCACTCCTATCGTTGACCGTGTAGGCGGCGGAGATTCCTTTGCAGCAGGTCTTGTTTGCGGTCTGTTAGACGGCAAGGATATGAAGGCAGCTCTGGAGTTTGCAGTAGCAGCTTCTGCTCTGAAGCACACCATTCCTGGCGACTTCAACCTGGTTACCCGTGCAGATGTTGACAATCTGGCAGGTGGCGACGGTTCTGGACGTGTTCAGAGATAATTCTAGTTCGATAATAAGTTAAGGTTTTAACAATGGCTAATTCCCTTTAACCGGGAGTTAGCCATTTTATCAATCAGGGAAATTGATATAAACTTCACAGAATAAATACAGAGGGGGACTCACTTATGAAACAAGTAATGGGTAACGTAATTGTCGGACAGTCCGGCGGACCAACTGCGGTCATCAATTCCAGCCTGGCCGGTGTATTTAAGACTGCAAAAGACAGGGGAGCAAAAAAGGTATATGGTATGCTGCACGGCATTCAGGGATTGTTGGAGGAACGGGTGGTTGATTTGTCAGAACATATCCGCAGTGATTTGGATATTGATCTGTTAAAGAGAACGCCGTCCTCCTTCCTGGGTTCCTGCCGCTATAAGCTGCCGCCTATCAAGGGAAATACAGAGGTATACGACAAGATTTTTGAGATCCTGGAAAAGCTGGAGGTAGAGTATTTCTTCTATATCGGAGGAAATGACTCTATGGATACGATTATGAAGCTGTCAGACTATGCGATTCTGACCAGTTCCAAAATCCGGTTTATGGGTGTTCCAAAGACCATTGACAATGATCTTCCGATTACCGATCATACGCCTGGTTTTGGAAGTGCTGCAAAATACATTGCTTCTATTACAAAAGAAATTATTCGTGACGGACTGGTTTATGATCAGCAGAACGTAACCCTGGTAGAGATTATGGGACGTAATGCAGGCTGGCTGACCGGCGCTGCTGCGCTGGCAAAGGGCGAGGACTGCGAAGGCCCGGATATGCTGTTTTTACCGGAGATTACCTTTGATGTGGATGAGTTTATGCATAAGGTGGCTGAGCTTCACAAAACAAAGAAATCTGTGGTTGTGGCTATTTCAGAGGGTGTGAAGGTGGCGGATGGCCGTTATGTCTGCGAGCTGACAGATAATGTAGATTTCGTAGATGCCTTTGGACACCGTCAGCTGACCGGCACCTCACGGTTCCTGGCTCAGAAGATTTCCAAGGAGGTAGGCTGCAAGACCAGAGCAATCGAGTTTAACTCCCTGCAGCGGTGTGCGTCCCATATTGTAGGCCGTGTAGATATTACAGAGGCTTATCAGGTAGGCGGAGCTGCAGTAAAGGCAGCTTTTGAAGGCGAGACCGGAAAAATGGTTATCTTAAAGAGAGTGTCTGACGATCCCTATCTGTGCGTGACGGATATTTATGATGTTCACAAGGTTGCAAACATTGAGAAAAAGGTTCCGAGAGAGTGGATCAATGAAAGCGGAGATTATGTAACAGAGGATTTCATCAACTATGTTCGGCCGCTGATTCAGGCAGAACTGACTCCTATGATGGTAGACGGACTGCCGAGACATCTGCGTCTTCAGGATGTAATGCTGAGAAAATAATTCGCAGCAGGCCAGGGGGTGGCCCTGAACAGTTATGATTGACAGGTAATGAAAAATCAGATTAGGCTTTAAAAGAAACGGTGCTTCGGTGGATAAAAGGATCCTCCGGGGCGTTGTTTTATTTTGGCCGAACAAGATGCATCGGAGATTCCAGCTCTCACGCCGTCCTGAATCGTCATAAAAAATTACTGCTTTCTGTCGTTCTTCACGGAAAATTTACAACTTCTTACAGCTTTCTTACTTCACTTGACCCTGGAACGGTTCCAGGGTGTAGAGTAAGGTCATCGGAAAGAGATACCGAGAAAAAAGAGAAAATAGAAAATCAAGAAGGAGTAATGATTATGAAAAAGAACACGAAACGCATGCTGGTAACTTGCGCTGCAGCAGCATTTACCATGGGAACAGCAATGATGTCCTATGCAGCCTATGGATGGCAGCAGGAAGACGGCCAGTGGCATTATTATGATAAGTACGGTGATCGGGTAACGGACGAATGGAAGCGGTCCGGAAACAACTGGTACTGGCTGGATGAAAATGGCGATATGGCTATCAGTCAGCTGGTGCAGGACGATGACGAATACTACTATGTCAATGAGACAGGCGTCATGGTGGCAAACCAGTGGAGAGGGCTGGAAAATGAGGATGGAGATGATGATGAGTCAGATACCTGCTGGTACTACTTTGGACCGAATGGAAAAGCTTATACCGCATCCAATTCCGGAAAGACTACATTTAAAACGATTATCCGTGCAGACGGTCAGGCGAAAAAGTATGCTTTCGATGATGAAGGAAAAATGCTTTATGGCTGGGTAAACGAAGAGAGCGAGAGGCAGACCGGCGAGGATGCCTGGAAAAATGGTGTGTATTACCTGGGCGAGGCAGGAGACGGAGCGATGAGAGCCAACGAATGGGCATGGCTGGAAGCAGAGGACGAGGAGCAGGATGACCCCGATTTTGAGGATCACTACTGGTTCTACTTTAAGAGCAACGGTGAGAAAACTGCAGGTACGAAAAAGACCATCAACGGAAGAAAATATCTGTTTGAGGAAGGCGGTAATGCAGTATTCAACTGGATTTCCACACCGGGCAATGCGGCAACTCCCAGTGATAAGTTCTATTCCCAGCCCTCTGACAGCTGGCTGAGCACAGGCTGGTTTAAGACAGTTCCCGGTGAGGAGCAGGATCCGGAGGGATACAGAGACGGAGAAGAATGCTGGTTCTATGCAGATAAGGACGGAGAGATTGTCAAAGGAGAGATCAAACGGATTAAGGGCGAGTATTATGCATTTGACGAGTACGGCAAGATGCTTGAGGGTCTCTATAAGATGAGTGTAAATGATTCAAAAATCCAGTCCTGGGAAGAGATTGAGGGCGAGGATGATATGCCGGAGCCGGATGAGGCATGGGCTGTTTACTACTTTGGAGGAGCCAAGGACGGTGCTATGAAGACCGGAAAGGCTACTATTGAATTAGACGGCGAGAAATTCATCTTTAATTTCCGCAAATCCGGAGAGGAACGCGGACAGGGCTACAACGGTATTGATGATGGAAATATTTATTTCCAGGGCAAGCTGCAGAAGGCTGACAGCGATGAAAAGCTGAAGGTTGTAGAGTGGAATGGAGATGAGGACGGCGGAGAATACCTGGTAAATACCAGCGGTAAGATCCAGAAGAAGAAAAAGAACGCCAAGGATGCAGATGACCGTTACTACTGCACAGACAGCAAGGGACGCGTTACCCGTGTAGGCAACGAAAAATGTGAGGATCACAAAGAAAACGAAGAGCACTAAAAAATTGCAGCCATCACAAGAATGCAATCTCCATATTTTGAAATTCTGATTCTATCATAAGAAAAATGTCCGGAAAGGCAGATGCAGAGTATGCAGAAGCCTCCGGACATTTTTCGTATATTGAAAAAAACAATATTAAAAGACAGGCACATAAAGCTGAATATAACAGGATTGGCAGCCTTCGCTGAGTCCCTGAAGCATGAAGGTGCAGTAAAATTGACGGGATACCATAAGTTCCTGCTCTTTTGCCCATTGAAGCATCGGCAGAAGATCTTCAGCCGTTGGAATTCTCTGCTGAGAAATGCGAATTCGAGTCATACAGAGCGAGGGCTGCATAATGGGATGAGATTCGGGGGAAAGATCATAATCCACATACTCCGCTAAATCTGCGTGAAGAACCAGCTGAGAGTTTTTGTAGGTAATTCCCAAATCCTCTTTTTCCGGATCCCAGTTATATTCATCAAAAATATACATCATATCAAGCCCAGGATATTTCTGAGCATATTGAAACCACAGTGCAAGGCTTTCAGAGAAGCCGGCGTGGGGAACGATGATGTGGGAACGGGGGGAGTTTTTGAGGATTACCTGATCCATATGATTTTTTATATTTTCGCAGTCTTCACTGGTTAGATTTAATCGGGCCATGGTTTGCTGATGGCGCCGGATTGCCATTTTTTCTTCTGCCATTCTGTTTTTCATAATCTGAGACAGAGAAGAAACAGAAAGATCCTGAGACCAGATCTGTTCCAGATCATCCAGTCCGATATCCATTTTTCTTTGATAAAGAATGCTGAACAGGCGGTAAATATCTTCTTCCGTATAATAGCGGTATCCGTTTTCTTCTTTTTTAGAGGAGAGGATACCGCGTTTTTCATAATAACGGAGAGTGTCTCTGCTGAGTCCCATTAAATTTGCCACATCACCGATACGGTAAGTTTTCTGTGCCATAGCTATCACCTCCATTTATTGTATATCAAGAAGCATAAAGAAAATCAATGCAAGTAATGAAATCGTAAAAAACATTAATGCAGTTTTAATGTTATTGGAGAAATTCTGTCACTTTTCCCGCCTTTTCTTTATAGAAAAACTGTGCTATACTACACAGGATATGTAAAAATCAGTAAGCGTTCTGCAGGTCAGAGGGATTTCCTCTGGCAGGAGCGCAGGTGAAGGAACCAGAAAATGATGAAAAAATTCCAAAAAGGGCTGTCCGCTGCAGTGCTGCTTTTGCTGCTGTGTTTGGCTGGCTGCGGGGTCCGGGAAACAAAGCAAGAGGGAGACAGGCTGCAGGTAGTAACCACCGTGTTTCCCTATTATGATTTTACACGGCAGATAGCTGGTGAGGAAGTGGAACTGACTATGGTGGTGCCTGCGGGAATGGACAGCCATTCCTTTGAACCAACTCCGGCAGATATGCGCCTGATTCAAAATGCAGATGTTCTGATCTGCAATGGAGGTGCAATGGAGCACTGGTTGTCAGAGGTTCTGGAGGCCATAGACACCTCGGAAATGACTGTAGTGACCATGATGGACTATGTGGATACTGTTGAGGAAGAGATGGTAGAAGGCATGGAGGAGGGGCATGGCCATGGAGATCATGAGCATGAGGCATTTGAACTGGATGAGGATGGGCATAGGGAAGAAATTGAGTATGATGAGCATATCTGGACCTCTCCGGTCAATGCCATGAAGATGACAAGGGTGATCTGCGATGTGCTGTCAGAGGCAGATCCCATTCATAAAGCCATCTACAAAGACAGAGAGGAAGCCTATCAGAAGGAGCTTCAGGATATTGATGAGGGGTTTCGTCAGGTGTCAGAAAACAGAAAACGCAGCATGATTATTGTAGGGGACAAATTTCCGTTTCGATATCTGGCAGAGGAGTACCGACTGGATTACCGGGCGGCGTTTTCCGGATGCAGCACGGATACAGAGCCCAGTGCCAGAACCATAGCCTATCTGATTGATAAGGTCAGGGAAAAGCAAATTCCCGCAGTGTATTATCTGGAACTGAGCAGTCACCGGGTTGCCGAGATTATTGGAGAGGAAACCGGGGCGCAGCCGCTTTTGCTGCACTCCTGTCATAATGTAACAAGGGCGCAGTTTGACGGCGGAATTACCTATGCAGAGCTGATGCGCCAGAATGTGGAAAATCTGAGAAAAGGACTGGATGAATGAAACCATTGATAACCTGTGAGCATGTGGATTTTGGTTACGAAAACCATGATGCTGTAATTGATTTAAACCTGGAGATCTACCCAGGAGATTACCTTTGTGTAGTGGGGGAAAACGGTTCTGGAAAAAGCACCCTTGTAAAAGGTTTGCTGGGGCTTTTAAAGCCTACGTCAGGTACCATCAGGACGGCAGAGGAACTGAAAAACAGCGGAATCGGCTATCTTCCCCAGCAGACAGCGGCACAGCGGGATTTTCCTGCAACCGTCTGGGAAGTGGTGCTGTCAGGAACTCTGGGAAGAAGAGGGAATCGCCCGTTTTATGGGGCTGGAGAGAGAAAAATGGCCGGTTCTGCCATGAAGCGGCTGGGAATTGAGAATCTGAAAAGCAAGTGCTACCGGGAGCTTTCCGGCGGACAGCAGCAGAGAGTACTGATAGCCAGAGCCCTTTGTGCATCAGAAAAAATGCTGATTTTGGATGAGCCGATTACAGGGCTGGATCCGTCAGCGATTGAGGAATTTTATGGAATGATTCGCCGTCTGAATCAGGAAGACGGGATTACGATTGTTATGGTGTCTCATGATATTCGTAATGTTATTGGAGAGGCAGGGCGGATCCTTCACCTGCAGAGAAGAGTGCTGTTCTGCGGCACAGTGCAGGAATACCGGAATACTGAGGAAGGACGCCGGTTTGCAGGAGGTGAAGAGGCATGATACAGGAAATGATGTCCTATCCTTTTATGGTTCGGGCTGTGTTAGGCGGCGCGGCGGTTTCTCTGTGCGCGGCGCTTCTGGGAGTCAGTCTGGTGCTTCGCCGGTATTCTATGATAGGAGACGGTTTGTCTCATGTCTCGTTTGGAGCGCTTTCGATTGCTATTGCTTTGGGCTGGTCTCCTTTAAAGGTATCCATTCCTCTGGTGATTATAGCGGCATTTTTCCTTTTGAGAATTACCGAAAATGGAAAAGTAAAAAGTGATGCGGCGATTGCTGTGCTGTCTGCAAGTTCTCTTGCAGTGGGAATTGTTGTCACGTCTCTGACTACAGGAATGACTACAGATATCAGCAGCTATATGTTCGGCAGTATTCTTGCTATGAGCAGGGAGGATGTGTTTTTCAGCTGCCTGCTGTCGTTGGTGGTATTTGGCATGTTTGTGCTGTTTTATAATAAGATGTTTGCCGTTACTTTTGATGAAAGCTTTGCCAAGGCGGCAGGCGTGAAGGTAGAGCGGTATAATGTGGTGATTGCAGTTCTGACAGCAGTAACCATTGTTCTGGGAATGCGAATGATGGGAGCCATGCTGATTTCCAGTCTGATTATTTTCCCGCCGCTGACTGCCATGCGGCTGTTTCGCAGCTTCCGCGGTGTGGTTGTGTGCTCCGGGGTTCTTGCTGTAGTTTGTTTCTGTATCGGTATTGTGATTTCCTACGGGTTTTCCACTCCGGCAGGGGCAAGCGTTGTGCTGGTGAATCTGGCTGCATTTCTGATTTTTGCAGCTGTAAAGAAAATAAAGGAAGGGTGAGTGGAAGAACTATGAATGTAATTCAGAAAAAACTGTTTCGTTTGCAGAGCCATTTATCCCAGACACAGTACATTGCCTATGGTTTTATGGGAATTATTTTGATGGGAAGCCTGCTTTTGATGCTGCCGGTTTCCAGCAAAAGCGGAACCGTGACGCCATTTTTGGAATGTCTGTTTACAGCAACCAGCGCTTCCTGTGTGACAGGGCTGATTGTTTATGATACCTGGACCCACTGGTCCATATTTGGCCAGCTGGTAATCCTTACCATGATTCAGATTGGTGGTCTTGGATTCATTACCATTGGTGTATTTCTGTCCATTGTACTGCGGCGGAAAATTGGTCTGAAGCAGCGGGGCCTGATGCAGGAAAGTGTCAATATGCTGCAGATTGGCGGAATGGTGAGGCTGGCCCGGAAGATTATTCTGGGAACCCTGATTTTTGAAGGAGCAGGGGCGATTCTGCTGGCTTTTCGGTTTATTCCTCAGCTGGGAGTTGGAAGGGGAATTTATTATGGAATTTTCCATTCGATTTCAGCTTTCTGCAACGCCGGTTTTGATTTGATGGGATGGCAGGGGCAGTACAGCTCTCTAGTAAATTATTATGATGACTGGATTGTAAATCTGGTGATAATGTCTCTGATTGTTATTGGCGGTCTTGGGTTTATTGTGTGGGACGATATCAGCCGCAACGGCCTGAAATTCCGCAGGTATATGCTTCATACAAAGATCGTGGTTTTGACAACGGCAGTGCTGATTTTTGGCGGAGGATGGCTGTTCTATCTGTTTGAGAAAAACAGCCTGATTGCAGACATGAGCGTCAGCGGCAAGCTTCTTTCCAGTCTGTTTAGTTCAGTAACAGCCAGAACTGCTGGTTTTAATACGGTAGATACCGCAGCTTTAAGCGATGCCAGCAAGCTGCTTACGATTATTCTGATGTTTATCGGAGGCAGTCCGGGTTCAACGGCAGGCGGCGTAAAGACAACAACGATCGTAGTGATGTATCTGTATCTTCATTCCAATATTCAGCGCACCTATGGTGTCAATGCCTTTGGCCGCCGTCTGGAGGAGGATGCAATTAAGCGAGCCAGCGCTATTTTTATTTTGAATCTGACTTTGGCGCTGGCAGTAGCTGTTTATATTATGGCAGCTCAGCAGCTTCCTATGCAGGATGTACTGCTGGAAACATTTTCAGCCATTGGTACTGTAGGAATGTCTACAGGAATTACCAGAGCGCTGGAGCCGATGTCACGGATTCTGATTATCTTTCTGATGTACTGCGGCCGGGTAGGAAGTATGTCCTTTGCCCTGTCCTTTACCCAGAATAAACGGGTGGCTCCTGTGCGTCAGCCGGAGGAGAAAATTACCATTGGTTAGGAAACGGGGCTCTGGTTTGGAGCCGGAAATACAGAAAAGAAGCCAGAAGGAGGAATTTGGCAATGAAATCAATTCTGATTATAGGAATGGGGCGTTTTGGACGCCATCTCTGCAAAAATCTGTCTCAGCTGGGCAATCAGGTGATGATTGTAGATGAGAAAGAAGAAAATCTGGAAGAAATGCTTCCTTATGTGGTCAGTGCGAAAATTGGTGACTGTACCAATGAAAATGTGCTGAAAAGCCTGGGAATCTCCAATTTTGATCTTTGCTTTGTCTGCATTGGAACGAATTTTCAAAGCAGTCTGGAAATTACCAGTCTGGTGAAGGAGCTGGGAGGCCGTCATGTAGTCAGCAAGGCAAACCGGGACATTCATGCCAAGTTTCTTCTGAGAAATGGCGCAGACGAGGTAATTTATCCGGATCGGGATATTGCGGAGAAGCTGGCTGTGCGCTACAGTGCAAATCATGTGTTTGACTACATTGAGCTGACAGAGGAGTATTCGATTTACGAGATTCCGCCTCTTCCTGAGTGGACTGGAAAGACCATCAAGGAGCTGGATATTCGAAACCGATATGGAATCCATATTCTGGGAACCAAGGCAAACGGGAAAGCCAAGCTCATGCCAGGAGCTTCCTATGTGATTTGCCAGGAAGAGCATCTGATGGTTATTGGCAAAAAAGAAGATGTAGATCGGATTTTAAAAGCGCTGCCTTAGAGTGGCGCTTTTTTCTTTTTATTAGGTAAAACAGATTGACAATTTTTTTAGATTCGTGTATGATTACAGCGTAAAACAAGAATGAACAGAGGACTTTTCAAAGTCTTTTCTTTTTATGAAAGGGTTAGTTAATGCTAACAAAAAGGCGACGGGAAAAAGATTTCTGAAAGGAGGGCCATATGTCTTTAAATGAAAAAAAGAACTATATTTTAAATGAACTGAAAAAGAATGGATATCGGATTACTACCCAGAGGAAGGTGCTTATTGATATTATTCTGGAGGATGAGTGCAGTTGCTGCAAGGAAATTTACTACCGGGCATCAAAAAAGGATGGATCGATTGGCATGGCAACCGTTTATCGAATGGTAAAAACTTTGGAGGAGTCAGGGCTGATTCACAGGAAAAATATGTATCGAATTGAGTGCGAGGGATGCCCGCAGTTTTTGAAAAACGCGGAAACTCAGCCGTTATACTGATTGACTTTCAGCGCCATTTGTGACACAATAGAATATTGTAGCATGAAATCCGGCTTATGCCGGCATAAATATAGAGCAGAAAAGAAAAGAGGGGAAACGAAATGACAAAGATTGATATTATTTCCGGATTTCTGGGTGCAGGAAAGACGACATTTATTAAAAAGCTTTTGGAAGAGGCCATTGCCGGTGAGCAGGTGGTTCTGATTGAAAATGAATTTGGAGAAATTGGTATTGACGGCGGATTTTTAAAAAACTCCGGCATTGAGATTCGTGAGATGAATTCCGGATGTATCTGCTGCTCTCTGGTAGGAGATTTTGGAAAATCTCTGGAGGAGGTATTGACCCGCTATCAGCCAGAACGTGTGATTATTGAGCCTTCTGGAGTTGGCAAGCTGTCTGATGTGATGAATGCTGTTCGGGATGTAGCAAAGAATCTGGAGGTAAGACTGAACAGCGCAGTGACGATTGTGGATGCCTGCAAGTGCAAAATGTATATGAAGAATTTCGGTGAATTTTTCAACAACCAGGTAGAGAATGCAGGAACGATTGTTTTAAGCCGAACCGATGTGGCGGATGCTAAAAAGGTGCAGGCAGATGTGGAGCTGCTGCGTGCTCACAACAGCAGCGCATCGATTGTCACCACTCCGGTAGAACAGCTTACGGGAAGCCAGCTGCTGGCTTTGATTGAAAAACCGGATACCATGATGGAGGAACTGCTGGCTCAGGTTGAGGAAGAGCATCATCACCATGAACATGATGAGAACTGCACCTGCGGCTGCCATGATCATGAGCATCACCATGAGCACCATCACGACGAGGAGTGCGGCTGTCATGACCATGAGCATCACCACGAGCACCATCACGACGAGGAGTGCGGCTGTCATGATCACGAGCATCATCACGAGCACCATCATCATGAGCATGACGAGAACTGCACCTGCGGCTGTCATGACCACGACCATCATCACCATCATCATGCAGATGAGGTGTTCAGCAGCTGGGGGCTGGAGAATGTGGATGCCTGCAGCCGGGAGGAGCTGAAGACTGTTTTAGAGGAGCTTGCTCACGGAACTGCATATGGCACGGTTCTGCGCTCCAAGGGAATGATACCCAGCACAGAGCCGGGTGAGTGGCTGTATTTTGATTTGGTTCCTGAGGAATATGAAATCCGTACCGGGGCTGCAGATTATACAGGAAAAGTCTGCGTTATTGGATCAAACCTGAATGAAGAGGCTTTAAGCCGGGCATTTGGAAGAAAATAAACCGGAAAAGAAGATAAGTGAAAGCAGGAGCGGAGGAAGAGCAATGGGACCGATGATTGAGGATGATATTACACCGGTATTTTTGATTAATGGATTTCTGGAAGCCGGAAAAACAGAATTTCTGTCCTTTACAATGGAGCAGGATTATTTTCAGACAGAGGGAAAAACCCTTCTGATTGTCTGTGAGGAAGGTGATACGGAGTACGATGAGGAACTGCTGAAGGAAACCAGAACCTCTGTGGTTTATGTGGACAGTCTGGAAGAAATTTCTCCGGATCGGCTGACGGAGCTGGAACTACTTTACAATCCGGAGCGGGTTTTGATAGAATGGAACGGCATGTGGAACCAGGAAGATCTGAAGCTGCCTGTAGACTGGACCATTTATCAGCAGATTACGATTGTGGATATGTCCACCTTTGATTTATATGTGAAAAACATGAAATCGCTGTTATCTGCCATGGTGCGTAATTCTGAACTTGTGATCTGCAACCGGTGTGATGGAATTGAGGATCTGGAACGGTATAAGAGAATGCTGATGTCCATGAACACCAAATGTGAGATTGTGTTTGAGGATGAAAACGGAGAGATTGACGAGATTTCAGAAGAGGATCTGCCCTATGATCTCAATGCTCCTGTAGTGAAGATCAGTCCAGAGGCCTACGGAATCTGGTATATTGACTGTATGGATAAGCCGGAGCGGTATGTGGGAAAGGTTGTAGAATTTACAGCAATGGTACTGAAATCTCCGGAATTCCCCAAAAATTATTTTGTTCCGGGCCGTATGGCTATGACCTGCTGTGCAGATGATATGACATTTCTTGGATATATCTGTAAATCAAGAGATGCTAGACATCTGGAGACAAGGCAGTGGGTAACTGTGCGGGCCAGAGTGGAAGTAGAGTTCTGGAAGGACTACGACGGAGAGGGGCCGGTGCTTTATGCGGAAGAGGTAGTTCCGGCAGAACCGATTGAAGAAGTAGTACAGTTTGGATAAGGATTGGACGTATCTGCCAGAAATAGAAGATGTGCTGAAATACAAAAACAGGGAATGGCGCCAGCCAGGAAGGCTGGGGCATCCCCTGTTTTTTGCTGTAAGAAACATGCTCCATCCCTGTTCTTTAGAGAACGGTCTTCAGAGCAGCAGGGCTGTATCAGTGGATTAAGGTACCTGCTTTTCCGTCAATGCTTTCCAGCGCTCTGGAAAGAGTCGTGATAATGGCGCTGCGGCCCTTGCCGGCCTTAATAAAGGAAACGGCAGCTTCAATTTTGGGAAGCATGGAAGCAGCTTCAAAATGTCCCTGGCGGCTGTATGTCTCAGCCTCTTCTACAGTCATAGTGGAAATGGGCTGTTCGTCGCTTGTCCCGTAGTTCAGAGAAACATGGTCAACACTGGTAAGGATCATGAGAACATCAGCGTCCACCTCTTTTGCAAGAAGTCCGCTGGCTAAATCTTTTTCGATTACAGCGCTGGCACCCTTCAGATCCAGCCCCTGCTCCATGACAGGAATACCGCCGCCTCCGCAGGAGATTACAACCTGATCTGCATCTAACAGGGCGCGGATTGCATCAATTTCCACAATGGCAACCGGTCTGGGCGCAGAAACGATACGCTGAAAGCCTTTTCCGGGAATCTCTGTAACATGATTTCCCCGGGCCTCCTGAATCTGGGCTTCCTCAGCATTCATCATACGTCCTACTTTTTTTACTGGATTATAAAAGGATTCGTCATAGGGATCGGCTGTAACCTGAGTCAGGATGGTGGAAACAGGTTTGTAGATACCGCGTTTGAGAAGTGCGGAGCGGATTCCGTTCTGCAGATCGTATCCGATATATCCCTGGCTCATAGCAGAGCAGACTGACATGGGCGCGGGAGTATATCCTTCTTCCGGATGATTCTGGCACAGCTCATTCATGGCTGTGTGGATCATACCTACCTGAGGAGCATTGCTGTGGACAACAGCAACCTGCCATCCCGTCTGAATAAAATCTGCAATGACCTGGGCTGTAGGTCCAATAGCTGCCTTCTGTTCAGGAAGATTCGTTCCCAGGGCATTGTGTCCCAAGGCTATCACAATTCTTTTTTTTGCCATAATAAGATACCTCTTTCTGTTGAAAGTGTCACAATAACAGGTAACAGTTCAGCCTTGACTGAATCCACATAAGGCAAACGCCTAAGGCTTCTTGTCCGCTGTAAGCGGGCAAGAAGATGCAAGGCTGAAATGTTACAATAATAGTAATATTATAGTGTTTTCACTGGAAAAATGCAACTGGTTTGTGTTATACTGAAAATACTGTGACAGATGGAAGCATGGCAAAGAAAAGCTTGCAATCTGGAACGCAGCAGTTGCGGGAGAAAGGAACAGAGGTGCCGGTATGGCAGATAAAATAAAAAGGGTTCTTCTGTTGTTCTGGCATATGATTTGGCCGCTGCTTCTGTATGAGGCAACGGGAACCCTGGTTCGATCAGAGCTTGCTTTGTTGTTTCCGGAAAAGGAACCGGAGCAGCTGGCTCTTCCGGCTATGGGGGTGACAGCTGCTGCAGCCTGTGTGTTTCTGGGAAAACTATATCAGGAACAGTGCTGCAGTACTCAGAGCAGAGGAAAGAGAAGGAAGAAGGATTATTTCTTGCTGTTTGCCTGGTCGGCGGCAGCTGGAGCAGGGAGCTGCCTTTTATTTAACAGTCTGATTCTAAGCATTCCAGGGCTGAGAGAAGGTGCCAAAGAGGTGTCTCGCCTGATTTACAGACCTTCTCTAACCGTTCAGCTTCTTTGTACAGGCCTTGTGATTCCTTTGGCAGAGGAGCTTTTGTTCCGGGCTGTGGGATACAGAAATCTGCGTAGGGAACTGCCTGTTTCCGGGGCAGCGGCGGTTTCGGCGCTCTGGTTCGCCCTGTTTCACGGGAACCCGGTTCAGGGAACTTATGCATTTCTGACAGGACTTTGTCTGGCACTTCTATTTGAGTGTACAGACAGTTTGAGGGCAGTATGGAGCTTTCATGCTGCAGCAAATCTTGTTTCTCTTGCAGCTACAGAGATAGGGGAACGAATAGAGGCACAAGCGCCTCGGGCGTTTTTTCTTTGTCTGGGGGCAGCAGGAGGGATGCTGCTTGTATGGTCATTTTACAGAATTAAAAATAAGAGAGGATGGAAGACGTGAAATTATTATCCATAGCAATTCCTTGTTATAATTCAGAAGCATATATGCGTCATTGCATTGAAAGTCTGCTTCCCGGAGGGGACGAGGTAGAGATTCTGATTGTTGATGATGGTTCTCAAAAGGATCGCACAGGTCAGATTGCAGATGAGTATGAAGCTCGCTATCCGGGAATCTGCCGGGCGATTCATCAGGAAAACGGCGGCCACGGAGCTGCTGTTAATGCAGGTCTGAGAGAGGCTACCGGAATTTACTTTAAGGTCGTAGATAGTGATGACTGGGTAAATGAGGAGGCGTACAAAGAGGTTTTAGAAACTCTGCGTTTTTTTGTTATGGGAAATCAGACTCTGGATATGCTGATTACCAATTTTGTTTACGAAAAACAAGGAGTGAAGCACAAGCGGGTTATGCAGTACCGAACTGCTCTTCCCAAGCGCCAGCTGTGCACCTGGAAGGATGTAAAGATGTTTATGCTGGGTCAGTACATTCTGATGCATTCTGTTATTTACCGTACTGGAATGCTGAGGGACTGCAATCTGGAACTTCCAATGCATACCTTTTATGTAGATAATATTTTTGTATTCCAGCCCCTTCCTTATGTGAAGACATTTTATTATCTGGATGTGAATTTTTACCGTTATTTTATCGGCAGAGAGGATCAGTCGGTTAATGAAAAGGTGATGATTGGCCGGATAGATCAGCAGATTCGTGTAACAAAGCTGATGCTGGGCTATTATCATGAATCAAAAATTTTCAGCTGGAAGCTTCGCCATTATATGGTTCGATATTTGGAAATTATGATGACGGTGTCCTCGATTCTTGCCATTAAATCGGGGATGGAAGAAAATATGGAGAAAAAGAAGGAGCTGTGGCACTATCTTCGAAAAATGGATTTGGCGCTGTTTCTTCGCCTGCGCTGGGGATTCCTGGGTCAGAGCATGAATCTGCCTGGAAAAAGCGGACGAAATGTATCCATTGCCGGATATAAGATCAGCCAGAAATTCTTTGGATTTAATTAAAAGAAGCATGATTTCTTGATTTTATTCTTTGAATTAAAAAAATTAAAAAAAGTGTTGACAATTGACACAATAAAGGTTATACTGTCTAGGCAGTCTTGAGTGAGACATCACTTAAGACGCCGGATATGGGGTCTTAGCTCAGCTGGGAGAGCATCTGCCTTACAAGCAGAGGGTCATAGGTTCGAGCCCTATAGGCCCCATACCTTAACTGAATATGGCGGAATAGCTCAGTTGGCTAGAGCATACGGTTCATACCCGTAGTGTCGAGAGTTCGAATCTCCCTTCCGCTACTTATAATTCCTTGAAGAATCAAGGGTACTGAAAAGAGACACGTTTCCAACAAGATGAAGCGTGTCTTTTTTGTATGGAAGTACCAAGTTTATGAAGTGACTAGTAACAAACAATGATATAGAACAATCAGCCTGACATTACTGTTACTATTCTTTTCATAGATGTTTTTCTAAACATCACTGTCAAAGACGAGTTTATATGATTTTTCTAACGAAAAAACAACTCTATTTTTCCTCATATTCAAAATGTTCTTTTTGTAAAAGATATTCTTTTAATATCAAATTAATATATTGAGAAAAAGAACGATCATCTTTATCCGCCAAATCTCTTATCTGTTCGATAATTGTTGAATCAAGGGTAATACTGACTTTTGTTTTTAATGGTTTCATAACTTTACTCCTTTTATTTCAATATACCATTTTGTCATATAAAATATTGACAAGTAAGATAAAGTAGGATAAAGTGGGATTATATAAAACATAGGAGGTTTCAGGTATGAAATTAGCAAAAGTAGTGTTAGTAACAGCAATATGTTCTGTCTCATTATCCGTAACCGCATTTGCAGGAACGTGGAAAACAGGTGCAAATGAAAATGCAAATCGCTGGTGGTATGATAACGGAAATGGAACATATGCCAAGGATGGTTGGAATTGGATTGATGGAAATAGTGATGGAATAGCAGAGTGCTATTATTTTGATGCGGATGGTTGGATGTTAGTAAATACAACAACTCCAGATGGCTATCAAGTAAATGAAAATGGTGCATGGATAGAAAATAATATTATAAAGACATCTGATTTAGGACAAAAAAACAGCAACGCAAATACATCAATAATGCCTAACGAAGGTCTATATCTATATTACAAAGCAGATATATTTGACGAGAACTCTCAGACATTGGCATGTAGTGGTCAAGTGTATGATGGAACAAGTGATTCACTGAATCAAATTTTGGAGAATGACCGATATCCATATCAGCTCTTGGCAGACCCTAAGTGGGAATTATGTGTAACAGATGTAACTGAAAATAGTTTTATGCTGCGTGATGCTGAAGATTTACCCAATGGAGGAATCTTTACAAAAGACGGGAATAAATGGGTAAATTCCTTCAATCGAACCTATGAAGATTGGTCTAAACAAGATAATTTAATTGATATTCCAGTTGAAAATAGAGACCCTGATGAATATTATGAAATTATTGACGAAAATACTTTTATTTATCACAATACATACTCCGTTATAGATACAGAAACGGGAATTCCCACGGGACAATTATACACAGAAATCAGAACCTACAAGAGAGCAGAATAAAAATGTATTATCAAGAGGTTGATGGACACAAGAGTCTATCAACCTCGTTTGGTATTATGGGTTATTCTCAGCCATACAAAAATCTGTCAAGAACAGGCTTTCGTTTGTAATCACAAATTCTTGACAGATTTTTCTCATAATTCACTAAATATTGAAAAATAGGTTTGAGTACCTTTTTGAGTACCTTGATACGTGAGGACGTACAAATCCTTTCTTTTCTAAGTATTTGTGAGAGACTATGAGAGTTCGAATCTCCCTTCCGCTATTTATAATCCCTTGAGTTATTCGGGGGGATTTTTTTGTATTACAGGAAAGAGTGTTCTATGATAGAACCAGAGAAAAAGGCTTATAAAAAGTTCAGAATAAAAAATAAAAGTTCAGAATAAAAAAATAAATCACTTGACAATCGGCGCAATAAAGGTTATACTGTCTAGGCAGTCTTGAGTGAGACATCACTTAAGACGCTGGATATGGGGTCTTAGCTCAGCTGGGAGAGCATCTGCCTTACAAGCAGAGGGTCATAGGTTCGAGCCCTATAGGCCCCATACCTTAACTGAATATGGCGGAATAGCTCAGTTGGCTAGAGCATACGGTTCATACCCGTAGTGTCGAGAGTTCGAATCTCCCTTCCGCTACTTGAATCCTCTGAGTTGTTCAGGGGATTTTTTGTGTTATAGGAGAAAGTGTGCTTTATGGCAGAAAAACGCTTCGTTGGGAACGTCATGCGGCGGCGGAGAATTTTGTCGCAGAAGCGGCCTGCCGCAGCCTGAGAAGCCCGCGAACTTCTTTTTTGTATAAAAAGGTATTTCGTTTGCAGAAATTGCCATATGGTGGATGTTTATTTTTAAGAAAAATTACATAGATTAGATAGAAAAATTTTATTGTACTCTGTTCTCGGGTGTGCTATAATCCGAAAAAACAAGTTGATTAGGCAGAAAGGAGAGTCAAGTGAAAACATTGTTAAAAAAGTATGGGCATGTATGGGTGCTGTCATACGCCTTTCTGTACCTGCCGTGGTTTCTTTATCTGGAGCAGACTGTGACGGGAGATTATGCGGTGATGCATACAGCTTTGGATGATTATATTCCATTTAACGAATATTTTATTATTCCCTATCTGTTCTGGTTTGTTTATGTGGCAGGGGCAATTGCGTATTTCTTTTTTACAAACAGGCAGGATTATTACAGACTGTGCGGTTTTTTGTTTGTGGGAATGACCATCAGTCTGATTATCTGTACCTTTTTTCCAAATGGAACAGATCTTCGGATAGAGGTAGATCCCCAGAAGAATTTCTGCAGCTGGCTGGTTTCCATGCTTCATGTGGCAGATACCTCTACCAATGTATTTCCCAGTATCCATGTATACAATTCTGTGGCCGTTCACTGTTCTGTGATGAACAGTGCAGCTTTGCGGGATAAAGTATGGCTGAGGCGGGGGTCCTTTGTGACTATGGTTCTGATTTGTATGTCTACTGTGGTTTTAAAGCAGCATTCCGTACTGGATGTGGTAGGCGCGCTGATTCTGGCATATCTGATGTATCCTCTGGTGTACGAGACAGATTATGCGGCTGCAAGAAAAACCGCGGGACAGAAAGTAATAAGTTGAATATTTAAAAACAGGAAAGGCTGTAGGACAGAAAATGGTTCTGCGGCTTTTTTCTTTCAAAAAAGAGTTTATATAAATTTTCTTAGTTGTTTTCCGGATTTTATGTTATACTCTATTATAGTATACAGTGGGAGGTTTTCCATGTACTATTTTATCGTGAATCCGGACGCACATTGCGGACAGGGCGAAAAAATATGGAGAAGACTGGAACGCAGGCTTTTGCGGTCCGGAACAGAATATCAGGTGTTGATGACAGAAGCCAGAGGAGATGCCTGCCGTTTTGCAGAGGAGCTTTCCAGAAACTGCAGAGAGCCGCGGACAATTGTGATTGTAGGCGGGGATGGAACGGTGAACGAGGTGATCAACGGGCTTTCTTTCAGCAGCAGGATTACAGTCGGCTACATTCCTATGGGAATGGGCAATGATTTATCCAGAGGGCTGAAGCTGCCGAGAAGTCCCTACAGATGTCTGAAGCGGATTATGAATCCCAGACAGTTTGTAGAACTGGATTATGGCATTCTGTCTTATGAGCTGGAAGAACCAGTCCATCGCCGTTTTGCAGTCAGCAGCGGAATTGGGCTGGACGGGGCAGTCTGCCACAACATTTTGACTATGGGCAGAAAAACTAGGCGGATTGTTGGAAGCTTTGGACGGATGTTTTATATCCTTATGGGGTTAAAGCAGCTGCTTGTGACAAAGCCTGCATCTGGCTATCTTTTGCTGGACGGAGTGAGGCGGGTGGAATTTAATCATATTTATTTTATATCATCCCACATTCACCCCTATGAAGGGGGCGGATTTCAGTTTGCTCCCAGGGCAGATTCCTCAAATGGAGAGCTGGAGATCTGTGTTGTTCATGGTACGTCCAGACTTCGGCTTCTTCCGGTTCTGACAGATGCCTGGTTCCGAAAAATCGGCCGTCACAGAGGCGTAAGGTTTTTCCGGTGCAAGGAGGCGCAGATCCATGTAAACAGACCGCTTCCGGTTCATGCAGACGGAGAGAGCTGCTGTTGCCAGACAGATATTCACCTGCGGTGTGTTTCCAGAAAGCTGCGGTTTATTGTCTGAGGAAAGAAATTAAAAAAGGAGAATATCATTATGAGAATCGGACAGGGGTATGATGTCCATAAGCTGACAGAAGGGCGGAAGCTGATTCTGGGAGGCGTAGACATTCCCTATGAAAAGGGGCTGGCAGGCCATTCTGACGCGGATGTTCTGGTTCATGCCATTATGGATGCGCTGCTGGGAGCAGCGGCGCTGGGAGATATTGGACAGCATTTTCCGGATACAGATCCGGCATATAAGGGAATATCCAGCATGAAGCTGCTGGAAAAGGTAGGGGAATTGTTGGAGGAATCCGGGTATGCAGTGGAGAATATTGATTCTACCATTATTGCTCAGAGACCGAAGCTGGCGGCCTTCCGCCCGCAGATGGCAGAAAACATCGCTCATGCGCTTCACCTGGAGACGAATCAGGTCAGCGTAAAGGCAACTACTGAAGAGGGGCTTGGATTTACCGGATCAGGAGAAGGCATTGCTGCCCAGGCTGTGGCGCTTCTGTCCCATATGCGGGATTTTGTCAATGACAGCCGTACTTTAGGAGGCGGCTGCTCAGGCTGCTGTCAGGAAGCGTAGCCATCAATTGTGGTAGCAGGCTGGTTTCATCAGGGGAAAGAAGGCTGATGGCAGCGCTGGAGCATTGGCGAAAGCCATAAAAAGCAAGGGAGAAAAATTTTAGGAAAGGAAAAACGAGGATATGTACCAGATGTGTACCTATTTTTCGTGAAAGCAATCAGTATTATGAAAATATTTAATACCTTATCCAGAAGAAAAGAAGAGTTTGTTCCGCTGACACCGGGACAGGTAAAGATGTATGTGTGTGGACCAACGGTTTATAATTTCATCCACATTGGAAATGCCCGTCCCATGATTGTGTTTGATACAGTACGGCGGTATTTTGAATATAAGGGATATGAGGTGAACTTTGTATCCAATTTTACCGATGTGGATGATAAGATTATCAAGAAGGCCATTGAAGAGGGCGTGGATGCAGATACTATTTCCAGCCGGTATATTGCAGAGTGCAAAAAGGATATGGCTGATATGAACGTTAAGCCGGCCACGGTTCATCCTCAGGCAACCCAGGAAATCTGCGGTATGCTGGAGATGATCCAGACACTGATTGACAAGGGCCATGCTTATGTGGCAAAGGACGGTACTGTATATTTCCGTACATCCTCTTTTGCAGATTATGGCAAGCTGTCTCATAAGAATCTGGATGAGCTTCAGTCAGGATTCCGTGAACTGAAGGTAACTGGTGAGGATGATAAAGAGGATCCGTCTGATTTCGTGCTTTGGAAGCCGAAAAAAGAGGGTGAGCCTTACTGGGAGTCTCCTTGGTGCCAGGGACGGCCGGGCTGGCATATTGAATGCTCTGTGATGTCTAAAAAATATCTGGGAGATCAGATTGATATCCATGCAGGCGGTGAGGATCTGATTTTCCCCCATCATGAAAATGAGATTGCACAGTCTGAGGCAGCCAATGAAAAGCCGTTTGCCACCTACTGGATGCACAATGGCTTCCTGAATATTGACAATAAAAAGATGTCCAAATCTCTTGGGAATTTCTTTACAGTCCGTGAAATTGGTGAAAAATACGATCTCCAGGTGCTTCGGTTCTTTATGCTGAGCGCCCATTACCGTAGCCCTCTGAATTTCAGTGCAGATTTGATGGAAGCATCGAAAAACAGTTTGGAGCGGATTTTGACAGCAATGGATCGTCTCAGAGATCTGGATGGAAAGGCTGCCGGAGATGTGCTGACAGAGAAAGAACAGGCAGATGTGGCAGCTGCAAAAGAGCTGATTGCTAAGTATGAGGCTGCCATGGATGATGACTTCAATACAGCAGATGCAGTTTCTGCAGTATTTGAGCTGGTTAAGTTAAGCAACAGCACAGCCTGTGAAACCAGCAGCAAAGCATATGTGGATTATCTGAAAGACACCATTGCAAGGCTCTGCGATGTTCTGGGAATTATCACAGAGCGGAAGGCTGATGCTTTGGAAGCGGAGATTGAAGAGATGATTGCTGCCAGACAGCAGGCCAGAAAGGAAAGAAATTTTGCTCTTGCCGACGAGATTCGTCAGAAGCTTCTGGATATGGGCATTATTCTGGAGGATACCAGAGAGGGTGTGAAATGGAAGAGAGCATAAAGATTCCATCTCTGATGAAGGAAGCGCTCCAGTTGGAGCCTATAGATGTGTGCAGCTATTCTCCTCTGGCTCTGGCCTATATGGGAGACGCAGTGTACGAGGTTCTCATTCGTACAAGAGTGATGAACCGGGGCAGTATGCAGGTGAATAAGATGCATAAAAAAAGCGCCAGTCTGGTGAAGGCGGAGGCGCAGGCCAGGATGATACAGGCGCTTCAGGAGGAGCTGACAGAGGAAGAAACAGCTGTCTATAAACGGGGGCGCAATGCCCATTCCGCTTCATCTGCCAAGAATGCGTCTATTCGGGATTACAGAATGGCTACAGGATTTGAGGCCTTGGTTGGATACCTGTATCTGACCGGGCAGTATGAGCGGCTTTTAAAGCTGGTACATGACGGATTAGAGAGGATTGGAGAATTTTCATGAGATACGAAGAACTGACCATAGAGGGGCGCAATGCAGTAATGGAAGCATTCCGCTCCGGAAAAACCATTGACAAGCTGTTTGTTCAGGACGGATGCAAGGACGGGCCGGTTCAGAGCATTGTCAGAGAGGCAAGAAAGCACGATGCTATTATTTCTTTTGTACCGAGAGAACGTCTGGATCAGATGTCGGAAACAGGAAAGCATCAGGGTGTGATTGCCTATGCGGCAGCCTATGAGTATGCCCAGGTAGAAGATATGCTGGAGGCAGCCAGAGAAAAGGGAGAACCGCCCTTCCTCTTCCTGCTGGATGGAATTGAGGATCCGCACAATCTGGGAGCTATTATCCGTACTGCCAATCTGGCAGGGGCGCATGGCGTGATTATTCCCAAGCATCGGGCGTCCGGACTGACAGCTACTGTAGCCAGAACCTCAGCAGGGGCGTTAAATTATACGCCTGTGGCCAAGGTGACAAACCTGGGAAGCACCATCGAGGAATTGAAAAAGCAGGGAATGTGGTTTGTCTGCGCAGACATGGGCGGAGAAATGATGTACCGCATGAATCTGAAAGGGCCTATCGGTCTTGTTATTGGAAATGAGGGAAGTGGAGTCAGCAGACTGGTACGGGAAAAATGTGATATGACGGCATCGATTCCTATGAAGGGAGATATTGATTCCCTGAATGCCTCTGTTGCTGCCGGTGTTCTTGCTTATGAGATTGTCCGGCAGAGAATCATGGGATAGAGGTGCAGTAAGCAGTACAACAGGATAGAGTTTTTGGAAGCCGGGCAGTGAGGCAGTAAAAGGAGTATGATAAGTATGAAAAAGCATAGAGTTTTTTTTCTGGCCGCAGCAGCAGGCGCAGTTCTGTGCCTTTGTCAGGGACCGCAGTCACAGGCATGGGCGCAGGTTCGGACACCCCAGGCAGCAGGAACGGCAGTCTATGGCAACGGGATTGCTGTTCTGGATGCTTCTAATGCAGGGGAAGGCTACTGTATGATCCGCTATACCGGCGGAGTTCCGAAAATCAAGGTTCAGATTTCCAATGGAGCAGTGATTTATACTTATGATCTGAATGCAAGAAATGCCTATGAGGTTTTTCCTTTTTCTGAGGGAAACGGCAGCTATTCCGTGAAGGTTTTTGAACAGGTATCAGGGAATCAGTATTCTCAGGTTATGAGCCAGAATGTCAATGTATCTTTGAAGGATGAATTTTCGCCGTTTCTGTATCCAAATCAGTATGTAAATTTTACAGAAAACAGTGCGGCCGTTTCTCTGGCACAGCAGGTAACATCAGGCGCAGTTGATGAGATTGGGAAGGTAAAGGCCGTTTATGAATATGTTGTTGGGAATATGAATTATGACTATGCAAAGGCTCAGTCTGTCCAGTCTGGCTATCTTCCCAATGTGGATCAGGTGCTGGCATCAAAAACAGGAATTTGTTTTGACTATGCAGCAGTTATGACAGCCATGCTCCGTTCTCAGGATATTCCGACGAAGCTTGTTGTAGGATATACAGGGGACGTATATCATGCATGGGTGGATGTTTATATTAAGGAAATGGGCTGGGTGGACAATTTCATTTATTTTGACGGAGTCAGCTGGAAACTGATGGATCCCACTTTTGCCTCTTCTGGTGGAAATACGGACGCAGTGAAGCAATATATCGGAGATGGAGCTAATTACCGAAGTAAATATTCCTATTAGAGGTGACTGGGGATGGAAGAGAAGAAAAAGAAAAAGAGCGGAATTTATTCAGCAGGGAACCTGTCGGCATTTTGCCTGCAGGTTTCTCTGCTTTTATCATCAGCAGTTCCTCTGGATGAGGGGCTTTCTGTTATGGCAGAGGATGCCCGTACCCAGGAGGAAAAGAAGCTGCTTCAGGGGCTTGCTGAGGATGTGGAGCTGGGAGAACCCCTGTTTTCGGCTTTGGAACGGACAGGAGAGTTTCCTTCCTATGTAGTGAAAATGGCAAAGCTGGGACATCAGACAGGGACCCTGGATCAGATGATGAAGGATTTGTCTGTGTATTATGAAAAGGAATTTCAGCTTATGCGGAGTATTCAGAATGCACTTACCTATCCTGTGATAATGGTTTTTATGCTGCTTACAGTCCTGTTTGTGCTGTTTACCAAGGTAATGCCGGTATTTGAAGGAGTGTATGAGCAGCTGGGGGCACAGATGTCACCTTTATCCCAGACAGCCATTCGTTTTGGAGGAATTTTCAGCGGTGGGGCACTGATTCTTTCCGGGATAGCAGCGGCGGCTGCTCTGGCAGTATGGACGGCTTCCAGATTTGGAAAAACATTCCGTCTGGCAGAAAAACTGACAGAGAGTATGAAACGAAGGAGCAGACTGGCTTTGGCCGTGGCGGGACGCCGGTTTACATCCGTTCTGGCTCTGACTCTCCGCAGCGGTATGGAGCTGGAAAAAGGAATGGAGTTGGCGGGAGAACTGGTTGAGAACAGTCTGGTGGAAGAAAAACTGAAGGAATGCGCGGAGGATTTGGAATGCGGAGCAGGATATTATGAGGCAATGAAGAAAACAGGTCTTTTCAGCGGATTTCATATTCAGATGATACGGGTAGGTGCAAGAAGCGGAAGTCTGGATCAGGTGATGGAGAAGCTGTCCGATGATTATGAAAAAGAGGCGGAGACAGCGATTGATACCATGGTTGCCAGATTTGAACCGACGATGGTAGCGGTACTGGCAGTGGCAGTAGGACTGGTACTGTTGTCTGTTATGCTTCCGCTGGCGGGAGTTTTGTCAGCCATCGGTTAGGAGATGCCATGAGAAAAAAATGTGATTTTAAAATGTGGTTCAGCCTGACAGGCTCTGTGGCCGTGGTACTGGCAGCGGCAGCCCTTATGACAGCAGGAGTATCACAGTTATCCCGCAGAACAGAGGAAGAGGGGGCCCGGAATCTGGTTCAGGCAGTGCGCAGAGCCTCGGTTCAGTGCTATGCCATAGAGGGGAGATATCCGCCAAGTGTAGAATATCTGGAGGAAAATTATGGGATAGCTATTGACCGTGAGCGTTATCATGTGTTTTATGAAGGCTTTGCGTCTAATATAATGCCGGATATTACAGTGTTTCCGGTGTCTGAGCTGGAAGAACAGGGGGAGTAGCAGATGAACCAGAAAAAGAAAACTGCAGGAGCAAGTGTGAATCTGCTGTTTACTATGCTGCTGTTTCTTGTGTTTTTGCTTTGCGCTTTGTTTACCGTTCTTTTTGGAAGCAGAGTTTATGAAAATATCAGCAGCCGGTCAGAGAATAAGGATACGGGAAGCGTAGCCCTGCACTATATTGCCAATAAGGTGCGTCAGGGAGACCGAGAAGGAGCAGTCGATGTGATTGATGTAGACGGAACTCCGGTTCTGGAATTGATTCAGAGCGCAGGCCAGGTGGATTATTATACCTGGATTTACTATCGGGACGGCAGTATCCGTGAACTGTTTACCAGAGAAGGAACAGAGCTGGGGCTGGATGATGGACTGGAAATTATGGAGTGCAGCGGACTTCGCCTCTCGAAAGAAGGATCCCTGATAGAGGCGGAAACTCTGGGAGAAGGAGGCGGACGGATGGTTCTCTCTGTCAGAAGCGGAGGTTTCGCTTATGAATAAAAAGAATGGTTCCGGTTCAGGAATGTTTATGCTGGAGATGATTATGGCAGTCTTCTTTTTCCTGCTCTGCTCTGGTATCTGTGTCATGGCTTTTGTGAAAGCAGATCGTATGAGTCACTTGGCTCAGGACACAAACCAGGCTGTGATGATAGCAGAAAGCATGGCGGAAACATGGAAAGTCGGGGGAAAAGAGCTTCTGGAGGAAAAGACAGGAGCTATTTCTTCAAAGTCGGAAGAAACAGAAAAGGATGAGGATTCCCAAAGCTCTGTCTGCACGGTGTACCTGAATCAGAAGGGGGAGCATGCTGCAGCTGAATCGGATGTATTTTTTATGGGAATTCTGTCTCAGAAGGAAAAGAACGGTCTGGAGACGGCAGAGATTACGGTTATTCGACAGAGGGATCAGAAGCAGCTGTTTACTATGACCACAGCCAGATATGTGCCGGAACAGGCAGAGTAAGGAGAGGGATGGAATGAGAAAACAGGCAAATATCGGGACGACCGCCCTGATTTTAATTTTTGTAATTCTCTGTCTGTCCACATTTGGTCTTTTGTCTTTGAGCAGTGCAAAAGGAGATTTGAGTCTGGCAGAGAAAAATGCAAAGGCGGTTCAGGCCTATTATGAGGCAGATGCTGCAGGAGAGACCTTTGTCCAGATGGTCCATCAGGTTTTCCGGGAAGCGAAAGAGCAGAAGCTGGCCGGGGCTCGGCGGGAGGATTATTTCAAGGAGAAGCTGGGAAGCTATTATCTTGACGGTCTGGTGCAGACGGATATCGGAATGGAATTCGGACAGGCTTTGCATATTGAGCTTCGGCCAGAGGCGGATGAGGAATACAGGATTCAGAGCTGGTATGTATATAACCGGGAAGAGTATGAAATTGACAGGTCCATGCCTGTCTGGACAGGGGAAATGCCTTGATAAGGAAGGCTGCTCAGAGTGCGGTGGTTCAGATGAGGAATAGGACCGGAAGAACAATTTAGGAGAAGGGGAAAGCGGATGATTGAAGAAATTTTAAAGCAGGCAGTGGCGGAGCATGCATCTGATATTTTTTTAATACCCGGCATGGCTTACGGCTTTAAGCTGGGCGGAACCATTGTACATAAAGGAGAAGAAAAAATTTTTCAGGAGGAAATGAACCGGCTGATTACTGAGCTGTATCACACGGCAGGGGAACGCAGCATGGAGCGGGTAACATCCTGCGGAGATGATGATTTTTCCTTCGCAGTACCGGGAGTAGCCCGTTTCCGGGCCAATGTATTTCGACAGCGCAATTCGCTGGCTGCGGTTATTCGGGTAGTGAATTTTGAACTGCCGGATCCAAAGGAGCTTCATCTGCCCCAGACAATTATAAATATAGCAAAAATGACAAAGGGGCTGGTATTGGTGACAGGGCCGGCCGGAAGCGGAAAAAGCACAACCCTGGCCTGTGTCATTGATGAAATTAATAAAACGCGAAATGCCCATGTGATCACTCTGGAGGATCCCATTGAATATCTGCACCGCCATAAAAAAAGCGTAGTGACCCAGAGAGAAATCGGCACGGATACGGAGAGCTATGTCAGTGGGCTGCGGGCCTCTCTTCGTCAGGCTCCAGATGTAATTCTTCTTGGAGAAATGCGGGATTTTGAAACGATTAAGACTGCGATGACGGCAGCGGAGACAGGACATCTGGTAATTTCTACTCTTCATACAGTGGGAGCGGCCAACACGATCGATAGAATTATTGACAGTTTTCCGCCAGATCAGCAGCAGCAGATCCGGATTCAGATCTCCATGGTAATGCAGGCGGTGATTTCTCAGCAGCTGATTCCGACAACAGACGGAAAAGAAATTCCTGCTTTTGAAATAATGTTTTTAAATAATGCAATTAGAAATATGATTCGGGAAGCAAAGATTCATCAGATTGACAGTGTAATTTCTACGGCTCAGGAAGAGGGGATGATTACCATGGATGCCAGTCTGATACAGCTTTACAAGAACGGGAGGATCAGCCGGGAAAATGCTGTTATTTACAGCAGCAACAGTGAATTGATGGGAAAGAAGCTGAACAGGATTTAGCGGACAGATGAAAACGCTCCGCTAGGAACGCCATGCGGCGGAAGAGAATTTTGTCGCAGAAGCGACCCGCCGCAGGCGGAGAA
>UPYT01000024.1 GCA_900538475.1 uncultured Clostridium sp. | reverse complement strand
TATTAGAATTTTCAGGGTTTTAAACACTGTTCAATCTTTCATTTTCAAGGTTCATTTCGTTGTTGCTTTCGTTCTCAGCAGCAACTCATTTATCTTATCACAGTCGCTTGCGTTTGTCAACAACTTTTTTTATTTTTTTCAACTTTTTATTTTTCTTTTAAAGCTGACCACCGTTTTTCGCGGTGGAGCTTTAATATACCATTTTATAGTGGATTTTGTCAAGGGATTTTTTCAATTTTTTTAACTGTTTTTTTCATATTCTTTTAATACACTATATCTTGTGTTTTTCCATCTGCTCTTCCACATTTTTCCATCTCCGTCTATCCCAAACTGTTGATCGCACTGTACAGGAGCCAATTAAACAAATTGTGATGATACAAATAAGAAAGCCATATACTGCCTTCTATCTGGGCAAGTACTGGCTGAGCCCACACAGCCGCTGAACAAAATCCAAGAGCCACTCCTGCTGCCCACAGCACAGCAAGCCCCTGAACTGCCCCCAGAAGCGCACCTGCTATCTGGTTCATTCCGGAAAGGATTGGAAGATGTGCCATCAAATCCAGCCATTTTATCACAAATCTAATCAGAAAATATACTGCTGCAAATAAAACCACAGAAACAATCAGATTAAGCACCATATTAGCCAGACTGGCTCCCAGATACTCAAAAAAACTGTCCACTCCCAGCAGATTGTAAATTTCATGATTATTATTCTCTAAAAGAATTTCTTTCATCTGCTCCGGCAGCTTCAAATTCTCAATAGACTGGCGTTGTTGAGCTGGAAGGGTAACAGAAAGTCCTATGCCCCCATCCTTTAATCCGCTCATATGAAGCAGCCCCTGCCCTATCGCCCTTCTGAGGCCCGTATTGGCAGCCAGAAGCCCTGTCATGTATGGAACCGCTGTCCGAACCACTGTCAAACTTAAAACCAGCGTCAGCACCCCCGTCGCCATTTTTAAAAATCCTCTGTAATGACCATATAAAACCATAGAGAGCAAGAACACCCCTGCTCCTATGGATAACCAGTGTTCTGTCAGATAATTCATATTATTCCTTTTCTGTCCTTCATTTTCTGTCTGCATCTGCCCTGAACACAATCTGCCATTTTCCTCGACCTCTGTCTGTTCCGGCAGATACACTCATTTTCTGCAAATTGCTTTCCTATTCTCAGATGTCCCGCGCGCCTTCGCCACCCAGCACCAGCATCTCAATCGCCTGGGCCACACCATCCTCATCATTGATTCCAGTTATATAATCTGCCTCCGCCTTCAGGATCTCCGCCCCATTTCCCATGGCTACACCAATTCCTGCCATACGAATCATAGAAATATCATTTTCTCCGTCGCCAAATCCCATAGTTTCTTCCGGCCGAATCCCAAGATAGGAAGCAAGACGAAGAATTGCCTCTCCCTTTGATGCTCCGATGGCATTTATTTCCAGATTATTAGGGAAAGAGGAGCTTACCAGCACATCGCCTCTGGCCTCTAATGCCGCTCTGGCTCTGCTGCGCTCATCCAGATCGCCAAAGAAATAATTCACCTTTTCGGCAGGCTTTTTCAGTTCGCGAACCCGCTCCTCCACATCTGGAACGGCTTCCCTTGTATCCTGTATCATTTTCTGAAGCGCAGGCTGAATGCCAAAGTCTTCCATATGTTCCAGGAACCGTTCCTCACCAAATGCATGTCCATCCGTGTATACATCATACATGGTATGGAATTTCTTTGCTAATTTCAGCAGTTCTGCCGCCTGCTGCCATGTCAGCTTTCTTTCATCCAGAATTCTTGATTCAATGATATCTTCCACAACAGCTCCGTTGGTAGTAATCGCATAACGAATTCCCGGAAAACTGCGAATAAACTCCGGTACTCCAAACCAAATTCTTCCGGTACAAGGCACAATCCAAATCCCTCTCCGGATACACTCCTTTAATACTCTTTCGTTTCTGGAAGAGAGACGCTTCTGGCTATCCAGAAGCGTCCCGTCTAAATCCAGAGCAATTAATTTGATCTCTGCCATATTAAATAAAATGCTCTTCCTTTAAAATTAATAAACCATCTTTGTCATATTTTGAAGAAAACAGTCCCTTCAGACGACGTCCCACAGAAGGACGTTCTGCCTTGTCTGCCGCTTCTTCTATCAAATCCTCTGCTGCTGCCCGTGTCAGAGGAATGCCGTCCTCTTCCATAATTTCAATCCGCTCGTAGAGAGCCAGCATACTCTTTCCAGTAATACTGCAGTCTATCTCAGAAGCATATTTACATGCATACTGAGCAAATTCATCAATATCCATTTCTTCTTCATCTTCCAGATGCTCCGGTTCCCGATCATCTTCATAATAATCTCCCGGCCCCGGCATCCGCATTGCACTGCTGCTCTCTGGAACAATATGACGAATCGGACGATCATCCTCCGGATAAGCCGGCACTTCCGGCTCCGGCATTTCCTCCGTACAGGATTTTTCCGGAATTACAGGAGCCTGCTCCTTTTCTTCTGTTTGTTCCGGCTCCTGAAATTCGCAGCCAATGCACTCAAATTTATCTGCCAGAGACGGATTCTGCGCATGCATCATTTCCAGCTGCCTTGGATTGTCAATCAGGATAATCCGCATACCTGTTGTATCACGGCTCATCAGCTGTTCCAGCTCCTTCTGCATCTCAGGCGTCAGATCTCCGGCCTCTTCAACAATCAAATCTTTACCTGCAATTTTATCTCTGCTGGCAAGCACGCCTCGTTTATTCAGTTTGGATCCTGTAATCTTGGCTACCGGATTTTTAACTCCGGTTTCTCTCTGAATCTGCTTTAACGTCTCAACAGCCATCTGAAAGCCCTTTTCCGGTGTACGGGCTTCTATCATCAGATGATTGGTCATTCTCGGCAGTTCTTCCTCTTCCAGCGCTTCTGCTGTCACTTCCTCCTCTGGCAGCTCAGAAACAGCTTCTGATGCAGACGGAGCCCGTTTAATAGCGCTGAGAATCCTGGTTTTTTCCAGTTCGGACTCCTCCTCTGACGGCACTTCTCTCTTCAGCCGGGACATCTCTCTTGCCAGACTTTCTTCTGTCTCTGCCTGTTTTACAGCGGCGGTAATCGTCTCACGCTCCAACGGAAGTACCGTATCCTCGTGATTCTCAGCTGCCGGCTCTGGCTGGTAATCTCCTGCTTCATATTCCGGTGCCTCTTCCGGCTCTTCTTCCTCCAAAGCAGTTTCTTCTTCATGATAAATCTGCTCCTGATTCTCCACAGCTTCCTGTTCCGGCACTGCATAAGGACGTTCCTGACGCAGAACCTCTGCCTTACTGTCTTCCGGATCCTGATCGTCATACTCAAAAGACTGCTCTACTGCCCGCAGCTTCTCTTCGTATTTTTCTCTGTTCTCCACCAGATCCATCTGATATTGATTTAAGGGCGCATACTCCTGCTTCAGGTCCATTGCCTTATCTACATACTTGCCCAGACCAAACATCAGCATAATCTTATCACAGGTGCTGACACAGCGTTCAATATCACCAACCTCATGATACCGCTCAGCCAGCTCATACAGCCACTTCTCATCCAGCTCCTCTGCTGTATATCCTTCCAGAGAATGGATCTGCTGCTCCAGGGGCGCATCCATCTGTCTAAGAATCATATAGCGCAGCAAATGCTGGCGAGGATCATCTCCTGCCAGATCGCAGAATTCTCGATAATATGCCTCTGCCTCCTCCAGATTTCCCTCCTTCAGAGCCAAATCTGTCAGCTTGTAAAGCAGACGCTTTCCAATCGGCGCCCGCTCAAAGGCCAGAAGCAGAATATCCTTCGCATCCTGGTATTCATGATTTTTTTCATAAATTGTTGCAACCATGGAAAGCAGATTTGCATTTCGCACCTTTTTCCAGTCAATGGTATCCACAATTTTCATGGCCGTCACATAATCGCCGCGGGCCACCATTTTGCGCATCTGCTCCACTTTTATATTAAATTCATATTTATCCATCTTATGCACTCCTCACGCCTGCCAAAAGGCTGCTACAGCTCTATTCGCCCCTCCAGGGCTCTCAGCAGGGTTACCTCATCAATATATTCCAAATCGCCGCCTACAGGTACGCCGCTGGCAATCCGGCTCACCCGGATTCCCGTGGGCTTAATCAGCTTGCTGATATACATTGCCGTTGTCTCACCCTCAAGGCTTGAGTTTGTCGCAATGATAACCTCCTTCACATCTCCCTGCAGACGCTGCATCAGCTCCTTCAGCTTAATATCATTGGGACCAATGCCCAGCATGGGAGAAATCGCTCCATGAAGCACATGGTATACCCCGTCATATTTTCCTGTTTTCTCATATGCAGCGAGATCTCTTGTATTCTCCACTACCATAATCGTCCTGTGATCCCGCTTTTCGCTGCTGCAGATAGGACACAGCTCCTGATCTGTCAGCGTAAAGCATTCCCTGCAGTACCGAATATTGGCTTTTGCCTGGGTAATGGCGCCGGTCAGGCTGGCTACCTGTTCCTTTGGCATATTGATAATATGAAAAGCCAACCGCTGGGCTGATTTGCTGCCGATCCCCGGCAGCTTTGACAATTCTTCGATCAGCGTTGTGATCTGCCTGCTGTAATAATCCATATCAGAACGGGAATCCTCCGCCAAGGCCGCCTAAACCGCCGGTCAGCTTGGCCATTGCCGCCTGAGACTCCTCTTCCATTTTGCGAAGCGCCTCATTGGTAGCTGCCACAATCAGATCCTGAAGCATCTCAATGTCGTCCGGATCAACAACCTCCTCTGCCAGCTTTACAGAAACAACTTCCTTCTTGCCGGAAACTGTTACGGTAACTGCTCCGCCGCCTGAAGAAGCAGAATATTCCTTCTCCTCCAGTTCTTTTGTTGTCTCCTCCATTTGACGCTGCATACGCTGCGCCTGTTTCATCAGATTATTCATATTGCCCGGCATACCGCCCGGGAATCCACCACGCTTTGCCATGATGTTTGTCCTCCTCAATTTTCATAACGATTTTAAACGGCTCTTTTATTCCTCAAACTCAATATCTATATGAACCGCTTCTTTTAATTCCTCATCACTTACATAAATGGTATTCATACGCTCGCCGACACTTTTCAGGCGGGCCTTCAGATACAGCTCTTTTCCGTATTTTTCCTGAATATACCGCTCCAGTTCACCCAGAACCGTTGCCCTGCTGCCAATAGCATAATTATCAGGGCTGGAAAATACCACGCAAAGGCAGCTGTCTCCGCTGGGTTCCAGCACCGTGTCCCGAAAGCTGGGACGAATTGCTCCTCCTAAATCCCGGATAATTTTTCCCCAGTCCTGACGAATCAGATTCAAATCCTCCAGCTGGGCTCTGGGAATTGCCACCTGCGGCGGCATTTCTCCTCCTGAACCGCCTTCTTCCTGGCCCGGAGAAACTCCTGCAGCTGTACTGTTTAAAGACGCACCGCCGGAATTTCCCATCCGGGCTGCCATCTGCTGCATCAGCTCCGGCGTAACCTGAGGCGTTTCTTCAATCCTGGCCTCCAGCTCATTAAGCCTCTGAAGAATGGAGTCCAGATTCGGCTCCATCTGCGGCTTTGTCAGCTTAATCAGGGCTATCTCAATCAAAACCCGTTTCTGGGAAGCATAGCGCAGCTGGTTGGAAAGCTCAGAAAAGATACGGATAAACCGCATCAGCGTCTCCCCGTTTACCATCTTTGCCTCTTCTCGAAGAAGACGCAGATTGTCCTCAGACATTTCCAGCATGACCTCCGCGTCCTCTGTGGTTTTCAATATCAAAAGATTTCTCAGATACCAGATAAAATCCACCACAAACTGTCCCAGCTCACGCCCTTGAATCACCATTTCCTCCAGACAGTGAATACAGCCAGCTGTGTCTCCTGCAAGAATTTCCCGCAAAAGCTGACTGAACACGCTGGAATCGACAGCTCCCAGCACCTCCAGCACATTATCATAAGTCAGCAAAGTACCGAAATGGAATGCAACACACTGATCCAGCAGACTCAGCGCATCTCGCATGGAACCATCTGCCGCCTTTGCAAGATAAGTCAGCGCCCGCTCCTCTACCGGAATCTGCTCCGCATCTGCCAGCTCCCGCAGCCGCGCCGCTATGGTCTCAATGGTAATCCGCCGGAAATCATAGCGCTGGCATCGAGACAACACCGTAATAGGTATTTTATGAACCTCTGTTGTTGCCAGAATAAAAATCACATAGGACGGTGGCTCCTCCAGGGTCTTTAAAAGTGCATTGAATGCGCCCGTAGACAGCATATGCACCTCATCAATAATATAAACCCGGTACCGCCCTTCTGTGGGCGGATACTGAACCTGTTCCCGAATTTCTCTGATATTTTCCACACCATTGTTGGAAGCCGCATCAATCTCAACTACGTTCATAGAACGGCCGGATACAATGCTCTGGCAGCTCTCACACTCTCCGCATGGGCTTCCGTCAACAGGATGTTCACAGTTGACTGCCTTTGCAAAAATCTTGGCAATGGTAGTTTTTCCGGTTCCCCGTGTTCCGCAGAACAGATAGGCATGACCAATGCGCTGCCCGGTTATCTGATTTTTCAGGGTCTGTACAATATGATCCTGTCCCTTAACGTCCGCAAATCCTGTCGGCCTCCACTTGCGGTACAGCGCAGTATATGACATAAATCAAAAACTCCTTATTTTCTGCAGATCTCCGGAATTCTATCTGGAGCTTTGCAGTTATTTTTATTCGTCACCAAAACTGATACCCAGCATTTTTGCCTCTTTAATAATAGAGCTGTTCGGATCTACAGTTTTCAAACGTCCCGCTACCTCTGCAAGAGGAACCTTGGTAATCTCATTGTTATGCACAGCAACCATGTAGCCATATTCCTTATCCTGAATCAGCTTGGCTGCTGCTGCGCCTAAACGGGTAGAAAGCACACGATCATAGGGGCAGGGTTCTCCGCCTCTCTGAGTATGGCCCGGAACAGTAACCCGCACCTCCTGGCCTGTCTTTTCTGTAATCTTTGCTCCCAGCTCATAGGCCACAGACGGATACACAACTCCGTTTTTCTTCTTTTCTTTCAGCTCCTTTTTGGTGAGCATGGCGTCCTCTTTGGAAATGGCGCCCTCTGCCACAGCCAAAATGGAAAAACGCTTTCCCTGTCTATTGCGCTCTCTCAGCGCGCCTACAATCACATTCAGATCATAGGGGATCTCCGGCAGAAGAATAATATCTGCTCCGCCTGCCAGTCCGGCATAAAGCGTCAGCCAGCCAACCTTGTGCCCCATAACCTCCACAATGAATACACGTCCATGGGATGCTGCGGTAGTATGAATGCAGTCGATGGCATTGGTTGCTACATTAATGGCGCTCTGAAAGCCGAAGGTCACATCTGTTCCCCACAGATCGTTGTCAATGGTCTTTGGCAGGGATACCACATTCAGCCCTTCCTCTCGAAGAAGATTGGCTGTTTTCTGGCTTCCGTTTCCGCCCAGAACCACCAGACACTCCAGCTTTAATTTTTTATAGGTGTGTTTCATTGCTTCTACTTTGTCAAGGCCGTTTTCATCCGGCACCCGCATCAGTTTAAAGGGCTGGCGGGAGGTTCCCAGAATGGTTCCGCCCTTGGTCAGAATACCAGAAAAATCAGATGGTTTCATAATTTGATAATCTGCATACATCAGGCCTTTATAGCCGTCCTCAAATCCAATAATCTCCACATCATCGTACATTTTATACAGAGACTTTGCCACGCCCCGCATGGTTGCGTTCAGGCTCTGGCAGTCACCGCCGCTGGTCAGCATTCCAACTCTCATCGAAGCCACATCCTTTCTGTTGTTATCACATCTTTTTTTCGTTGTTTTCCACATCAGATTAAAATAAGCCCATTCTGATATATTATAATACATATAGCAAGCGCGGGCAAGTAGGAATCTGCCGAAACAGCAGGAAGAAACGAGGTTTTCCGGGAATAAACAGACAGAAAAAGAGCCGCATGCATCTCTGCACCCGGCATACTGATTCTAAATTATTATTTTAATCCGCGCACCCCGCTTTGTATACGGCTCACAGGCGTTACCCTGACAGCCAGCTCGGTCCAGGCACCCTTGCGGCACACAGAAGGACTCACTTAGTGCTGCTGCATTCCTGCCCTGACACGGTTCATGAGGTTCTGTTGCGCAAGACCCAAACGTCAACGCCGCTTACCAGGGGCAGCCCTGCAAGAACATATCCGAGGCGGGATATCACCCCTGCTGGAGCGGATTGCAGGTTCAGGGCACCGCTATCTCCCCGGCTGCGCGGAAGCTTTATGACAATTTTACGCCAGTTAAGTATACCCTACCGCCATAGTTTTGTCAAGATTTCTATTGCCGAAATGCCTGTGCCTATGTTAAACTGGCCATTAAAAACACAAATAGATACTGATACACACCACCTATTATGATTTCAAGGAGGCTGCTTTTATGACTGCTTTTACTGCATATGTCCTGATTCCCGTCTACACCTTTCTTTTTGCCATAAACAGCGACTGGTTCCGCACCAATTTTTCCGTGCTGGGAAATATTGCCGGAAGAAAAGAAGCCTTTGTCCTGTGGGGACTGATTGTGGGAATCTATTTCTTTTTTATTCTCCGGAGAATTATCCGCCATATGCCCCGAAAGCCGACAGCCAGCTGGCTGGTCTATCTTGCTCTGGTGCTGTTGGACTTTGCTGTTACCACGCCTTATCTTCCAGAGCAGATGCCCTTAAAGGCCAGTCTCCACATTGTCTTTGCTTTTCTTGCTGCTGCCTGTCTGACCATCTGCCTGTTTTTCATTGTGCTCCGACTGTACCAGACTGCGGAACCAAAAAACAAAACCATTTACCGGTTGTATCTGGCAGGGCTGGCAGCCATTGTGCTGATTTCCGGCTTTCTGTTTGTTCTGGCAGGAATTGTCAGCAGCGCCCTGGAAATCTTTTTTACTGTTTCCGCTACCCTTATGGCTTACCGGCTATATCTGCGGGTTTGCCCCCGTCCATAAGCTGCTGCGCTTTCTGTTCTGCTTTTTTCTTCCGGAGATTCCGGAAGAAATCAGAAAGCATGGTAGAACAGGTTTCTCCCAGAATTCCAATTCTCGTTTCCACCTGGTGGTTAAAACCCTCCTCATGAAGCATATCCAGCACCGAACCGGCGCAGCCGGCCTTTGGATTCATACATCCAATTACAACAGCAGGAATCCTTGCCTGGACAATCGCACCGGCACACATAGGGCAGGGCTCCAGGGTTACATACATTGTGCATCCCTCCAAACGCCAGTCTCCCATTTTCCTACAGGCTTTTTTTATCGCAATCAATTCCGCATGGGCAAGAACCGTTTTATCTGCCATCCGGCGATTGTAGCCCCGCCCAATAATTTTCCCCTCATATTCAATCACACATCCAATCGGAACATCTCCCAGGGCCAGCGCCTTTTTGGCCTGACGGATCGCTTCTCTCATAAAACGCTGATCCTGTTTTTGCTGAATGATTTGATTTTCTTCCTGTAAATTTCCCATTTTTCTTTCCCTTCAGGTATTTGGATTTCTCTGAAAACCCTTCCTCCTGTTTCTTATTTCCTGTGGTATAATATCTGCATAACTGTAAACGCTGCCTTTCACAGCAGTTTCAGTATATACGAAAATCAGAGAAATGGAAATATGTAAAATGCAAGAGTCAACAAATCCCCTTATTATCTGCGGACTGCAGAAAACCACGCTCCTAGACTATCCCGGATATGTGGCTGCAACAATTTTTACTGGAGGCTGCAACTTTCGCTGTCCCTTTTGCCATAACAGTGAAATTCTTGGAAACGATGCACCCCCTCTGTACTCTCCTGATGACATTCTGGCTTTTTTAAAGAAAAGAAGCCGAATTCTCGATGGAATCTGCATCAGCGGCGGAGAACCCTGCCTTCAGCCAGAAGCGCTGGAGGACTTCATCCTTCAGGTCCGCAGTCTTGGACTGCGCATCAAACTGGATACGAACGGAAGCCGCCCTCAGGTTATCCGGCATCTGGCAGAACAGGGACTTCTGGACTACATTGCCATGGACATTAAAGCCGGACCAGAGCATTATCCTGCAGTCTGCGGAGTTTCCCCTGATATAGATTCTGTGCAAGAATCGGTTCAGTGGCTGCTCTCCGGAGCAGTTCCATTTGAATTCCGTACGACAGCTGTAAAGGGCCTGCACACCAGCGAGGATTTCCGTCAAATCGGTCCCTGGATTGCCGGGTGTCCTGATTATTATATTCAAAATTATGTTCCATCTGAAAGAGTCCTTCACCCAGACGGATTTTCCTCATTTACAAAAGAAGAGCTGCTTTCTTTTGCGGAAATTACTGCCCCCTTTACAGGTCAGGTTAAGCTTCGCGGAATCGATTACTAATGGCTCTACAGGCGGATATCCGTATACCAGTATCCAAATCTCCCGTCTTCATCCGGCTGTTTTTTTGCCAGCACAAAATGGGGAAAACCGAACATCGAAGCCATATATTTTTCATTGCTGAAATAGTGTCCCGGAACGCCTAAAAGATAGCGGATTTTTCCTCCGGAATCAGACAGACGAGCCAGGATCAAATGGCGATAATTATAGTATCCGTGCAGCAGAAAGCTGTTATTGCCGTACACCCATATTTCTCTTGGAAGCAGTCCAATATCCTGAGGCTTAATGGAAAGAATTTCACAGCCACTGTCACACTCAAAGGCCAGAACTCTTGTATACTGTCTCTGAAAGCGTTCCCACAAATCACTTCTGTTGTTTTCCTCTGCCTCCTGACGTTCCAGTTCCCGTAAAACTGCCGGATTTTCCAGTTCGGGATATGGTGTCTCCTGTTCTCTTTTCAGTCCTGATGTCTGCGACTGCACTTCCTGTCCAGCTGTTCCCTGCCTGATTGAAGCAGGCGGCGCTGTCTGGGACTCCTCCGGCTGCAGAAGCAGGGACTGAAGAACCCCTGGTTGCAAAATATTTTTCAAACGTGACAGACGAGCTGCTGCTGCGCTGTTTCTTGTTTTTCCGAATGACTTATGAGGCGGTCTGTTTACCAGCTCATCTGTCGAGCCAGAAACTGGCTCACCGGATAAACCAGGCGTTGGCTGCGCCTCCATTCTTCCAGAGAGAGCATCTGAAATTTTTCCCCTCTCCTCCTGATTTTTACTGCCTTTCTCATCCTCCTCCCAGGGAGCAATTGTCTCCAGGCGCTTCTCCTCCCGTTTTAATTCCCGTTCAATTTCTGCTGAAACCGGGAGATGCATTTCCAGTATTTTTTTCATCTGCTGCTGTTCTGCCCATTCCTCCCCCCTTTCTGTTTTCAAAATCTCTTCCTGTTTTTCCAGATTCCTCTCCCCCGAAGGTTCTCCTCTTGGCTCTTCCGGAACTTCTGGATTTTTCAGGTTTTGAACCTCAGATTCTTCTTTCTTTTGCTCTTCTGGCTGCTTTTCGCTCTGAGCCTTAAATTCTTCTCCTCCTTCCTGGCTCTTATCTTCCGGCGCTTTCTCACTCACCACCGCAGTCCCTTCCCCTATTTGCTCTTCTGACCTTTTCTCCCCTAAGATCCCGGAGACTTTTCCCCCTGGCTCTTCTGATACCTTCTCGCTCTGAGCCTTAAATTCTTCTCCTTCTTCCTGTTTCCTCTCTTCTGTTTTCTCCTCACTCTGAACCGCTAAAGCTTCTCCCCCTTCCGGCTCTTTTTCACTCCCTTCCCTCTGCTTTTCCAGTTCTTCTGTTTCCAGCTCCTCTGATATCTCAAGCTGTCCTGTTGCTTCCTGTTCTATTTCAGTCTTCAGGGCTTCTGCTGCCTGAAGTCCGTTTCTGCCAGTTTCTGCTGTCCGCTTCAGCGCCGTCATAGTCAACGCCCTGCTGATTGCTTCAACACTGCTGTCCCGTCTTCTCATATTTTCTGATGTAATATCTGCCAGCTGAACCTCTGCCGTCTGTGCCACCGCATCCTCCCAGACCGTTGTATAACTTCTCCAGGTACTTGTCACATCATGGATGGTCAGCCCATAGAACTGATCTGCGGAAATCCCGCTCCCCTCCACATTTTCTGCATTTACCTGTGTTCGAAACTCCCCTGCGCCTCCCCGAATAAAAATTCTCCCAAGAAGAATTTCCGCTTCTGGAGCCAGCAAATAAACCCCTGTTTCATTACTTCCCACAAAAACTCTTTTCACATTTACCTGTATTCTGCACTGTCCCCCTCGTATCTCCACCTTGGCATATCCAATATTTTTTCCTTTTATGCCGCCCTCATATGCATAAATGTATGAGATTAATCTTCGATAATCAGACATGCTATCACTCCTTTGATAAACATTTTATGAAATAACCATTGCAACTATGACCTAAAAATGCTATCCTATGATTAGATTTTAACAAAAAATTTTTTATTTTCAGGGGGTATTACCATGCAAATCATCAAAGCAAAGGATTACAATGAGTTAAGCCGCAGAGCAGCCCATGTTATTGCAGCACAGGTTATTTTAAAACCAAACTGTGTACTGGGACTGGCTACCGGTTCTTCACCCATCGGCACCTACAAAGAGCTGATTGAGTGGTACAATCAGGGCGATCTGGATTTCTCCGGCGTTTCTACTGTTAACCTGGATGAATATAAAGGACTGAATAGAGATAATGACCAGAGCTACTACTATTTCATGTACAACAATCTGTTCAAGCATGTAAATATCGATCTGGCCCGCACCAACATTCCTGATGGAACCGAGCCGGACAGTGACAAAGAATGTGCCCGCTACAACAACGTTATCAAAGAGATCGGCGGCGTGGATCTTCAGCTTCTTGGCCTTGGCCACAATGGACATATCGGATTTAACGAGCCGGATGACACCTTTGCTACTCTGACCCACTGCGTAGATCTGCAGCCCAGCACCATTGAAGCAAACAAGCGTTTCTTCGCCAGCATTGACGACGTTCCGAAGCAGGCTTATACCATGGGAATTCAGACCATTATGCAGGCAAAGAAGGTTCTGATGGTTGTCAGCGGCGCTGACAAAGCTGATATTCTGAAACAGGTTATCAGCGGACCGGTTACTCCTCATGTTCCGGCTTCTATTCTGCAGATGCATCCGGATGTAACCATCGTTGCAGATGAAGCAGCTCTTTCCAAATGCGATCTGTAATTACGCAGCCTATTTGAGAGAAAGTAAATTTGTTCACGAAAACTATCAGTCGATAACTGTGTATAATAAAACAGGGCTTCGCAGCTGCAGATATATCATCTGCAAAAACGAAAGCCCTGTTTTTTGTCTGAAATCTCATTTTCTAGGCATTTTCTGTAAAATAATTAGCCAGACGGGCAAACTGTTCCAGAGTCAGAGCCTCCCCGCGCACTGTTGCCGGAACGCCGAGACTTTCAATTGCCCTGGCAATCTGCTCCTTGGAATAATGCAGCTCTGAGGAATTGTTCAGGCCATTCTGAAGAGTTTTTCTCCGCTGATTAAAAGAAGCACGAATCAGACGGAACATCAACCCGCTGTCCTTTACCTCAACCGGCGGCTTCTGATGTCTGGTCAGCCGAATTACCGCAGATCCTACATTAGGACGGGGAATAAAGCAGTTGGGCGGAACATTCGCCACAATATAAGGCTCTGCATAATATTGAACAGCCAGAGACAATGCTCCGTAATCCTTTGATCCGGGACCGGTCTGCATCCTGTCTGCCACCTCTTTCTGCACCATAACCGTAATATTATCAATAGGAACTTCACTCTCAAACAGCCCCATGATAATCGGCGTTGTAATATAATAGGGCAGATTTGCCACAACCTTAATGGGTCGGCCGCCATTATATTCTTCTGCCAGCTTTTTAATATCCACCTTCAGGATATCCTCGTTAATGACCGTGATATTATCATAATCCTTTAAGGTATCTTTCAGAATCGGAATCAGATTCGAGTCAATCTCCACTGCAACTACCCGGCCGGCTGCCTCAGCAAGACACTGAGTCATTGTGCCAATTCCGGGACCGATTTCCAAAACCATATCCTCTTTTGTCACTCCTGCAGCCCGGATAATTTTATCCAGCACATGCGTATCAATCAAAAAATTCTGTCCGAATTTTTTTTGAAAGGCAAATTCATACTTTTGAATCACTTCAATTGTGTTCTTGGGATTGCCTAATCTGTTTTCCATGCAGTTCCATCCTCTCACAAATCTTTCACATTTTTTCCATATTCCAGTCACATTTTTCAGATATATTAGTTATTGTCAGCAACATAAATACGCTTTTAACTTTTTTTCATGCACATGCCGGCAGGATCCCCCTCAAACCCTGCCGGCCTTTCCTCGTTTTCACGGAATCTCCCAGCAGTCCTCTTTTCGTCGATTTTCCTACGCTTTTTCCGGATTTACAGCCGATACAGATTTCTTGCATTCTGATTGGTGATCTTTATCACCTCTTCCGGTGAGATGCCTTTTATCTGGCTGATCGCCTCTGCCACATAGGGAAGGTTCAAAGAGGAATTGCGTTTTCCCCGATTAGGAACAGGGGAAAGATAGGGGCAGTCTGTCTCCAGAACAATCCGGTCAAGAGGCATATACTTCACTACCTCTTTCAGCTTTCTCCCATTATTGAAGGTCACAACTCCACCGATTCCCAGATAAAATCCCATATTCAGATACTCTCTGGCCATCTCTGTTCCGTAAGAAAAACAGTGAATCACTCCGCCGATTTCTCTCGCCTTCTCCGCCTTCATAATATCAAGCGTATCCTGGGCCGCATCCCTGCTGTGAATAATCACAGGAAGCTTTACCTCTCTTGCCAGCTGAAGCTGGCGCACAAACCAGTGCTTCTGAATCTCCGGATCCGGCTCTTTCCAGTAATAATCCAGTCCGATTTCGCCAATCGCTACGACCTTTTTTTCACCGGAAACGTGCTTCAGCCAGTCCATCAAATTGTCGTTTAATTCCTCTGTTTCACTGGGATGAACCCCTACAGCTCCATAGACAAAGGGGTATTTTTTCATCAGCTCCAGCGTATTTTTTGTTGTCTGGATGCTGGCTCCTACATTAACTACTGCTTCAATTCCATGAGTACTCAGGCTATTTAAAAGCTCATCCCGATCCTCCTGAAATGCCTCATCATCATAATGAGCATGAGTATCAAAAATCATATTATGACCTTCCTTCTGATTGTTTTTCGGAAAATTTCCTGGATATTTCTTTATACAAGCCCATATATCAGCGCAAGCACCGCCATGTGCACTGGATAAAAGAAATAACCTGCATATTTGCCTTTCCATTTCCCCCGCGTCCCATTATAAAAAAAGATGAAAACAAAAGACAGGACAAATGCTGGTAAATATTCCAGACTCTGTTCGATAACTGCCATCCATAAAAATCCCATAATGCACATCTGCTTCCTATCCCACCGGAACCAGTAGAAAATCGCAATCAGCATAATTCCTGTATAATCATAATCGCATCGTACTATCCAGGCGGCCGCGCAAAAAAAGAAAATTACAAATAATTGGGCCATAAGCTCCAGCTGAAAAATACCCGAACTGTAATTTCGCCCTTGATCCAGGATATTCTTTTTTCGAATATCAAGTCTCTCCAGCACTTCCATCATCAGCAACCCCAAAAACAGTGTTATCATCACATTCTGGGAACTCCAATCAACAAAAAGCCTGGTTCCGCTGGTAAACAGATCAAATGGAATCTCTGAAATCAGGGAAAATATTCCCAGGCGTATCGCGTATCGCCGCCTGCTCTTTGTATGTAAAAAACCTTCCACCAGCAAAAAACAAAAAACAGGAAAGGCCATCCGGCCAATCGCCCGCAGTACACGATACAGCAGAAAAAGGGCAGGCACTTCTTCCCCTGCCTGCAATGCAGGCGTTAGCATTCCCACTCCGATAAACAGATATGCCATATGATCCACAAGCATACTGACAACGGCAATCAGCTTTAACTGATTGCCGTTAAATCCTATCCGCATTTTGTCTGCGTCCCTATTAACAAATCTCTGCGCCTGCCGGCATCTTCTTTTCCGGAACCATCAAAGAAAGATTGCCCTCTTCATCTTCCGCGCACAGAATCATACCTTCAGACATTACTCCGGCCAGCTTTGCAGGCTTTAAATTTACCAGAACCATCACCTTTTTGCCCACCATCTCTTCAGGAGAATAGTGCGCCTTAATGCCGCTGACAATCTGCTTTACCTGGCTTCCGATCTTAACCTGAGAGCAAAGCAGCTTTTTGGACTTGGGCACTGCTTCACAGGAAATAATCTCGCCAACCTGGAACTGCATTGCTGCAAAATCATCATAGGAAATCTCCGGCTTTGCCTCAATATCAATCACCGGCTCCTCCTGCTTTTCCTCTGCGTCAGCTGCGCCGTTTTCTGCTGCGGCAGCTGACGCCTGCTCTGCCTGAAGCTTCTCTGCCTTTTCCAGAACCTCCTTCACATCCATACGGGCGAAGAGAATTTCCGGCTTGTCTGTTACCTTTCCGCCTGACGGATACAGACCAAAGGTATCCATCTGATCCAGAGTTCTCTTTTCTGCCTGAAGCTGAGACAGAATCTTCTCAGAGGTTTCCGGCATAAAGGATTCCAGAAGAGAAGCACCAATGGTAATTGCCTCTACCAGATTGTAGAGAACCGTTGCCAGACGGTCCTTCTTATCCTCATCCTTAGCCAGAGCCCAGGGCATAGTCTCATCAATATATTTGTTGCAGCGGCGGAAAATGCCAAAGATCTCGGTAATAGCATCTGCTACTCTCAGCTGATCCATTTTTGCTACTGTTTTCTTCACAGCATCTAATACCACTGCCTTTAAGTCCTCATCTACTGCCTCAGCTGCGCCGCCGTTTCTTACGGTTCCGTCAAAGTATTTGTTGGACATGGAAATCGTGCGGTTGACCAGATTTCCCAGGATATTTGCCAGATCAGAGTTCAGCCGCTCTACCATCAGCTCCCAGGAAATGACGCCGTCATTATCAAAGGGCATCTCATGAAGAACAAAATAGCGGACTGCATCCACACCAAAGAAATCTACCAGCGTATCTGCATACAGAACATTTCCTTTAGATTTACTCATCTTGCCGTCGCCCTGAAGCAGCCAGGGATGTCCAAACACCTGCTTGGGAAGGGGCAGATCCAGAGCCATCAGGAAAATCGGCCAGTAAATGGTATGGAAACGGATAATATCCTTACCAATCAGATGAAGATCTGCCGGCCAGAATTTGTCAAACAGCTCGCCGTGATTGCCATCACAGTCATAGCCCAAACCAGTAATATAGTTGGTCAGAGCATCCAGCCATACATAGGTTACATGCTTCGGATCAAAGGATACCGGAACGCCCCAGGTAAAGGAGGTTCTGGATACGCACAGATCCTGCAATCCTGGAAGCAGGAAGTTGTTCATCATCTCATTTTTCCGGGATACCGGCTGAATAAACTCCGGATGCTCATTAATATAAGCAATCAGGCGATCCGCATACTTGCTCATTTTAAAGAAATACGCCTCTTCCTTTGCTGGCTGAACCTCCCGGCCGCAGTCAGGGCACTTGCCGTCTACTAACTGAGATTCTGTAAAGAAGGACTCACAGGGAGTACAGTACAGACCTTCATAATAGCCCTTGTAAATATCGCCCTGATCATACAGCTTTTTGAAAATCTTCTGAACCTGAGCCTCGTGATCCTTGTCTGTAGTACGGATAAACTTATCGTAAGAGGTGTTCATCAGATCCCAGATCGTCTTGATCTCTCCGGCAACGCCGTCAACAAAATCCTGGGGAGATACGCCTGCTGCTTCAGCCTTCAATTCGATCTTCTGACCGTGCTCATCAGTTCCTGTCTGAAAGCGGACATCATAACCTTCCGCTCTTTTAAAACGGGCAATGCTGTCTGCAAGCACAGCCTCGTAGGTGTTTCCAATATGGGGTTTTCCGGATGTATACGCAATCGCGGTAGTAATATAATATGGTTTTTTACAATTACAATTCTGATTCTGACACATGAGCCATTTCCTCCAAATTATAGAAATAAGTAATCAAACTATAGCATAAACCGCCCGAAAACACAAGGAATCCGGGCGGAATGTTACATAAGTTGTAATTTTATTGAGTATAGATTATAATAGGAACACTTAGGAGGATTCATTTATGCATACAAAAAGAACCTGGTTTTCCGGCCCCTTTGCGGCCCTGCTTCTCTGTGTGGCTCTGCTTTCCGGGTGTGTGCCGCGGCCCTCGGCGGACATAGCTACTACAGCAGCACCCTATCCCCAGGAAGAGAAGCTTCCCTACGAACAGTATCAGGAAAATGAACTGAAGGAACAGTCGCGATTTTCCCAACTAGAAGAACAATTATTCCGCGAACAGGTATGTGGCTGCCAGCTGGATCTTCAGTATCTTCTGCGGCATCCGGAAAATTTTGGAATTTCTTCTGCGGAAAATCTCTTCGCGCCGATTTCCATGGATGCCATGGAAGAAAACCGGCAGACCCGACAGCAGCTGAAGGAAGAGCTGGATTCTTTCTCTCCTGCGCTCCTTTCTGAAAAGCAGAAGGTCACCTTTCACATTCTGCAAAGCCTTTTAAAAACAGAAGCTTTAAGCGAAGGGCTGGAGCTTTACTATCAGCCGCTTTCTGCAACCATAGGCATACAGGCTGAACTTCCGATTCTGCTGTGTGAGTACTCTTTTTATGAAAAACAGGATGTAGAGGAATATCTTGCGCTGCTGGATGCTATTGATGATTATTACAAGGAGATTCTCGCCTTTGAACAGCAGAAGGCTGATGCCGGTCTGATGATGAGCGACACCTGCATCGACCATGTCATCGAATCCTGTGAAAGCTATCTTTTAGTTCCGGGAAACAATTTTCTCATCGACAGCTTTAACCAGCGGCTGGAGCAAATTGCCGATCTGACAGAAGAAGAAAAAACCTCATTCCGCCAGCGCAATGAACAGCTTCTGGAGGAGAGCTTCGTTCCCGCCTATCAGACACTGATTGACGGCATGAAAGCGCTGAAGGGTACAGGAACCAACGAGGGCGGTATGTGCGGATTTCCTGACGGAAAAAAATATTACAAATATCTGGTCTATGCCAGTACCGGCACCTCATACCAGTCCGTAGAAGAGCTGATTGCCGCTGTGGAGCAGACCATCAATAAAAAGCTAAAAGAAACCTCTGCCATTTTAAAAGAGCATCCGGAGTTTGGCAGCCTTCTGGAAACCAGCCAGTTCCGCCAGACAGAACCGGCTGCTATGCTCGAAGAATTAAAAACTCTGACTGCCGCTGACTTTCCATCGCTTCCAGAGTGCAGCTACACACTGAAGGATGTCCCCAAGGCTCTGGAGCTTTCCTTAAGCCCGGCCTTTTACCTGACATCCCCCATTGACGACATTACTGACAATGTCATTTATATTAACCACAATCCTCAGTATACCTCTGAGTCCCTGTACCCGACCATTGCTCATGAGGGGTATCCGGGACACCTGTACCAGAATGTGTATTTCCACAGCTCCGATGCTTCTGATTTGCGGAAAATTCTGTCCTTTAATGGCTACAGTGAAGGATGGGCTGCCTACGTAGAAGCACTTTCCTACACTCTGGATAATGGTCTGGATCCGGAATTTGGGCGCCTGCTGGCATCTAACTCCACGGCAATTCTGGGGCTTCATGCTTATCTGGATCTGGCTGTCAATTATCTTGGCTGGGATCGAAATCAGGTTGCTGAATACCTTTCTCAGTTCTATGAGGATCCAGGCGCTGTCAGTGATGCCATGTTTGAAGCCATGATCGAAAATCCGGCCAACTATCTGTCTTATTTTGTAGGCGCTATGGAAATTCAGAATATGCGTGAAAACGCAGAGAAAAATCTGGGCTCCCGATTCAGCCCTTCAGAATTTCATAGATTTATTCTGGATATGGGAAATGCCCCCTTTGACGTGATTCAGCCCTACTTTACCTCCTGGCTGATGGAACAGAAAATGTAACAAACTTTCAGATGAAAAAATGAGACAAACGGTACCCTGATAGTTGAGCACAGTCTCTTTTTCTGTGTCTCGCTATCAGGGTACCGTTTGTCTCTTACATGTTTAACAATTTATAAATTTCCTATGAAAAATTCCTGCGCAGTTCGCACCCGTTCACGCTCTCCTCCTTCATGTCCAAAACCAGGAAGAATTTGAAGCTCTGTTTTTACCCCCCAGTCTTCAAGGTTTTTCTGAAGACTTTTCATTCTCTCTACACGGTTTGTACCGTATGGGGAGTCCCCTATAAACTTTGTATCATTTTCTCCGACAGTAATCTGAACTGGTATTTGTTTCACTGCCTCAATATCCACAGATTTTCCAAAATATTCTTTAAAATCTCTAACTCCCCAAAAGTAATCTTCATTCAGATCGAGAAAAGTCGGGCGCCCCGGAGCGCCAATAGAAACAGCCAGCAGCCGCTCTGGATGAGCAAACAGAAACCTGTTGGTAAACTGTCCGCCTCCAGAATGTCCAAAAAGGAAAAAACGCTCTGTATGGATACCGGGATATCGGTTTGCCATATCTTCTACCATATCCAGTAAAATTTGATCATACCGGATTCCATCACATGATAAAAGCTTGTAGCTGTTAAAATCATCATGATCAATCAATCCTCCGGGAAACAATGGAGCCAGAATTGCGATATGATTCTGATCTGCTAATTCTTTAGCTTCTCGAATATAATCTTCTACCGCACAGCCGGTTCCATGAATAATTACCATCAAACGGTAATCTGGATTTTTTTCGTCATAATAACTATCCGGAAGATGAGCCCAATAGGAAAACCTCTGGTCTGCAGGACAATACCACAGCATATTCAAATATGCATTTCCAAATAGATTTTTTTGTTGTTCCAATGTCAAATTGGATACTAATGGATTTTTCCCCTCCATGAAATTCTACCTCCAATTTTACAAAAATCGTCCAAAGAAGAAACTTGCTACAACAAGCATGATTGCTCCTCCGATTCTAGATGAAATCTGAGCATATGACATCATTTCCATGCGGTTAGCTGCACCAAGACATTGAACGTCGCCTGAGCCTCCGCCATTAGCCATACAAAGACCTGCTGTAAGCATAGCCTCTACTGGATAGAAGTGAAGCAGTCTGCCCACAATAAAAGTTCCCAACATCGCTCCGATAACTGTTACCACAATAATAAGAAGGTTTGCTGGATTGGTAAAAACTTTTGCATAATCACTTAAATTTGTTCCGATCCCTACAGTAATCATTAAAGGGAAGGACATATACTTAACAAAAAACATCTGCATTCCCTTAGCTCCAGCCTTGATATTTGCCGGAAGAATATTGGAAATGTTAAGAGCAGCCATAAGAATAACCATAAATGCGAAGGTATGAATGGAAAAACCAAGATCCAGGCGGTTATTTACAATGGAAATATGCTTGGAATAAAGGTCTGCCATTGAAAAACAACAAAGACCAAGAGCTAATCCAGTAGCATAGTCCGCTATAGTCGGTTTTACTTCTTCCGTTTTTGCTGCTGCATTTTCTATTCCGCGCATAAGCTGACCGTTTCCAGTCCAAGAAGGCTTCGCCTGCCCCAATTTATTCAATAAAGCACTCATGAAAACAGCCACAAGATTTCCCAGACTGATAATTGCAAATGCTGATGCATACCATGCAGAACCATCACCACCAGTAGCGGCTTCCCACATACGGCTCATGGGCTGGATGCCTGCGCCATTTCCACCGCCCATAACAGGAATCGCGTAAGTTGTAATTGCATCAATCGCTCCAACTCCGGTAATCGCACCGACAATACCTGCAAGTCCCAAAGCTCCTGCTACACCTGCAAGAATCGTCGGAATATATCCTGCAAAAGATTTTATTAACATCTTACGATCAACGGATAAAACGGATCCTGTAATTAAAACCATTATGTATAGATCAAGGAATCCTGTTGATCCATTAAAATTATTCAGAGCTTCTTTCGCACCCTCTCCAATCAAATTAAATGTATTCATAGCGCCAGCCATCAGACAGGTGAAAAGCATTCCGCCTCCAAACCAGCTGTTCCAAATCGGAATGTGATCTCCAATCCATCCCAGCATAGTTCCAACGATCAATGCAAAGCCCAATGCTCCAATCATATTAGACAGCATCCAATCTTTTGAAGCTAAAAAAATCATAATAATGTTCAAGACCAAAAACATCCAGAGTGGAAAACCAAGAACTTTCGTATTTTTTAACTTTTCCATAACAACCTCCTGAAATTTTATTTTCACGTTACATTTACCGGTAAATATTATGGCTATATTATATAATAATCATTGTAATGCGTTCAAGTTTTTGGTTATTCTGTATATGGTTTGCTTTTATAACTGTTTGGAATCAAACTATATCTGTCTAAAAAAAGCCTGCTTTTCAGCAAGCTTTTTTATGCAATACAGAAGAAGGCTTCCAATATTACTCATTTTTTTATTCCAAACCGGAATAACGCCTATTCCAATTTGGTATTACGAAATCTCTGTCCTACCATAAAACGCCAAAATTCCTGGGCCTCTTTAGGAAGAATACGTCCCTTTTTTCTAGCAACAATAACATAACGGTAAATACCTTCTTCTTTTAACATACCATAAACTACCTGGTCAGTATGCTCTGCCTTCATTACAGTAATCCTTGGAACCAGGACAATTCCACCTCCTCCGCAGGCTATCGCGTAGCGGGTGTCCACATAATCAATCCGTAATGGAGCCGTGGGCCGGATTCTAAATTTTTTTAAGAATGCACACTCCGCATAATAAAGACTGTGTTCCGGTGTAGATAAGATATAACGAAGAGCGGGAGAGCGGAATTTTTCAGCTTCGATAAGCACCGGATGAAATAGATTTGAGCCTGTAGTATCTATACCCGAAAGAAGTTCATTGCCGATTGGGATTACGAATACTAACGGATCCTCCTCCAAAGGCATATATTCTATTTGCCCCGACATGACAGGATCTGTATAAATAGCCAAATCTACACTTTCCTCTTCCAAAGCTTTTTCACATTCTTCCGCACTCATATCCAGATACTCTAAAGATGTTTCTGGATAACATTTTAAAAAATCTGCTGTATGTACGCCTGCATAGTGTCCGCCTCGATGAGTGGTTGCCACTCGGACTGGCCTGACCGGCATTTTATTTGCTTGAGCAAGACTACAATTCAGTTCCTTTTCTAATTCCTGATATTTAACAGCAAATTCTAAAAAAATTTTCCCTTTTTCTGTAACCGTCAACGGCGAATGGCTGCGATCAAATATCTTAAATCCCAGTTCAGATTCTAACTTCCCCAGTTGTTTTGTCAGAGCTGGCTGCGACATGAATAATTGCCTCGCAGCTCCGGAGATGCTCTTACTGTCTGCAACAGCAAGGATATATGAAAATACATTCGTATCCATTGCGCCCTCCTTGTGTCATTTTTTCTTGTTACTTGTTGAAAAGAATAGAGGCTAAGGTAAAATTTCTCCTAAAAACACTGCAGGTAATACCAGGGCAGAAACAACCGTCCCAGCCACCCTGCTGCCGGAAAATACCTGCTGATATCTGCCAAAACAGGACAAAAGATCAAACTTCCCATAAGAAAAAACGGAATCAGACAGCAAAGAATTTCCGGTTTTTTCCACATCAGTCCCAGCAGCCGGGAAAACAGAACAACTGCCAGCCCATAAGCGGCCATGATTCCCGCTTCCGCTGCAAGACCTGAGATTCCAGAAAAATTCTCCTCTCCCAGCCAGGTAGCCGCCAGTGCTGAAACTGCTGCCAAAAATACCGGGGCGGCCTGGGCAGTCAGCCTGCACCAGCCTCTTTTTCGTCTGTCTATCCATACATACAGATTTCTCCGTTCATCCTCTGCTCCAATGACTGAACCATAAATTCCTGTTACAAATACATACACAGCCGCAAGTCCTCTTACTGGAAATACCCCTTCCATTCCGGCTTTTCTGCCTGAAGCTTCCTGTTGTATTCCCACGATAGAATTCAGAGTTTCATATTCAAATTGAAAAATTCCTCCATTTTCCATCCAAATATTATAATACTCACCGGCCTGAAAGGCAAGCTGTTCTCTTTGTTCCCCTCCAGCTTCTCCTGCAAAAGAAAAACCACGGCCATTTTCCACATAATTTTCTAAAACCTCGCGGTTATACACAGATGCCAGTTCTGCAAATACCACCTCTGTGGATAATTCTGCCGTTGTTGTGGATGGCGCAGAAAAAACACGGATACTTCGTTTATAACTGCCCTCTTCCATCCGCTTTCCCAAATCTGCTGCCACTGCATATCCACATTCCGCTTTTCGGGACGCCACCTGTTCTTTGATTTCTTCTGCAGATTCACACCGGTAAAACAGAAACATACTCTCGCCGGATGCCCTGCTTTTTTCCGTAAGCGCCTGCACCAGCCCCTCTGCCAAAGCATCACCGGAATCAGATTCCACGCACACTGCAATCCGAATCCTGTTGTCTCCGCTTTTTTCCAGATTTCCTATCCACCAGGCCCCTGCCGGAAGGCAAAGAAGAATAAGCACAAAAGAAAAACGGCGCAGATATCGTTTACAGGAAAGAAAAAACCACATAAAGATCTGTCTCATTTTTCCCTCACCTCCAGCGCATAACTTCCGGCAAAAAACACCGCAAACATAAGAATCAGCCGGAACACTGCTGAAAAATTCCAGACTCCGCTTACTGCTGTTTTCATTACATCCATCAAAATTCCTGAAGGAAGAAACGGCGCCAGCTTTCGGACTGCTCCAGGAAGAAACACCAGAGGAAGAAAACCACCTGCCAGGAAATGCTGTGCTGCCGCTGTCAAAAATAAAAGCATCATTCCTCCAAGCAGACTTCCAGATGCCTCAAACAAAAACACTGCCAAAACCGCCGCCCCTGCACAGACAGAGCATATGCAAATCATCTGCCGCAAAAGATCAAACAACTGATTTCCACTTATTTTTCCTGTAAAAATCTCTCCCTCTAACAGCCCATATATCAGCCACATCGGAACCGCTGCCAAAATAAACAGATAACCAAGCCCTGCCACTCTGGCCAGAACTCTCTTTCCCCCTCCAATCCCTGCCCGAGTCAACTGGCTTTTCATTGCCTCATTCCATGGCATCAAATAGCCTGATACAGGAATTGCCATCAAAAGCAGTGCCAAAATAAAACCGCTGATGCCATAATAAGAAACCATATCCAAATCTCCGGTTGCTGAAACCTTCTGGGCCAGAAAATAATCCTCTCTGGCAAGGCTGTAGGACAGATATATTTCATTCAAATCCTGTTCGGAACAGGCAATCGCCTCCTGACTTTCCTCCGGAGAAAGCCCCATGCTTTCACCTTTCGTCTGAATCACCTGATCCCCGGCGTAAATTCCTGCCTGAGCTGAGCCAAGGATTGCTGCTCCTGCCTCTGTCAGCTCCCGGAAAATACGGCCCTCTACTGAAGCTTTCCCTGGAAACACCACGCGGACAGGAAGATTGGTCCCATCCATAATGCTTTCTACCAGACCCTCCGGAATTTTCATAACTGCATAAAATTCTCCGTTTTTCAATCCCTCTTCCGCTGTTTTCCCATCCACAGTAACAAAATCGCAGAGACTGCTTACACTTTCCAAAGACGCGGCCATAGACATGGCTTTTCCAGCCAGTCTGTCATTTTCCGGAAGAACAACGCCAATGGAAATTCTCTCAGAAACCCTGTCTCCATATGCCAGACGGCCTGTGAGGAAGGCGGCCGTCCCTGCCAGAATCAGCAGGGCAGCCATACCAAGATACAGATATCCAAGCCGTTTCAGAGCCCGTTTTACTTCTAACTGAATCAATATGAAATAGGACTTCATTTTCTGTAAACTCCCGCCGTCTTCTATTTTACCTCTATGCCTACTGTATACCTGCAAGCTGAGACATCAGTCCGAAAATATTCCCGTATACCTCCATCATAATCTCTCCCCAGTCCTCTTCTGTTGCTGCCAGCACATCCAGCTCCTCTCCCTCCAGAGGCAATACTTCTTCCGAAAGAGGACCGTATCCCAGCTCACCGCTGAAATTCATGGTAATTCCTTCTGCCTCAACAGACAAGGAGTCTATATCTGCATAGATAGATTTTCCTTTCTCCAGCTCTGTCACCATGCCAGACCCGTGAATCTTTATCGGCTGCATTTCTGGAACAAGAAGTTCCATATCCAGCTGGCAGGATCCACTCTCCGTTATGTAAGTACCAGATGCATTCATTGTAATATTTCCATCTGAGGAAAGAACAGACACCGTATGATCGCTGTCCAGCTGCTCCCCGTCATAGCTTTCCTCTTTTTCATACAGAATATCCGTTGTCGCGCCCTCTGACGTAATGCTGAGACGTCCGTTCATATTCTCTGTCAGGTAGCTTCCACCATGAAGATCCAGAGCAAAATCAATCTGCGCCTCTCTTTTCTCCTTTACAGCCTCATCTGTATTTGCTCCGCTGCCCTCGCCTGTTCCTTTCGCCGCATCACTGCTGTCTCCTGTCCCGGCTTCTTCATTTGTCGGTTCCGATTCTGCTGCTTCCATATCTGCTTCCACAACTGTTGTTGTTCCTGTCAGGCTGGCAAGCCGTCCTTTCGGATCTACATAAACCGTCATATCCACATCCTGAAGAGACTGTTCCAGAATCTGAATCATCCAGTCTGTCTGCTCTTTGACTTCATCATAACTCTGCTGCAGCATTTCCTCTGCGGAGGGAAGATCTCCAGCCGCCATTGCTCCAGAAAACAGCTCTGTCATAGATACGCTCAGTCTCAGCTGATCCAGATATTGCTCTTTCAGTTCCTCATCATTCAGGAAAAAATCCGAGGATGTACGGAGAAATGCAATCAGAGAATCCTTGCTGATCTGTACATGGTATCCTTTACAAACGGTCTCCTTTCCATCTACCAAAAAGCTTCCTTTTTCTGCTTTCTCTACCATCATCGCCTGCTGAAAACTTTCCTTCGCCTTACAGCCCTTTTGATACCTGTCCAAAAGTCCTGGAAAATCAAGCTGTCCCTTTGCGGTTCCATTTTCCGGCTTTTTCATCATCTCCTGCACCAGCTCTGCCAGCTGCTCTGTATCCACTCCAGATGCCTCCAGATAGGGAGCCACCGTTGGAGAATTTTTCAAACTGTCCCCCAGGCTGTCATTTATTTTCAGAGTAAAAACACGATCCACCAGCTCTGGTACAGCTGCCATAAACACCTGATCTCCATAATAGAACTGGAGTTCTGCCAGATCCATATGATTATAATTCAGAGCCATTTCTGCTCTTGATTTCCAGTTTTCCAAATCTGCCTTTGAGCGGATCTCCAAGCCAGCTCCTGTCAGCATCTCCATTCCCGGTTGAGAACAGCCGTCTATCTGCATTCGAAAAATACTTTCACAGTTGACCTTTCCATAATTTTCCAAAAATTCCCTTAAACCAAATATTTCCTCTGCCCCGGTTATCTGATTATCAGAATTTACGCTTTCGAAAGCTGCAATCACCGTTTTTTTCGGATCCTCCATCAGCCGCGGTACTACTGCAATTCCAATTCCCACTGCTGCCACTGCCGCAGCCACACCGATCATCATTTTCCCGGGCTTCTTTTTCTCGGGCTCCGGACTTTCGGAAACTGCCTGCTCTGATGCTGCCAACCCATCCGTCGTATCTGACGTCCCTTTTGTTTCCTCCTTCAGGGCATTTGTCTCCACAGTCTCTGTTTCCTGACCACATACACGGCAGATCTTTTCATTTTCCTGTAGTTCAGCTCCGCATTTCATACACTTCATACACATTTCCTCCATTGTTTTTATGGTACCTCTCTCTGTTTCAGCTCCTGAGTATCTGCAAAAGTCCCGTTTTTAAAGCACTTAATCAGTTCCATTTCTGATAATCCGCCGGGAACTGATTCCATGTGCCCGTCCCGCAGCACATACAATTCTGTACACAGGCTTAGCTCCGCCATCTCATGAGATGTTAAAAGAATCGTTCCCCCAAGCCTTCTGTACTGCTCCAGATAATCTCGAATCACGGCCTTACATTCTAAATCAAGCGCCGCCCCCGGCTCATCTAAAATCAATACAGAAGCATGATTAGACAGGGCACAGGCAATACTCAGCCTTTTTTTCATTCCGCCAGACAACGTGCAAACCGTCTTTTTCAGCATCTGATCCACTCCCAGCATTGCAGCTGGCCCGGAGATGAGATCCTTTTCCAGCTCCTTTTTGCTGCCCCGGTACCAAAGCCTCAGATTATCTCTCACAGTCAGTTCCTCTATCAGCGGATTTTCCTGAGGAACGTAAGCTGCTGCCTGAGAAAAAATCTTCGGATTGCTCACAGCTTCCTGGCCATCAAATAAAATCCTTCCCCCATCTGGTTTCCTTGCTCCGGCAAGAATAGACAAAAGCGTTGTTTTCCCACATCCGTTTCCTCCCACAATGCCCACACAGGTGCCTGGCTTTGCTGAAAATGATATCTTTCTTAATACCGGATGATGCCCGTATGATTTTTCCAGATCCCAAACCTCAAGCATTGCCATTCTCGCCTCCTTCCCAGAAATTATTCTGAATTTTCTACACTTTATGCTATCACTATACTGTTTTTTCAATTCTTATGCAATGGATGTAAGAAAATTGTATGAATTTCAATACATTTACTTATTCTCTTTTACCCTGTTCCTTCTGAATCAGCACCACATTTGCTTTTTCATATTGATTAAAAACACTTTCATCAAATGCGGAAGCTTCCACTGTACCGTGATACCAGGACTTACCTTCAAAGTATATCTGCAGATCCTGATCCTGAAATCTGCGGCCATGACGGGCATAAATCTCATTTTTTGCCAGCCGCAGGGCATCATCTGACAGATTCAGCAGCTCTGACTCCTTTAAATACACCTGATGGCTGTTCGGGAAAATATATTCTCCCCCATCATAAGAAGCTGTCTTAGAATCAATCTGGAATGTTTTTATAATCTCTTCTATTTGATTCTGCAGTCTGGCATACTCTTCTCGAATGGACTCATCTTCCCAGTAATAACACACATCTGTAGGCTTACAAAGCAGATACACATAGGGACCATCTGTGCCTAACACACGACTTTCTGGTACATCAATGTAAGAACCGTCATCATAAATAACTATGGAAAATATCATCCCATCCCCCATCTTTTCATAAGAGCTTTTCTGATAATAGATCCGTCCGCCATTCTCTCTCTCTTCTTCCACAATCAACTCTAACCATTCATCTGGAATATCAATAGAAAATGCTGGGGGAGATAAACGCTCTGTTTCTTCTTCATTTTCTACCTGAAGCCGCCCGGCTGCCCCGGCTTCCCCGGCTTCCCCCTCTGTCTGAACCGCCTCGGCTGTACTGGCTTCCCTCTCTATCTGAATCTCCCCGGCTGTACTGGCTTCCCCCTCTGTCTGAATCTCTCCGGCTGTCTGACTTTCCGCCTCTGCCATATCTACTGTAACTGCTCCAAAAGCCAGCTCCTGGTTTACCCAAACGCAAATCATTAAAGCCAGAATCACACCTGCAGCTGCTCCAATTCCCACTCTGAGAATTCTCTCCTGTTTCCTGAATCGTTCCAGTATACCTGCCTCCTTCTCACATCTCTGCCCCGGCACGGCGTAATTTTTCATAAGCTCCGCCACTTCCCGGTTTTCGGAACTGAAGCTCATAAGCTGACATTCCAGCTCCTGCGCCTCTTCTTCCTTTCCCATTTCCAGATATATCATCCTCAGTTGATTATAAATCCAGGGCCAGGTTCCAGGCTCCTTACTCATCTGGAGATACTGTCTCCCTGCCCTGCAGGCATCCTCCAGCCTGTGTTCCCCCAGAGCAAGTTTCATTTCCAGCCCCTTCGCATAAATCCGTTCTGCCTGTCGCTTTGTAAAAGAAGGCTTCTGAGCCTGAATCTGCTTCTGAAAGTCCTTCTCCACTTTTGCTTCCTCCATATTTCCCAGAATCTCCAGGCATACTGAACGCACCCTGCTCTCCTGAAGACGAAGATACTGGTTTTTACACGGCCAGGTTCTCCAGCAATTTGATACCAGCAAGGCCTCCTCAAACCTTCCGGCCCTTTGAAATCCCAGCGCTGCGTGATACAAAAGAACCTGTCTTTCCCTCTGCATACAGGATCCACAAACAGCCGCCATCAGATTCGCATATGCAGCGGTAAGCGGTCTTGTCTCATGCTGCAGCAATATCTGCAGGCTTCTTTTTCTCCGTCTCACAATATATGCCCATGGAATCATAATGATATACAGAAAAGCCATCATCACATAAGAGCTTCCCCGGCAGCTTCCTGATTTTATAATTAGCATATACGCCATAATCAGTATGTCTCCGCCAAAGATGATACAAAACGCAGCCTCCTCCAGCGCAGCCCGTTTTTCATACATATGAAAAAGCTGCTCTCCCATTTTCCATGCTGATACTCCTCCTGGCAAACTGTTTTGATAAATCTGATTTGCCACAGACTCTGCTGCAGATCTATATTTTCCCCTTTTTCTCTCATATAAAAACAAAATTAAAAATAAAGTCTCAAACACTGCGGCCAGAAGATATATCCATTTCAAAGTTTTTTTCTCAAATCTGACAGTCAACGGCATTCCTGTTTTCTGCCAGTTTCTTATTTTCCAGCTTCCCTTCTCCTGGTCGTCCACACAGCTCACAAGAATCTCCTGCCTGGTTCCCACTGATTCTTTTGGAATCGTTCCCTGGATTATCCATCCGGTCATCCCTTCCTTTTGCATTTTTTCCTGCTTGAGCTTCAATCCATCCGTCAATGAAGCAATATCCAGCTGAGGATTAGAGGAAGTCACCTCCAGCTGGAATGCAGTATCAAACGGCTGCACAGAAATACCTATTATATGCCAGTTCTCCCCTGTTATTACATATAACCGCAATATGATCAAAATCATCAGCACATAGACTGCCGGAACTGTCAGCCACCAACGGCTGCGTTTTATATACCTGTTTTTTTCTTTCACTTTTCTCCCCCTTCTTCCTGCCTTAATCTTTGCATGACTGTTACATCTGAAATGATAAAAGAGCTGCCACAAAACGCAGCGAAGTCATCTTAACTTCGCCTGTGCCTTGCAGCCGCTCCCTGTCAATCAACTTATTGGTAACTGTTCAGGACTGAATAGTTACCGTTTATTTCCCTGCATCCTCGAAGGTCATGTTCTCTCCCAGAGTCTGACCATCTGCTGTTACAGTCAGATAAACCAGCTTCATATTCTCAATAAAGGTATTTGCTACAGCCTGCAGCTTCATCTCTGCCTGATCTCCCTCCGGGAACTGTGACAGCTCCAGCGTGCCGTATTCCTTTGTATCATTTTCAATCTTAAAGCCTGGAATCTTCACAACACCAGGGCCAACCTCTTCACTTGCCGGTGTACCCTCTGCCGTAAAGGATACTGCCTTTGTTCCCTCATCAAGAACGTTATACTGAATCAGCAGATCCACCAGCGCCTGAGCATCCAGTGTCTCTACGCCTTCCATGGTGCCTTCCAGCTTGGAACCGTCCTCGCTGACTGTATATATCGAAATAATATCCAGATCCGGTGCGTCCAGATCCGGTGTCTTATCTGTTACAACGCCAGGCCCCTGAGTACTCTTGGGAACTGCCATATCAGAATTCTGTACCTCGCCAACCTTATGCTTTTCCATAGTCGGCGTACATGCTGCCAGTGACAAAACCATCATGGCGCCAATAAAACACATGACTGCCTTTTTCATAATTGAAAGTGCCTCCTTCTAATTCTCCTCAGTTCTGCGGAACCATCGTTCCAGCTTCGCAAGTGCTTTTACCAGACTTTCTGTCTCATCCTCAGTCAGATTTTCCAGCACAGCTTCGATCATCTGCCGATGAAACTCTTCATGATGGCGGTAAGCCCGCAGCCCTTTTTCCGACAGAGAAATATAAACCACTCGCCGATCCTCTTTTCCTCTTTCCCGGATCACATAACCCTTTTTCACAAGGCTGTTCATGGCTATGGTCAGAGTTCCTACTGTCACAGAAAGCAGCTTGGCTATGGTTGACATATTCTTAGGCTCTCCCACTCCGATGGCCTCGATCACATGCATATCATTGTTTGTTATATCCTGATATTCCTGAGTAATAATCGCCTGTTCCTCCAGTTCCATAATATCACGGAACAGATTCACCAGAACATCGTTCAATGCTGCATAAGTATCCACATTTTCTCCTTATCGCACATGAAGGCAAAAAGTCTCTTCATGATTATACATGATTTCTATTTGTTCGACAACCTGCTATTTATTAGGAAATTCTTACAGGGTTGTGTTTTTTTTATGAAAAACCCAAAGTCAGCCATATGCTAACCGCCACTCCCACACCTGTGGCAAATAAAGCTCCTGCCAGGGCATACCGGGTTTTTCTTACATTGACAGAACCAAAGTATACACTGAGACAGTAAAAAACCGTCTCTGTGCAGCTCATCATAACAGAAGCACACATTCCCAGAGGGGAATCCGGACCTGCCTTTTCAAACAGATCCAACAGAAGCCCTGTGGCAGCCGAGTTGGATACCAGACGCACCAGCGTAACAGGAACCAGTTCTGTCGGCAAGTGCAGCCACCCAGCCGGGATAGAAAGCCACTGTCCCAGAGTCTCCAATAGGCCAGAGCTTCTCAGAACACCTACAGCAATCATAAGTCCCACAAACACCGGAAGCAGTCCGGCTGCCGTTTTCATTCCTGACGCAGCTCCCTCTAAAAAATCATCAAATACCGGCCGTCCTGACAACAGACCAAAACCTATAATGTAACAGACTGTCAACGGAATCAGAATCTGGGAAATCCACAGGATCATAGACCTTTCCTCCCAGATATCCATTCCGCAATTTTACAGAATATAACAGCTGCCAGTGTAGAACAGCCTGTCGCAATCAACGCAGGCCCTACCACAGCTGCCGGAGCCGCGGAGTGATACTGACTGCGGTAGGCAATCATAGAAACAGGAATCAGCTGCAGAGATGACACATTGAGAACCAGAAAGGTACACATGGCATTGCTTGCCTCTCCCCTGCTTTCCTTTGCCAGCGCCTTCATAGCCTCCAGTCCGGCCGGAGTAGCCGCCATGCCCACCCCCAGCATATTTGCTGCCAGATTGACAGCCAAAGGCTTTCTGGCCGGATGTCCGTCCTTTACATCAGGAAACAGAAAATCCAGCAAAGGACCCATTTTTCCCGTAAACCAGTCAATCAGTCCGGCATTCATTCCTACCTGAAGAATTCCGCACCAAAAAGACATGATTCCCAGCATGGTAAGGGCCAGAGACACCGCCGCCCCTGCAGAATCAATGAGGCTCTGGGTAACCGCACTTAAATTGCCATTTGCAGCTCCCCAGAGCACCCCCGCAAGAATCATAAAGCTCCATATATTATTTAACATCTTCCTGTCTCTTCCCAGCTTCCTTGCTTTCAGTCTATGGAAATAACAGGCTTTTTATGTCTGTCAGACAGGCTCTCCTGCCAGATCCTTTATTACAGCCTCAACCGTTTCAATTTTCTCGGCACGGCTGGCATTGGTGCCGCAGAAAAGCAGAGCCTGATCAAGAACTCCTTCTGCTGCGTTGGACAGGGCCTTTGTAATACAGTAAGGAATGCTGGCCGGATTACAGTGCTCCAGACACTGATAGCAGTGAGAAATCTTTGCATTTTCTCCCTTGGCCTTTCTTTCCTCTACCTGCTCCAGAAAATGGTTCCTGATTGCTCGTCCCGGCATTCCCACCGGACTCTGCGTAATCACAATATCCTCTTCCTTCGCATCAATATAGGACTGCTTGTAGCACATAGGAGCATCACACTCCTCTGTTGTTACAAAACGGGTTGCCACCTGAACCCCGTCTGCCCCCAGCTCCAGCGCGTGAAGAACATCCTGATGCGTGTAAATTCCTCCGGCAACCGCTACAGGAATATGCGTTTCATACTTATCTTCATAGGTCTTTACAATCTTCATAATTCCGCGGATTTCCTCATCGTAGGCATCCTGGCTGTAGGTTTCAGAAACATGAGCCGTATCTGCCCCGTACTGAGCCAGCTGCTCTCTGGAAAAGCCCAGATGGCCGCCTGCCAGAGGCCCCTCAATCACCAGGAGATCAGGAATTCTGTGAAACTTCCGATCCCACATTTTACAGATCACCATAGCTGATTTTGCCGTAGAAACAATCGGGGCAATTTTTGTTTTTGCTCCCTCTGTCAGCTCCGGCAGTGTTACAGGCAGTCCTGCGCCGGAAATAATAATATCAGCTCCAGCCTTGATTGCCTCCTTCACATACAGCGCATAGTTTTTTGTTGCCACCATAATATTGAATCCGATAATTCCATTAGGCGCAATCGCTCTGGCCTTATCAAATTCCGTTTTAATTGCCTTTAAATTGGCTTCCAGAGGCGCCTTTAAAAAGTCCGGATCCTGAAATCCAATCTGAGCAGTGGAAATAATTCCGATTCCTCCGGCCTTAGCCACGGCTCCGGCCAGAGAGGAAAGGCTGATTCCGACCCCCATTCCTCCCTGAATAATCGGGTATTTCGCTATCAGTTCACCTATTTTCAATGGTTTTAATATACTCATTCCTATCTCCTGAATCTGTTCTCCAAAGCTGTATCTCAAACAGAGGAGGCTATATTCTGCGGAACCGCTGATACCTCTGTTCTGCAAGCTCCTCAGGCTTCATATTTTCGTATCTGTTCAGAAAAGCAGACAGCTTTTCTCTGATGATTCCGGCAATTTCAGGCATCGTATCTGCACAGGCCGGCTGTTTTTCCGGAATAACGTCCTCGATCAGACCCATCTCACAGAGATCTGCTGCTGTGATCTTCATAACTCTGGCTGCATCTGCCGCCTTCTTGCTGTCCTTCCACAGAATCGAAGCAAAGCCCTCCGGTGAAAGAATCGAATAAATGGCATTTTCCATCATCCAGACCTCATTAGCCACAGCCATCGCCAAAGCTCCGCCGCTTCCGCCTTCACCAATAACCAGAGAAAGCACAGGCACTGTCAGAGATGCCATTTCAAACAGGTTTCTTGCAATCGCCTCTCCCTGTCCCCGCTCCTCTGCCTCAATACCGCAGAAAGCTCCTGGAGTATCCACAAAGCAGATAATCGGACGGCCAAAGGTTTCTGCCTGCTGCATCAGCCGCAGAGCCTTCCGGTACCCATCCGGAGACGGCATACCAAAATTCCTTCTGATATTTTCCTTTGTGGTTTTTCCCTTCTGCTGGCCGATTACCGTAACCGGAATCCCCTTAAAGGTAGCAATGCCGCCCACAATAGCGCCGTCATCCTTAAAATACCGATCGCCATGGAATTCCATAAAGTCATCAAAAATTGCATCAATATAGTCGGTTGCCACCGGTCTTGCTCCATCTCTGGATAAAAGAACCGTATCCCAGGCACTCTTCCCGGAACGGTTAAAAGAAAACTTTCCAGAAGCCTCAGCCTGTCCGTCTCTTCCGATTCCCGCATTTTTCAGAGTCAGTGCATCTGGCTTTCTGTGCATTCTCAGAATATCTGCAATCACCCGCTTCTGCTCATCACGGGGCACAATCTTATCTACAAATCCATGCTCCAGAAGAAATTCTGCTCTCTGGAAGCCCTCCGGAAGCTTCTGACCAATAGTCTGCTGAATGACACGGGGTCCTGCAAATCCAATCAAAGCTCCTGGCTCCGCCAGAATAATATCTCCCAGCATGGCAAAGCTTGCCGTTACTCCTCCAGTTGTGGGATCTGTCAGAACACTGATAAACAGCTGTCCTGCCTCATGATGGCGTTTCAGAGCTGCTGAGGTTTTCGCCATCTGCATCAGAGATACAATTCCCTCCTGCATTCTGGCACCTCCGGAGCATGCAAAAATAATCACAGGCAGCTTCTCCTCTGTTGCCCGCTCCACCATCTGTGTAACCTTTTCTCCTACAACATGGCCCATGCTGCTCATAATAAACCGGGCATCACATACGCCCACAGCAGCCGGAAGGCCGTGAATCATTCCCTTTCCGGTTACAATGGCCTCATTCAGCCTCGTTTTTTCTCTGGTTGCCTGAACCTTCTTTTCATATCCCGGGAAATCCAGAGGATTGGAAAACTCCATTTCCTGGTTCCATTCCTCAAAGGTTCCTTCATCAATCAGCATTTCGATCCGACGATAGGCATGAACCCGGAAATATCCGCCGCATTTGGGACAGACATAATAATTGTTTGTTACATCCTCCACGTAAATGGGCTGTCCGCATTTATTGCATTTTCTCCACAGTCCCTGAGGAATACTCGGTTCTTCCGTTTTCTCCCGTTTCCCAGTCTTTACACGACTGTCAATTACAGTATATGTTTTTTTAAACATATCTCTCAGCATAATACTTCTCCTTGCCCTCTGGGCGAATCTCTGAGAACTTCAACAGTTTTTTCCTTCTACTTGCAGTATTCAGGAAAATAATTCGGAATAAAATCCGTATCAATCTCATGGCCATCCTGGTAAACCGGATTGCTCAGAATCTCATACTGGAAATCCAGGTTTGTATCAATTCCCTCTATGATCAGCTCGCCCAAAGCGCTTCTCATTTTTGCAATAGCTTCTTCCCGGTCCTTTCCATGGACAATCAGCTTCATCAGCATAGAATCATAGTTGGCCGGAACCCGGTAATCATTATAAATATGAGTATCTACGCGAACACCGTTTCCGCCTGGAAAATGAACGTTGCTGATCAGTCCCGGACAGGGCATAAAATTCCTGGACGGATTTTCTGCATTAATACGGCATTCAATCGCATGTCCCTGAATATGGATATCCTCCTGGCTGACGCTTAAATGCTCTCCCGCAGCCACACGGATCTGCTCTTTAATCAGATCAATACCACTGACAAATTCCGTTACCGGATGCTCTACCTGAATTCTCGTATTCATTTCCATGAAATAAAAATTCTTGTTCTTATCCAGTAAAAACTCAATGGTTCCCGCATTCTCATAGCCTACCGCCTTTGCGGCACGCACTGCAGTCTCTCCCATTTCCCGGCGAAGCTCCTCTGAAATTGCTACAGACGGAGACTCCTCCAGCACCTTCTGATGGCGGCGCTGAATCGAACAGTCACGCTCGCCTAAATGAACCACATTGCCGTATTTATCTGCCATAATCTGGAATTCAATATGTCTCGGCTTCTCCACATACCGCTCCAGATACATGGTATCATCAGAAAAGCCTTTGATCGATTCCATCTGAGCATTCTGGAAGTTGGAAGTAAAATCCGCCTCACTCCAGGACACCCGCATTCCTTTTCCGCCGCCGCCGGAGGATGCCTTGATCATCACCGGAAAACCAATGGCTTTTGCCATTTCCAGAGCCGCCTCTGCGGTGTAAACCGGCTCCTTGCTGCCGGGAACCACCGGAACTCCGGCCTCAATCATCGTTTTTCTTGCCTCGGATTTATTGCCCATTCTGCTGATAATTTCTGCAGAGGGGCCGATAAATGCAATGCTGCACTTTTCGCACAGCTCTGCAAATCTGGCATTCTCAGACAGGAAGCCAAATCCCGGATGGATTGCCTCCGCCTTCATAGCTACGGTTGCCGCCAGAATTCTCTCAATATTCAGGTAGCTCTGGCCGGACGCAGCCGGACCGATGCAGATAGCCTCGTCCGCCAGAAGCGTATGCAGACTGTCCCGATCTGCTTCTGAATAAACCGCTACAGTCTTAATTCCCATTTCACGGCATGCTCTTATAATTCTCACTGCAATTTCGCCCCGGTTGGCGATTAAGATTTTTTCAAACATGGCTGCGCTTCCCCTCTGCTTCTTAGTCACCTACAACAAAGGTCAGCTCTGCAGAAACAGCAACCTTGCCCTCTGCATTGGTAGCCACGGCCTTGCCTACGCCTACCTTGCCTTTGCTTTTGATAATTTCACATTCCAGCTTCAGCCGATCGCCCGGCAGAACCATCTGTTTAAACTTGGCATTGTTGATAGCTCCGAAAAACGCGGTTTTTCCCTTGTTTTCCTCCAGGCTTAAAATTGCCACTGCACCAACCTGAGCCAGTGCCTCAATCATCAGCACACCCGGCATAACCGGCTGCCCTGGAAAATGGCCGTTAAACTGCGGCTCATTAAATGTAATGGATTTATAACCAACCGCCCGTTTTCCCGGCTCCAGCTCATCGATAAAATCAATCAGCAGGAAAGGATGACGATGCGGAATAATCTCCTGAATTTCTTTAATTCCCAATCTCATATCTTTTCTCCTTACCGGATACGGAACAGGGGCTGTCCGTATTCCACAACATCCTCGTTATTTACCAGAATAGCTTCCACCACTCCGTCATACTCACTCTCAATCTCATTCATCAGCTTCATTGCCTCAATGATTCCGAGAATCTGTCCCTTCTTGACAGTGTCCCCTTCCTTTACAAAGGGCTCTGCCTCCGGAGAGGAAGAACTGTAGAAGGTTCCAACCAGAGGAGAAACCACTACCTTATCAGAATCAATTCCGCCCTTATTTCCGGAACCCGCCTTATCAGCAGCGCTTTCCGGAGCCGCCGAAGCGGTTTCAGCTGCTGCAGGAGCCGGAGCTGCTGCAACAGGCATGGGAACAGGACTCATCATAGGAGCTGCCGGCTGGGAAATTACAACGGGAGCCACCGGAGCCTGGGCAATATTTTTCTTCTTTTTCTTTTTCAGAACCAGCTTCTGGTCCCCTTCCTCATATTCAAAACTGGTCAGTCCATTATCAGAAACTGCCTGAATCAGAGTTACAATCTCATCAATCGTCATGGTCTTATATCCTCCCGTCTTCTCCATCAGCCTTCAAACTTCTTTACCAGCAGAGTTGCATTATGTCCGCCAAAGCCCAGAGAATTGGAAAGCGCACAGTTCACATTCATAGAAACGCCTTCGCCCTTGGTATAATCCAGATCACACTCCGGATCCTCTTCCTGAAGACCTGCGGTTGCGTGTACAAAGCCCTCTTCAATAGACTTGACACAGGTAATAAATTCAACGCCGCCTGCTGCTCCCAGCAGATGTCCTATCATAGACTTGGTAGAGTTGATTTTTACATTTCCAGCATGATCGCCCAGAGCCAGCTTAATTGCCTTTGTCTCAAATAAATCGTTGTGATGGGTGCTGGTTCCGTGAGCATTGATATAGTCAACATCCTCTGGCTTCAGCCCTGCATCTGCAATCGCCATCTCCATAGCCTTTGCAGCGCCGCTTCCGTCCTCTGCCGGAGAAGTAATATGATAAGCGTCGCCAGTTGCTCCATAGCCAGCCAGCTCTGCATAAATCTTTGCGCCTCTTGCCTGAGCATGCTCCAGAGACTCCAGGACCACAATGCCTGCACCCTCACCCATAACGAAACCGTTTCTGTCCTTATCAAAAGGAATGGATGCGCGCATGGGATCCTCGCTGGTGCTCAGCGCTGTCAGAGCTGCAAATCCGGCTACGCCAATAGGAGTAATGCTTGCCTCAGTACCGCCTGCAATCATAACATCTGCATCTCCGTACTGAATGGTACGGAAAGCCTCACCAATACTGTGAGTACCGGTTGCACATGCAGTAACTACGTTAATGCATTTTCCTCTCATGCCAAACTGAATCGAAACATTTCCTGCTGCCATATTGCTGATCATCAGGGGAACTAACAGAGGATTGACGCGGTTTGGTCCCTTCTGAAGCATCTTGCTGTATTCTCTCTCTACAGACTGCAGGCTTCCGATACCAGAGCCTACACTTACGCCTACGCGAAAAGGATCCTCCTGCTCCATATTCAGTCCTGCATCCTCAATGGCCTCTTTTGCAGCACACACTGCAAACTGACAGAATTTCTCCATACGCTTTGCAGCCTTGGGATCCATATACTGCTTCGGATCAAAATCCTTAACCTCACCAGCCAGCTTTGCTTTATAATCTGCTGTATCAAAATAAGTAATAGGGCCGATTCCGACCTTTTTCTCCTTCAGGCCATTCCAGAACGCTTCTACATTATTGCCAATCGGAGTAATTGCTCCAAGACCTGTCACTACAACCCGTCTGCTCATATGTCTCTTTCTCCTTCTCTTTCCTTTACATGGCCATTCCGCCGTCTACACCCACTACCTGTCCAGTTATGTAACCAGCCTCCTCAGAAGCAAGGAATGCAACCAGATTTGCTACATCCTTTGTCTGTCCAAATCTTCTCATAGGAATCTGATTGGTAATATTTTCCTTGATGGTATCAGAAAGAACATCCGTCATCTCTGTTACAATAAAGCCCGGAGCTACTGCATTGCAGGTAATTCCTCTAGTTGCCATCTCTCTGGCAACTGCCTTGGTCATACCGATAACACCGGCCTTTGATGCGCTGTAGTTTACCTGTCCTGCATTTCCCATTACGCCGGATACAGAAGAGATATTGATGATTCTTCCAGACTTCTGCTTTAACATCTGGCGGGAAATATTTTTAATGCAGTTAAAGGCGCCCTTTAAGTTGGTGTCAATCACTGCGTCAAAATCCTCTTCACTCATCTTCATCAAAAGATGGTCTCTGGTAATTCCTGCATTGTTTACAAGAATATCCACGCGGCCGTATTTTTTCACTACATAATCCATCAGCTCTGCTGATTTTGCAAACTCAGATACGTTGCACTGAACAGCCTCGGCCTTTCCGCCGGCCTCTTCAATTTCCTTTACCACTTCTTCTGCTCTTGCTGCAGAACCATTGTAATTGACAATCACCACAGCGCCCTTTGATGCCAGAGTAACTGCGATCTCACGGCCAATTCCGCGGCTTGCACCGGTTACTACTGCAATTTTATCTGTTAACATCTTAATTCCTCCACAACCTTGTCTACATCTTCTAGCTTCTCTATATTAAGAACCTTTACCGTTCTAGCTATCTTCTTCATAAAACCGGCCAGAGTTTTTCCCGGTCCGATTTCAATAAAGGTGTCCACTCCGTCAGCCAGCATTGCTCTCACACTCTGCTCCCATCTTACGGAGGAGGATACCTGCTTCATCAGCAGAGGCTTTACATCAGCTGCATCAGTCACATACTCAGCCGTTACATTTGCCACATACGGAATGCTGAGCGGATGAATCTCCACCTGCTCTAAAACCTCTCCCAGCTTCTCGCCTGCTCCTGTGAGCATTCTGGAATGGAAGGGGCCGCTTACATTCAGCATAATCGCGCGCTTTGCGCCTGCTTCCTTTAACTTCTCACAAGCAGTTTCTACTGCCTCTTTCTTTCCGGAAATTACAATCTGTCCCGGACAGTTGTAATTGGCAATCTGAACTCCGTCTATTCCAGAAATCACCTCTTCAATAGCAGAGGCATCCATAGCCAGAATTGCAGCCATGGCGCCCTGCCCTACAGGAACCGCCTCCTGCATGAGAATTCCTCTCTGTCTTACAGTAGCAATGGCATCCTTTTCTGTCATTGCACCGGCAGCATAGAGTGCGCAATATTCACCCAGGCTCAGTCCTGCTGCCACATCCGGCTTCACACCCTTCTCTTCCAGCACCTTTGTCATAGCAATGCTGGTGGTTACCATAGCCGCCTGTGTATACTCGGTGATATCCAGTCTGTCATTTTTCGTAAAACACAGCTCCGGAACGGAAAAGCCCAGAATCTCTGTTGCCAGGTCAAATACCTGTTTTCCGATCTCCGTCTGCTCATAGAAATCCTGTCCCATACCGCAGACCTGTGCTCCCTGGCCCGGGTAAATAAATGCGATCTTACTCATTCACTCCTGCTCCTTTACATCTTACTTGCGTCCAAGCAGCTTCTCTGCCTGTTCCATCATTTCTTCAATCATTTCCTGACAGGTCTGTTCCTTAGAAACCATACCTGCAATCTGTCCTGCCATTACAGTACCGCCGTTTACATCGCCTTCCTGAACAGCCTTCCGAAGGGTTCCCAGAGTCAGATACTCCAGCTCTTCAAAAGACTTTCCTTCGTTCTCCAGTTTAATGTATTCCCGAGTCATCTGGTTGCGCAGACAGCGAACCGGATGGCCGTGAGTTCTTCCTGTTACTGTGGAATCAATATCCTTTGCTTTCAGAACTCTGTCCTTGTAATTCTGATGCACCACACATTCCTTTGCTACCAGGAAGCGGGTTCCCATCTGAACTGCCTCTGCTCCCAGCATAAATGCAGCTGCGATTCCTCTTCCGTCACCGATTCCGCCTGCTGCGATAACCGGAATGGAAACTGCGTCTGCAACCTGAGGAACAAGAGTCATGGTTGTAGCCTCACCAATATGTCCGCCGGACTCAGTGCCTTCGGCAATAATGGCATCAGCGCCATAACGCTCCATTCTTCTTGCCAGAGCTACGGAAGCCACAACCGGAATTACCTTAATTCCTGCCGCCTTCCACATCTCCATATATTTTTCAGGATTTCCGGCGCCTGTAGTAACTACCTTTACGCCCTCTTCCACAACAACCTTTGCAACCTCATCAGCGTGAGGACTCATCAGCATAACATTCACGCCAAAGGGCTTATCGGTAACTTCTTTAACCTTCTTTATGTAGTCGCGGATTACCTCTGCCGGCGCATTGGCTCCGCCAATCAGACCCAGTCCGCCTGCTGCAGATACTGCAGCTGCCAGATGATTCTCAGCCACCCAGGCCATTCCGCCCTGGATAATCGGATACTGGATTCCCAGCAGTTCTGTAATTCTTGTTTTCATTTCCGTTCCTCCAACAGCCTGAATTCCTTTTTTAAAAGGTGCAGGGCATTAAGCCTCTACACCTTTCTCCTTCAGATAATTCATAACATCACCAACAGTCATCATGTTCTGCAGGTCATCAGAGGGAATCTCAACGGAGTACTCGTCCTCCAGAGCCATAACCAGCTCGAACAGGTCCAGGGAATCAGCGCCCAGGTCATCCTTAAAGGAAGATGCCTCTGTAATGGAATCTGCGTCTACGCTTAACTGATCTGCAATAATCTCTTTCATTTTTTCTAACATGGTTCTTTCTCCTTTTTCATTTAAAATGTTTTATATTTTTATAAAGAGAATGCGCTCCGGGCACATTGCTCCATATTACCCATCATACCATACTTCCTTTTTATCAGAAAGTACTTCTTTTCCGTAATCTTCCTGTTTTACCACTCTACCAGGGCTGCTCCCCAGGTAAGACCTCCGCCGAAGCCTGCTAAAACCAGCTTATCGCCCCTCTGCAGCCTTCCCTGGCGGTTTAATTCGTCCAGAAGAATCGGAACTGTTGCGCCGGAAGTATTTCCATAGGAACCGATATTCATGGGAACCTTATCCAGAGGCTGCTTTAAACGCTTTGCCACTGCCTCGCAGATTCGGTAATTGGCCTGATGCAGCACGAAATATTTTACCTCTTCAATATCTGTTTTACTCTCCTCCAGCACCTGACGGATACATTCCGGAACCTTCTTTACTGCAAATTTGAAAACCTCCTGGCCGTCCATATATATGTATCCCAGCTCCGGCTTCCTTTCGTTCAGGAAATTCCCCTCGCTTCTGGCTACACAGGAAAGCACAGGTCCTTTTCCTCCGTCTGATCCCATAACACTGTGAATTACGCCTGTTTTCTCTGCACGAATCACTGCTGCTCCTGCACCGTCTCCAAACAGAACGCAGGTGCCCCGGTCTGACCAGTCTGTCAGCTTGCTCAGACAGTCTGCGCCGATAATAAGAGCTGTTTTATAAATTCCTGCCCGGATAAAAGCCTGTACAGTACTCAGCGCAAACTCAAATCCTGAACATGCTGCGCTGATATCATAGGCCACTGCATTTACTGCACCAATGGCTGCCTGTACTTCACATGCCCCATTCGGAAAACAGTGATCTGGGGATGAGGTTGCCATTAAAATAATGTCCAGCTCCTCAGCCTTTATTCCTGCATTCTCCAGAGCCCGCTCTGCTGCCCTGGATGCCATGGCGCTGGTTCCCTCCTCCACAGCAATTCTCCGCTCATGAATTCCGGTGCGGGTAACAATCCACTCATCACTGGTTTCCACCAGTTTTGCCAAATCTTCATTTGTCACGATCCGTTCCGGCACATAAGAGCCGGTTCCAATGATCCTGCCTGTCACTGTCATTTTCTTTCCCCGTTCCCATTGAGATTCATTCTGATATTAGTTTTGTTATCAAATGTTTTGAAATTCAAAGTATTTTCATCTTTTTTATCTTATTCGATCATGAAACGTTTGTCAAGGAAATTTTTGCGACAAAAATCAGGAAAAAACGCCGAAAGAAATACCTTCGGCGCTTTTAAGACGAAAATTAAAAAATTATGCATTTTTTCCCTGATTACTATACCCTGCCGGTGTTGGCCAATGATAACCTCGTTGATTATAAAGTCCATAATCAGATTTAGTATGATACTCTCCTGGACAAAAACCTTTTAATTTTCCATCCTGAATCCATTCCATATCATTTCCGTGAAGGCTTTCTATTAAATATTCCTTCATTTGTATTTCAATTTCCGTATATGCAGCTTCCCCAATACAATTATGAGTTTCTCCCGGATCTTTTTCTAAATCAAATAATTGAAATACGTTTCCACAGGGATAATAAATTAATTTATAATCTCTCCATCGGATCATTCGTGTTGCCTTATCTCCTTCACTCACTTCTCCATAAAGATATGTGTGCTGTTGATCCGAAAATAACGGAATACCTTCCACTGTTTCAGGAATAGGGATATTGCATAAATCTAAAAGTGTCGGCATAATATCACCAAGCTGTGCAAGCTTCTTTTCCACTGTTCCTCGATAATTTTCCAGCGGTTTTCCTGATAAAATAAGGGGAACGCATGTTGCATTTTCATAAAAACAGCGTTTTGCCACCATATTATGATCAAAAAGCATATCTCCATGATCACTAGTAAAAACTAAAATAGTATCGTCTAAGAGATTGCTCTCTCTCAATGTTCCAATCAAAAGTCGTATCTGGTAATCAATATGAGTACACTGGGCAAAAAAAGCTCTCCTTGCTCTTTTTATTTCTTTTTCTGTGTAAATTCCTGCAGCTTCACACATAGCCTTAAAGATATAACTGTCATCCAGCCAATCCTGACCAATTGGTTCCTCTAATTCCTCCTCCTGATACATATCAAGGAATGTCGAAAGTGGAACCAGAGGAGGATGCGGAAACTGATAAGAGCAATAAAAGAAAAATGGGCGCGTAGGATCTTTTCTTTTTATTTGATGCATCATTTCCATAGTTACCCAATTTGTCGGATGTGCCTGTTCATCCAAATGCCATGGACGCGTATAGTAGGTGTTATTCCCCATTGCATGTAAAAATTCTTTTCCAAGATAACCATGCTCGCCCAGCCATATTTGATAATCATCTACTGCTCCCAGTTCATAGCGCCCTTCTTCTGCCAAAATCACATCTTCAAAACCAATACGGTTTCTCTGAGGGTAAACATGAAGTTTTCCTACCGCCATTGTCTGATAACCATTCTTTCGGAAAGTTTCTGCCAGTGTTGGAACATCTGGCATTTCCATACGATCGGAATATACTCGATCTCCATGTGTTTTCGGCGATAATCCAGTCATCATGGTACGACGTGCAGGAATACATACAGGACACTCACTATAACAATTTTCAAAACGAACTCCATTATTTGCCAGATAATCTAATGTGGGAGTCATAATATCTTTCCTTCCGGCACATCCTAAAAAAGATCCTGGCCAATGATCAGTACAAATCATTAATACATTTTTCTGATTACTCATCACAAAATCCTCCTTATAACAATCCCAACATATTTGGAAGAGCCAGTGTAATAGATGGGATATAAGTAATCAAAAGCAATACAATCAACATTACCACAATTAGAGGTAGTGTATGCTTAAACAAGCGTTCAATTGGAACTCCTGAAATACCACTTCCTATAAATAATACGCCTCCTACTGGAGGAGTTATCAGACCAATTCCGCAATTCAAAATCAAAATAGCACCAAATTGGATAGGACTTAATCCAATACTTAACAGAACCGGCATCAAAATCGGAGTAACAATGACAATGATGGATGCCATACCAAGAATGGTACCCAAAACCAGAATAATCAGGTTAATTAACAATAAAAGCAAGAATTTACTATCTGTTAATCCCAACATTCCATTTACTACCATTTCTGGAATTTTCAAATATGTAATGCAAAAACCAAAAGGACCAGATGCTGCAATCAAAATCAATACCGTTGATAATGTTTTAATGCTCCTTTTTACAACATGAAATAATTGCTTCCAAGAAAGCTCACGATAAACAAGCATTGATACAATTAATGCATAAACACATGCAATTGCAGCACTTTCTGTTGCTGTAAAAACTCCCTCCACAACTCCAATGACAACAATCAGAACTGTGCCTAAACCCCAAATTGATTTTTTTAATGCCGTCCAAAGATTAGCTAATGTAAATGGTGTTCCTTTTGGATAATTTCTTTTTACAGACAAATAATAACTGTAAAGCATTAATGCAATTCCCAAGAGAACTCCAGGAACAATGCCAGCCATAAAGAGCGCACTAACAGAAATACCACCTGCTGCCATAGCATAAATAATCATATTATGACTGGGTGGAATCAACATTCCCTGAACACTGCTTGTCATGGTAACTGCTGTAGAAAATTCCTTATCATATCCCTGTTTATGCATCATAGGAATTAAAATGGCTCCCAGAGATGCTGTATCTGCTGTAGCTGAACCAGAAATCCCTCCAAAGAAAATAGATGCTAAAATGTTTACCATTGCAAGTCCACCGCGCATCCATCCCACCAACGCATCAGCAAGTAAAATTAATCTGTCAGAAATTCCTCCCTGTGCCATAATATCTCCAGATAAAATAAAAAACGGAATGGCCAGAAAAGTAAATCCATCGACACTGTCTACCATGGTGTTAATGATCTGAGTCGGCGACAGACCAAGATAAAGGATTGTTAAGGCTGCCGATGCCATCATGGAATAGGAAATATGAAAGCCTAAAATAATCATAATAAAAAAGGAGGCAAGCAAAAGAATAATCGCTGTCGTATTCATATCCTAAAAACCTCCCTTCAAAATACGATATAAAGACATTGCTGTTCCATAAAATCCTCCAATCACAACAGAAAGATAAATCGTACTCATTGGCCATCCTGTTGCAGACATTTTTGCCTTTTGTGTTAAATGCAAAATTTGGATTCCATAAACTATCCACATCACATTTACCAGCATAAGCAAAACATAAGCAAGACGGTGTAAAAAAGCTGCAGCTTTTTTAGGAACCAAAAATTCAATAATTGTCATACGCACATGAAGACCTTCTTTAATTGCATAACCAGCTCCCAGAAAGCACAGCCAAACCATACAAAGAATTGCCAGTTCCTGGGTCCACCGAGGATTCCTGATAAACGGAAGATATCGTCCCAAAACTCCATAAGATACAGAAAATACCATAACGGCAAATATCATAATACACATTACTATCATAAACCGGGAAATCATATCTGCTATTCGATCTAAAATAGACTCCCGTTTTTCTTCTATATTTTGTTCCATATAATATGATTCCTCCTGACAGGAAAAGAAAATCGGCGGAGGTATAGTATACTCCACCGATCCCCCATTCCATAGATTTTAAAAATTAATAAGAAGTGTTTTTAATCTGAGAAATAATTTCTGCATACTCCTCGCCATATTTATCATATACGCTACTGCAAGCCTCCTGCCATTCATTGACATTGACTTCAATTACCTCTGTTCCAGATTCTTTAATTGTCTGTAAATATTCCGCATCCTTGGCATCAGACAATTCTTCAAAGAACGGAATGGATTCCTCAAAGCATTCTTTTATTAACTCCTGATCTTGTTCATTTAACTGATTCCATGTTGCTTCAGAAAACAGGATAAGATTCGGGCTGATTTCATGCTGATCCATTACATAATACTTGGATACTTCCTGAAATGCATTATTCACAAAGCCAGATAATGGCTGCTCTGCTCCATCTACAACCCCAGACTGAAGAGCACTATATAATTCAGAAAATGCAACGGATTGTGCAAAGGCGCCTACTGCTTCTACAGCATCATAGTAAATAGATCCTTCCTGACAACGAATCTGCATATTTTTCATATCTTCCGGCTTTTCTACACGTTTTTCAGTAAAGAAATAGTTTCTGGCAGATTCCTGATATGCCCCAACGCACACCATAGAACTTCCTGATGACTGAACTGTATCAAGCAGTGCCTGACCTTCAGGTGACTTCTCAAAAGCTCGCGCGTGCTCCACTGAGTCAAACAAATATGGAAGTGTAAATACTCCAAGCCCATCACAGCCATAATCCGCAATAACTCCGCTCATAAGCATAGCGGCATCAATAGTTCCTGTCTGAAGTCCCTGCACTGTCGTAGCTTTATCTCCCAATGAACCACTATAGAAAAGTTCCAGTTTAAATCGCCCATCACTTTTTTCTTCTAGAACTTCACCAAATTTTGCGATTCCCTGACACAGAGGGTGATTTTCTCCGTTCTGAAGAGCAAATTTTAAAGTATAATTATCACCTGACGGCGCTTCTTCAGAGGATGCTTCTGACGCTGCATCTGAAGAAGCTGCTGTATTTGCAGCCGCAGACGAAGTCTTTGTCTGCTCCGTATTAGAATTGCCGCCTCCACAGGCTGTTAAAGAAGCCGCTAGTGTACAGGAAATGAAAAATGCCATAAGTTTTTTCATGATAAACCCTCCTAAATGATAAAACAAATCTCTTTACGTTATTTACAAGTGCGCGCTTGTTATGTTAAATTCATTTTATCAATGTAATTTGTAATTTTCCACAGATAAAATCGACTCTTTCTATAACAAAATCGATATTTTTTATATTTTCTTTATATTTATCGTGCAAAAAATGTTTTATTGCACAAAAAATAGACAAATTAGATACTATTCTATATCTTTTTTGTCCATTTTTCCCTGTTCTTATATACAATATTTTTATGTGAAAATGTACTTTCAAATTATGTAATCATACTTCAAGAATCTTTATGAACACTTTCACGGTATTTAGCAGGAGAAATTCCTGTAACCTGCTTAAATGATTTTGCGAAATATGCAGGATCTCCAAAACCTGTCTTCTGAGCAACTATCCCTGGCGTCATTCCATGAAGAAGTAACTTTTTTGCGTGAGCAATTCGAACATTTTTCAAATATCCCATCACTGTCATCCCACTCTCTTCACGGAATAAGCGTCCTAGATATGAACGTTCTAAACATACTTCATCTGCAATATCCTTAAGTGTAATATTTTCAGAATAATGTACTTCTAAATATTTTTGGACTTTTTGAATAGTTCCTGCTTTTCCATAAAGCAGCTCCTCTTTTTGAGCTGGTAAAAGCCCCCGTTCCACCGCTTCGTGAAAAGATTCTATCGAATATGGCTTAACTAAATAATCTAATGCCTGATTCAAAATTGCACCTCTCATATGCTCATAATCTGAATAGGCAGATACAATAATAATTTTTATATCTGGAAGGTTTTCACGAATTTGCGAAGCTGCAGAAAGGCCATCTAACAATGGAAGGTTAATATCCATTAAAATTAATTCTGGCTTTTCCTGAAGGGCAATCGATACAGCCATTTCTCCGTTTGAAGCAGTAAGGATACTTTGCACTTTGGGAAATCCGTCCTGTACCATTTGTACCATTGCCCGACATTCTAAAAGCTCATCTTCAACAATTAATATTTTCATTGGACACCTCCTGAGGAATTAACAAAGTTACACTGCTGCTAATACCAGGTATACTGGCAATCTCCATTTTCGCATTTTCCGGACCATAAAGAAGTTCCAAACGTTTCTGTATATTCGACAGTCCAATTCCGCCCCAATCCTTTTTTAATACTTTTTCTGGTTCAAATCCAACTCCATTATCAGTAACACAAATAGAAACTTTATTTTCTTCCCAAGTAATTGAGATATGAATATGAAGACTCTTTCTATTTCCGAATCCATGCTTAAAGCAATTTTCTACAATTGGCTGAATAGACATCGTAGGAATTTGAATATCGTCTCCTTCTAAATCATTATGAATTTCTGCTTCTATTGCATCATTAAACCGACATTTCTGCAAGAAAAGATATTGTTCAACAATTTCTAATTCTTCGTCCAAAGCTGTCATTCTCTCTTGATGATACAAAGAATAACGTAAAATACGTCCTGTTGCCTCTACCATCTGCATTACTATTTTAGAATCACCAATCAAAGCAGTTACTCCAATTAAATTTAAAGAATTAAACAAGAAATGAGGATTAACTTGAGCACGTAAAGCAGAAAGCTGTGCTGCAATCATCATTGCGTGTTGCTTTTCATTAATCAACCTTTCCTCATTCAATTGTTTCTCAAGACGAGCTTTATTCTTAATATCTCGAATATACTCTCTGATCTCTTGCTTCATATGATTTGCCGTTTGAGAAATTAAAGTAAATTCTCTATATCGAGAAATTTCCAAATCCGGAACATTCCAATTCCTATGGGCCAGCTGATTAAAGTATGTAGTCATATTTCCAAGAATTCTGCGCGTTACAATCGAAAAATGAACCAGAACAACCCCCATTGCAACCGCAGCTACCGAAAATAATGCTGCTACAAGAGAAACTCTGCGTGACAAAGTTTTTGATGCTGTTTCATAAGCTTTCCTTGCATATGTCATATCAGTCTGAGACATTTCCAGTGCCTGCTGCTGATGCATTTTAAGTCCATCAAGAACATACGTATAAACAGTATACCAAGGGGAATGGGTATCAAGACTTTCTTTAATCTGCTCCTGCTGATAAATATTAAAATTATTTAATCGACGGATATTATTCATTGTTACAGATTCACCTTCGCATACCCTCTGGAATGCTGCCAAATCTTCCTCCAATACACGACAGGAATCCAGATAAATTTCAATTCCATCTTCTGAACGTGTACGTACAAATTCTGTAAATACCTGCTCCATATGATATAAATCAGCAAAAATAGAATCACATAATGCCATACGATTAAGAAATTGAAGCTGTAAACGATCCTGTACATTTATTTCATAAATCATAGTTCCTATTACAGAGACAGCCATTAAAAATAACGCAATGCAAAAAGAAAGAAAAAAAGACATAATACCCGGTTGTTTTTTCATAATTGTAGAATCCTCTATATAAAAATATATTTACTTTTCATTATACATGAAGAAGCGACAAGTTTCCACGTTTCTTATTCTATGCTTATTTTTATAATTACAAAAAGGTTCTGCACCGCCTGAAACCATACTTCCTGGCAATACAAAACCTTGTATATTTTCTTTGTTCCTATTCGTCCCTTTCCATCAGCCCCTGATACACATCTCGCTTGGAAATCCCGCGATCTTTCGCCACTTTTTTCATAGCTTCCTTTCGATCCATTCCCTGTGTCAGATACACCTCCATGTGATCTTCCAGGCTCATTTCCTCCCAGGATTTCTGCTGCTCCCGTTTCAGATCCTCTATGCTTCTTCCCTCGATCACAATCACACATTCACCCTTCGGCTCCTCTGTCTCAAATCTTTGAAGAGCCTCTGCAAAGGTGGCCTGATACGCCTCCTCGTACCGCTTAGTCAGCTCCCGGCACAGTGTCAGTCTTCTCTCCATTCCAAGAGCAGCCCCCAGCTCCTCCAGAGTGCGCACCAGATGGTGAGGAGCCTCATAAACAATCATTGTTCTCGTTTCCTGCTTCAGCTCCTCCAGGATCCACTGGCGTTCCTTTTTATCCGTTGGCAGAAATGCCTCAAAACAAAATCGCCTTGTAGGAAGCCCAGAAAGAGTCAGAGCTGTAATGCAGGCCGCCGGACCAGGCAGAGAGGTAACTAAAATTCCCGCTTCATAACACTGCCGCACCAGCTCTTCACCAGGATCTGAAATTCCAGGCGTTCCTGCATCTGTTACCAGAGCAATATTCACGCCCTGCTGCATCTGTCCTACCAGATATCTTGCCTTATCCACCTTGTTATATTCATGATAACTGGTCATAGGCGTTTTAATATCAAAATGATTCAGCAGCTTGATCGTATGGCGTGTATCCTCCGCAGCAATCAGATCTGCTGTTTTCAATGTTTCCAAAACCCGCAGCGTAATATCATCCAGATTTCCAATGGGGGTCGCACATAAATACAGCTTTCCGCTCATGTTCTTCCTGCCTCCTCTCTCATATTCCAGCTTTAATATCCGTATATGGTATAAATCTCATCCGTATAAACTCCTGGTTTTTGATATACAATCACAGGTGCTTCCACCTTCATCATAGAGCGGCCGCCCCGTACTGATTCGATCAAAACCATATTGGCATCCCGATCCACAAAAGGATGAACCAGCTTCATCCTTTTAGGCTCCAGCTTATATTCCTTCAGAACCGTAATAATTTCAGCCAGCCGATGAGGCCGGTGTACCATGTAAAAACGACCGCCCGGTTTTAAAAGCAGTGCTGCTTCTCTCGCCACATCCTCCAGAGTACAAAGCACCTCATGGCGGGCAATCGCCTTGGGCAAATCCGGATTTTTCAGTCCGTGGCTGTCATTCATATAAGGAGGATTGGACGTAACCACATCAAAAGAAGCCTTGCCGAAAAGACGGCTGGCTTCCCTGATATCGCCCTGTACAATCCTTACTCTGTCCTCCAGGCTGTTAAGGCCGACGCTTCTCCTGGCCATATCTGCCATTTCCTGCTGAATCTCCAGTCCCGTAAAATCCTTTCCCTCTGTTTTTGCTTCAAGAAGAATAGGAATAATTCCGGTTCCTGTTCCCAGATCAATAGCTCGCTCGCCTTCCTTCACAGCTGCAAAGCCAGACAGAAGGACTGCATCCATGCCAAAACAAAAGCCCTTCTTTTTCTGAATGATCCGGTAGCCATTTCTCTGCAGATCATCAATCCGCTCGTCCTCCAGGCACATACCTGATACTTCCTCGTTCCGATTCATTTTTTCTGCAGTATTCTCTCTATTCATTCAGCTTTGACTTACCCTCTTTTTTCTCCAGAGCCTCCAGCTTCTTCAGCTCAGAATCCTCAACCTCAACTCTTCCCTTTTTCCGTCTCGGTTTAAATTTGAGCTGCTCTACCTTGTACTCCCGAATCTCCTTCTCATCCTTTTCCACAACCACGATCACCTTAACCAGCTGGCGCAGAACATTCACACTCTGAACCTCGCCTTTCAAACCGTCATCGGTTGTTACATAATCTCCGATACCTGGAAGTTTGCTGTTTAAATATTCATACGTTTCTTCTTCGTTTTTCAGACAGCACATCAATCTTCCGCAGACACCGGAAATCTTGGTCGGATTCAGAGAAAGATTCTGTTCCTTTGCCATCTTGATCGATACAGGAATAAACTCAGTCAGATAGGAATGGCAGCATAAAGCCCTTCCGCAAATGCCTACGCCTCCTACAATCTTTGTTTCGTCCCGAACGCCTACCTGACGCAGTTCAATTCTGGTCTTAAACACAGAAGCCAGATCCTTTACCAGCTCACGGAAATCAATCCGGCCATCTGCTGTAAAATAAAACAGAATTTTATTATTATCAAAGGTATATTCCACATCGATCAGCTTCATTTCCAGATTGTGCTTGCGGATCTTTTCCTGACAGATCTTAAATGCATCCTTTTCCTTGGCCCGGTTCAGCTGCTCTTTATTTTTGTCGTCCTTCGTTGCCATACGAATTACAGATTTTAACGGCTGGATCACCTTGCTTTCCTCTACGTCGCGGCTGCCCAGAACCACATATCCATATTCAATTCCGCGGGCTGTCTCCACGATCACATGATCACCCGTCTTAATCTCCATATTTCCGGGAGAAAAATAATAAATCTTTCCTGCATTCCGGAACCGGACTCCTATTACCTTTATCATCTATATTACCTCTTTCTAATTCTCCTTCATTACCAGAAGCATCAGCTCCATTGCCAGATCCATATTGACATTGGCATCCAGGCGCACTCTTGCCTTGTCTATGGCATCCAAAATCTGCTCCAGCCCGTCATAGCCGCTTACCTGGCTGATTTCATTGATCGACCGGTACTCATCCTTAAAGACCAGCAGATTGATATCCTTCGTCACTTTGTAAAGCAGAACGTCCCGATACCACAGCTGCATAAAATCAAGACATTCATAAATATCCAGATTATCCTCCTTCAGTTTTCGGATATAATCCAGAAGCTCGGAAATATCTGCATCCTTCACATGCTTCAGCAGATGAAGAACCTCCTGCCGCATCAAATTAAAATCCTCAGAAGATGCCAGCGCAATAGCCCGTCCCAGATTTCCCCTGGCGAACGCCGCATAAATATCTGCATCTGCTTCCGCAATCTGCATATGCTCTGTCAGATAACTTTTCACTACAAAATCCTTTAGAGGCTTCAGCTTCAGCTGAACACACCGGGAAAGAATTGTCGGCAAAAACGCATCCTGATTGGTTGTCAGAAGAATAATAACCGCATAGGACGGCGGCTCTTCTATGGTCTTCAGCAGGGCATTCTGCGCCTGCTGAGTCATCTTCTCTGCCTCGTCTACAATATAAATCTTATAATAGCTGCTGTAAGGCCGTACCATAATCGTGTCATTGATCTGCTTTCTGATATCATCCACACCAATGCTGCCCGGTTTCTCATGCTCTACATAAATCAAATCCGGGTGATTTCCGCTTAATACCTGTTTGCATGCATGACATTCCATACAGGGCTCGCTTTTCCCTTTTTCGCAAAGAAGCGTCAGCGCAAATGCATTTGCCAGAGACTTCCTTCCCATCCCTGCTTCTCCTGTCAGGATATAGGCGTGAGACACTTTATTATTCGCAATGGCCTTTTGAAAATGTTCTTTTATCTGTTCATGTCCAATAATATCATGGAAGCTTAACATGGCCTGCACCTCACAATCTGTTCTGAATTTCTATCTTATGTGAAAGTATATCACAGATTCAGGGTTCTGTATAGGAAATTGTATAACTGTTCAGGACGGCATCTTCTTGTCCGGCAAAGCCGAACAAGAAGCATCGGAGATTCCTCCGATGT
>UPYT01000023.1 GCA_900538475.1 uncultured Clostridium sp. | reverse complement strand
GTTTGGTGGATTGTCTGAGAGAAGCGAAAGAAAATTCCATATCAGATTATGTGATCGCTGACAGCAAAGGAGAGCCGCTGGCTGCTTCGCAGTTTCAAAGAGTGTGGCAGTATGTAGTTGTTCGTTCCACCAAGCCCCGGAACTATTATAAGTATGTAAATGGGGAGAGTGTCAAATATACGGTTACTCCAACGCTGGGTATGACCCAGAAGAATCAACCCAAAATCAAATATACGCTGGACTTCGATGTGACACCCCATCAGCTACGGCACACTTACATCACCAATCTTCTCTATGCGGGCGTTGATCCAAAGACAGTACAATACCTTGCCGGACACGAAAACAGCAAAACAACTATGGACATCTATGCAAAAGTGAAGTACAATAAACCAGAGGAGCTGTTTGGGGTAGTAAATGGTGCGTTTCAGCAGACTATTGCTGAATGAAAAAAGGCCGTTTTTTATGGTCCGCACACCGGATAACTGAGAGGCAGAAAGCCGGAAAAGCCCGGAATATCAAGGAAAAACGGCAATCAAAGAATTTCAATACGGTCTCAAGGCAGCTCGTAGAGCTCCTCAGTTCAGCAAGAGATAATTTCTTGTCTCACGACAATTCAATACGAATTACGACTCCTCAGGACTTCGGTTCTGAGGAGTTTTTTTGGCTCTTTGTCAAGAGTTGGGGTAAATTTAGGAACTGGCGGTTCGCCTGGGATTGGCGAATAAGCAACATGTCAGCCGCATGGAGAACGGAGAGCGCAGCTGCTCCATTGACTTACTGATTGAACTGTCCTGCATCCTCCATGTCAGCACGGATTATCTTCTGATGGGCAGCGAGTCAAGCAAAGAGGAAATCAAAAATGATCTTCTGAGCATTATTTCGGAGCTGTCATTGGCTGTGCCCATGATAGAGTGATCATGAGTGATTTGCTGATCGAACTGTCCGGCATTCAGTTATTCGAAAATCTCGAATAACTGCTGCGGATGGCAAAACCTACAATACCAATCACTATAACTGAGCGCCATCACTGCCGTGGGCAATAAGGTGGATACAAAGATTCAAAACTGCGTGTGGGATGTCCGGCGATTTATCTTGCTCACTAACTTGGTCACTGACTAAGTTGGTAATTTGTATTTTTCAAGAGGATCCTGAAATCTGTTGCTGTTGAGGAAATTTTAGGATTATATGCCGCTAAATATCCAGGCAGCTTTTCGATTTCCCTGACGATTTTGCGTAGGCCACTTCCACGGTGCTCCATGTATTTCATGCAGTGGAACAGGTTGGCAATCACAAGGCTTTCGCTGCATGGAACGGATACTTTGTAGTGTCAAAGACAAATCAGAAAATAAAAACGGAAAAACCGTTTTTATAGGAGGACTACCTATGAAAATACTCCGCATCACCGCACAAGGACTCCCATTATTCAAAAAAGGCTTGGATATTTGCTTTTATACGCAGCAACGTGTTTGTGAAGAGGACAAAGATAGTCTTTACCGTTTGACGGATAACTACTATCTCCACTCTGCCTGTGCTTTCATTGGAATTAACGCATCTGGCAAGACCTCGGTATTAAAGGTCATTAGCTTGGCCTTAAATATTGTGAAAAATGAGCCCATCAATCATGTGGAGGCGAAAAGCATTCTTGGCGGAGCGAAGAATGCTACAATTCGCACATATTTTTATGATAAGCGCAGCTACGTCTGCTGCTTGGAAACTGTAGTTGCAGCAAAGAAGTCGAAAACAGGGGGATATGTGTATTCGATTCTGTCTGAAAGCTTTTGGGAAAAAACGATTGCAACCGTTAAGTCGAAAAAGTATCTGACAGATTTTACAGGAATGAAGCCTGTAGAGCAGCGCAATAGCAATGAAGCATACCTTTCTGATGATGTCAGCTTTGTCATTGCACATAATAAAAAAGCGAATGATACAGTGGAAATATTCAGCCTGCTTTCCTATACGAATGTGAATGTGCTTCCATTTACCGAAGATATTCCATTGGAGGTAATTGCATTTCTCGATCCGACCATTGAGAAATTGTGCTTTGAGCAGACAGAGGGAAAAACATTTATCCACTTGAAGTTTAAGGATGAAGAAGAGATTATCCTGAATAATGCGGCAGACCTTGAGCAGTATCTGTCCTCTGGTACGATTAAGGGCATCATTACATTCTCGATGGTAAAGGAAGTTCTTCATTCAGGTGGTTATCTTCTGGTAGATGAAATAGAGAATCATTTCAACAAGGAAATTGTAACGACCTTAGTGCGCTTCTTTATGGACAGCCGACTGAACAAAAATGGCGGAACGCTTATTTTCACTACGCATTATCCGGAACTGCTGGATGAATATGACCGAAATGACGGAATTTGTATTGTGAGAAATCGTAATGGCATTACAGCAGAAAATTTGAGCTATATATTGAAACGTAATGATATTAAAAAGAGTGATGCCTACCAGAGCGGCTTCCTTGAGGGAACAACGCCAGCATATGAAGCGTATATGCGCTTGAAGAAAAGCCTGGCTGCTTCGATCAATTAAGGAGGCGGCAGAATGAAATTAGCAAAATACAAGGCGTGTATATGTGAAGGCTCTGACGAAGAAGCTATTATCGACATACTGGTTGATAATGATCTTCTGATTTTCAACAGAGAAGAAATGTTGGAAGAACGTGTTATCCGTTGCAGAAGTGCTAAACGATCCGAGGAGCGATACTTACGGAAAGGATTCGATGAGCAGATTTCTGTGATACGGATTTTGGATTCTCGCAGAGAGGAATTTCGATTGAGTAAAGCATATGAGCAGAAAATTGACGTGGTAAATGTCATTACTGCTCCAGAAATTGAAATGCTGATTATTCATGCGGAAGGAGCATAGGATTAGTTTAAGCGTTCTGGAAAAAAACCAAGCGAATTTTGTAAAACAAATCTTCGGATGCATGATGTGAAGTCGTATGATTTTGTGAAGCAGTATTTCAGTAACCCACAGCTCTTGGTGAAAGCCATAAAAGAGTATCGCAGAACAGCAAATATCCCCAAAGGAGAATACAGCTTGTCTGATTTGCTGAGATGAGCTTTGCTTTTTTGATACATTGGCCGTGACTCAAATGGTCACCAGGAGATAAACGGGTACCAGTTTACAGAAAACAGAATAGAATCGTCTTCGATGCCTCGTTGGGAAACCAACGGGGTATTTTTTTTGCCCCAATCCGACTGCATAGGACACTAAAAAAGTCAAAACGAACCGTAGGTAGCCCTGCAAGGACAACCAAAGTGCGCCTACGAGGCCAACGCGAAACCGGAGGATTCTTGTTAAACTTACTTTGTAAGGACGAAAGTCCGGATGTCCCTTGAAAACTGAATACTCATTCTTCAGGTACATTCCTGTTTGGTCGAGCCTTCGACTGCACGCCATGAAGCCCATCGGGGTGACAGCGGTTTCGCAGAAGCAAATGCCGGATTGCAACCGGCGGCGGTGTTAAAGCCAGACAGGGACAATGATACTTCCGTAATTCGCGGTCCGGCCATAAGGAAGGCGGGATGGTTAAATTCCAATGGAGCAGTGAAGCATACTGCCGCCTGTGAGAAATCCTACATCTCTGGGGTGATAAGAAAAAGTACAGAGAAACCATATTTTCAGAAAGCACTGCCGGGTGCTATATCAGCATGATACCTGGCAGGCTTTATCCATATCAGTGTATGGAGATTGGAGACAACAGCAAATGAAAGATAACTGGGAGTAAAGTGTTCTGACTGACATATCCAGTTCAGGGTGGTTTGTAATGATCTGATAGGGCGATTGTCCCTGGTAAATAAGAGGTGTAATGACCATGTCCTTTTGATGCAGCTCATGTTTTGTCATGTTTATACCAGCTCTGGATGAAGACAGACATTCCTTGTACTTGCGGTCTGCAAAGACAGCATCATAACGGTACTTGTGAGCAATGGAACAATGATTGATAGCTTTCGGACATCCATTACAGACGTAAGGAGCCTTATCAAGACGGTTACACTGTTCTTTGACAAAATCGGGGCAGGTTTGGTTACAGGTGGGACAGGAAGTACACTTAATGCTGCAGAGTATGATTTTTCTGCATACATTTGTTTTTCTGCACTGGTATCTGTGAACGCAGAAGTTGTGAGCGTTAAAGAAAGTTTCTTTATGATACCAATCACTTACACGATGGAGCTTCACTTCTTTCGAAATAGTAGTAGGATCCTTGCATAAGAATCGGGCGATATCTTTAAAGGAACTGCCACGGTTGAGGGAATGCTCAATGTATTTGCGGTCTTCAAGGGAAAGATGTTTCTGGTTACCAGGAATATATTTGCTCATAGAGATCTCCTTCTACTGCTGCCAGAAGATCTTCTTGAGAATAGCACAAATATATGAAAGATTAAATGCTACTCATGCAGGAGTAAATTCCACCGCATAAGCGGACAGTGGAATTTACTTTTGAAAGTTTTATCTGTACAGAATTTTATACTAGGAAACTGTCTCAATATAGTGTATAATGAAAAGATAGCAAAGCAAAAGGCGAGGAGAGGAGGGAAGAGAATGACGATATACAGCAGCCAGCGTCCGGCAACGGCTGAAGAAGTTTATCAGGATATTTGTGACCGGATTACTAATCTTCAGCTGAAGCCAGGGCAGAAGATTAGTGAAAATCAGATGAGCGAGGAATATGGAGTTTCCCGTTCTGTGATTCGGACGGTGTTCACGCGTCTGAGCCAGCGAAAGCTGATTGAGGTATATCCGCAGCGAGGAACGTATGTCAGCAAAATCGATCTTGATTTTATTGCGGATTTGCTGCTTTTGAGAACAGCGATTGAAAAAGAGGTCTTGTATGAGATCTTTGAAACTATGGATGAGAGCCAGAGGCAGGGGTTGATGGCAGATCTGAGGAAAAATCTGGATAAGCAGAAGGAGTTCTACAATTCCAGCGGTTATGATTCGGATTTTAAAACTCTGGATTCAGAGTTTCACAAGATGCTGGTAGACAGTGTGCATAGACACAATTTGATGGAGCTGATGGCAGAGCATATGATTCACATTGCTAGATGGAGGAATTTTGATGTTACCTTTGCACATCGGGTTCCAGAATTGATAGAGGAGCATGAGGCGATTTATCAGGCGATTGAAGTGAACAGAGGCGGGAGAGCCATGAAAGCTATGTCAGCTCATCTGGAGACGATTTCCAAGATTTCTGAAACAGCCAGAGCGGAGTATCCGGAGTATTTTTTATAGAGATTGTGCATTCTGCTTAATTTCTAAAAAAAATATAAAATACCTATTTACATTTCAGCTAATATTTGATAATATATTATCAGTAAGAGTGATTGTTCATGTTTCGATGGTAAATATGAACAATTTTTTCAGAGCACATTGTATACTAGAATTCAAGAGTACAATGTGTTAAAATTTTTTCGAAAACTTGTATACTAGTATGTAAAATAAAAGAATGTAGTTGTAGATATATGCTAGGATGCAAGATATTATTTTTTCTTCGAATTGTTAAAAAATAGACAAAGAGGTTGAGGCTATGTACACACTTGGAATTGATATTGGATCCACCACTTCAAAATGTATTATTTTGGAGGATGGAACGAAAATTGCAGGAAAATCCATTGTTGTGGCAGGGACAGGAACAGATGGCCCTCATCTGGCACTGGAAGAGGTGCTGAAGGACGCAGGGCTGACCAGAGATGACATTGCCTGTACCGTTGCTACCGGATATGGAAGAAAGCTGTTTGAGGAGGCGGAAGGCGAAGTCAGCGAGTTAAGCTGCCATGCCAGAGGCGTCCATTTCGTTTTTCCGGATGTTCATACGGTTATTGATATCGGCGGACAGGATGCCAAGGTACTTTCCCTGAATGAAAAAGGCCGTATGATGAATTTTGTTATGAATGACAAGTGTGCGGCAGGAACAGGAAGGTTTCTGGATGTTATGGCAAACATCCTGAAGCTGGATATTTCGCAGCTGGAGGTAGAGGCGGCCAAATCAGAGAATCCGGCCAGTATTTCCAGTACCTGTACGGTGTTTGCTGAGTCAGAGGTGATTTCTCAGCTGGCGGCAGGAACAAATCTTCCGGATCTGGTGGCAGGCATTTGCCAGTCCGTAGCAACAAGAGTGGCTTCCCTGGTCAGAAGAGCAGGAGTCAGAGAAAAGGTATGCATGAGCGGCGGCGTAGCCAGAAATGCCGGCGTGAGAAATGCTATGGCGAAGGAGCTTGGGGTTGAGATTGCATACAATGACATGGCCCAACTCATGGGTGCGCTGGGAGCTTCCCTGTACGCTTATGATAAAATAAAGAGTGGCGAAAACACTGCTCAATAAAAGGAATGAAACATAAAGGAGGTTTTCATTATGGGTGAAGAAGTAAAGAAAAGCAGACCTGCACCGGATCCGAATTCAGCGAAATTCAAACTGGGACAGATTGCAGCGAAGGCTTACAGCGACGCCATAGAGGCAAAGGCCAGAGGCGAAATGGTAGGTTGGTGCGCCAGTAACTTCCCGGTAGAGATTCCGGAAACACTGGGACTGTATGTCTGCTATCCGGAGAACCAGGCAGCAGCAATTGCAGCCAGAGGCGGCGGCGAGAGAATGTGTAATATCAGTGAGGGCGAGGGCTATTCCAATGATATCTGCGCATATGCAAGAACTTCTCTTGCATACATGAAGGTAAAGGATGCTCCGGAGCAGAACATGCCGCTTCCTGATTTTGTTCTGTGCTGCAACAACATCTGTAACTGTATGATTAAATGGTATGAGAATATTGCCAAAGAGCTGGATATTCCCATGATTATGATCGATATTCCGTTTAACCCGGATTATGAAGTATCTGATGCAGAGGTTGAGTACATAAAGGCTCAGTTCTGGGATGCGATTCACCAGCTGGAGGAGTACACCGGAAAGAAATGGAGCGATGAGCGCTTCAAAGAGGTTATGGAGATTTCCGGACGTTCCAGCCGTGCATGGCTGGAGGCAACAGAGCAGGCAAAATATACACCGTCTCCGTTCAATGGCTTCGACCTGTTAAACCACATGGCAGTTATGGTTACTGCCCGCGGTAAGAAAGAAGCTGCTGACGCAATGGAAACCCTGTTAAAGGAATACAAAGAGAATCATGAAAAAGGAACCTCCACATTCCGCGCAGAGGAAAAATACCGCATCATGTTTGAAGGTATTGCCTGCTGGCCGTGGCTGAGAGTAACCTCCACCGGTTTAAAGAGCAGAGGCATTAACATGGTAACCACCATTTATGCAGATGCATTCGGATTTATCTATGATGACTTTGACGGAATGTGCCGGGCTTACGCAAACGTACCGAATGCCATGAACCTGGAACACGCAAGAGATAAACGAATCAAGCTTTGTAAGGATAACCATGTAGAGGGACTTCTGGTTCATACCAACCGTTCCTGTAAGCTGTGGTCCGGATTTATGCCGGAGATGAGCAGACAGATTGGTGAGGCCTGCGATATTCCGGTAGCTTCCTTCGACGGCGATCAGGCAGACCCGAGAAACTTCTCCGAGGCTCAGTATGATACCCGCGTTCAGGGCCTGATGGAAATTATGGAAGCAAACAAAGGAGGTAATTAAAATGGCAGTAAAGGAATTATTTGCGCAGCTTCATGAGGTTGCCGCAGCTCCGAAAAAGCAGCTGGAAAAATATCTGGCTGAGGGCAAAAAGGTTGTAGCTGTTGCTCCCGTTTACACTCCTCAGGAAATTATTCATTCTATGGGAATGGTTCCCATGGGCGTATGGGGCGCCGACATGGAACTGAATGAGTCCAAGAAGTATTATCCGGCTTTCATCTGCTCCATTATGCAGTCTATTCTGGAGCTGGGACTGAAGGGCGAGTATGACGGAGTTTCCGCCATCATCATTCCTTCTCTGTGCGACTCCTTAAAGACCCTGGGACAGAACTGGAAATATGCAGTAAAGGATATTCCGTTTATTCCCATGACTTATCCGCAGAACCGGAAACCGGCTTACGGCGTAAAGTTTACAAGAGACGGTTATATAAGAGTTATCCGTGATTTAGAGGCAGCAACCGGCGCTCATTTTTCTGAATTTGCACTGGCTGAGTCTAACCGGATTTACAACGAGCACAATGCAGTTATGAGAGAGTTTGCAGAGCTTGCTTCAGAGGCAGAGATTACTGCTGCTGAGAGAAGCGATGTATTCAAGAGTGCATGGTTTATGCTTCCGGAAGAGCATACGGCTGTTGTTAAGCAGATTAATGAGGAACTGAAGAAGGGGCCGAAGGCAGAGGGCAAGGTTCGTGTTCTGGTAAGCGGAATTCTTGCAGATTCTCCGAACCTGTTAAAGATTTTTGATGACAACGGCATTAAGGTTGTTTTTGATGATGTGGCTCATGAATCCAGACAGTACAAGACCGATATTCCGGAGATGGATAATCCGATTGATGCACTGGCTCAGAAATTTGCAGATATGGACAACTGCACACTGCTTTATGATAAGGATAAAAAGCGTGTGGACTACATTGTAGAGCAGGCAAAGAAACACGATGCCAAGGGTGTGATTGTTCTGATGACCAAATTCTGTGATCCGGAAGAGTTTGACTATGTTCCGATTAAGAGAGCATGCGATGCAGCCGGTCTCATGAACCTGAATATTGAAGTTGACCGTCAGATGGTAAACTACGAGCAGGCCAATACGATGATTCAGGCGTTTAAGGAAATGTTCTGATTGAAGGGGAAAATCAGAGCAAAGTATATTTTTAAAGAAGAGAAGAGGAACCAAGTATGATTAGTAAAGACAAAATGTCGGTTACAGTTGGTGTGGCTTTTGTATGGTTTACCACACAGTTCGGAGGCGGATTTGCATCAGGTAACCAGTTAAGACAGTACTTTGTACAGTTTGGTGTATGGGCATTTGCAACCTGTATTTTAGCACAGTTTATTGGTGCTTTTTATCAGTGGTATGGACTGCGCTATGCAAAGAAGCACAACGTATATGACTACAGAAGCTTTAATAACAGCTTTTACGGCAAATATTCACCGATTTTTTCCAACCTGTATGAGCTGGTGTATATTGTAACGATCTGTGTTGCTCCGGCCGCTGCCTTTGCAACCGGTGTAAGTACCATGGAAAGTGCATTTGGCATTAACCATTGGGTAGGAACTGTTTTTGTAGGCGTGTTTATCTTCATAGTTGCCGTTTACGGCACCAACGTTGTACGTAAGGTGGCATCCACTCTTTCGGTTCTGATTGTTGCAGGACTGCTTATTGTATATATCCCCAACATCATTGCTCAGTGGGGCGATATTTCTGCAAATATTGCAGCAAGCGCAGCAAATCCAGCTCCCGCAGGAAAGGCTTTATGGACCAGCATCGTGTATGCTGCATTCCAGCTTGCTGCTATTGGACTGCTGTTCCAGCATGCAAAGCCTTTTGAAAGTCCAGATGATGCAAAGACTTCTATGGTTTATGGATTCTTCGTAAATAGCATTACCTGTCTGATGGCAGTTCTTGGTCTGATGGCAATTACCAATGATCCGAACTTTGCAACTGAGAGTATTCCGCTGCTGATTCTGGTAAACAGAGGTGTTGCACCGTCTGTATTAAGACCGATTATTTCTATCCTGATCGTTCTTGGCTCTGTTTCTACAGCAGTAAATATGATTGCAGGTATGTCTAATCGTGTATGTACTTCTCTGGATAAGAACTTTGACCCGACTGCAAAACCGGGAAAAAATGTTATTATGGTTACCCTGGTATGTACTATTTTAGCATTCCTGATTGCTCAGCTTGGTCTGAACAAGATCGTAGCAGTTGGTTATGCTTATCTTGGGTACCTGACGATTCCGGTTATTATGATTCCATATGTAGTACATATGATTGCTACAAAGTTTGATACAAAATAAGGATGTTATCCGATAAAACGCGTGTGATGCGCGTTTTATCGTGTAAAGAAAGTTGTATACAAGTATACAGCTTGCCTCGATGGCAGGGGAGCAGATTATGAGTCTAGTTTCTAAAACAATCGGAACAATCCTGCGAGAGCGGGCCGAAAAAACTCCGGACTGTCCGGGAATCGGATATCGGGATTATCTGTATTCCTGGAAAGAAATGGATGAAATTTCTGATTTTCTGGCAGTCAGATATCTGGAACTGGGAATCAGAAAAGGAAGCCATGCAGCCATATGGAGCGTCAACAGCCCCAACTGGGTGTTTTGCTTTTTTGCCTTGCTGAAGATAGGTGCAGCGGCAGTGCTGGTCAACACCTGTTATAAGGAAAATGAGCTGGAGGGAATTTTACGGGATAATGATATAGAGTATCTGTTTCACGGATATGGCTGTAAAAGCACTGTATATGAAGATCTTCTAAAGAAGATTCCTGTAGAAACCCTTCCATACCTGAAAAAAATTGTTCCTCTGGAGGGGGATCCGCCGAATAAATGGTATCAGAGAGCCGGATTTCCTCTGGAACTCTCCGGTCGGGAAAAGAAGAAGCTTGACGAAAGAAAAGCTGAGGTAATGCCGGAGGATACGGCCTGTATTATGTTTACGTCAGGCACAACCAGCAGACCGAAAGGGGTAATGCTGTCTCATTTCAGCCTGGTGAATAACTCGGCAGAGATTGCCAGACAGATGCGCTGGAGTCAGAAGGACAAGCTGTGTATTTCCGTACCGTTGTTTCACTGCTTTGGAATAACAGCGGGAATTCTCTGCTGTATTCACAGCGGGGCTCAGGCTCATCTTCTGAAATACTATAAAACAATAGATGTACTGGAACAGGTGCAGAAGTACCGGTGTACAGTGCTCAATGGTGTCCCTACCATGTTTCTGGCAATTCTTCATAACCAGAACCGTTCACAGTATGATCTTTCTTCTCTGGAAAGCGGTATTATTGCAGGTTCTCCTGTGCTTCCGGTGGAATACGAGGAAATCTGCCGGGAACTGGGAATGAAGCATTTGCAGGTGTCCTATGGGCAGACAGAGGCTTCTCCCTGTATTGCAATTTCAGACTATGAAGATTCTCTGGAGTTAAAATCCCACACATCAGGGCGTCCGATTCCAGATATTGAGTTTGCGATACAGCAGTCCGATGCCACCCGGAATGAGTCGGTGGAGGGCTGCCGTAAAGATGTTTGTGGACGGTATGCGGGAATCTGCGGAGAGATTGTGGTCCGGGGATATAATGTGATGCAGGGCTATTATAAACGGCCGGAGGAAACAAAGGCGGCTGTGGATCCGGATGGATGGCTGCACACAGGGGATCTTGGTTATGTGGATGAGAATGGATGTCTTCATGTAACCGGAAGAATGAAAGAAATGATTATTCGAAGCGGGGAAAATATTTCTCCCGCAGAAATAGAAAACTGTATTATTGAAATGCCGGAAGTGGAAGAGGTAAAGGTAATCGGCATTCCTGCAAAGGTTCTGCAGGAAGAGATTGCAGCCTGTATTATTCCAAAGAACGGAGCTGTGATTGATGAGGAAAAGGTAAGGTCTTATGTAAAATCCCGCCTTTCTGATTACAAGGTTCCAAAGTACGTTCTGACATTTCAAAACTTTCCAATCAACGCCAGCGGAAAAGTCCTTTCCAGGGAACTTCGAGTTCAGGCAGGCGAAATGATAAACCTAAAACATTAAGGAGGAACAAGCATGTATTTTACAGAACAGCATGAGTTAGTGAGGAAATTGGCCAGAGAATTTGCTGAGACAGAGCTGACCAAGGAAATCCTTGACGAGGTGGAGGAATCCGAGGTATTCCCGGAGGAAATTCTAGACAAAATGGCAAAGGCCGGATTTTTTGGAATTAAGGTTCCGAAGGAGTATGGCGGCCAGGGCGCAGACGCACGCTCCTATGTAATCGTTATGGAAGAGATGGCAAGAGTCAGCGGTGTAGCAAGCATTTATGTTTCTTCTCCTAACTCCTTATCCGGCGGCCCGTTCCTGCTTTCTGGAACAGAAGAGCAGAAGGCAAAATATCTGACACCGGTTGTAAAGGGTGAAAAGAAAGTCTGCTTTGCACTGACAGAGCCGGGCGCCGGTTCCGATGCAGGCGGCATGACTACAACAGCAGTAAAGGATGGAGATTACTATATTTTAAATGGTCGTAAGACCTTTATTACCATGGCTCCTCTGGCAGACTGGGCAGTTGTTTATGCAAAAACCGATATGACCAAAGGAACCAGAGGAATTTCTGCTTTCGTAGTAGACATGAAGCTTCCGGGCGTTTCCTGCGGAAAGCCGGAGAACAAGATGGGTGTAATCGGATGTGCTACCAGTGATATTATTCTGGATAACGTAAGAGTACATAAGAGCGATCTGCTGGGCGAAGAAGGAAAAGGCTTTATCAATGCAATGAAGACTCTGGATACAGGTCGTCTGGGTGTTGCAGCTCAGGCTATCGGCGTAGCTCAGGGCGCTTTGGACGAGGCAATTAAATACGCAAAAGAGAGAAAACAGTTTGGCAGAAGAATTGCAGATTTCCAGGCTATCAGTTTCATGATTGCAGATATGGCAACCAAGCTGGAGGCAGCAAAGAATCTGGTATATAAGACTGCTTACTTAATGGATACTCACCAGGATGCGTCTATGGCAGCATCTATGGCCAAATATTATGCAGCAGAGGTCTGCAATGAAATTGCTGCAAAGGCAGTACAGATTCACGGCGGATACGGCTTCATCAAGGATTACAAGGTAGAAAGAATGTATCGTGACTGCCGCGTATTTACGATTTATGAAGGTACCAGCCAGGTACAGCAGATGGTAATCGCAGGAAAATTGCTGAAGAAATAGGAGGAGCTGAGAGAATGAAGATATTAGTATGTGTAAAGCAGGTGCCAGATACCAATGAAGTAAAAATTGATCCGGTAAAGGGAACCCTGATTCGTGACGGTGTGCCCAGTATCTTAAACCCGGATGATGCCAATGCACTGGAGGCAGCTCTTCAGATTAAGGATCAGAATCCGGATGCCACGATTGCTGTTCTGACCATGGGACCGCCACAGGCAACCTACATGCTGAGAGAGTGCCTTGCTATGGGTGCTGATGAGGCATATCTGTTAAGTGACCGGGCATTCGGCGGCGCAGATACCTGCGCAACCTCTACCACCATTGCGGCAGGTATCCGCAAGGTTGGAGATGTAGATGTTATTTTTGCCGGACGTCAGGCAATCGACGGAGATACTGCTCAGGTTGGCCCGCAGGTGGCACAGAGACTGGGTCTTCCGGTTGTAACCTACGTTCAGGATATTCAGATGGGCGATGGCAAGGCTGTTGTTCAGAGACAGCTGGAGGATGGATATGAGATCATTGAGGTACAGACTCCCTGCCTGCTGACTGCAGTAAAAGAGCTGAACCAGCCCAGATACATGAGCATCGGCGGCATCGTTGATGCATATAAGAAAGAAATTACTGTTTGGGATCACAATGCAGTAGAGCTGGATCCGAAGGACTGCGGCCTTAACGCATCCCCGACCCAGGTGTTCCGTTCCTTTACACCGCCGCAGAAGGGCAAAGGCGAGATGTTAAGCGGAACTATTCAGGAAATGAGTGCGGTACTTGTTGACAAGCTGAGAGAGAAACACTATATCTAAAGGGAAAGGATGTATAGAAAATGGCAGTAAATGTAATCAAAGAAAAATGTAAAGGCTGTTCCATCTGCGTAAAGAACTGTCCTTTTGAAGCAATTACCATGGAAAACAAGATCGCAGTCATTGGCGCTGCCTGTACTGGATGCGGTGTCTGCGTAGAGAAATGTCCTTTCAAGGCTATTGAGAAAACAGAGGAAGAGCGGGAAGTAAAGGATTTAAGCGCATATAAGGATGTATGGGTATTTGCAGAGCAGAGAGACGGCGTGATTATGCCGGTTGTTATCGAGCTGCTGGGCGAGGGAAAGAAGCTGGCAAACGAAGTAGGATGTAATCTCTGCGCAGTTCTCTGCGGACATCATGTAGAAGGTCTGGCAGATCAGCTGTTTGAGTATGGCGCAGATAAGGTATATGTGGCAGATCATGAAGAGCTGGCAACCTATCGTACCGATGCATACACCAAGGTAATCAACGATGCCATTGAGGAATATAAGCCGGAGATCGTGCTGTTAGGCGCAACTCATATCGGACGTGATCTGGGTCCCTGTCTGGCAGTTAAGGCAAATACCGGTCTGACTGCAGACTGCACCAAGCTGGAGATTGATCCGGAAGATAAGAAGATCAAACAGACCCGTCCGGCATTCGGCGGAAACTTAATGGCTACCATCGTATGCCCGAACCATCGTCCGCAGATGTCTACTGTCAGACCGGGCGTTATGGAAAAAGCAGCATTTGAGGAAGGCCGCAAGGGCGAGCTGATTAAGCTGAACGTAGAGTTTAAGGAAGGCGACATTCGTACCAAGGTTCTTGAAATTGTGAAGACCATGAAGGATACCGTATCCCTGACTGACGCTGAGATTATTGTATCTGGCGGTATGGGTCTTGGAAAGCCTGAAGGCTTTGAGCTGTTAAAGCAGCTGGCTGACAAGCTGGGCGGAATTGTTGCAGCTTCCAGAGCAGCAGTTGATGCAGGCTGGATTGACCATGCATATCAGGTTGGTCAGACAGGAACCACAGTAAAACCGAAAATTTATATTGCCTGCGGTATTTCCGGCGCGATTCAGCATGTAGCAGGTATGCAGAATTCCGAGCAGATTATTGCAATCAATACCAATGAGAATGCTCCTATCTTTGAAATTGCAGACTACGGCATTGTAGGAGATCTGTATAAAGTAATTCCGGCTATTATGGAAGCACTGGATAAATAAGCTGGAAAAAACGGGAAACAAAGCAGAGTATAAAGGAGGATATAGCAATGAGTAAAAAGTTACTGGAAGGTGTAAAAGTTGTAGAGCTTGCTACCTTTATTGCAGCAGCAGGCGCAGGCCGTTTTATGGCAGACTGCGGTGCAGACGTTATTAAAATTGAGTCTGCAAAGGGTGATCCGCTGAGACATACCGCTCCCTCCGAGGGAAGACCTCTGGATATGTATGAGAATACAACCTGGGATTTGGAGAACGGAAATAAGAGATGTATTTCTCTGAACATGAAAACTCCGGAAGGTAAAGAGGCTTTCTTTAAACTGCTGGAGGATGCAGACGTTCTGATTACCAACTGGAGAATACAGGCTCTGCAGAGAGCAGGTCTTGACTATGAGACTCTGAAGGTAAGATTCCCGAAGCTGGTTTACGCAATCGTTACCGGTTACGGTGAGTATGGTCCGGATAAGGATCTTCCGGGATTTGACTTTACCGCATTCTTTGCAAGAGGCGGATATCTGGATTCCCTGCGTCAGAGAGGAACCGTTCCCTTTAACGTTGTTCCCGGCGTTGGCGATCACAACGTAGCAATGAACCTGGCTGCTGGTATCCTGGCTGCTCTGTATCATGCAAAGCTGACCGGCGAAGGCGAGAAGGTTGAAACCTCTCTGTTTGAGACTGCTGTATACAACATGGGTATGATGGTTCAGGCTGCAAACTACGAAGGTATTGCACAGCAGTATCCGATCAATATCCGTGAGGGTGCAAACCCCTTCAACTCTGCATGGAGAACTGCAGATGACAGATTTATTCAGACCTGTATGCCAGATTACAACATGTACTATAAGCAGTTTATGAAAGCTCTGGGAAGAGAAGATCTGATTGACGATGAGAGATACTTCCCGATTCAGAATCTGCAGGCAAAGGGCCTTGGTACTGAGATGTACGATATCTGTATGGAAGCTATGAGCAAAAAGACAGCAGCTGAGTGGCAGCCAATTCTGAAAGAAGCAGACGTGGCATTCAGCCTGGCACAGTCCTGGAGCGAGATTCTGGAAGACGAGCAGGCATGGGCCAACAACTGTCTGTACAAGATGCAGTATGACAACGGCAATACCAGAACCCTGGTAAGACCGCCGGTAAAATTCCAGGAGATGGGTGTTCCGGAATACAAGGGCGGCCCGCTGATTGGTGAGCAGGGTCCGGAGATTCTGAAGGATCTGGGATACACCGATGAGCAGATTCAGGAATATCAGGAAAAGGGCATTCTGTTTGTCTGGAAGGATGACAGAAAGTAATAAACAAAGTGAAGCAGGTTGCGGAAGATATTTATGAAGTAAAGCTGCCTCTTGCAGGTTCTTCTTTGAAGGAGCTGAGCAGCTATATCATAAAGGGCCAAGAAAAAAACTGTATCATTGATGTGGGATTTGAGACAGAGGAATGTACGAGAATTCTTCAGGAAGCAGTTGACGCGTTGGCTTTGGATCGAAGTAAAACAGATATCCTCCTTACACATTCCCATCGAGATCACTGCGGCAATCTGCCGAATCTGTATCAGCAGTTCGGCAGAATCCGCTGCAGTGCCTGGGATGCCATGGAGATTACAGGACAGGATCCTGTATCCAGAGAGGCATATATGGAAAATAGCTTTCTAAAATGTGGGATTCCAGGAAAGCTTCTGGAGCATATGCCTCCGCAGAGTGATATTTCTGTTCCTGTTCCGCCGGAAAAGATTTCCGTGGCAGAGGAGCAGGATGTGTTTTCTTATGGAAGGTATCGCTTTCGCGTACTTGATTTGAAGGGGCATATGCCCGGGATGATTGGATTCTACGATGAAGGCGCGGGGATTTTCTTTTGCGGCGATCATGTACTGAATAAAATAACGCCTAATATTGGCTATTATAAGGAAGGCGATCATTCGCTGGCCAATTATATTAACAATCTGAAAAAAATCAGAAACCTTCCGGTAACTCATGTGTTTCCAGCTCATCGAGGGGAAATTTCCTGTCTTTCTGAGCGGGTGGATGAGATTTTGGAGCATCACAGAGAACGTCTGGATGAAATAACAGGTGTTCTTTCTGCAAAGCCCATGTGTGCCTTTGAGGCAGCCGGGAAAATGACCTGGTATTATAAAGAAGGGAATTTTCAAAACTATCCTTTGGTGATGAAATGGATGGCCACCTCCGAGATTCTTGCTCATCTGCAGTATTTGTGGGAGCAGGGAGAGGTCAGCCGTTTTGGCGGCCCGGGAGAAACGTATATTTACCGGTATGGAAGCTGATAGAGATGAAGGGGCTGCGGAATGCAGCCTGAAACAGGGGCAGGAACGGCTCACAGGAACCGTTCCTGCCCCTGTTTCTCAATTTTTAAGAATATATGGACAAAGGAGAAAAGAAGGGAATTGTCTGGTACAGGCACCCCTTTTTATCCTCAAAGTCAGATTTTTTTACGATGGATTTGATAAAGTTTTTTTTTCCGGCAGAGACTGCAGAAACTGATTCCAAGACGGTCCGCAGCTTCCTGAAGGTTGGAAGTTTCGTTGATGGTGGCTTGGATATATTCTCGTTCATAGTCCTGCATGGCTTCTTTCAGTGGCTTAAAAGCCCTGGTAGGAGACGGGGGGGAAATGGGAACAGCAGTTTCATGGAAGTCTTTCCATCTGGAAATATAATTTCTGATTTCTTTTTCGGCATTTTCTGACAAACATATTTTCTGGGCGAAATTTTCTATTTCACGAATATTTCCTATCCAGTCCAGATGAATTAATTCCTCCATCATTTCATTAGAAATGGAGATGGAATCGGGGGAATAGTGATAGATGCTGGAATATTTTTTGACAAAATACCCAATGAAATAAGGAATCTCGTCCCGACGTTCCCGGATTGGTGGAATGTAAAGGTTGGCGACACAGATTCGGTAATAGAGATCCAACCGGAAGGTGCCTTCATTAATCATTTTTTTTAAATTTCTTCCAGAAATACAGATAATATGAGCCTGAATTTTTTTGGGGTTGACAGAGCCAAGGGGAGTAATAGTTCTATTTTGCAAAAAATGGAGGAGAAGAGTCTGGTTCTGGGGAGAAAGTTCATTAATCTCATCAAAAATAATAGTTCCATGATTTGCCATATCTAAAAGTCCGGCTTTTCCTTTATTTGAGGCACCTGTAAATGCATTGGGAAAGTATCCAAATAATTCAGAAGCAAAAAGTTCAGAAGGAATCGCATTACAGTGGACATAGACTAAAGGCTTATTTGACAGTTTGCCACTCTTGTGTATAAATTCTGCCAAGGTATTTTTCCCTGTTCCACTTTCACCGGAAATTAAAATAGATGCCTGGTTTTGTGAAAGAATTTTTGCCTTTTTAAAAAGTTCAATCATGACAGGTGAATGTTTGACAGGCTCATCTGAAAATTCTATATTTAATTCATTGTTAAATTCCATATTTTTTCCTCTTTTTTGACAGAGTTGATGGGTCGATTCCCAGGTTTTTAGCGGCTTCTGCAGCACTGCTGCTGTTGTCAAGGGCAGCTTGTATCAGCCGGATTTCCAAAGTTTCCACTGCATCTTTTAATGGAAGTTTTTCTAACTCTTCTAGGGAAGAGAATGAGTCTGCTGTGTTGTAAAAAGAAAATTCACTGGGAAGTTCTTCTGGGGTAATCGCTTCCGTAGTGGAGAGTACCACAAGACTTTCTATGGTATGTTGTAATTCTCGCACGTTACCGGGCCATGGATATTGATTAAATCGTTTCAGCACATCACTTGTAAGGTATTTATTACAATGGTTTTGATGATTGTAGTGATTTAAAAACCAGGTTGCAAGTGGGGTAATATCAGAGGGCCGTTCCCGCAAAGGGGGAAGATTCAGCTCGATTGTGTTCAGGCGGTAATAGAGATCCAGGCGGAACTCATGGTCATGTACCATCTGCATTAAATCCCGGTTGGTGGCACATACAATACGGAAATCCACCGGGGTGGCCTCTAGGGCACCAATGGCCCGGACTTCTTTATTCTGAATGACTTGAAGCAGTTTTGCCTGAATATCCAAAGGGAGTTCGCCGATCTCATCAAGGAATAAGGTTCCTTTATCTGCAAGTTGGATAAGACCGATTTTACCATTTTTTGCAGCACCGGTAAAAGAACCAGGTGCATAACCAAAAAGTTCAGACTCAAAAAGTGTCTGAGGAATAGTAGCCATATTTACATGAATAAAATTCTGTTCTTTTCTAAGGCTGTTTTGATGGATAAAACGGGCAAGTACATCTTTTCCAGTTCCAGATTCTCCTGTTAGCATAACAGAAACAGAGGTGGGAGCAAGGCGAAGGGCCTGTCCGTAAATTTCAAACATTTTTTTGTCAGATATAATAATGTTTTCTCCAATATTCTGATCAATCTGAATATTTCTCAAATGATTCTCCAAGGCAAGAACCTTCATGGTAGAACTGGAGATCGCCTGCTGAAGTTCCATAAGTTCACTGTAGTTGGTGATACTGTATACAATAAAGTCAATTTCATTATCCTTATTTAAAATGGGAATGGCAGTGGTCAGTACATAGTCTTCTGTTCGATAGCGGACCAGCTGGGTCTGGGACTGTTTTGTTTTCATAATCAAATCAATAATATAAGTAGTAGTAGGAAGGGAAACATCTTCCCTTTTTGATATTTCTCTGACATCGTGGCCAAAGTAGGAACGAATATCAAACTGGGCTAAATGGCTGTAATAACGGTTTCCCCATATGATGATCCCGTCTCCATTTGTAATAATAATACCGATATTTAATTCGTCATAAATACGGGATACATCCCGCATGCGGATATAAGGAATTTTTGGCTCCATGTAACAGAACTCCTTTATTGAAAAAAATCAATATATATATATCATATATTAGTAATTATGTTGAAAAATGTCAACAAAAACATAGAAAAAATTCAATGAATTTTAATTAAAAATAAAAATAAATGAAAAATATTTTCTAAAAAAACATTAATTTTACAAGGATTCCGAAAAAACCATGACACTTTTCTGTAATAAACAAAAGAAAAAAGAACAGGTTGGCACAGCTTTTGCTCTATATAAAAGTAAATAATAACGTGGATTGTCGTTTGAACAGATAGAAGCCCAGGTTTTGCTTTTGAATGACAAAAAAATAACTATCTAATTGTAAAACGTCAACATCATTTAGCAGGAGGTATTATATGCATTACGAACATCATCGGTATGTAGGCAAAGTTTGTGTAGTTACTGGTGCAGCAAATGGGCTTGGTTTAAACCTGGCCCAGCGTCTAGTTGAGGAAGGTGCTCTGGTAGCAGCCCTTGACCTGGAAAAAGATTCTCTGGACAGAGAATTTGCAGGACAGGAAGATAAAGTATTCTGTATTCCTTGCGATGTAGCTCATAAAGCAAATGTTGATGAAGCAATTGCAGCAGTAATAGAGCATTATGGTCATATCGATGTATTATTCAATATAGCTGGAATTATTGGACGTCAGTCTTTATTGGATAGTACTGAGGAGCAGTGGCGCAGAGTTATTGATATTAACCTGAACGGAACATTCTTTGTTTCCCAGGCAGTTCTCCGCCACATGGTTGACAAGGGAATCAAAGGTGTTGTAGTAAATACCAGCTCTGTTGCATCTCAGATTGTTTCTCCAAATACTGGTGCTTACTCTGCAAGTAAGGGCGGCGTAACCATGTTTACAAAATTTGCCGCTTTAGAGATGGCAAAATATGGAATCCGCGTATGTGCATTTGGACCGGGAACTCATGCAACCCGTCTGACTGAAGGTACAAGACTGAATCCGGAGCGCTGTGAAATGTTCCTGAGAAATATTCCTCTGGGAAGATTTGGAGAGCCGGACGAGGCAACTTCTGTAGCACTGTTCTTAGGTTCTGACGAAGCATCTTACTGTACTGGACAGACCTGGATTGAGGATGGCGGTAACTGCCTGTTCTAAAAAATGAACCGGCTGGAAACAGCCGGTAATTAAGAAAAGAGATTGAAAAAAAGGAGATTGCAAAATATGGATTGGCGTGAGAAATACAAAGACAGAATGATGACTGCAGAAGAGGCTGTCAGTCATATTAAGTCAGGTGAAAAAATTATTTTTGCGGACTGGATTGGAGAACCGCCGGCACTCGTAGATGCACTGGTAGCACGCTATGAGGAACTGGAAAACGTGGAAATCATTCATGGAATGAGTCCGGGACCAAACGCTTATGTAGATGAGAAATATACTGGACATTTCCATCATACTTCCCTGTTTATTGGACCGAAATCCCGTGCAGCTTACCACGATGGACGTGTAGATTACCTGGGTGGAACAAACTTCCACAACTGGCCGGATATGTTCGCAAAGAATCCGGACTTAAATCCTCACTGGGCACTGATTCAGGTAACTCCGCCAGATGAAAATGGCATGTGTAGTTTTGGTAACACCTGCTGCTTTACAGAGCCAGCTGCAAGAACTGCAGATCGCATTATTGCTCAGGTAAACCCGGATATGCCGTTTGTTGGTGGAAAATTATTTGAACTGGATAAGGCAGATTACATTGTTGAAGCTGTTTCTCCTCTGTATACCATTGGAAGAGCAGAGCCGAACGAAAAAATCCAGAAAATCGCTGATTACTGTGCAAGCCTGATTGAGGATGGAGCAACCATTCAGCTAGGTATTGGTGCATTACCGGATGCGATTGCAAGAAACCTGATGGATAAAAAGGATCTGGGTGTTCACTCTGAGACTCTGACAGAAGCTATGATGGAACTGGTTCAGGCTGGTGTTATTACAAACAAATATAAGACCATTAACCCAGGTGTATGTATTGGCGCACAGGCAGCAGGCAGCCTGGAATTCTACAAATTTATTGACCACAACCCAATGTTCCAGATGCAGCCTGTTGATTATGTAAACGATCCATATGTAATTGGACAGAACTATAAGCAGACTTCTATTAATGCATGTCTGGAAGTTGATTTACAGGGACAGGTTAACTCTGAGACTGTAAACGGACGGCAGTACAGTGGTATTGGCGGTCAGCTGGATCATGTACGGGGCGCACAGATTAGTGAAGGCGGAAAATCCATTATTGCATTAAACTCTACTGCAAAGAATGACACCATTTCTAAGATTGTACCGTTCTTTAAGCCAGGCAACGTTACAACAGTATCTCGCTATGATGTAGACTATATTGTTACAGAGTACGGAATTGCAGCACTGCGGTATAAGACAGTTCGTCAGCGTGCAGAGGCCCTTATTTCCATCGCTCATCCGAAATTCCGTGATGAACTGCTTGCTCAGGCAAAGGAAATGGGACTGATTCCTCTGAAAGGATAAGACAGAAATGGAAAAGAAAAAACAAAAGAACCGGTGGCTGGTACTGTTTTGTATCTGCTGTAACACCTTCTGTTTCGGAGGTGTATATGCATGGAGTGCTTTTTCCGGTGAACTGGCATCCTATATGGGATGGGATTACGGACAGGTTACTTTGGCCTACTCTATCATGTTAATGGTTATTGCAGCCATGGGCCTGGTAGGAGGTGTTCTTCTTCAGAAATTTGGCGCTCGTAAACTTATGATTGTAGCAGGAATTATGTGGGGCTTGGGGTGGTTTATAACAGGTTTTGCAACCAATATTTTCATGCTGTATATCAGTTTTGGAATTTTGGCAGGTTGTGCATCAGGATTTGGATATAATCCTGGAGTGGTAACTGCAGTCAGCTGGTTTCCGGACAGAAAAGGCTTTGCTTCCGGTATGGCAGTTGGTGTCTGCGGAATGGCTTCTTTAATAGTAGCACCTCTTGCAAACTTCCTTTTAACAAAATTTAATGTTCTGACAGCATTTCGTTTAGTAGGAGGATTTTTCCTTTTAATTTCTGTAGCAACCTCCTGGTATATTGATGGACCGGAGCCAGGCTGGAAACCGGAAGGTTACAAAGCTCCAGCATCTGTTACAGGAAGTGAAGGAAAGACTTGGAGAGAAATGCTTCGGGATCCGAGATGTTATTTGCTCTGGGGAACCTTGCTTTGTGCATCTGTTGCAGGATTAATGCTGATTGGCCATGCTTCCAAGATTGGACAGGAAGTAGCTGGAATTACAGCAGCACAGGCAGCACTTTTAGTAGGAATTATGGCAGTAGCGAACTTCGCCGGACGTCTGGTGTTAGGCTCATTATCTGACGTATTAGGACGTCATCAGATTGTTATCGGTGTTATGCTGTTATGTGCTCTTGATATGGTATTTCTTTCCAGAGTTACCGGCTTTGGCGGTTTCGTAGCAGCAATTGTAATTGCCGGTGTGTGCTTTGGTGGAACCCTGGCAGTATTTTCTGCATTAAGTTCCGATACATTTGGACCAAAGTACAATGGAATTAACTACAGTATTATTTTTACTGGATATGGAATTGCATCTATTGTAGGACCGAACGTTGCTACCGCAATCCAGACATCCAGTGGAAGTTATTCAGGAGCATTCCTGTTTGCTGCAGTATGCAGTATTCTGGCAGCAGTGCTGTGTATGACAGCCTTGACTATGAACAAGAAAATGAGTACATAAGAGGAATTTAGGAGGGTAATGATATGTTAAGTGTTTTGGCAATAGTAATACCTCTTTTGCTGTTGGTATTTTTGATTTGGAAACGTGTAAATATTGCAGTTTCTGCAATTTTATGTACCGGTCTTATGGCTCTGTTATCTGGTCTGAATGTTTATGATTGTTTAACAAATGACTACATGGCAGCATTCGTAGGTTACATTAAAAGTTACTGGCCGCTGATCTTCCTTGGCGCAAGCTTTGGTAAGGCAATGCAGTTAGGCGGCGGTGCAGAGGATCTGGCAAACTGGCTGACATCCAAGCTGGGAACAAAGTATACCATGATTGTACTTTGTGCAACTACTCTGGTTCTGGCATACGGTGGTGTATCCTGTTACGTAATTGTATTCGTTATGTACCCAATCGCTCTGAACATGTTTAAAAAGGCAGATCTGCCTCGTCACCTGATTCCGGCTATCGTTGCAGCAGGTGCTTTTACAGCTGTTAACATTGGACCGGGTTCACCATCTGTAGTAAACAACATTCCGGTTAAATATCTGGGAACTTCTGCAGCAGTGCTTCCTTTATATTCCGGAATCTTGGCAGTATCTTTCTTTGGTCTAGCAACTGCATACTGTATCTGGCAGGAAAGAGTTGCAAGAAAGAAAGGTGAACATTTTAGTGCTGATGCTCAGACTCTGAAAATGATGGAAGAGTATGAGAGCAAAGAGCATGGCAATGGCGTTATCGCATTTATTCCGTTAGCACTGGTTGTTATTCCGCTGTTCTTTGGCGTAGACGTACTTCTGACCTTATTAGCAGGATGGATTGCAATTGCAATTCTGTACTGGAAGAAGATTGACAATAAGATTGAGATTTTAAACTGTGGTGTTTCTGACGCTATGGGAGCAATTGTTGCTACTTCTGCAGTAGTTGGTTTTGGTGGTGTTGCAAAACTGACAGCTGGTTATACTACTCTTGTTAACATTGCAACTGGTATGGGTGGTTCTCCGTTGCTTTCCTTCTCACTGGGAACTTCTCTTCTGTCTGCAGCATGTGGTTCTGGTTCTGGTGGTCTGACTCTGGCTCTGGAAACTCTGGCACCCAAGTATTTAGAGATGGGTGTAAGCCCGGGCATACTGCACAAGATTGCATCCTGTGCATGTATTACTCTGGACTCCCTGCCACACAACGGAGTTATGGTAACTGTTCTGGCTTGCTGTGGTCTGACTCATAAAGAAGGTTACAAGCACCTGTTCGCAATTACTGTTGTAGGATCGATAATCATATTGATTGAGGCAATTATTCTAGCTTCGATTATGTATCCAATACCATAAAGACGAACAGACCGACTGTTTGAATATTTCATACAGGAGAGAGATATGAAAGGGTTTATAGAGGACCGGCTAATGGAACTTAGTCGGCTCTATCCCGGATGGGAAAAGAAAACAATTTGGGAGTATTTTGAAGTTTCTTCTGCTAGATATCCGGATAGAGAATTTGTCGGGGCAGAGAGTAGAGAAAGTTTTACTTATGAAGAGACCAGATTATGGGCTGTTTGCGTAGCCAAAGGATTTTTGGCTATGGGAGTAAAATCGGGAGATCATGTAGCAGTACAAATTGAAAATTGCCCGGAGCAGATATTTGTTATGCTGGCCCTTAATGCAATCGGAGCAGTTCGGGTTCCAGTAAACACAGGATTGTCAGCCAGAGAGCTGGAATTTGTCTTAAAACAGTCGGATGCCAATTATCTGGTAACAGGCTGTAAAATCCAGCTGACAGGTGAAAATACACAGCTTTTAAAGGCAGTTATTATGCCGGGAGCATCTTTTAGTTTTAATATTCCTTACATAGAGTGGAATGATTTTTTGGAAAAAGGAAATCAGACAGAATTTCTGCCATGTAAGGGAGAGACAGCGGCAGATCAGGTGTGTGACATTATATACACTTCTGGCAGTACGAAGGCACCAAAAGGAGTCATGCTGACTCATGATATGTTAATGAGATCTGCATACGCAAGCTGCCTTAACCGAGGCTTTGAAATTGGCCGTCGTATTTTTGTTCCACTTCCATTATTTCATGTATATGGTTATGTAGAAGGACTGTTGGCTGCAATCATCGCAGGTGGAACAATTTTTCTGCGGCAGGGTAAATTTGCCGCAGAACCGGTACTTGACTATATGGAAAAAGTCCGGGCAAATGATATTTTAAGTGTTCCATCCCAGATGATAACCTTGATTCGTTTCTTGAAAGAAAAACCTAGAAAATTTCCTGAACTTCATGCAGTTTACTGTTCAGCATCTATTTGTCCTGCATGGGTATGGACGGGAATTCGAGAAAGCTTTGAGGTCGATGATGTAATTACTGGATACGGAATGACGGAGGTATGTGGAGCATCTTTGCAGACATCACCTTCTGACGGAGATGAGATTCTTTGCAGCCGGGTGGGAAAACTTCTTCCTGGAGGCTGTGCAGGTGAAACTGCTTTAGGCGGCCATGAAATTGAGTATCTGGTGGTAGATCAGAAGACAGGAAAACCGTGTGCAGCAGAAGAAATCGGTGAACTTTGGTGCCGTGGTTTAGTAGTTACACGAGGTTATTATAATCGTCCGGAAGCAAATAAGCGGGTATTTACCGCTGACGGCTGGTTTAAAACAGGAGACAGCGGATATTTCGATAAAGATGGATATCTGGTTATGGCCGGACGAATTGATGACATGTATAAAATTAATGGAGAAAATGTTTCTCCAAAGTTTTTAGAAGATGTACTGGGCAATTGTCCTCAGATACAGAGTGTGGAGGTTGTAGGAGTTCCTGATGAAAAACATGGACATATTGGCATGGCATTTCTTCAGTTAAGGGAAGATACAGCTGAGAACAGACTGCTGGCAGAGGAATACAGCCGGATGCATCTAGCAAAATTTCAGGTTCCAAGATATTTCATTTATATGAATGGGGACGACTGGCCACGAACTGCAACTGGAAAAGTTCAAACTTTTCGGTTAAAGGAAATGGCAACTGAAAAAAAGGCAGAGTTTGAAAAAAGATAAACTAATAAGTTAACATATAGCAGGAGGTAATTTTTATGAACAAGTATGGATTAACAGAAGATCAGTTAATGATTCAGGAACTGGCAAAAAAATTCGCTGATGAAGTAGTGGCAGAAACTGTTACTGATCTGGATCGTCGTCATGCTTTCCCGGTAGACGAAGTAAAACAGTGTGCAGAAATGGGATTTTTAGGAATCTGTGTTCCGGAAGAGTACGGCGGAGCAGGAATGGATCATTTAAGTGATATTCTGGTTATGGAGCAGATTGCTCGACATTCTTCTTCTCTGGCTTCCATTATTGATGCGCATGCATCTCTGGGAAGTACACCGATTCTGTTAGCTGGTACTGAAGAGCAGAAACAGAAATACTTAGTACCGGCAGCTACCGGCGAAGATCTTTGCGCATTTGCCTTAACTGAGCCGCAGTCTGGTTCTGATGCTGGACAGATTCGTACAAAAGCTGTTTTAGATGGTGACGAGTGGGTTATCAACGGTACAAAGGCATTTATCACCAACAGTACTTATGCATCTACCTTCCTGGTAGCAGCAAAGACTGATATGGAGGCAAAGGGAAGCAGAGGTATTTCTGTATTTATCGTACCGGCTGGCATACCTGGCTTAGAAGTAGGCAAACCTGAGGAAAAAATGAGTAACCGCAGTTCTTACTCCTGTCCTCTGACTTTTACCGATGTGCGCATTCCGAAGGAGAACCTATTAGGTGAGTTAAACCGCGGTTTCCCGTTATTTATGAAATGTGTAGACAGCGGACGTGTTGCTATTTCTGCAGTTGCAGTTGGTATGGCACAGGGTGTTTTGGAGCGAGCAGCAAAATACTCCAAGGAGAGAGTAACCTTTGGTAAACCGATTTGCGAAAACCAGGCAATTGCATTTAAGTTAGCTGAGATGGCTACTGAAATTGAAGTAGCAAGAGCAATGCTATACAACACTGCAAGAATGATTGATGCTGGCGTTCCATACAGCACAGAGGCAACTATGACCAAGATGTTCTGTTCTGAAATGTGTGTTCGGATTTGTGATATGGGTCTTCAGATCATGGGTGGTTATGGCTTATGTGATGATTACCAGGTTGAGCGTATGTACCGTGATGCAAAACTGCTGACCATTGGTGAGGGTACTTCTGAAATCTGCCGTATGGTAGTTGGAAGAGCTGTTCTGAAAGAGTATTAATAACATTAGTATTCAGATTCAAAATTTTATAGATTCAGGAGGAATGACGGATGAAACGTTCATATCTTTATTTAAGCGAATTTAACGTAGGCGATAAATTTACTACATTATCAAGAACTGTAACAGAGACAGACGTAGTTCTGTTTGCAGGTATTACCGGAGATAACAACCCGATTCATACTGACAAAACTTATGCAGAGAGTCTTCCATTTAAGAGCCGTATTGCTCATGGTCTTCTGGGGGCAGGTATTGCAACCGGTCTGTGGGGACGTATGGGATTAGTTGATGGTTCTGCAATTGCAGCTCTGAGCACAGAGTGGAAATTTGTAGGCGCAATTAAAATCGGTGATACCATTCACTGTGAGGTTGAGGTTTTGGAAACAAAACGTTCTAAATCAAAACCGGATCGTGGAATTTTGAATATTCAGTATACGATTGTGAACCAGGATGACGTAGTATGTCAGGTAGGAAGCATGGCAACTATGCTGTACTGGGAAGCTCCGGAAGGTGAAGAATAATAAAACAATTTGAGAATATAAAATTAGATGAGGTGCTGAAAATGAATATATTGGTTTGTGTAAAGCAGGTTCCGGATACTACAGAAATCAAAATTGATCCGGTTACCAATACATTGATTCGTGCAGGCGTACCCAGCATTGTGAATCCTTTTGATGCATATGCACTGGAGATTGCTGCAAGAATCAAAGATACTGTACCTGGAACAAAAATTACCCTTCTTTCTATGGGACCGCAGCAGGCAACAGCAGCATTGAAAGAATGTCTGGCAGTTGGCGGTGACAGGGCATATCTGGTAAGTGACCGTGCATTCGGTGGTGCAGATACTCTGGCAACCAGCTATACCTTGAAATGTGCTATCGATAAGATCCAGGAGAAAGATGGAAAATTTGATCTTATTTTCTGCGGTAAGCAGGCAATTGATGGTGACACTGCCCAGGTGGGTCCGGAAATTGCTGAGCACATGGATTGTCCTCAGATTACCTATGCTGTAGAGGCAAAGGTAGAAAATGACGAAGTACTGGTAAAACGTGAAACTGGAGAAGGTTATGAGATTCTGGCAGCGAAGATGCCATGTGTAATTACTGTTACCAAGCCGTCATTTAACCCGAGATTCCCAACAATTAAATCAAAAATGGCTGCAAATCGTGCCGTAATTGAAACTCTGACTGTAAATGACATTACTGTAGATGCTACAAAAATCGGCTTAAAGGGTTCACCGACTAAAGTAAAGAAGAGCTTTACTCCACCTCAGAAACAGGGTGGCATCAAGATTGCAGAGGAAACCTGCGAAGAGTCGGCTAAAAAGCTGTTCGAACTTTTAAATACTGCGAACATTATATAATGGAGGAATAGCATGGAAGCTTTAAGCAAAGATTTATGGGTATTTATTGAAACTGGTGAGGATGGAAGAGCAAAAAGCGTAGGACTGGAGCTTTTAAATCCGGGAAGAAGACTGGCTGATGCACAGGGCGGTGCTCTGACAGCAGTAGTAATTGGTTATCAGACAGAGCCGGCTGTAAAAGAAGCAGCTGCATATGGAGCAGATAAAATTATCGTAGTAGACGGTCCAGAATATGAGCATTACACCACAGATGCATATGCAGATGCATTATATGCACTGGTAACAAAATATGGTCCGACCACCATGATGATTGGTGCAACTAACGAAGGACGTGACATGGGACCGAGACTGTCCTGCCGACTGAAAACTGGTCTGACTGCAGACTGTACTGCAGTAGATTATGATGAGGAAACTGGAAACATTGCATGGACCAGACCGACTTTTGGCGGAAACCTGATGGCAACCATTATGTGTCCGGAACATCGTCCTCAGATTGGTACTGTTCGTCCTGGCGTATTTAAAAAGGGAGGAAGAAACGACGATAATCAGCCAGAGATTATTCATGAGGATATTCACATTGCTGCAGATCGTATCCGTACCCATGTAGTTGAAGTAATCCGGGAGTTAAATGCTGAAAACGTAAATCTGGAAAGTGCAGATGTAATCGTAGCAGGGGGAAGAGGCGTAGGCGGTCCGGAAGGCTTTGAACCGTTAAAAGAACTGGCAGATTTACTGGGAGGTGTTGTAGGCGCTTCCCGTGCAGCTGTCGATTCTGATTGGATTGGACATGTTCATCAAGTAGGCCAGACTGGTAAAACAGTAGGACCGAAGCTGTACATTGCTTGTGGTATTTCCGGAGCAATCCAGCATGTAGCAGGAATGAGCGGCTCTGATATTATTGTAGCTATTAATAAAGATCCGGATGCACCGATTTTCGGCATGGCTGATTACGGTATTGTAGGAGATCTGAAACAGGTAATTCCGGCTCTGATTAAAGAGATTAAAGCAAGCAGATCATAAATCATCATGATACAAACAGAATATGTGTTAGGGAATACAGGCTGTCTCCATTGTGGGGGCAGCTGTATCCCTTTTTACCAGATAAAAGAAGGAACATGGATTCTTATGGATTCAGGTCCCTTTTCTATAAGAGGAGAATTAGATCAATACTTAAAAAAGCACGGCATTGAAATTCGGGCGGTGCTTTGCAGTCATGCCCATTTTGATCACACAGAAAACAATTCGTTTCTTCAGAAAGAATATGGAGCAGAATTATATTTATCTGTTTATGACTCAGAAATTCTTGGGGACTGGACAGCAATGAAATCTGTTTTTTATTCCTATACAGGAAAGGATAACAGTCTCTATAATAAGGAAATGATGTGTCATGGAGATAAAATGATTCTGCCAGAACAGATAGAAGTTCAGGTGGATGAGGCAATATTTCAGATTTTAAGACTTCCGGGACATGCTGCCAGCCAGCTGGGGTTTGTGACACCGGACGGGGTTGCCTATTTGGCGGACAGTTTATTTGGACTTAATATGCTTCAGAATAATAAAATCCTTTATATGCTGGACTGGACAAGAACTCTTGAAACCTTAGAAAGGATGAAAACCTTTCCTTTTGAATACTGCATTGTAGCACATGGAGGACTTTGCAGGAATTTATTAGATTTAGCAGAAACCAATATACAGTCTTTTTCACGAATACTAAATGATTTTTATGAACAGTTTTGTAAATTAACAGCTTGTCAATCTGTAAGTCTAGATGAGCTGGTAAGGGAAGCTGGAATGTGGTATAGTTTTACAAGCAGCTATTATGTGAAGGTTCGTGTATTTGAGCGGATTATCCGGGCAATGACAGAGTATTTTCTGGAAAATGGAAAAATCCTATGCCATGTTAGAGATAGTGTAATTGTCTATGGTGCAGCTGAGTAGAGAAAAAGAAAGGAACAACGTATGTATCAGAAGTTATTTGAACCGGGAAAAATTGGTTCCTTAGAGTTAAAAAACAGACTGGTTATGCCTGCTATGAACAGTCATTATGCAGGTACAGATCATCGTTTTACAGAGCAGGCATTGAATTATTATGGGGAACGGGCTTTAGGAGGCTTTGGTCTTTTAATTACAGAATTTTTATGTGTCAGCGAAGAAGGACTGGCATATCCCATGCAGGCGGCTATTTATGATGATGAATTTATTTCCTCTCTTTCCAGACTGACAGGGCGGGTTCATCAGAATGGAAGCAGAATATTTGCCCAGCTTCATCATGCAGGACGCATGCAGGGAAAGGGAAGTACAAAATTAGAAGCAGTGGGGGCCTTTTCCATTCCTGATAAAATGAATATGATTTCAGTGCATCAGTTAACCATTCCGGAAATTAAAAAAGTGGAACAAAAGTTTGTTGATGCAGCACTCAGAGCTAAGAAGGCTAGATTTGACGGAGTGGAAATTCATGGAGCTCATGGATATTTGCTTGCTCAGTTTTTGTCAAAGGGAGTAAATAAACGGACAGATATGTATGGGGGCTCTATTTCAAACAGAGCAAGAATTGTCTGTGAAATTGTAAAAGCTGTGAAAGAGGCCTGTGGAAAAGATTTTCCGGTAAGTGTCCGAATCAGTGGAGAAGAGGGATATGAGGGCGGAAACAGCATTGAAGATGCTGCGGCTCAGAGTATGCTTTTGGAGCAGGCAGGGGCAGATGTTATCCATGTATCCCACGGAATTGCAATTCACTCTTATTATTCAGGAAGCGGATTTAATATTGGAAATGTAAAGAGAGTCAAAGAATCTGTATCGATTCCTGTTATTGGAGTCGGACGTATGAACGATCCGGCTTTAATTGCCAGTGCCCTCGTTTCTGGTGCCATGGACTTTGTATCTTTGGGAAGAGAATCTGTTTGTGATTCCCATCTTCCTGAAAAAATCAAGGAAGGACGGCTGGATGAGATTTTAACCTGTACCGGCTGTATGCAGCGCTGTCTGTATGTAAATTCCTTTGAAGATGGATTTGGAATTTCCTGTATGATTAATCCATTTAGTGGAAAAGAAGGAATATGGGAAATTAAGCCGACAGACAAGCGTAAAAAAATTGCAGTGGTAGGAGCAGGCCCGGCAGGTCTTCAGGTTGCATGGATTCTTGGAAAGCGGGGCCATCAGGTAATCGTATATGAAAAAGAAAATGAGGCGGGAGGACAGTATCGATTAGCATCTGTTCCGCCTATGAAGCAGGAGTTGGCAAAGACAATAGGAACTTATTTAACATTCTGTAAAAAGTATGGTGTAACCTTATGCTTTGGAAAAGCAGCAGACAAAGCCATGTTGGAGAAAGAAAAGTTTGATGAGATTATACTGGCCTGCGGTGCAAATCCACTGATTCCGCCGATTGAAGGAATTCAGGGAGAAAATGTTTGTACAGCAAATGATATTCTGGAATTTAAGAGAATGATCAAAGGACAGAAGGTTATTATTCTTGGTGCCGGACTGGTGGGAGCAGAAACAGCAGAGGTTCTGACTGGATACGGCAATAAGGTGATTTTGACAGATATGTTAGATACTATGGTGCCTTTAGCACCTGCACGGCCAAGAGAAAATTTACTGGCACGTCTGGAAAAATCAGGAGTGGAATTTTTGCCGGGAAGAAAGGTGAAAAAGATCCTGTTAGATGGTGTTGTATGTGAACATCAGGGAGAGGAAGAAAAACTAAATGGTTTTGACAAAATTGTTCTGGCATTTGGATCAAGACCGGAAAATGCTTTGTATGAAGCAATTACTGATCACAGCCATGTTCATTGTATTGGAGACTGCAGTCAGGTAGGCGATGCTAAGAAAGCAATTTATGAGGCTACCCAGCTTGGAATGAGGTTATAAAAATATGAAAAAAATACTTGTTGTACAAGGCGGAGGAAGAGCTCATGGAAATACAGCCCAGCTTGTAGAACAATTCAAACAGGGAGCAGAGGAGGCTGGAAACCAGATTGAGGTGATTTCACTTATAAAACATCAGGTGAACGGATGTCTTGGATGTAATGCATGCCGGTATGGAAAACCTTGTGTACAAAATGATTGTTTCAATGAAATGATACCTAAAATTATGGAGGCAGACTGTATTGTATTTGCATCTCCTTTATATTATTGGTCTATATCCTCAAGGTTAAAAGCTTTCCTTGAGCGGTTTTATTCTATTGCCCAGTCGGATCCCCATCCTGCTATGGGAAGGGTGGAAAAATATCCTGAAAAAGACAGCGCATTACTGATGACAGCAGCCGCTAATACATTTTGGGCTTTTGAACAGTCCGTTGGATTTTACAGATTCAGTATTGTAAATTATATTGGTTTTCATGATAAAGGTATGGTATTGGCTGGAGGATGCGGTAATACAAATGGAGAACCAAAAATCGAGAGAACCGGTTATTTACAGAAGGCATTTGAGTTTGGAAAAAATATATATGCAGAATAATGGGATATAGGTAATCGCGAAACAAGTTTGCAATCCGGATTGAAAATGCGTCATTAAGAAGTGAAAGAAACTGGTATTTGTCGTTGTCGAATTTATTGTGGCAATCTTCAAAAATTTCTGCCAAAGTGAGCTGTTTATATGTTATCATATAGATATATCTCCTTTAGGTGGATTGGTTGATAGTTTTTCGACAACTCTATTTTACCATAAACCTTGAGGAGATATTTTATTTTAGAAACAAAAAAATGCCATATTTATACGGCTTGTGGCGTTTCGCAAACGCCTAAATAATGAGATAAATAGAAAGGGAGTTTGCCAGAAAGGTATTGCAATCTTTCTGCTATTTTATATAATATGGTGTTGGGGACAGAGAATGGGTGCCCGATTTGTGGTTCGGAGTGATTGACCCGATATGCAAAATATGTACCAGGAGTAAAAGGATGCAGAAAGTAAGAAATACACGGGTCATGGATATGACAGAGGGAAGTGCGGCGAAGCTTTTGTTTGCTTTTGCTCTTCCGATTTTTCTGGGGAATCTGTTTCAGCAGTTTTATAATCTGGCAGACACTGCCATTGCCGGTCATCTGCTGGGAGATGGAGCGCTTGCACAGATTGGTGCGACAGCAGCGCTTTACAGCACAATTACAGGATTTGCCTTTGGCCTGAATACAGGCTTTGCTCTGGTGGTAAGCCGGTTTTTCGGCGCAGGTGATGAGTGGGGAGTCCGCCGGGCATCTGGATGGATGGTGGTGCTGGCTGCCATCTGGGCTGTGGTTTTGACGGGAGGTTTTCTGGCGCTGCGGTGTCCGCTGCTGTCTGCTTTGAATACGCCGGATACTGTAATGGAAGGCGCTTTAAGCTATATTACGGTAATCCTGGCAGGAATTCCGCTGACGATGGCCTATAATCTGGAGGCGGGGCTTTTGCGGTCTGTGGGAAACAGTATGACGCCTCTGTATTTCCTGATGTTCAGCTGCGGATTGAATGTGGGACTGGATTATTTATTTATGGGGCCTTTGGGCATGGGAGTGCGGGGCGCGGCGGCAGCGACAGTCATCTCCCAGGGAATCAGCGCAGCAATGGGCTTTGTCTATATTGTGCGCAATTATGCCCAGATGCGTTTTAGACTGGAGGATTTAAAAGCAGCGCCGGAGCTTTCCGGAGAAATGTTTGTGACTGGCCTTAGTATGGCGATGATGAGTACGATTTACAGCATTGGAAGCGTGATTCTGCAGAGCAGTATCAATGCGCTGGGAAGCGTTTATATTGCGGCCCAGGTAGGTGGACGGCGTCTGGTGGAGTTGTTTATGATGCCGGGCGGAGCTTTGTCTTCCAGCTGCGCTACCTTTGCCAGTCAGAACTTTGGAGCTGGAAAGAGAGGAAGGATTGCCAAAGGAGTAAAGGCGGCTTTTTTCATGTATCTGGCCTGGTGGATTTTTGCTCTGTTTTTTGCAGTTTTTCTTGCACCAGCGGCAGTGGAGCTGATTACAGGAAGCCAGAGCAGGGATGTGATTGCCAATGCGGCTTTGTATATTCGTGTAAGTATTCCTATGTTTCCGCCTATGGGTTTTCTTGTGATTATGAGAAATGCTCTGCAGGGAATGCGGCACAGAATTGCTCCGCTTTTATGCAGCAGCCTGGAGCTGATTGGAAAGGTGATTTTTGGATACTGGATTGTTCCGGTAATGGGCTATCCGGCAGTCTGTGCCTGTGAGCCTGTGACATGGGTAATCTGCTTTCTTTTTATTGCAGGGGCAGCTTTTTGGTGGAGAGAGGAATTTCGTGATTTGGCGTAGCAATTCAGGTAGGCGGGAGAAAGCTTTTGACAGTAGAGAAAGGCAGGGGAAAATATGCGGGAAAAATTGACCAAAACAGATGTGGAAAAAATTCAGGCGGAAATCGAGCACAGAAAACTGGTTGTTCGTCCGGAGTGTTTAGAGGCAGTAAAGGAAGCGCGGGCCCATGGAGATCTCAGTGAAAATTTTGAATACCATGCAGCAAAGCGGGAGAAGAATCAGAATGAAAGCCGGATCCGCTATCTGGAAAATATGTTAAAAAATGCCATTCTTATTTCGGATACATCCAGAGAGGATGAGGTGGGAATCAATAATACGGTGACCCTTTACATGGAGGATGATGACGAGGAGGAGGTATACAAGCTGGTCACCAGCATCCGGGGCAATTCCATGCACAATATGATCAGCACAGAGTCTCCCTTGGGGAAGGCAATTCTGCGGCATAAGGTGGGGGAGCGTGTTCTGGTTAAGGCCAGCGATACCTATAGTTATTATGTGGTGATAAAGAAGATTGAAAACACCTCTGATTTTGGGGATGAGATCAGAAAATTTTAGAAAATCTGTGGATAACAGGACTGATACGGAAAGCGACCGCGCCGGGCACAGGAAGATGCCGCGGCGCGGTTTGTGATCAGAGAATTATGTCCAGCCGCCATCCATACTGATAATCTGACTGGTCAGATAGGTGCCCTTGTAACCCAGATGGTAAACGAAGTCGGCAACCTCTTCTGCCTGGCCCAGCCGTCCGGCTGGAATTTCTTCTACCAGCTGGATCAGTTCATCTTCCTCCAGCCACTGGTTCATTTCTGTGTCAATGGCTCCGCAGGCCACGGCATTGACCTGGATATTGCTGGGAGCCAGTTCCTTGGCAAGAGCCTTGGTGAAAGCGTTGATTCCGCCTTTTGTGGCAGAGTAAGCAACCTCACAGGATGCTCCTACATTACCCCAGACAGAAGAAATATTGATGATTTTTCCCTTTTCTGCTGACAACATCATGGGAATGGCCAGCTTACAGCAGTTAAATACAGAGGTCAGGTTGGTTCGGACAATTCGATCCCAGTCATCGGAGGTCATATCCTGCAGCAGTCCAATATAAGATATTCCTGCATTGTTTACCAGGACATCCAGAGTTCCGAATTGTTTTTTAATCTGCTGAAACATCGTTTCGCAGGTGCTCATGTCTCCCATATCGCCCAGAAAGGCAAGGCAGGAAACCTGATAGCCTTCAATTTCTTTTTTTGCCTGCATCAGCTCCGCCTCTCTGTGAGCACAGCTGATCACTACATTATATCCTTTTTTGGCAAATTTAACCGCTATGGCTTTTCCGATTCCGCGGGAAGCGCCAGTGACAAGAACAACTTTTTTCGCCATAAAATCACTCTCCTTTATGGGTATTATAGCATAAAAAAGGTTACAATTCATTTACATTTTTAAGAAGAGCCTGTATCTTTAAAATAACTTGTGTTATACTTATTTTTGCAGTTATTTTATGTCAAATGAATTATAAGAGGTGAGACGGACATATGGAAAAACAGTATGATTTGGTTATTATCGGATCTGGACCGGCAGGACTGGCAGCGGCAATTTATGCCCAGAGAGCAAGGTTAAATACGCTGGTTATTGAAAAAGAAATGATGAGCGGCGGACAGGTTTTGAGTACCTATGAGGTAGACAATTATCCGGGATTTCCCGGGATCAATGGTTTTGATCTGGGAATGAAGCTGCGTCAGCATGCAGACCAGCTGGAGGCTGTATTCTGTGAGGATGAGGTAGAGGGGATCGAGCTGGTAAAGACAGAGGAGCAGCAGGGAGAGGAACAGCTGCAGGCAGCCGAGCTTCGTGAAATTTCTGATTCCATGATGTCCAAAAGTGCGGCAGAGAAAACTGGAAATTCTGCTGTGATGAAGCGAATCATCGGAAAAAAGGATACCTATTATGCAAAAACGGTAATTATTGCTTCCGGAGCCATGCACAGCAAGCTGGGAGTTCCCGGTGAGGAGGAATTCGGCGGTATGGGCGTCAGCTACTGTGCCACCTGTGACGGAGCATTTTTCCGGAAGAAGGTAACGGCTGTTGTAGGCGGCGGAGATGTGGCGATTGAAGATGCGATTTTTCTGGCCCGGATGTGCGAGCAGGTTTATCTGATTCACCGCAGAGATCAGCTGAGAGGGGCAAGATCTCTTCAGGAAAAGCTGTTTGCTCTGGACAATGTGACTGTGCTCTGGGATACTGTAGTAGAGGAGATTCGCGGAGATGGAAAAGTGAATTCCCTTGCTGTGAAGAATGTAAAAACACAGGAGCAGTCCGAGCTTTCGGTGGACGGTGTGTTTGTGGCAGTTGGAATTACTCCGAACAGCCAGCCGTTTTCCCAGCTGCTTACCCTGGATCATGGATATATTGCAGCTGATGAAACCTGCGAGACAGGAGTTCCAGGTGTTTTTGCAGCAGGAGATGTGAGAAAGAAGCAGCTGCGTCAGATTGTAACCGCAGTAGCGGACGGCGCAAATGCAGTTACCAGTGCAGAACGATATCTGACAGAACATTAGAGAGGCAGGCAACCAATGAGAACGATTGTAAAAGCACTGGCAGCAGGCTGTATGTGTGTGGCATTTGCAGGGACGATTTCAATGCATGTGTATGCAGATGCGGCAAAGTCTGTCCATCCGGTGACGCTGGTTGCAGCCCCGGCAGATTATGAGAATATTGCAGTTTCCCAGGTGACAGATTATGTGAATATCCGGAAGGAAGCGAATACAGACAGTGATATTGTAGGAAAGATTTACAATAACTGTGCTGCTACGATTTTGGAGACTGTGGAAGGAGAGGGCGGCAAATGGTACCGGATTCAGTCTGGTACTGTGAATGGATTTATCAAAGCTCAGTATTTTATTACCGGGGCAGAGGCGGAGACCCTGGCCCAGTCTATTGGGCGGGAATTTGTTACCATCAATACAGAAAGTCTCCGCCTGCGGGAGGAGCCGAACCTGACCAGTAATACTTTGACGCTGTTGTCTCAGGGCGCCCGCTATGTGGTAAAGGCAGATGCCGGAGAGTTTTTTCAGGTGGAGATTGACTCAGACCTGGTAGGATATGTATCTAAGGATTACTGTAAGGCAGAGGTGGAATTTGATCAGGCTGTTTCTCTTGAGGAGGAAACGGCAAAGAAAGAAGAAGAAGCCAGAAGAAAGCAGGAGGCAGACGCGGCGATTGCAGCTTTGCAGCAGGTGATTCTGGTAGAGGCAAAGCAGGAAAGCACAGATTCTTCAAATACTTCCGGCCAGGCTGCGGCCAGACCGGGAGAGGGACAGCTGATCATCGAGGCAAATCCGGGAGTATCCGGCAGTCAGACGGGGTCCGGCCAGACGGAGGCTGGACAGGACTCCAAGCCGGCAGCTGATGTGAAGCCAGGAAGCAGTCAGCCAGGCAGTAGTACGGGAACAGATTCCGGCTCAAATCCGCCTCAGGCGGCAGTGATTCAGGGCGCTGCGCCTGGAGGCAGCTCCAGCAGCAGTTCTGGCAGTCAGGCTCCAGGAAGTCAGCCGCAGAGCAGTTCAAAGCCCGCAGGAAATTCCCAGGGCGAAAAGCCGAGTGCATCTGTAGTTCTCGCTGGCGGAGGTCCAGGATCTGCTGCAGTGGCTTCTGCTACACGAACAGCGATTGTAGCCTATGCAAAGCAGTTTTTGGGCAATCCATATGTTTATGGAGGAACCAGTCTGACAAATGGCGCTGACTGCTCTGGATTTACGCAGAGTATTTTCAAGAATTTTGGAATTGAGATAGGAAGAAGCTCCAGAGATCAGGCGGCTAATGGAAAAGAGATCTCCATATCAGCTGTTCAGCCGGGAGATCTGCTGTTTTACGGCAGCGGCAGCTATATTAACCACGTAGCTCTTTACATAGGAGGCGGACAGGTTATCCACTCCAGCAATGAAAGAACAGGAATTCTGATTGCACCGGCCAATTATCGAACGCCATGTAAGGCTGTTACCTTCCTGGATTAGTGGGAGCACAGAATATGGAAAAAAGAAAGATGTATTATGGGCTGGATCTTCTGAAATTTGCATTGGCGATTTTAGTAGCAGCCCGCCATATGATTCAGGTTTTTTATGCAGGAGATAGCCGGTGGCGCCTTCTTATAGGCAGCTGGCTGTCAAATCTGGCCGTGCCGGTATTTTTTATTATCGCAGGATTTCTCTTGTTTCGTAAGGTGCCGGAGTGCCAGACAGGGACCCAAAGGAGCCGGACATTGGAACTGTCCGAGAGAACGGGGAAGCAGAGAAGAAGCCGCAGAAGGGGCGCAGCAGACTGTGGGGAAGAGGAAAACAGCGGACTGGCAGAAAGCGCGGCAGCAGGCACCAGGGGAAGAAGCCGCAGGATGACAGGCAGCGGAACCGGAACGGTATTTACCTACTGCCTGCGCATTTTCAGGCTGTATCTGCTCTGGTGCGTGCTGTACTGGCCGATTGATATTTATAATTGGTATCACGGAACAGAAAGCATCAGGGACTTTGTCAGACATTATATCTGGTCCTTTTTCTTTTCTAGCACCATTGCCCAGCTGTGGTATCTTCCGGCGCTGATTACAGCAGTGCTGATTGTGTGGGCCATGAAAAAGGCAGGTCTGAAGACCTGGCAGATTCTTGTGGCAACGGGAATTTTGTTTATGATTGGATGTCTGGGAGACAACTGGTATTTTACACAGAAGATGCCCATGAAATTTCAGGAATGGGTTATGTGGTATGCGCCCAGGTTTATGACCATGCGAAACGGCCTTTTTTACGGATGCTTTTATCTTGCTTTGGGAATGCATTTTGCAGAAAAAAAGACCCGAATGCCATTTCCGGCGGCTGCCGTTTTCGGGCTTGTTTTTGTGTATCTGATGTATAAGGAAGTAAGCCGGTGCAGCAACACCAATATGGTCTTTACAGCTGCTCCTGCCGCTTATTTTCTGACAGAGGCGGCTATGGGGCTTTCCTGTTCCTCATGGAAGCTGTTTCCAAGAATGCGAAGCATGAGTGAGTGGATTTATTTTTCTCACTTTTATTTCTTCTATCTGTTCTCCTGGACGGCGCCTTACAATCCGGTTCCTTTGACAGAACGGAATATTGCTTTGTTTATCTTTATTCCCATGATTGCTTTTGCGTGGGCAGTGGCAGTATTGTCGGAAAAGAAAGGATTTTTGTGGCTAAAAAAGATGATATAGGCATAAGACGAGGCAAAAAACAGGGCCGGCTTAAAAGCCGGCCCTGAATCATTGCATTAAAACTCTGGTTCAATCAGTCCGTAGGTATTGCCCTTTCGCTTATAAACGACATTTACCTGTTCTGTCTCTGCATTCAGGAATACGTAAAAATTGTGGCCCAGAAGTTCCATCTGTACACAGGCTTCTTCCGGATCCATAGGCTTCATGGCAAAGCGTTTTGCTTTGACAATCTGGATCTCTTCATCAGCAGGAACCTCTTCGTTCAGGAAGAGAGCGGAGAAGGCCTGAGCTGACTGTTTCTTGTCGATGAGTTTGTTTTTATATTTTTTCATCTGACGTTCGATAATCTCTTCCACCAGATCGATGGATACATACATATCGCTGCTGGATTCTTCAGCGCGGATAATATTGCCTTTGACTGGGATGGTTACCTCTATTTTCTGTCTGTCTTTCTGAACACTGAGTGTCACAATTACCTCGGTATCCGGATTGAAATAACGATCCAGCTTTCCAATTTTTTCTTCAATGGCGGCCCGAAGCCCCGGAGTCACATTCACATTTCTTCCAGTAATCGTATAACGCATTCTCATCAGCTCCTTCTTTTGGGATGTTTTCAGTATACCACACATGTTCGAAAAATTCAATCAGAATGACCAAAATGTTCCGACAATTATTTGTAATTTTGCTCAAAAAAGGATAGCTTGGAAGTCCATGATAAATTGCATTTCTATCTGTGAAACCCAGAAAAAGTCAAGAGTTTTGGATGTATTTTTTTCTGTAAAAAACAAGTTTATGAGAAGTATACAAAATGTAAAAGAAAAAAATCCCCTTTTGAAGAAAAGGGAATCGTGGATAAAAAATGTGGATAATGTGGATAAGTTGGTGTATAAGTCGATTTTGGCTGAAAAACGTTGCTTGTGGATAAAAAAAGATATCCACAGGTTTTGTTGTGGACAATGTGGATAATGTGCATAAGTTAAAAATCGAACATAGTTTTTGTGCAATTTGACAGGTTTACCATAATTTTTGTTTTATGTTATCTGTTTTTTCAGAGGGAATGAATACGGCAGAAAGAAAAGGGGAAATTTGTAAATGGAAAGTTAATTTTTTATGAACAGACAGGGAAAACTTGAATAAATCAGGGGTTGGTGTTACAATATAAAAGATTGACTTGAAAGAGAAGAGCCTGTAAAAGGGACGGACAGAAGGAAGAACACAAAGAAACGATTGAAAACAGGAGAACGGACTATGAATTTCATAGAAAAGCTATTTGGTACTCACAGTGAGCGTGAATTGAAAATGATTTATCCCATTGTGGAAAAGATTGAAGCACTGAGACCAAAGATGATAGAGATGACGGATGAACAGCTGCGGGACAATACCCGTATTTTTAAAGAGCGTTTATCCAATGGGGAAACTCTGGACGATATTCTTCCGGAGGCATTTGCGACTGTCCGGGAGGCAGCAAGAAGAACCTTGAATATGGAGCATTATCCGGTACAGCTGATCGGCGGTATTGTACTGCATCAGGGCCGTATTGCAGAGATGAGAACTGGTGAAGGTAAGACTCTGGTTTCTACTGCTCCGGCTTATCTGAATGCGCTGACAGGAAAGGGCGTTCATATTGTTACGGTAAACGACTATCTGGCAAAGCGAGATGCTGAGTGGATGGGACGTGTCCATGAGTTCCTGGGTCTGACAGTAGGTGTGGTTTTAAACCCCATGACCTCTGAGGAGCGTAAAGCAGCATATAACTGTGATATTACTTATGTAACCAACAATGAGCTGGGCTTTGACTACCTGCGCGATAACATGGCTATTTATAAGGAACAGATGGTTCTGCGCGATCTGGAATATGCCATTATCGACGAGGTGGACTCTGTACTGATTGACGAGGCGAGAACGCCTCTGATTATTTCCGGTCAGAGCGGCAAATCTACCAAGCTGTACGAGGTCTGCGATGTGCTGGCTCATCAGCTGGTGCGCGGTGAGGCTTCCGGTGAATTTACCAAGATGAACGCCATTATGGGGGAGGACATTGAGGAAACAGGAGACTTTATTGTAAATGAAAAGGATAAGGTCGTAAACCTGACAGAGGATGGTGTCCGCAAGGTTGAGGAATTCTTCCATATTGAAAACCTGGCAGATCCGGAGAATCTGGAGATTCAGCACAATATTATTCTTGCTCTTCGGGCAAACAACCTGATGTTCCGTGATAAGGACTATGTAGTAAAGGACGATGAGATTCTGATTGTTGATGAGTTTACCGGACGTATTATGCCGGGCCGTCGTTATTCTGACGGACTGCATCAGGCGATTGAGGCAAAGGAGCATGTAAATGTGCGTCGGGAGAGCAAGACTCTGGCTACGATTACCTTCCAGAACTTCTTCAACAAGTTCCACAAGAAGGCTGGTATGACTGGTACGGCTCTGACTGAGGAGAAGGAGTTCCGCAATACCTACGCTATGGATGCGATTGCTATTCCGACCAACAGACCCATTGCCCGTATTGACCATGAGGATGCTGTTTATAAGACCAAACGGGAGAAATTCAATGCAGTTGTAGATGAGGTGGCTGCTGCCCATGAAAAGGGACAGCCGGTTCTGGTTGGTACCATTACGATTGAAACCTCTGAGATGCTCAGCAAGATGTTAAAGAAGCGGGGCATTCCTCATAAGGTTCTGAATGCAAAGTATCATGAGCTGGAGGCTGAGATTGTAGCAGATGCAGGTGTTCACGGAGCAGTTACTATCGCTACCAATATGGCAGGCCGTGGTACGGATATTAAGCTGGATGAGGAGTCCAGAGCTCTGGGCGGCTTAAAGATCATTGGTACAGAGCGTCACGAGTCCAGGCGTATTGACAATCAGCTGCGCGGACGTTCCGGACGTCAGGGAGATCCGGGTGAATCCCGTTTCTACATCTCTCTGGAGGATGATCTGATGCGTCTGTTCGGCTCTGAGCGTCTGATGAAGATGTTTGAGGCTCTGGGTGTGCCGGACGGCGAGCAGATTGAGCATAAGATGCTTTCCAATGCTATTGAGAAGGCACAGATGAAGATTGAGAACAACAACTACGGAATTCGTGAGAACCTGCTGCGGTATGATGAGGTAAACAACGAGCAGCGTGAGATTATCTACGCAGAGCGCCGGAAGGTTCTGGACGGCGACAATATGCGGGATGTAATTCTGAAGATGATTACGGATATTGTGGAAAATGCAGTTGATCTGTCTCTTTCTGACGAACAGAATCCTGATGAGTGGGATCTGAGCGAGTTAAACAGCCTGCTGCTTCCTGTGATTCCGCTGCAGACGATTACAAAGGAAAACCATGAGGTCTCCAAGAAGAATGAACTGAAGCATATGCTGAAGGAAGAGGCTATTAAGCTGTATGAGGCTAAGGAAGCTGAATTCCCGGATGCAGAGCAGATCCGTGAGATTGAGCGTGTAGTTCTTTTGAAGGTAATTGATAATAAGTGGATGAGCCATATTGATGATATGGATCAGCTTCGTCAGGGTATCGGCCTTCAGGCTTACGGCCAGAGAGATCCGGTTGTTGAGTATAAGATGAGCGCCTTTGAGATGTTTGAGGCTATGACAGCGGCAATTACGGAGGAGACTGTTCGTATTCTGTTCCACATTCGCGTGGAGCAGAAGGTTGAGAGAGAGCCGGCTGCGAAAGTAACTGGTACGAATCGTGATGACACTGCACTTCGGGCTCCGAAGAAGCGCGAAGTGCAGAAGGTTTACCCCAATGATCCCTGTCCCTGCGGCAGCGGTAAGAAGTATAAGCAGTGTTGCGGACGGAAGAGAATTTAATGCAAGGCTGAACGGCTACAATTTAACCCGTCTGAGGCAAATGATAGAAAGCGAGTGAAAACCCCCTGAGGCAGTTCCTTTTGAAGGAGCTGCCTCAGGGGGCTTTTCAGTGGTTGGGGGAAACCGATAGAACTAAGCGCCGGATTGACGGCAGCCTGATAAGATGATATGATAGTTGAGTCAAAGAAGTTGAAAATGGCGATTATTATATGAAAGAAGGTGACACAGTGGTAGAATTAGATCAGTTCAAGTATACGTTATCGACCTTTGAAAAACCATTAGTGGAAGTGAGGGATTCACTTTGACCTGGATAACAAGGTCAGACGAATCGATGAATTAGACAAATCCATGGAGGAGCCAGGGTTCTGGGATGATGCAGAGAAGTCTACCAAGCTGGTTCAGGAGGCGAAGCATCTGAAGGATACCGTTGAGCTTTACCGTGGTCTGGAGCAGGAGTACGAGGATATTCAGGTGATGATTGAGATGGGATATGAAGAAAATGATCCGTCTCTGATTCCGGAAATTGAGGAAATGCTTCAGGAGTTTGAGAAGAATCTGGAGAAGCTGCGTCTGGAAACGCTGCTGTCCGGAGAATATGACAAGTACAATGCGATTCTCCGTCTGAATGCAGGAGCCGGAGGAACAGAGTCCTGTGACTGGTGCAGCATGCTGTACCGGATGTACTGCAGGTGGGCAGATAAAATGGGATTTAAAACAGAGGTTCTGGATTATCTGGACGGAGATGAAGCAGGAATTAAGTCTGTTACGATTCAGATTAACGGGGAGAATGCCTTCGGATATCTGAAATCAGAGCGGGGCGTACATCGTCTGGTTCGGATTTCGCCCTTTAATGCGGCAGGCAAACGGCAGACCTCCTTTGTTTCCTGTGATGTTATGCCGGATATTGAGGAGGATCTGGATGTGGAGATCAATCAGGATGATTTGCGGATTGATACCTATCGTTCCAGCGGAGCCGGCGGTCAGCATATTAACAAGACCTCTTCGGCAATCCGAATTACTCATATTCCTACAGGAATTGTGGTACAGTGCCAGAATGAGCGTTCTCAGTTCCAGAATAAGGATAAGGCAATGCAGATGCTGAAGGCAAAGCTGTATATGTTAAAGCAGCAGGAAAATGCAGAGAAGCTTTCTGATATTCGCGGCGACGTAAAGGAGATCGGATGGGGAAACCAGATCCGTTCCTATGTGCTGCAGCCGTATACAATGGTAAAGGATCTGCGTACCGGTGAGGAAACGGGAAATGTGGCTAATGTGCTGGACGGAGGACTGGATCCCTTTATCAGCGCCTACTTACGGTGGCTGAGTCTGGGATGTCCGGATCGAAAGGCCAGTGCTGAAGATTAAAGGCCGTAAGGATTGGTTGTAAATGCAGACTCCAGGGGCTGAAAAACACAAGAAAACGTGAAAAAAGAAGAAAACAGGATGCAAACAGAAAAAATGCTTGCATCCTGTTATTTTTTGTGATAATATCTTCGAAGTGAATACAAATGTTTTTGCCGTACGAACAAATGCGGTTTTACAGTATAAACAGGAAGCGAAGGACCGGGGATGGCAGAGGAAAAAAGTAAGTATTTTGTGGTGAAAAAGAAAGCGGTTCCAGAAGTACTTCTGAAGGTTGTGGAAGCCAAAAAGCTATTGGAATCAGAACGTGCTCTGACGGTACAGGATGCAACGGAGCGTGTGGGAATCAGCCGCAGTTCTTTTTATAAGTATAAGGATGATATTTTCCCATTTTATGATAATACCAAGGGGAAAACAGTAACATTTGTAGTACAGATGGATGACGAACAGGGGCTTTTGTCAGATCTGCTTCATGTTGTGGCGGTATACAAGGCCAATATCCTGACGATCCACCAGAGTATTCCAGTAAATGGAGTGGCAACCCTGACTCTTTCTGTGGAGGTAAAAGCCAACACGGGAAATGTGTCGCGGATGGTGGAGGAAATTGAGGAGCATCAGGGGATTCACTATGTGAAGATTCTGGCAAGGGAGTAAGAGGAGTTATAAATAAAATATAAAGTGAGGGAATGGATATGATACATGCAGCGGTAATGGGATATGGCACAATCGGTTCCGGTGTAGCCGAGATTCTGGATAGAAACAGCGTCCAGATTACGGAGGCAGCCGGTGAGGAGGTTGCTTTAAAATATGTTCTGGATTTGAGAGATTTTCCAGGAAGTCTTGTGGAGGATAAGATTGTTCATGATTTTTCTGTGATTGAGCAGGATGCAGATGTTTCCGTGGTGGTAGAAGCTATGGGAGGATTGAATCCGGCGTATCCCTTTGTAAAGGCCTGTCTGATGGCGGGAAAGCATGTAGTCACTTCTAATAAGGCTCTGGTAGCGGCTCATGGCACGGAGCTTCTGGCGATTGCCAGAGAGCATCAGGTAAATTTCCTGTTTGAAGCCAGCGTAGGCGGCGGAATTCCCATTATCCGTCCTCTCTATCGCTGTTTGAAGGGAGAGGTCATTGAGGAGATAACCGGTATTTTAAACGGAACTACCAATTATATTCTGACCAGAATGGATCGGGCGGGAGTTTCCTTTGAAGCTGCTTTAAAGGAAGCTCAGGACATGGGCTATGCGGAACGCAATCCGGAGGCTGATGTTGAGGGACACGATACCTGCCGCAAGATTGCGATTCTGACAGCAATGGCAACCGGAAAAGAGGTCAATTATGAGGATATCTACACGGAAGGAATTACAAGAATTACAGATGTAGATTTTCAGTATGCAGAAAAGCTTGGGGCCTCCGTGAAACTGTTTGGTTCCAGCCGGATAGACGGGGAGCAGGTACATGCCTGGGTTGCTCCGGTTATGATTGGACGGGATCATGTGCTTTATTCTGTAAGCGATGTGTTTAACGGAGTCATGGTAAAGGGCAATATGGTAGGAACGACGATGTTTTATGGAAGCGGCGCAGGAAAGCTGCCGACAGCCAGCGCTGTTGTTGCTGATATCATTGCTGCAGTCCGCCATAAGAATATGAATATTGCTATTGGCTGGAGCGAGGAGCGTCAGACCATTGCGCCCATGGATACTTCCAGTTATCGGTATTTTGTCCGTGTAGACGGAAACTGTGAGGAAAACCGGAGCAGAGTAGAAACGGTCTTTGGAAAGGCAGAGCTTACGGTTCTGGACGGTCTGGACGAGTTTGCATTTGTAACAGAGAAAATGACGGAGGCTGCTTTTAAAGAAAAGGCAGTGGAGTTTGACAGCGCTTGTCAGGCTTTTGGAAAGAAGGGCATCCTTCAGATGATCCGTGCGGAGTTGTAAAAGGAGAAAATCATGAGCATAAAGTCTCTGCTTGTCAGCCTGTTTCGTATGCCGTGTCTCTTCCATCTGATGACAGGACTGTACTGTCCCGGATGCGGAGGAACGAGAGCAGTGAAATATCTGCTGCAGGGTGATTGGAAAAACAGTCTGATTTATCATCCCTTTGTGCTTTATAGTGTAATTGCAGCGGCCCTGTGGGCCGCTGATGCCATTTATGGGAAAGTATGTTCCGGGCGCAGAAGGCGCGCTTCGAAAAAGAGAAAGTCTCTGTTTTTGATCTTAGGAACAGCGATTATTCTGATAAACTGGATTGCGAAAAATCTGCTGCTTGTATGCTGGGGAATCGATCTTCTGGCAGTCCCTCTCTAAAGGGGACTGCCTGGGATTACTGGGCAGCAGGTGCCATGCTTTCCAGCATTTCCTGAGTTTGTCTGTAAATTTCTTTGATTATGCCGGCATTGGCCGGATCTTCCATAATATTCATTGCCCACATATACTGAAAGAAAATAAAAAAGCTGAACAGGATACAGATGCAGCCCAGAATAATGCCAACAATGGCCTGAGGTTTTAAGGGCTGTTCCTTTTTGGAGAGCCAGGCTAAAATCAGGGCTGTGGAACCACAGATTAGCTGTAGGGGCGGATTGCAGCAGGCTAAAAATCCCAGAATACCTGCGAGAATACTGAAAAAGGGCAGCCGGTCGTAAATGGGCCGCTCCTGAGATTGCTGTTGATTCATAAATCATCCTCCGGTGTATATAAAATGTCTGACAGCGGTGCTTTTGGTCTGCCAGATGGCAGCGCTCCACAGAATCAGCGGACTAAAGAAGATAATACCATGAAATCCTGTGAGGGACAAGGTGGAACTTGCCGATAAGGCCAATATGAATTATAATGGTAGCATGTCCTGACGGCTGCAGAGAGCCGACAGAAAAAAACAGACAAGGATGGAGACAGAATGGACATTATTAAGGTTCTGCAGGAGGAACTGCAGATTGGATATAAACAGGCGGAGGCGGCAGTGAGCCTGATTGATGAGGGAAATACCATTCCTTTTATTGCCCGTTACCGGAAAGAGGCTACAGGATCTCTAAATGATGAGGTGCTGCGGAATCTGGATGAACGGCTGAAATATCTGCGGAATCTGGAAGAGAAAAAGGAGCAGGTGATTTCCTCAATCAGGGAGCAGGAAAAGCTGACCCCGGAGCTGGAAAAACAGATTCTGGAGGCTATGACTATGGTGGCGGTAGAGGACTTGTACCGTCCCTACCGGCCGAAACGGCGTACCAGAGCCATGATTGCAAAGGAGAAGGGGTTAGAGCCTCTGGCAGATCTGATCTGGCTTCAGCAGATAAAGGAGCCTGTAGAAGGGCTGGCACGGGCATACGTTTCAGAGGAAAAGCAGGTTGCCTCAGAGGCGGAGGCTGTTGCAGGAGCCAGAGATATTCTCGCAGAGCGGATTTCCGATCAGGCAGATTACCGCAGCTATATCCGGAAGATTACCATGGATCGGGGAATGATTGCCTCGTCTGCAAAGGATGGGGAGATCCAGTCAGTATATGAGATGTATTACCAGTACGAGGAGCTGATTAAACGGTGCGCAGGACACCGGATTCTGGCCTTAAACCGGGGAGAAAAGGAGAAAGTTCTGACAGTAAAAATCCAGGCGCCGGAGGAGGATGTTATCCGGTATCTGGAAAAGCAGGTGATTACCCGAAACAATCCTTTTACGGTTCCGATTCTGCAGGAGACCATTCGGGACAGCTATGATCGCCTGATTGGACCAGCTATTGAGCGGGAAGTGCGCAGCGCGCTGACAGAGAATGCAGAAGCGGGAGCAATTAAGGTTTTTGGAAAGAATCTGCAGCAGCTTCTGATGCAGCCGCCGATTGCAGGACAGGTAGTGCTTGGCTGGGATCCGGCATTTCGAACAGGATGCAAGCTGGCTGTGGTGGATCCTACGGGAAAGGTGCTGGATACGGCGGTGATTTATCCAACGGCTCCTCAGAACAAGGTGGAGGAATCGAAGCGGACTTTAAAGCAGATGATCAAAAAATACCATATTTCCCTGATTTCTGTAGGAAACGGAACGGCTTCCAGAGAATCAGAGCGGATCATTGTGGAGCTGCTGAAGGAGATTCCTGAGCATGTGCAGTATGTGATTGTCAATGAGGCAGGGGCCTCTGTTTACTCAGCCAGCAAGCTGGCTACAGAGGAGTTTCCGGAATTTGATGTAGGACAGAGAAGCGCGGCTTCGATTGCAAGACGTCTTCAGGATCCTCTGGCAGAGCTGGTAAAAATTGATCCCAAGTCCATTGGCGTAGGGCAGTATCAGCACGATATGAACCAGAAGAATTTAAGCGAGGCCCTTCAGGGCGTAGTGGAGGACTGTGTAAACCGGGTCGGCGTGGATCTGAATACAGCTTCTGCTTCTCTTCTGGAATATATTGCAGGAATCACGAAAACCATTGCCAAAAATATTGTGGCCTACCGGGAGGAAAACGGTGCATTTACAGACAGAAAGCAGCTGCTGAAGGTTGCCAAGCTGGGGCCCAAGGCATTTGAACAGTGTGCCGGTTTTATGAGAATTACAGGAGGAAAGAATCCTCTGGATACGACCTCTGTTCATCCGGAAAGCTACCATGCAGCCCAGGCGCTTCTTGTCAGACTGGGATACCGTCCAGAGGATATTACAGGAGGGGGACTGCGGGATCTGGGACGAAAGATTTCCGATTATAAAAAGCTGGCAGAGGAGCTGGAGATTGGGGAACTGACTTTGAGAGATATTGTAAAAGAATTTGAAAAGCCAGCAAGAGATCCCAGAGAGGAAATGCCAAGGCCTGTGCTCAGAACCGATGTGCTGGAGATGAAGGATCTGACGCCGGGGATGATTTTGAAGGGAACGGTCCGCAATGTCATTGACTTTGGAGCATTTGTGGATATTGGCGTTCACCAGGACGGGCTGGTTCATATTTCCCAGATGACAGACCGGTATATTAAGCATCCTATGGAAGCGGTCAGTGTGGGCGATATTGTGGAAGTAAAGGTTCTCAGTGTGGACATGGCAAAGAAACGGATTGCTCTGACTATGAAGCTGTAACAGAAAGAGAGGAAAATAATGGAAACTGGAACTGCAGAAAAAAATAAAGAAGAAAAAACAGAAATTCCAGAAAAGAAAGAGGAAGCCGGGAAAAAGAAACCGGGAGGAAAGCGCATGGAGTTTACTGTACAGCTTTCCGCCAAGGAACTGTGGATGTTTTCTCTTTACCATGCAAATGGGGGGATGCTGGGGATTTTTAATATTCTGTTTACGGCAGCAGCCCTGTTTTTGCTGGTGACAAAATGGAGCAGTGTGACAACGATGTATCGGATTCTGCTGATTGTATGTGTGCTTCTGTTTACTGTGTGGCAGCCTTTGCTGCTTTATAACAAAGCCAGGAAACAGGCGAAGAGTCCGGCGGTAAAGAATCCCATGGTTCTTTCCTTTGGCGAAGAAGGTCTCTGGGTAAGCCAGAATGGACAGGAGGCAGGATTTTCCTGGGAACAGATGGGACGGATGGATAAAGCCTGGGGACTGACTGTTCTTTATATGGATCGGGTTCATGCATATTTGCTGCCCGATCGTGTGTTAGGAGAACAGGCAGAGGCCTTTTATGACATGGCTCGTAAGCATTTGCCCAAAGGGCAGCGCAGGAGAATCTGATGTGACCGTTCCGCCATGTGAAGATTCGGATAAATGTATGGCTGAACGAGTAAATTTGATGACAGATTTTTAGGCAGCAGTGCCTTAAAAAGTGTTTTTCAGGCTGACAGGCGGTCTGGAAAGCAGCTTGGGGCAGTGATTGAGTAATTGGAGGAAAAAGAAAGAATGGAAATCATAACCAACAGCCCGGAGGAAACCCGAGATCTGGGACTTAGCCTGGGAAGGCAGGCATGTCCCGGCCAGGTTTATTGTCTGGATGGGGATCTGGGAACGGGGAAAACCGTTTTTACCCAGGGGTTTGCAGAAGGGCTTGGAATTCAGGAGCCGGTAAACAGCCCTACGTTTACGATTGTGCAGCAGTATGAAGAGGGACGGATGCCCTTGTATCATTTTGATGTGTACCGGATTGGTGATGTCAGCGAAATGGACGAGATTGGCTATGAGGATTGCTTCTACGGAGAGGGAGTCTGTCTGATTGAGTGGTCACAGCTGATTCCGGAAATTCTGCCGGAGCATGTGATACGAATTCGGATTGAGAAGGATTTAAGCCAGGGCTTTGATTACAGGAAAATTACAGTGGAGGGACTGGAAAAATGAAAATACTGGCAATAGAAAGCTCTTCTCTGGTAGCATCGGTAGCGGTGACAGAGGATGGCGTAACAGTGGCAGAGTATACGGTAAATTTTAAAAAGACGCATTCCCAGACGCTTCTGCCGATGATTGATCAGATTGCAGCTATGACAGAGCTGGATATGGATTCAGTGGATGCCATTGCAGTTTCGGGAGGACCGGGATCCTTTACCGGGCTGAGAATTGGCTCTGCAACAGCCAAAGGGCTGGGGCTGGCTCTGAAAAAGCCGTTGATTCATGTTCCTACGCTGGATGCGATGGCATGGAATCTTTATGGGGCATCAGGGCTGATTTGTCCTGTTATGGATGCGCGGAGAAATCAGGTTTATACAGGATTGTACCGGTTTGAAAAGGATTTTCAGATTGTTATGGAATCCTGTGCTATGGACATTCATGATCTGATTCAGCGACTGAATGAGATGGGAGAACGGGTTATTTTCCTGGGAGACGGAATGCCGGTGTGCCGGAAGTTTTTGGAAGAGGAAATGACAGTTTCCTGGGATTTTGCGCCGGCGCAGTGCAACCGTCAGAGGGCAGCCAGTGTAGCGGCTCTGGGAGCACGTTATCTGGAAGCGGGAAAGGTGGAAAGTGCAAAAGAACACAGGCCGGACTATCTGCGGAAGGCCCAGGCTGAGCGGGAACTGGAGGAAGCAAAGCGGCAGGGCAAGGTAAAGGAGCTGGCTGCAGGACACAGCGTGGGAACTGGTGAGTCCGATATGGCGTCCGGAGGCCTAAAGACCGGAGAGAGAATGGAAGGTCAGAAAGCTGGAACCGGAGCGGAGGCTGGGAAGGGAAACGCGCCAGAGGAGGAGAATCGATGATTCGCAAAATGGAATCCAGAGATTTGGAACAGGTAGCAGAGCTTGAAAAGGTTTGTTTTTCGGAAGCCTGGTCCTGGAAGCTTTTGGAGGCAGGAATCCACAGTCCTTATGATGTTTATTATGTTTTCGAACAGGATGAGCAAATTCTTGGCTACTGCAATCTTCGGATTCTGGCCGGAGAGGGGGAGATCCAGCGGATTGCTGTGCTTCCCCCTTTCCGCCGCCTTGGAGTGGCAAGGAAACTGATGGATGCTATGGTAGATTTTGCAGTAGAAAACAAAGCGGCGGCTGTCACGCTGGAGGTAAGAGAGAGCAACCGTCCAGCCAGAAACCTGTATGAATCCTATGGTTTTACGGCAGAGGCAGTCCGGAAGGGGTATTACAGAAATCCTTCTGAGGACGCGGTAATCATGTGGAAAAGGAAGCTGTGAGACGGCATATACAGGATTTACCACTTAAAACTTCACACATTTCCGATTATAATGTAGGGGTATCCGCCTTGGCGGATGCCTCGTTTTTTTTTCTATCATGGAAAGTTCATCCTATGATAGAAACGTCATGCTCCGCGGGATCGCTATGCGGCGGAAGAAAAGGTTGTCACAGAAATTCTTCCGCCGGAAAGCGGCTGCTGATGCAGCTCTGGGAAGCATTGCCGGTGCAGGGCTGAACCCTGCGGCGGAAAAACGGATCAAGGAGAAAACAGCTGATAATAAGAAAGGTGAAGATAAGGATGAGAAAGTACAAGAGTGATCAGACGCTGGATCGGGTAATCTGCAATGGATGCGGAAGGAAGCTGGTGGTTGAGGACGGGATCCTGAGGGAAGGGGCCTTTTCGACAGAATATTCCTGGGATTATTTTTCAGAAAAGGACGGAGAGATTCACCGATGGGATTTGTGTGAGGAGTGCTATGACCGGATGACAGGACAGTTTCGGATCCGTCCGGATGTAGAGGAACTGGTTGAATTCATCTGACGGGTGTGTTATAGTTAGCTTACGCTTAAAAGAAGTGAGGAACACACATTTATGTTAGATATTTGTTTACTGGGAACCGGAGGAATGATGCCGCTTCCTTATCGCTGGCTTACGGCTATGATGGCCAGATGCGACGGAAGCAGTCTGCTGATTGACTGCGGAGAAGGAACTCAGGTTGCTTTAAAGGAAAAAGGATGGAGCCCGAAGCCCATTGATGTGATTTGCTTTACTCATTATCATGCAGATCATATCAGCGGTCTTCCGGGGCTTCTTTTAACCATGGGAAATGCGGAACGGACAGAACCATTAACGCTGGTTGGGCCTAAGGGGCTGGAACGGGTAGTGACAGCTCTCAGAACCATTGCGCCGGAGCTTCCCTTTCCTCTGAGATTTGTGGAGCTTCAGGAGAATCGGCAGCAGCTGAAGCTGGGCCCCTATGTGATTGATGCTTACCGGGTGAACCACAATGTGGTGTGCTATGGATATACCATTTCCATTCCGCGGGCAGGAAAGTTTGATTTGGAACGGGCGAAGGCACAGAATGTACCTATGAAGGCATGGAGCCGCCTGCAGAAGGGAGAAACCGTGGAGATGGACGGAGCGGTTTATACACCGGATATGGTGCTGGGGCCTTCAAGAAGAGGACTGAAGGTGGCCTACTGTACGGATACCAGGCCGGTTCCTGTTATCGCTGAGTATGCAGAGGGAGCAGATCTGTTTATTTGTGAGGGAATGTACGGCGAGGACGGAAAAGAGGCAAAGGCCAGAGAGTATAAGCATATGACCATGTATGAGGCGGCAGCTCTGGCAGACAAGGCACAGCCGGAGGAAATGTGGCTTACCCATTATAGTCCTTCCCTGACCAGACCGGAGGAGTTTATGGATAAGGTTCGGGGGATTTTTCCCCGGGCGAAGGCGGCCAGAGACGGCTGGACCAAGGAATTGGTTTTTGACGAGGATTAGCAGCAAAATTTAGATGGATGAGAAAAGAGAACCGGAGAGAAGAAGGATGGAAGTATCAGAAGAAAAGGACGTGTTGATTCTTGCCATCGAGAGCTCCTGTGATGAGACAGCGGCATCGGTGGTAAAAAACGGAAGGGAAGTTTTATCCAATGTGATTTCTTCCCAGATTGCCCTTCACACCCAGTTCGGCGGTGTGGTTCCGGAGATTGCATCACGAAAGCATATTGAAAAGATTAATCAGGTGATTGAACAGGCACTTGCAGATGCAGGAGTGACCCTGGAGGACATTACAGCGATTGGAGTTACCTATGGACCAGGGCTGGTAGGAGCACTTTTAGTAGGCGTGGCAGAGGCAAAGGCCATTGCCTGGGCGGCAAAGAAGCCGTTGGTAGGCGTACATCATATCGAAGGCCATGTTTCGGCCAACTATATTGAACATCCGGATTTGGAGCCGCCCTTTGTATGTTTGATTGTATCGGGAGGACATACGCATCTGGTGGTGGTGAAGGACTACGGGGAATTTGAAATTCTGGGGCGAACCAGAGATGATGCTGCGGGTGAGGCCTTTGACAAGGTGGCCCGGGCTGTGGGACTGGGATATCCCGGCGGCCCCAAAGTGGATAAGGCGGCAAAGGAGGGAAATCCCCATGCAGTGGAATTCCCCAGAGCGAAGGTGGAGGGCTCTCCCTACGATTTCAGCTTCAGCGGCCTGAAATCAGCGGTGCTGAATTATATCAATAAGGCTCATATGACAGGGCAGGAGATTCCAGTAGCAGATTTGGCTGCATCCTTCCAGAATGCGGTGGTAGAGGCCTTGGTAAGCCGAGGTGTGGCGGCAGCAAAGGAGTATGGATATGACAAACTGGCTATCGCCGGCGGGGTGGCTTCTAACAGCGGTCTTCGCACGGCCATGGAAGAGGCCTGTAAAAAAGAAGGAATCCGTTTTTACCGTCCGTCCCCTATTTTCTGCACAGACAATGCGGCAATGATAGGTGTGGCAGCGTATTACGAATATAAAAAAGGAGTACGCCACGGATGGGATCTGAATGCGGTGCCCAATCTGAAGCTGGGAGAGCGATAGTCCAGGAAACCATTCAGAAAGGATGGCTGACGGTATGAAAAAGGGGAAAGTCGGAGCTGTGATTCTGGCAGGCGGCCGGGGCAGCAGGATGCAGAGCCATATACAAAAGCAGTATATGAGCTTAGGGGGCAGGCCTTTGATCTGCCATGCCCTGGAAGTATTTGAAAACAGCTGTGCAGATGAAATTGTGCTGGTGACAGGAGCCGGTGAGGAGGAGTATGTCCGCCGGGAGATTTTGTCATCTATGAATTTGAAAAAGCCGGTGACAGTGACAGCGGGAGGAAAAGAACGGTATCATTCCGTGTATGAAGGCTTAAAGGCTTTGAAGGACTGCAGCTATGTGCTGATTCATGATGGAGCCAGACCGTTGGTAACAGAAGAGATAATTGAACGGGCTGTGGCAGGAGCGCAGGAATTTTCCGCCTGTGTGGCAGCTATGCCTGTGAAGGATACCATTCGCATTGTGGATGAGGAAGGCTTTGCGTCTGGAACGCCGGAGCGATCCAGGCTGTGGCAGGTTCAGACGCCGCAGGCATTTTCCTATGAACTGGTAAGAGGCGCTTATGATCAGCTTATGGAAGCGGAAGCTCTGCAGCAGGGGGTTACTGATGACGCTATGGTAGTGGAGCGATGCGGCGGAGTGAGGGTCAGAATGATTTACGGAAGCTATGAGAATCTTAAAGTAACAACGCCGGAGGATCTGATTCTTGCGGAGGCGCTTTTGTCAGCCCGCAGAGGCGGAGAGAAACTGTAGTTTTTGGCAGACTGACAGGCTGAGGCAACTGTTGCTGCGGAATTTGCAAATTGATTGAGCAGTGTCTGTAGCGTCAAAAGGCGAGAAAAGGAAGAAGAGGAAAAATAAAAAAGCACTAATATAAAGGCAGAAAAGAATGTAGGCCCGTTTCCTAATTGTTAGGAAACGGGCCTGCTGTATCAATGGCAAAGATAAGTACTGCGTGCTGGAGGAACATAGCTGCGAAATCAGCTGTGCTTCGGCGCGCTGGCCCTTTATTATCTGGGAATGCTATAATATAAGATGAGCTGTCGGGAATCACTGCAGATTGAGACGGCTCAGAACGGAAGAAAGTGAGGAGCAGTATATGAGACCCATAGTAGAGATTTGCTGTGGAAGCTATTATGATGCAAAGCAGGCGGCTCTTGGAGGGGCAGAGCGAATTGAATTAAACAGTGCCCTGATGCTGGGGGGATTGACACCGACAACGGCCACTCTGCGGATGGTGAAAAGAGATTTTCCAAAGCTGAAGGTAATTACCATGGTACGTCCCAGGGGAGCGGGATTCTGTTATTCTCCTGAGGATTTTGAGGTAATGGAGGCAGAGTGCAAGGAACTTCTGGAAAATGGCGCAGATGGGATCGCCTTTGGATGTTTGAGAGAGGATGCGTCTCTGGATCAGGAAAAGATGAGGCGGATGACAGATTTGATTAAATCTATGGGCAGGGAGGCTGTGTTCCACAGAGCCTTTGACTGCAGCGCAGATCCTTTTGCAGCAACAGAACAGTTGATTTCCATGGGGATTGACCGGATTCTGACTAGTGGTTTAAAACCGAAGGCCATGGAGGGAGCAGAGCTGCTGAAAAAGCTGCAGCAGGAGTTTGGCAGCAGAATTAAGTTTCTGGCAGGAAGCGGTGTCAATGCCTCGAATGCAAGAGAACTGCTGGAGAAAACAGGTCTGAGTCAGGTACACAGCTCCTGTAAAGACTGGCTGGAGGATCCGACAACAGAGCAAAACGGCGTATCCTACAGCATTGCGTCAGGAGAACAGGAACTTTGTTATGATGTTGTGTCAGCAGAACTGGTAAGAAAAATAATAGAAAGTGTGGCGGCGGGCCGGTAGGGCCGCTGATGTATGGAGGAAGTTTTTCTACTTCTCTGGGTATGCTGGTATTAAATATTCCGGTGGCAATTCTCAGCCTTTATTTGGCGATGTGATGCTGAATGTAATTTTCGGCGGATTTCTTTACGGACTGTGTATTGCCATTGCTTTAAGAGGAAATGCATCGACAGGCGGAACGGATTTTATTGCCCTTTATGTATCTAATAAAACTGGCAGCTCCATCTGGGCGTATGTGTTTGCAGGAAATGTGGTGATTCTCTGTATTTTTGGCTATATGTTCGGATGGCTGTATGCAGGATATTCTATTTTGTTTCAGTTTATTTCCACCAAGACGATTTCTGCCTTCCATCACCGCTATGAAAGAGTGACTCTGCAGATTACCACAGCTCATGCAGAGGAAATAATGAAAGCATATATTAGAAGCTATCGTCACGGGATTTCCTGTGTAGATGCTATTGGGGGATACAGCCGAAAATGAATTTGCTTCATACAGTGGTTTCCTCCTATGAAGTTTCTGATATTGTTCATCTGATGCGACAGCAGGATCCTCATGTAATTATTAATATGGTGAAGACAGAGAACTTCTTTGGGGGATTTTACCAGGCGCCGATTGAGTAATGAAATGGGGATGGCAGTTTGCGAAGGATTTACGCAGGAGAAGCGTTTGGCGTCTGTCCTATGAAGATTCAGGCAGGAAAATCATATGAAAACAAGCTTTCGACATTTTTTCGTCTGAATCTTCGCTTGGCTGAACTGATAATACCGAAACTTAATACAAATAAAATACGGAAACGGGCTTGACAGAATGAGAAACAAGTGGTAAACTCTTAAAGTCGCATGTCACTGAAGGACTGGAAAACAGCTCCGACAGAAAAAATGACAAAAATTGAAAAACCGCTTGACAAACAAAAAACTTTTTGGTATTATTGAAAAGCACGTTTGAGGAGAGGTATCGAAGTGGTCATAACGAGGCGGTCTTGAAAACCGTTTGTCCGCAA
>UPYT01000022.1 GCA_900538475.1 uncultured Clostridium sp. | reverse complement strand
CAAAATTCTCTGCCGCCGCATGGCGATCCTCGCGGAGCGTTTTTATTTCATAGGATGCAATTTCCTATGAAATAAAAAAATGCAGACAACGCCTTCGAAGCCTAACAACCTCTCTTTGCATCTGTCTGCATTTCTATCATTTTATCGCGAATATGTCTTCCTGCCCTACTTTATTCTGCTGGGCTTGGGGAAGTAGCGGAACAATACCTTTGCTACCAGCTTTTCCCGCTTCACATAGGTATTCTTCCATCTGCGGGCATCTGAGGAATAATTCCTGTTGTCGCCCATCATAAAATAACTGTCCTCTGGAACCTCAAAATGCATAGGCTCCTCTGGAATCATCGGCTCCCTGATATAAGGCTCATCCAGGGGTGTTTCTGACCCATTTAGATAAACATGGCCGTCTACAATATCAATGGTATCTCCCGGAAGTCCGATAACCCGCTTGACATAATAAATCTCTTCATTGTCCGGGAAACGGAAAATCACAATATCTCCCCGCTCCGGATCTCCGAATTTGTAAGACAGGCGGGAGCCAATTACCCGATCTCCTGTCATAATCGTATTTTCCATGGAACCGCTGGGAACCTCGCTGTTGGCGATGATACAGGTATTCAGGAAAAACGCAATCGCAGCTGCGGAAATGATAATCTTAAACCACTCCCAGACCTCCTGCTTCCAGCCGCCCTGCTTTTCTTCCTTCTCTGGCTGCTGTCTGCCGGCCTTTTTCCCTGCCTCGGTTCCGGGCATATCCTCTTCCCGGACAGTTTCCCTGCCAGAGTCTGATATACCGCCAATCTCCCTGGAATTAACCGGCTCTTCCATAGGGATATCTTCCGTAAGCTTCCTCTCCGGACCTGTCCAGGTTTTATTTTTTTCCATAAATGAATTCGCCTCTGTCCGACTATCTGCTGCGATATTTCTCCAGCAGCTTGTTGATCCGCTTGGTCGGATTCAGCAGCTCGCTGAGAGAATCATCATGATTCAGATTGTCAATAATCAATGCAATATATTTGCTCATGTCTACATTAATGTAGTACGGTCTGGACAGCAGCTCCGGAGTCTGGTAAACCAGGTTGGTGGTCAGAATCCGGTCAATAATGCCGTTGTCATAATACTCATCAAATTTGTTCAGTCCATTGGTGAACAGACCAAAGGTTGCACAGATAAATACCTTTCTTGCTTTTCTGCGCTTCAGCTCCTTGGCTACATCCAGCATACTTTCACCGGAAGAAATCATATCGTCAATAATCAGAACGTCCTTGCCCTCTACGCTGGAGCCCAGGAATTCGTGAGCTACAATCGGGTTGCGTCCGTCTACAATGCGGGTATAATCGCGGCGCTTATAGAACATACCCATATCCAGACCCAGAACGTTGGCAAAGTACACAGCACGGCCCATACCGCCTTCGTCCGGGCTGATAACCATCATGTGATCGCTGTCAATATCCAGCTCTGTCTCTGTCTTCAGAAGATATTTAATAAACTGGTAAATCGGCTGTACAGTCTCAAAGCCCTTTAAAGGAATCGCATTCTGCACACGGGGATCATGAGCGTCAAAGGTAATGATATTCTCCACGCCCATATTGGTCAGCTCCTGCAGAGCCAGAGCGCAGTCCAGAGACTCTCTGTTGGAACGCTTATGCTGACGGCTCTCGTACAGGAATGGCATAATGACATTGATACGGCGCGCTTTTCCTGCTGCTGCCGCAATCACTCTCTTCAGATCCTGGAAATGATCATCCGGAGACATATGGTTTGTCATTCCGCACAGGGAATAAGTCAGGCTGTAATTGCAGACATCCACCATAATGTACAGATCATCACCGCGGACGGAAGCGTTGATTGTTCCCTTTCCTTCGCCGGATCCAAATCTTGGTGTAGCAGCTTCGATAATATAGGAATCTCTCTGATATCCTGCAAAAGCGATGGTGGATTTGTGATCGCTCTCCCGCTCTTTTCTCCACTCTACCAGCCAGTCATTTACCTTTGCGCCCAGCTCAGAGCAGCTCTTTAACGGAATCAGTCCCAACGGCCCTACTGGAATGGTTTCAATGGTTTTTTCTTCGTATATCATGGTGTCCTCCAAATGTGTATGGTAATTTTCTTATTGTTCTGGCGACAATTCAGCCATGCTTTTTCTCTCTGCATTGCTGCATAGCAGAACCGTTACTTTTATTGTTAACGTATTCTTTATAACATCAGGAATCATTTAAGTCAAGTTAATCCCGGTATCTTTGCCGTTTTTTCACCCGAATATCCCCTCCGTACAGGGGAATGGTGGCATAATGGCTCATAAGCCGTGACGCAACCCGGTCAGAATAGGTGTCTCTCAGCATATCCATAGAAAGATTGGTTGAGATAATAGTTCCCAGCTTTCTATTGATTCGCTCATTGATACAGTAAAACAGCTGAGAGGAAACAAAGGAGTTGTTTAATTCTGTCCCCAAATCATCAATAATCAGCATCTGACAGTCCAGAATATGGCGGCAGGTCTCCTCCGCCTCGTCCTGACCATCCCGGCCGAATCTGCATTTGGAAAACAGCTCAAACAGATCCTGGGAGGACAGATAAATAACAGAAATCCCCCGGTCAATCAGCGCCTTTGCAATACAGTTGGTCAGAAAGGTCTTTCCTACGCCTGTGCTTCCCGTAAAGAGAAGATTTTCTCCCTTGCCCGGAAACTCCGCCGCAAATTCCCGGCACCGTCTGGCAACCAGCTTCATATAATCCAGTTCCGTCATTCCCAGCTGGGGAACCTTTTCCCGGCTGTCGTACCACTCAAAGGAAAAGGTGGAAAAATTCTCCCGCTCCAGCGCCTGTTCAATGCCGGACTGGGCGTACAGAATCCTCATTCTGGCCCGTTCAAAGCAATGGCACCGCTTTCCGTCTGCAAAGCCTGTATCTTTGCAGTCCGGACAGGTATAGCGCATCTCCATATAGTCCTCAGGGAAACCGCTGTTTTTCAGCAGCTCCTTTCTTCGGAGCCGCATTTCCTCCAGCTGCGCCTTCATCTCTTTTGTCCTTTCCAGACTTCCGGAAAGGCTCTGCCTTGCGCAGGCCGCCGCCTGAGCGCTGATTTCCTGTTCCAGCTGCTTTAACTGGGGAACCTGCTGATACACACGGGCAATCCGCGCGTCCCTCTCATGCCGGTTCTTCAGCTGGCGCTTCTCATATTCTCTCATTACTGCATTGTACTGCGAATTGCTCAGGGCCATCCCTTATGTTTCCCCCTTTCCTCTGTTATGATTCTCCGATCCAGCCGCGGACCTGCTCTAAAACCATAGAATCATAGTCCGTATCTCTCTGTTCAAAATTATGAAACTGGTTGGTCTGAGGCCGGGCAGTCTCGTTTCGTCCCCCGGATCCACCCTTTCGCTTCTGGCTCCTTCGTTTCTCATCCAGCTCCGATACATCCCGCAGGTTTTTCACTCCGGCCTTGTTCCACTCAGAAAGAATTCGATCTGCATAGCGGAAGCTGGGATTGTGAGTGGCTTCCATCGTCCTGTTGCATGCCTCCAGCACCAGCTCTCTGGTAAATCCGTAGGTTCCAAACCACCGTTCAATCATCTCCTTTTCCGCATCCCCCGGCTTCCGGTCAGTCAGACCAAAGGCCCGCATAACAGAAAAAGAGTCCTTTGTAAATCCGCTGGCATAGGCCTTGGCCTGCTCTACTGTGCGAAGTTCCTTTTCATGCCAGTTCAAAGCCACTGTTTCAATATAGCGGATACTAGTATGCCCGCCCTGAACGCAGTATTCCACCAGATACTCCAGAAGCTCTGCTGACATATGAAGACCGTCGTACAGATAGGCAAATACCTCCAGCTCCCTCTGTGTAAATATCTTATTCAGGTACCTCTGGGCAATATACAGAAGCTGAGAAAATTCTCCGTCTCCCTGCAGGCGGTTCACCTGATCCTGACTGTACACCGGACGCCCGGAGGCTGCCGCTGCCTCTGCACCTGCCTGACCGGAGCCCCCGCTTCCAGCTGGCAGAATGCCTCTCGTCTTCTCACTGGCTGCCCCGCTCTGGTCTGACTCCGCCCTGCCGCCTGCCTGACCGGAGGCTGCGGGCTGTATCGAACTTTTCCGGGAATCGCTGTCTCTCCAGATAGCCCCCTGGTTCTCCATGGCGGAGCGCTCCGAGCTGCTTAAAGTCAGCGCCCCCAGCTTCTCCCAGTAAGACAGGGCTCTCCGCACATCTGCCTCTGTATGATTCAGGGCATCGGCAATCTGTCCCACATCCGGCTTCTCCTGATGGTGCCTCAGCAGGTATAGATACACCTTCACATATTCTCCATTAGCATCTGCCATATAACGGTCAATAAACTCATTTGCCACCAGGGTGGCCTCCACTCCAAATCTGCAAATCGCGTCCATAACTCCTCATCCTCTCCTGTCTGTATCTTAACACATCCGGCTCTAAAAAGAAATAGGCGGGATTATCCACAGAATTCTTTGTGGATAATGTGGATAATGTGGATATCCAGTCAACATAATTCGAACTGCATCTGTCGAATCTGGTCGAAAACCACGAAAATACTAGGTTTTTTAAATTTTTTGACATTTTCTTATGTAAATCAAAAAATCCACATAGTCCCTTTACATAAAAAGTGGAAAACTATGTGGATAATGTGGATAACTTATAATCCCAACAGTCTTTCCCCAACTTTTACAATGTCTCCGGCCCCCATAGTTATCAACAAATCGCCTGTTGAACAATTTTCTAAAAGAAATGTCTCTATTTCATCAAAAGTATGGAAATAATGGACGTTTCCGCCTGCAGCCTGGATTCTTGAGGCAATATCTCTGGAGCTGACGCCCAGAGTATCTGTCTCACGGGCTGCAAAAATATCAGCCAGCACAACCTCATCTGCTGCAGAAAGAGCCTGGGCAAACTCATCCAGAAAGGCCTTTGTCCGGCTGTAGGTATGGGGCTGGAACACGCACCACAGCTTCTTATGGGGATAATTGGCAGCAGCCGCCAGAGTTGCCGCTATTTCCTGGGGATGATGAGCATAATCATCAATAATAGTAACTCCGTGCATCACACCCTTTTTCTCAAATCTCCGCTCTGTTCCCGTAAAATTTCGAAGTCCCTGTGCTATTCCGTGGACAGAAATCCCAAGAGCTCTGGCCGCAGCAATCGCCCCCAGAGCATTGTATACATTATGCTCTCCAGGAACACTTAACTCAATTCGATCTCCCGGCTGTCCATTCTCCACCAATGTAAAGGAAGGTCTTCCAAAGCTGTCATAAGAAAGATCTGCTGCGCAAAAATCACTGTCCGCTCCATGTCCAAAGGTCACTGTCCGACAGGGAAGTTCTCCACAGATCTCCTGGTAATTTTCAATATCACTGTTTATAATCAAAAGACCTTCTGCCGGAAGATTCTCAGCAAACAGCCGGAAGGAATGGCGAATATCTGCAAGATCCTTGAAAAAATCCAGGTGATCTGCCTCAATATTCAGAATCACTTCTATAGTAGGATAAAATGACAGAAAACTATTCGTATACTCACAGGCCTCTGTCACAAACAGCTCTGAGCCCCCCACCCGGATATTTCCTCCGATAGAATGAAGAATTCCGCCTACGGAAATCGTTGGATCTGTCTCTGCTGCCAGAAGAATCTCTGTCAGCATCGAGGTAGTTGTTGTCTTTCCATGAGTTCCTGCCACAGCCACAGCCTGTCTGTAATTTTTCATCATCTGGCCCAGAAGCTCTGCGCGGCTCAGCATGGGAAGTCCTCTCTGCATAGCTGCCGCATACTCCGGATTGTCCGAATGAACTGCTGCCGTATAAACCACCAGCCTTACACTGTCTGAAATATTTTCCGCTCTCTGTCCGTAGAAAATCTGCGCTCCTGCAGCTTCCAGATGATTCGTCAGTTCTGTTTCATGGGCATCTGATCCAGTAACCGTAAAGCCCTCCCGCAGAAGAATCTCCGCCAGACCGCTCATGCTGATTCCTCCGATTCCAATAAAATGAACCGCCAGTGGCTGATTAAAATCTATCTGATACATATAAATTCCTTCCTTTATCGATTTTATAATAGCTCTTTCTTTTCTTATGTTTTCTCTACCTTTTTACTTCTTTTTAACGGGAAAGTCAATGTTTTCCGCTTATTTTTGTTGTTTTCCGCCGGATTTGTATTATAATCAATGGTAACCCAATACAACCAGACAACGAGGTGCAACATGAAACGAAATCAACTGCTCCGTTCCCTGCCAAGAGGATTGGCAGGCTTTTTTATCAGCCTGTTCGGAATCATCGGCTGGCTGCTTCAGAGCTTTCTCCATCTTCTGACCGGCTGCCTGATTCTCGGCGCGCTGATTGCTCTGTTAATCTATGCAAAGGTAAAGCCGGATCTGGATTACTGCCGGGAGGTCGCCTACGACAAGCTGGCTCAAATGCAAAGGCAGGACTTTCAGCTGCTTTCCGACACAGAGGTCTATGACAAAAACAATCAGCTCATTGGCCTGATCAATGCCGGTCACTATGAATATGTCCCCATTAAGGATATCAGCATGAACCTGCAGAACGCCTACATTGCCCAGGAGGATCGGCGTTTTAAAAGCCACACAGGAGTAGACTGGATCGCTACCTTCCGTGCGGGACTGGCTCTGGTAAAAAACCGTGGGGAGATCACCCAGGGCGGCTCCACCATTACCCAGCAGGTCATTAAAAATACATACCTGACTCAGGAACGGAGCTTTACCAGAAAAATCGTAGAAATTCTTCTTGCCCCGGAGGTAGAAAAAAAATATTCCAAGGCAGACATTATGGAATTCTACTGCAACACCAACTTTTACGGCAACCACTGCTATGGAGTCCAGGCTGCCAGCCGCTACTATTTTGGAAAGGACGCTGCGGATCTGGAAACCTGGGAAGCCGCTGTGCTGGTTGGTCTGAGCAACAGCCCTTCTGCCTATGATCCCATCCGCAATCCCGATGATTCTCTGGAAAAACGAAACGACGTACTCCAGAGTATGCATGAAATCCAGTACCTGACGGATGAAGAATACCAGAACGCCATTTCCCAGCCTCTGAGTATTGTTCAGGAGGAAGCTGAGGGCACAGATGAGAACTACCAGAGCAGCTACGCCATCCACTGTGCCGCTCTGGCTCTTATGAAAATGGAAGACTTCCCCTTCCAGTACACCTTCCAGGACAAAGAGGATTATGACTCTTATATGGAAAATTACCAGACCGTCTACAAGGCAAAAAATGAGGAAATCCGCGCAGGCGGCTATCGTATTTATACGTCTCTGGACAGTCAGCTTCAGGAAGTTCTCCAGACTCAGGTAGATACTGTTCTCGAATCCTATACAGAACTTCAGGAAAATGGAAAATATGCCCTTCAGGGCGCTGCAGTAATTGTAGACAACAAGACCAATTATGTCGCTGCCATTGTGGGCGGAAGGGGAACTGACGATCCCTTTAACCGGGCCTATTTAAGCGCCAGACAGCCCGGCAGCACCATTAAGCCTCTGATCAGCTATGGTCCCGCCTTTGACACCGGAGAATATTATCCGGCTCGCATGGTAGACGATCACAAATGGGAGGGCGGCCCTTCCAACAGCGGCGGCCATTACTACGGAAACGTTACTGTCCGGGAAGCCTTAAACCGCAGCTTAAATACAGTTGCATGGCAGATTCTTACCGATATCGGCGTCAACTTCGGCCTGGATTATCTGGGACAGATGGAATTCCAGAAACTGACCTGGGTAGATAATAATGTTCCTTCTCTGAGCATCGGCGGTTTTACCAACGGCGTTCGTGTTGTTGATATGGCAAAGGGTTACAGCACTCTGGCCAACCGGGGCGTATACGATGAACGGACCTGCATTGTTCGAATTGAGCATCAGCAGCAGGGAGAAGTGACGAAGCATTACAAGCCCTTTGCAAAACAGGTCTATCAGGAAGATTCTGCATTTATGCTTACAGATATTTTAAAGGGAACACTTACTGAAAGCTATGGCACCGGACGAGGACTGGCTCTGGAAAACGGAATACCTGCCGCCGGAAAAACAGGAACCACCAACAGCAGCAAGGATACCTGGTTCTGCGGCTATACCCGTTACTACACCACTGCAGTCTGGGTTGGCTATGATATTCCCCGGGCCATGCCTGGAATCTACGGCAGCACCTACGCCGGAAAGATCTGGAAGCAGGTTATGGATAAAATCCATGAAGGACTGGAGCCTCTCGACTGGGAACAGCCCGCTTCCGTAGAAATGCAGGCAGATTCCCGCAGCGGCATTACTGATTATGTCAGCACAACTGCCCAACTCCGGGCTCAGCAGAGCATCCACGACAAGGAGCAGCGCAAGCTGGCCGAACAGCTGGAAACCGCTGTTTCCCTGTTCGAAAATAAAATCATCGAAACTGTGGAGGATACCTACTGGGTAAAAGAACAGTATCAGACTATTATTACTCAGCTGAACCAGATGGATGAGGGAGACATCCGGGGAACCCTTCTGGAGCGAACAACCTCTAAATACGAGGAATTTGCCCCCATCATGGATCAGATGCAGGAGACCATCACCCTCTATGAACAGCAAAAGGCAAGAGAAGCAGCCGAAGCCCAGAAAAAGGCTGAAGAGGATGCGATAAAGGCAAGAGAGGATCTGGAAGCCCAGACCCGCAAAAATACGTTCCTGACTGCTCTTATGGATGTGGAAAATCTGGAATATCAGGCTCCCAACGCCCAGCAGCTGGTTCAGACAGCGATTGACCGGCTGCCTCTGGTTGCAGATTATCAGGAAGCTGTCTCCTACAGCCAGCGTCTGGAAGCCGCTATTGCCCGTATTTCCACGCTTCCTACTGCTGCCGAATGGAAAATGATGGAAGACAAAAAAGCCGAGGAAGAAGCCAAAAAACAGGCGCAGGAGCAGCAGCAGCTTCAGAGCAGACAGGCGCAGCTTCAAAGCTTTCTTACTCAGGAGCGAATGAAATGGAGTATTTCTTCTCCTGTTATTGCAGGGCCGGGAGTTCCTTCCGGAGAGGCCGGAACTCCGTCCGGCCCATTACCGGCAGGTCCCGGCAATGAAAAACAAAATCCCGCCGCTCAGGCAGAAGGAGGAAGCGCAGAATGAGCGATCACATAGATGATACCAAAACAAACCTCCGGCTTCTGGAGGAAGCACAGACCTGTGAAGCCTCCCCTGCCGATGACACCTCCGCAATTCAGGAGGCGCTGGCTCAGGAAATCCAGAATGTAACAGCCGATATTCCAAAGCTGGATTTGACCGGAATATCCGAAGAAGAACCACAGCCATCCCTTCCAGAGGGGGCCTCCAGTACCGGTTCTGTTTCAGAGCAGGAACCTGTAAGCTCCTGGTTTCTTACCTTTATGTGCATGAACATTCCCATTGCAGGCTGGTTCTATCTGTTCCGCCTTGCATTTAATAAAAAAAATACCCAGAGGCAGAATTTTGCCCGGGCTTATCTGTTTTACAAACTGATTTTCCTGGCCATATCCGCCGTTATTCTGGGCATACTCATTTATGTTGGGCTGGATCTGCTGGATCAGGTTCTGGCATATATGGAGATGCTTTAAAAAAGCAGGGGGGTCATTGATCGCCCCCTGCTTTTTAAAGTTTTGGATATACCGCTCTCTTTTAAGCAAACTCCTCAAAAAATCCCTCTGGAATCTCATAGGAAATCTCATAACTGGTTCCTGCCTTTGGATCTCCGCCCGTATAGCGAACCCAACCCGGGAATTCCGCCATCGGCATTTCTCCCCCTGTCTCCGCAATTTTTCCATACAGAGTTTCTGACGGATAGATTCCTGTGGTACACCAAGTATCCAACCATTCCAGATAATCCATAAAAATTCCACTGCAGTGTGTTGCCGACGGCATACAGTAAAATTTTAAAAAGCGATCCACCTGCTCCTGACCGTATTTTTTCACATATCCCTGATACTGAGATATGATCTGCCAGGGACTGATAGACATATCATTCCAGCTGGTAAATAAAATCATTTTTCCTCCATGAGCAATAAAATCATCCAGCTCCGGCTGGTTCACATCATAAGATAAGGATGCCTCCATCAGCATCCTGTACAATTCAGGATCCGGTCTGCGGTAATCATGAGCAATCAGCTTCCAGTTTTTGTCCTTTGTAATAAAATATTTAAATACACCATCTGAACGGTCTCCATGATGAACATTGTACCTGGTATCTAATGGCTCCCGTGGAACTGGATCTGGCCCCAAATCCATAATCCCGCCCTCAAGAGCTGAACATCCATGATAGGTATTTACGCCATTTGGCATTGCATACTCCAGCTCAAATCCTTTCTCATAAATTTCTATTGTATGCAGTTGAGCCTCTGTCAAATGATATTTTTCCCGAATCATCTCTATAAAAACATGGCGATTCGCCCGGGCAGCATAAATATTTGATACAATCCCGTCCCGAATTCCATCCAGTTCATCATACCATTCAATGGCATCCTTCTGAATCCCTGCAAGTGTTTTCTCATCGATAAAACCATCAGAATACGGGTGAATATTTTCCTCGTAGCTATCGTATACAGCTTTGGAAAGCAATGCTCCCCATATCCTCAAAAGCACAAAGCTAGATGCCGGATCCGCACAGAAAATACCATCATAATCCTTTCCATAAGAAACTGCACACTCCAAAGCCTCTCGTCCTCCTGCAGAACCGCCTACAAAATATGTCCGTTCGGCATCCTCCCCATAGCATTTCTTTACAACAAAGTGCATAACTCCATTGGTTTTTATTAAATGCAGACGAATATAATTTTGAAGGGCCTCTTCATTCGATGCAAAGTCTGCCGACATGGGATCGCGAGACTGATGGCCTGAATCATCTCCAAAGACTACAAATCCATGCTCTGCCGGGTTGTATTCTGACATCAGGAGTTCTTTTTCCAAAGTAGGAATCTGTCCGTTATTTGCCCCACCGCCAACCTGTACGCTTCTTTTATTCCAACAAAACGGCAGAAGAATTTTCCACTCAATATTCGGAGCATTCCTATCAACAGGATAAATCACCCCTGTCACTTCCAGATATTTCTCCCTACTTATCCGGGTTTCTTCTTCTCTGACAGCAAGAATCCTTCCTCCTCCTGTCTCCGCTTTCATTGCCTCTCGGGGTATCTCTGTCCCTGCCAGTTTCATCGCTGCCTGTCTGTCAAGGACACCCCAGGTCTGCGTCATTTTTTTCTCTGATACCTGATAATCTTTCATGGCCTTTTCGCCTATTCCTTTCAGGCATTTTAATTCTGATAAATCCTTTTCGTTATATCAATCATATCCTGAACCGGAACAGAACGATATCCTCCAACCCTCGTCATAATGATAAATTCCCATGTAATTGGCTTAGACCCCACAGAAAACAGTTCTACCTCCTCATCCTGAGGAACTTGAAAATCCGATGCCAATGCAACTCCAAAGCCCTGGCACACCATTTTCCAAATGGTATCTATAGAAGAAAATTCTATAGTTTTGGGAGACATTCCATAGGTCCTTATAACCTTATCTGTTACAGCCCGAAGTCTGGATCCATTATTCAGCAAAAGAAACAGTTCCCCCTCCAGCTGCCGGATGTCTATCCAGGGATATCGAAATCCATATTTATGAACCCCCTGCAGGTTTCTATTTTTAGGAACCACCAGACAAATTTCCTCTGAAGAGACAATCTCTATATGAAACTCTCCCCTCTGCTCTTCTCTGCTGTTTCCAGTCATCATTGCAATCTGTATTTCACCGGTTCTAAGCATTTCCTCCAGTTTAACTGCCGTTTCCTGATAAATGTGCAGATCAAATTTGGGATATTTTTTATAAAATTCAGGAATAATTTCAGGAAATATATTTTTTCCTCTCCCATAAGTGGAACCAATCGCAAGAGAACCGCTCTTCAGCTCCTTAATATCTGCAATCTGCTCACGAAAGCTTCGATCCTGCTCCAGTATTTGCTTTGCATATTTTAAATATTGCTCACCTGCATAGGTCGGAATCATCCTTTTTCCGATCCGCTCGAAAAGTAAAATGCCGTATTCTTGTTCTGTCCGTGCAAGAAATTTGCTCAGTGCCGGCTGAGAAATAAAAAGATTTTCTGCCGCTTTTGCAATTCCCTGCATTTTCGCAATTTCAACAATATATTTCTGTTCTTTCAAATCTGCCATAAGCCACCATCCTTTCCTCTGCAGAAAAGCCTGCCCCTCTTTTTTTCTCCTGAGCTGCATAATACAGGGCAATCAGAAAACAACAGATTAATCCGATAATCATGCCAGGAAGTTCGGCTATCATAATCTCTGTAGCAGAAACCCCAAATCCCGCTGCCAGACGTCCACAGGGGCCGCCCCAGGGAAGGCAGTTCATAACGCCAGCTGTCAGGGAAACCAGACACATCAAAACAATCGGTCTCATTTTTAATTTCTGGTAAATCATTAAGAACGGAGGAATTACAATCAAAAAGGTTGTTGCGCCAGATCCGTCTGAATGACCTACCCCTTTAGTCCCGCTGTTACCCAATCAGAAAGGTCGGCAAGGGTCGGTCTCATAATCATCGCAAATACAATGGGAATTACAATCATAGGAATTGAGGGAGTAAACTTTCCCGATACCAAAACTGCCGTCAAAACCAGCATCATGGTAAATCCAAGTACTGCATATACCGTCACACTCATATTATGCCTCCATATTGTTTTTTTGTTATGAATTCATAAACTTGATAATCTGATTATATAGAATTTTGTAATATATGTAAAATGTTATTTAAAATCAATTTATAATAATATTATGTTATTATTTTTTGTAAATATTGCATAATTTTTTTCTTATTTTTTTGTACTTCCCTAATTTCCCCGCGTTTTTTATGATGTAAAGTTATCGTAATCATAACTCAAACAGCTCCCTCCTGCTAAAAAGTCAGGATTTTCCCGGCTCTTTGCAGGAGGGAGCTGTCTGTATTTCCAGCGCTGCCCAGAAGTCTGTTATTTATTTTTCAAAAGCTGCTGCATCAGCAAATATCCCGGCTCTACATAAACTCCGGTGCTCTTTCCTGTTTTCTCTGTGTAGGTATCAATTCCCGAGTCTGTCACATCTGTGCTGCAATACAACAGGTAAGGAATCGGATCAGAGATATGGGTCTTAATGGAAATTGGAGTAGGGTGATCTGGCATCACCAGAATGGAATAATCCTCTCCCGCCTCTTCTAAACCCTTTAGCAGCGGCCCTACAATATCCTGATCAATCCGCTCAATGGCCTGAATCTTTCCTTCCAAATCTCCATGATGGCCGCACTCATCCGGCGCCTCCACATGGATATAAACCAAATCCTGACCGTCCAGAAGTGTCTTTAAGGCTGCCTCTCCTTTTCCCTTAAAATTCGTATCAATATTTCCGGTTGCGCCCTCTACCTCGATTACCTTCATTCCTGCACACAGGCCAATTCCCTTAATCAGATCCACGGCAGAAATAACCGACGCCTTCACGCCATAGGCTGCCTCAAAACCGGTAACTCCTGGTCTGGTTCCCTCGCCCCACAGCCAGATGGAATTGGCCGGATTCAGCCCTCTGGCCATTCTGTCCTGGTTGATCGGGTGATCCTTCAGAATTTCATAGCTGCGCTTCATCAGATCCAAAATAACCGGATTCTGAGGAAGATATTCTGTTATCTTACGATCCGAAATATCGTGAGGAGGAGTCAGATTCAGCCCAACCGGCCCCTGATGCCAAATCATACAGTGCCGGTAGCTGATACCTGGATAAAACAGGATTTCGTCTGTCCGGAAAGCTTCGTCTACTGCACGGATCAGCTCTGCTGCTTCTGCTGTGGTAATCTCGCCGGAGCTGTAATCCACCATAGTTTTTTCTGCATATTCTGCATCATCGGACAAAGTAACCAGATTGCACCGGAAAGCCACATCGGTATCGTCCATCTGAATGCCAATGCTTACGGCCTCCAAAGGGGAACGTCCTGTGTAGCATTTCAGCGGATCATAGCCCATTGCAGACAGATTTGCCACATCGCTTCCAGGCTTCAATCCATCTGGCACAGTCTTTACCATGCCCAGACGGCCTCCTCTGGCCAGACGGTCTATGTTCGGTTTCTTTGCCACCTCCAATGGAGTCTTTCCGCCTAAAGCCTCCACCGGATAATCTGCCATTCCATCTCCAAGCATTACAATATACTTCATATCCTTGTCCTCTCTCCCCGTTATTATTTTCAGTCAGAATTTCTTCCAGCTGTATCCCAGGCTCAAAGCCTGTTTGTTCCACTCAGCCATTTATGACCGTTTTCCTTATCGGGCCTGCAGACCTTCCGCAATCCTCTGTTCCATCAAAGCCCTCAGCTCGTCCACCACAGGCCCCGGTCCTCTGTGTCCCTCGTCCACCGTAATATCAGCATATTTTTCATATAGGGGAACCCTCTCCTGGTATAGATCCATCAGGGTCATTCCATTTTTTAATGCAACACCTCTGTCCTTTAAATCCCCCAGCCGCTGTTCCAGCTCTGAATAATCCAGTTTTAAATAAACCACTGTACTGATTTTCTTTAAATGCTCCATCGCAGCCGGACCGTAAATTACGCTTCCTCCCGGCGCAATCACAGACCGGGCCACATCCAGCTGACTGTTAATCTCCTCTTCTACCTTCAGAAAGCCTTCCGTTCCCTGCTCTTCAATAATTTCCTTCAGCAGCTTTCCCGTTTCTTCCTGAATTACAATATCCACATCTACAAAAGAATAACCCAGCCGCTTTGCCAGCAGTACGCCGATGGTGCTCTTGCCCGATGCAGGCATTCCTATCAGTGTTATATTTGATTTCATCCTGTCGCTTCTCCCGTGTCTGTTTTGATTTTTTTATTCTCGCCTGGGTCTTTTTCCCGAACCCTTCTGTCTTCCCGGTTATTTTCCGGCTCTTTTCTCCAGCTTTCCCTGAGACTGCTTTTCCGGTTTCTTTCCGGCTCTTTTCTCCGGCTTTCCCTTGGGCTGCTTTTCCGGTTTCTTTCCGGCTCTTTTCTCCGGCTTTCCCTTGGGCTGCTTTTCCAGATTCTTTCCGGCTCTTTTCTCCGGCTTTCCCTTAGGCTGCTTTTCCGGCTTCTTTCCGGCTCTTTTCTCCGGACTTCCCTTGGACTCCTTTTCCGGTTTCTTTCTTACTGAGTATCCAAAAGTGCCAATTTTTTCTCCCAGTTCAAAATACGTTCCATGGGAGTAGGCCACCAGCCCTGCATCATTTAAATGAAACGTTCCCTTTTCATCCATATACTGTCTGTCAACAGAAACTCCCACAACCTCTGCCAGAAACATATCGTGAGTTCCCAGAGGAATCACCTGGCTTACCCGGCACTCCAGATTCACCGGACACTCTGCAATTCCCGGCGCCTCCACATGCTGGGACTGTTGAGGCGTCAAATGCAGCTCCTGGAATTTATCCATATCCCGTCCGGAACGAACACCGCAGGTATCCATTGCCGCCGTCAGATCACGGCTCACAAGATTAATCACAAAAGAACCTGTCTCCTTAATGATATCATAAGAATACCGTTCTTTTCGAATCGATATGGAAATCATGGCCGGATCCGAGCATACCGTTCCTGCCCAGGCCACGGTAATAATATTGGGACGCTCTCCCGGTCTCTGGCAGCTTACCATAACTGCCGGAACCGGATACAGCATATTGCCCCCTCTCCAATGCTCTTTTTCCAACAAAAACTCTCCTTTCCTGCTGCCTTAATTATCTATTCCTCACATGCGATCATAATAGCCGGAATCAGCTGCTTCTTTCTGGAGACAACTCCCGGCAGCTCTACCGTGCCGCTGGCCGAATCCCTGGCCTCCTCTGTATTTTCCTCCAGATGGAAAGCATTGGTCAGCATAGGCAGGGCTCCTGTCCCTTCATAAAGCAGAATCGTAGATTCATTCAGAATATTAGTCAGCATAAAGAACATCATATCTACTCCGTGCTCCTTATGAGCCTTTTTCAGATACGGCAGCAGACGTTCCTTCAAGCTGTCCAGTTCGTCTGCATTCAGAGAACTGATCTGACCAACTCCAAAGGACACTTTTCCAGAATTAAAGCGCTTGAAATCCTGATAGAAAATCTCATCATCTGTTTTGGACTTTAAATTACTGCCTGCAGAGAACATTTCTCTGGCATACTGATTGATATCAATTCCCGCTTCTCCAGCCAAAGCCAAAGCTGCCATTTTATCAATTTCCGTACAGGTAGGAGAACGGAACAACAGGGTATCAGAAATGATCGCGCTGCACAGAAGTCCCGCAATTTTTTTATCCATGGGAACACTGTTTTCATTATACATCTGATACACAATGGTTGCCGTACATCCCAGAGGCTGATTCCGGAAAAATACCGGCGCAATGGTTTCCACGGTTCCCAGCTTATGATGGTCAATGATCTCCAGAATCTCTGCATTTTCAATTCCGTCAACAGCCTGATTTTTCTCATTGTGATCTACCAGAACAATCTGCTTTCCTCTTGCTCCCAGCAGATTCCGGCGGGAGATCATGCCTCTGTACTTTCCATCCTTATCGAGAATCGGGAAATCTCGATGACGTTTGCTTGCCATAACATCCTTAATATCATCGATAAAATCCCCGTCTTCAAAGGTAATCAGATTTTCTGTTTTCATAAAATAGCTGATAGGCATACTCTGGTTAATTAGACGGGCTGCTGTATAGGTGTCATAGGGCGTGGTAATCACCGTACAGCCCCGCTCCTGAGCCAGCTTCCGAATCGTCATAGATACCGCTGCGCCTTCGCAGACGATAATGCAGTCTGCCTCCATCTCAATGGCGCACAGCTGGGATTCATATCGATTGCCCAGAATCACCAGATCATGAGGCGCAATATAATATTCCATCAAATCAGGATTAGCCGCTGCAATCAGAACCTTTCCCTGATCAAAATAGGCGCTTTCTTCTCCAATAACCAGCTGGCCCTCCAGCGTCTCAATAATATTGCTGTACTGGGTCCTTGCTTTGGACAGAATGCTGCTGTCCAGCACATTCATGTAAGATTTTGTAATATCCCCGACAGTAATCAGGCCTTCCAGAACATTATTGGCGTTTACTGCTGGAAGAGTTACTACATTGGCATCCTGCATCAGATTCCATGCCTTTTTCAGAGAAATATTCCGATCCACGCCTGCCGTTTCCCGAATTTCAATATCTCTCACCTGAGTTTTAACATTGCTGACCAGTTCCGGAGCCTCCACCCCAAAATAATTCAGGACAAACTGAGTCTCTTCATTGATACGTCCTGCCCTGCATGGCACATACTCCTTTCCAGTGATAGAAGTCTTCAGGTTTGCATAGCAGATAGCAGAACAGATGGAATCTGTATCCGGATTTTTGTGTCCGATTACAATCGTTTTCCTTTTTTCTACCGGCATTTTTTCACCTCCGCATTTAAAATGGGAACACGGTATTTCATAATCTGTTTACAATGTGTTCATAATTTATTCATATAGTTTTTTTATACTAAATTCATAGAAAATCAAGGTTGTGACTTGATTTCATAGTCAAATTGCACATAGATTTTTCATAATTGCCCCGGCTGGACGAAAGTCCACCGGGGTCTCCTCATTTTATTCTTCCGTTCGTTTTTTATCCCAGAACCAGTCTTGCTGCTCCATAAATGCCTGCGTCATTACCAAGCTTTGCAAGGCCAATCACTGCCTTATTTTCAGAAATCGGAGTGTAATAATTATAATACTTTGTGATTACATCAATCAGGAACTGCCCTGCCTTAGAAACGCCTCCGCCGATTACAAACATCTGAGGATCCACCGTCATTGCCAGCTGAGCCAGGGCCATTCCCAGATAACGTCCCACGGTTTCCACAACCTCCAACGCCATCTTATCCCCCTTCTTTGCCTCGTCCAGAACATCCTTTGCTGTAATTCCATCTCCAAAGACTCTCATAGAAGAGGGCTCATCGCTGGCTGCCATCTTTCTTCTTGCCTCTCTGGCAATGCCTGTAGCACTTCCGATCTGCTCCACACAGCCAATTCCGCCGCAGTTGCATTTCTCCGTTTCTTCATCCCGGATATGGATATGTCCAATCTCTCCGCCCAGACCATGCTTGCCTGTCACGATCTTTTCATCGATAATAACGCCGCCGCCGACACCTGTTCCCAGAGTAACCATAATAATATCTGTAAAGCCCATGCCGCCGCCCTGCCACATTTCGCCCAGCGCTGCTACATTGGCATCGTTTCCGCTTTTAACCAGAATATTGTCTAACAAACCGCTCAGCTGGCTCTGAGGATTCACATTATGCCACCCCAGATTCACGCAGCGTTCAACCCGTCCGTCAGGCAGTACTGGCCCAGGTACTCCAAGACCTACACCAACTACCTGTTCCAGGTGGATCTGGCGCTCTCTCAGTACCTCTCGGACAGCAACGGAAACATCTTCCAGTATGTATTTTCCACTATCTTCCTTTCTTGTAGGGATCTCCCACTTAAATATCAGCCTTCCGTTTGTCTGGAACAGGCCCAGCTTTACAGTCGTTCCGCCTACATCTACACCAACGCAATATTTGTCCATACAATATCTCCTTTTTGGAACTGCCAGTTTTATAGTAACAGTTTACATGTAGTATAAAAGAAAGCACTGTTGATTGCAAGTAAAAAGAAACCCGGCCCTCTACAGGGCCGGACTCTCATTCACGTTCTATTTAAAATAAACCTCTTGCAGCCTCAGCTACACGCTCTGCTGTAAATCCAAAATGGCGGAACAGCTCTCCTGCCGGTGCGCTTGCTCCGAAGCTGTTCATCCCCACTGTCACTCCATCCAGGCCGGTATACCGTTCCCAGCCAAAGGTTCCCAGAGCCTCCACTGCCACACGGCGGCGTACTGTCTTCGGCAGAACAGATTCGCGGTACTCTGCACTCTGCTCCTCAAAAATATCCATAGACGGCATGGAAACCACGCGTACCTTCCGTCCCTCTGCAGCCAGCATCTCCTTGGCCTTCACTGCCAGATCTACCTCTGAACCAGAAGCAATCAGAATCACCTCCGGAGTTCCCTCACAGTCATTAATGACATAACCGCCCTTTAACGCTTCTCTGCTGGTTCCTCCTACCGGATTCAAATTCTGTCTGGACAGAACCAAAGCCGTCGGGGTCTCCTTAGATGCTAAAGCGCTGTACCAGGCTGCAGCCGTCTCCACTGCGTCACAGGGACGAATCACATGGAAATTGGGCATGGAGCGGAACATAGCCAGCTGTTCAATCGGCTCATGGGTAGGACCATCCTCACCTACACCAATGCTGTCATGGGTAAACACAAAGGTCAGCGGCAGCTTCATCAGTGCAGAAAGACGCGCCATGGGCTTTACATAATCACTGAATACAAAGAAGGTAGCTACATAGCTGCGCAGACCGCCATGAAGCATCATACCATTTCCAATAGCCGTCATAGCCAGCTCACGGACACCGAAATGCAGGTTGCGTCCAGCTCTGTCTTCTTTGGAGAAATCTCCCGCTCCCGTCATGGTTGTCTTATTGGATGGAGCCAGATCCGCAGAACCGCCCATCAAATTGGGCATCATATCCTTCAGTCTGTTAATAATCTTTCCAGACAGACTTCTGGTAGCCTCTGCCTTTTCGCCTGCTGCCCAGAAGCTCTCATCCTCCCACAGCTGCTTCAGCACATCATCTGTACCGCCGAAATACTGGTTCCACAGAGCCTCCATCTCCGGATACTCCTCACAGTAAGCAGCAAACATTACCTTCCATGCTGCTTCATTCTCAGCCAGCCGCTCTGCAGCCTGGCTGAAATGCTCATATACCTCCTGAGGTACAAAGAAGGGCTCCTGGGACGGCCACTGAAGATTTTCTCTTAAAGCAGCCACATTGTCCACGCCCAAAGGCTCTCCATGAGCGCTGGCTTTACCCTGCTTTGCCGGACAGCCATATCCAATCTCAGTACGAATGGTAATAAAGGACGGACGCTCTGTATCTGCCTTTGCCTCTTCAATTGCACGGCCAATGGCCTCCAGATCATTGCCATCTTCTACCAGAAGAGTCTGGAACCCAAATGCCTCCATACGTTTTGTCACATCCTCACGGAAAGCCAGATCCGTATCTCCCTCAATAGAAATCCGGTTGGAATCGTATAAAATAATCAGCTTATCCAGACCCAGGGTTCCTGCCAGAGAAAATGCCTCAGAGGAAATGCCTTCCATCATACATCCGTCGCCGCCCAGGGCATAGATGTAGTGATCTACGACCGGATAGTTCTCCTTATTAAATACAGAAGCCAGGTGTGCCTGCGCAATCGCCATACCTACGGCCATACCCATGCCTGCGCCTAAAGGCCCGGTTGTCGCTTCAACCCCTACTGTATGGCCATACTCCGGATGTCCCGGGGTCAAAGAATCCATCTGACGGAAACGGGTCAGCTCCTCCTTCGACAGGTTGCCATAACCAAACAGGTGAAGCAGAGAGTATAAAAGCATGGAACCATGGCCGCCGGACAGTACAAAACGGTCACGGTTTTCCCATTTGGGATCTGCCGGATTGTGGCTCATATGATTCATCCAAAGCTCATAAGCCATCGGCGCACAGCCGAGCGGCAGCCCCGGATGTCCGGAATTTGCTTTCTGAATTGCATCCGCTGAAAGAATACGGATGGCATTAACGGACAGATTGTCAATCGTAGTCATTGGTAGAACCTCCTGTAATATGGTTAGTCATGTAATTTATATGTTGTCGTTTTTTGTTCTGTTGCCTGCTGTTATCTCAGCTTGATTTCCCGCATCTGCTGAGGACCTGTCACAATCAGCGTATCCGGCATACGCCCCTTTCGGATTTTGGAAACTGCAAAATCAAAGGTAGCATACAGCTTCTCTACGCCTGCGGTATTAAAGATCCTGCACGAATCCTCATTATACAAAATAATCAGATCTCCGTCAATATCCGCATGGGTATATTCATAGTTAAATTCCCGTGTAAATACTGGTGTTCCGTCTTTTTCATATACCATAAGACGCCGCGAATACTCTCCTGTTGTATTCTGCGCAATAACGGCTGCATACTCATCAGAGGAGAACACACTCTGGATTTCTTCCTCTACAGTTACCTGTGTTATCAGCTCCGGCGACGCCAGGTTTCTGGAAGTAAAAAAGCTCAGCCCGTTTCCAGAAAATGCACAGGAATACGGCGCTTCCATATACGTTACCTCAGGAACCATAGTTCCTGCAAAAATATCATCAAAGCCGCCTACCAGACGGTTCGGAACACTTTTTCCCACTTCGGAGAAATCATAAAATACCACTCTGGAACGCAGTTCTCCGCTTTCAATATAGGCGTAGGAACACATCAGCTGAGTTCCGTCCTGAGAAAGTGAAATATCCATAGGATACCCATCTCCTCCCATAACAGTTTTCACTGTTACCTCCAGCTGAGTTCCGTCTCTTCGGAAAAATACAATATAGCTGGATGTGCTATCCTCCAGTACTGCCGCAGTGATTCCAGTGGCCGAAATTGCGACTCTGGTAATCGGAAGAACGGTAGAAGCCTGTCCTACCCGCCCGTTCTCTCCGCAGATATAAATGCTGTTTCCCTGCCTGTCTGCAATAACCGCATAGGCGCCATTGACTGCTGCTATGGGATTTTTCATCTCAAAGCTTTCTGTCCAGACGCTTTTTCCTTTGGCATCTATATAAGAAGCCCCGTCCTTGGTGTACTTCAGGACATTGGAACCAAAGCTTTCATATCCAACCAGACTTCCCTGGTTTAAATCTGCCTGCCATACGGTCTCATAGCTGGTATAGCTGTAATTTCTCTGATAATAAAACCAGCCGCCGGCCGCACCTCCTAAAAGTAGCACAACTGCTGCCGCTGTCAGCAGCCTTCGGCCTCTGGCCTTCTTCAGCGCCCTGCGGGCCGCTTCTTCCCCATCCTCTTCATAAGGCATCGGACGGTTCTGCTGCCGCTGGCGTCCCTGCGGCTCCGAATAGCTGCCCTGTCCGCCGGAGCTGCTTTTCTCTTCTGACCAGGCGGGATTAGTCACTACCCTCTGGCGCAGCCGCTGCTTTTTATTTTCCCGGCTCATAGAGTTAAAATCACTCATTATTTTTTTCTCCTGAAAAATGAACATACTTAATTTAAGTATACCTCATTTTAAAGTGTGGGTAAAGAAGTTTTGCTGTCTGCACACAAGATACCCAAAAATAACAAAGCAGCCCTTTAATTCCCGACTGCCGGAAGATAAAGCTCCTGCCCTGCAGACAGTCTGTTTTCATCAGCCAGCCCGTTCCACTGGCAGATCTGTCCTATTGGTTCCATGCTGCGATAACGTTCCATACAGATTCCGTAGAGCGTTTCCCCCTTTTTTACCGTATACTGCACTGCATCCGCCGGAATTTGAACCGGAGCTGCCTCCTGTAAAGCTGATGTCCCGGTTCCAGCATTTGCTCCCTGTGCATCCGATGCTCCTGTTCCTGCATTTGCTCCCTGTGCATCCGATGCTCCCGTTCCTGCACCTCTATCCTGCGTATCCGATGTTCCCATTCCTGCACCTCTATCCGGTGCATCCAAGGCTGCCGCTCCTGTCTCTGTTCCAGTTCCCTGCGCCGTCGCTGCTCCCGTCTCTGTTCCGGCTCCCTGCATGCTTGCTGCTCCCGTTTCTGCAGCCGCTCCGGCATTTTCCGGAAACGACTCCCCGCTTCCTGTACCAGCTGCAGTGGCATTTCCTCCCATTCCATTTGCCAAAACAGAATTCTGACCAGAAGCCTCTGCACTGCCCTCTGTCTCAATTACAATTCCTGCCTGCGTGGGATATACCTGTCCCGGCACCTCCTCTACCTCAACTTCCCCTCCATTTTCCCCTGTAGTCAGAGCGTTCGACCATTTCTGCCAGGTTCCCTCCGGAACCGCAGATGCAATTACCGTCTCCATTGCCTTCATTTTCTGATAATTATTAAAGCTGACTACACCACCAGCCAGCGCCAGTACCGCCAAGACACCACAGGCTGTTCCCAGCGCTCCAACCGCTGAACGCGTCCGAACCGCTTCTGTCTTTTTATCTTCCATCTTCTGTCGAAAATCACGGATCACCGTATCCCGGTTTCCTGTCTCTACCCGTCTGGCATCCTTGCGGGAAACCATATAATCCTGCATCATCTGATTTCGTTCATAATAAATGCAGTATCCCTGAAGACGATAAAAGCCGTCCTCTGATGCCATATAGACAGCCTCCTCTCCCTCCAGTCCACTGTTTAAATACATCAGCTGATGCTTTCCTGCAAAATACTGACCGTGCTGTTTCCAATAATTCAGAGGACTCAGAGTGCTCCCCTGTGTTCCGCATAAAAACCATCCCAGAATGCTCCGTTTGGGAAACATCTGCTCCATCACCTCATAGGCCCTTTTCCAGGCCTCCTCTGTAAATTCTACCTTTTGGCCTTCCCGGGCCACATTCTCCATTTCCAGCGCTCCGTCTGCAAACAGAAAAGGAATGCCGTCCTGAATCCGGCATTCTCCCACCAAAAGCCCCACCCGCAGATCCTGTCCGCCGGTGGGATACAGCCGTTTCAAATAAGTATTGACATAATCCTCTACATAAAGCTTCACCGCCTGATCCCGTTCCCCTATCTGCCGGATATTTTTCGGCAAACTGGGATAAGGGTTGTACAATTCTCCCATAATCTCACCCCACTGCTTATTTTTCTTCTATCTGAAAAATCATAACACAGTCCCGGTGTAGATTTTGTCAAATCGCGGCAGGAATTTCTAAAAACTGTTCGACAAAAAATATGCTGTTACTGATATAATCAGCCATTCGCATAACCACAGAAAGACGCACGCTCTGCAGCATCAGAGGGTCTGCATTTTTACACCCGCCTACAATGCCGGTAATAAAAATATCGCCTACCTCCTGTAAATCCTTGCATACTCCAAGTCCCGGACGCAGAGCGCCTCTGCCCAGAGTCACACAGCCCACATGCTCTGCACTTCCCACAGAAGCATCTACAGCTACAATTACATGATTAGGGTAGCACCGCTCAATCATGGCAACTGACTGTTCCAGATTCATGGCATGGACAGGACGTTCCAGAGTTCCCACAATCTCCACTCTTCTGATCTTCTGTTCCTTTAGTTTATATCCAATCAGAGGGCCCAGACTGTCTCCTGTGGATCGGTCTGTTCCGATGCATAAAAATACAACCCCATCCCGGCATTCTTCTGCCCGCACTTCTTCAATCATCCTGTGAAGCAGTCTTCCGCAAAGCTCTGTATCCTCAGCCTGCCGGGAATCAAAATAATAGATCTCTCTGTCCGTTTTCCGGATTCTCTTCCATCTCACCTTCATGCCATTCCGCCTGTACTGTTTTTGTTATTCCTATTATAAGCAGAAAACAGAGAAATTATACTTTGGAAAAAAAGATACAAAAAGCAGGAGAAAACTCCGCTGCTCTTTCAGCTGAAAATTTTCTCCTGCTTCTTTTCCTAATATATAATTCTTACTGTATCCACACACCATTTTCATCTACAGTAAATCCGTCCGGTGTTACTGTGTTCTGATACAGTTCTCCCAAAGGCTTCTTTCCTGCCTCTCCATTCGAAGAAACAGGATTAAAATAATACCACTTTCCATCAATAGATACCCAGCCTGTTCTCATAGCTCCAGTTGCCGGATCCAGATAATATTTTCCAGCGCCCATATCCAGCCAGCCTGTACGCATTACATAGGTCGCAGGATCCAGATAATACCAGAAGCCGCCAATCAGCTGCCAGCCTTTGCATGCATAGCCATCTATATCAAAATAATACCATGCATCTGGAAGCTGTCCCCAGACGGAACGAACTCTGGTTCCATTGTTTCTCACAAATGTTCTGCCATAATCTGTGTCTTCCCATCTGCCATCCAGCTGTTCGGTACGAACTACACTGGTGCTGATGGAATGTCTTCCTCCGCCGCTTCCTGAGGAAGAACCGCTGCCGCCGTGATCCGGCTCCTCTGGAGTATTCGGCTCCTCTGGAGTATCCGGTTTCTCTGGAGTATCCGGTTCTTCCGGCTTCTCGCCATTTTCCCAGCTTTCATAATTCTCCAGCAGCTGATCCGCCAGATCATTATCATAATAAGTTACCTCTGTTCTGGTTGCATACCAAATTAAATCATTTGACTTTGAGGCATTCCAGTCATTTACATATTTCTGATCTGGACGCTTTGGATCTACATCCGAATACAGCGGTTTAAATACCCCATTTTCATATTTATAATTGGCCGCCCATGTTCCTAATCCATCATCAGCATAACTGGTGTCCTCTACTCCTGGCTCATCATCACCCATCAGGAAAATATCATAACCATTCTGCATTGTATAATCCTGAATTACAACAGCTTCCTTATCTTCGATCTTTACATTCGCCAGCCAGTCTGTCGCTGCATCTACTGCCAGTTTTATGTTTTCCTGATCCTTTGTATAGTTGTCCATCAGATAATCAACAATATCTGCTGTCTCAATAGCGCTGACAGATTCTCTCTCATAGGTACGTCCCATGGTCATCTTTCCGTCCTCAGTATACTGAGATGCCCAACCAGATAACACTCCGTCAAATGTCAGCTGAGATGCCAGAATAAAACTGTCTCCCTTTTCAACTGCTTTCTTCAGCGCATCCTCTCCGGCTGCCGCCTTCACCTCACTCAAGGATTCATCAGATAAAACCCGGCGCAGGAGCCGCAGTACATCTGTTGTCGCATGATCGGTAAATACTACATTACCGCGGAAGCCCTTCGGATCAGAAGGATTCATCTGCCAGCCGCCGCAGGGATTCTGATAAGAAAGCAGATAGGAAACTCCCTTTTTCAGAACCTCCTGAGCATCGTCAGAACCGTTTTCAGCTACTGCGTCAGCCAGATAAGACAGAATAGAAACTGTCGCTCCTTTTTCCAACGTAGAATCTCCAACCAGGGTTCCTCTATGAGAAGCCAGTTCCTCCTGTTCCATATCTGTATTATCAGGAAGCAATGCAAAGCCGCCGTCTTCATTTTGGATTTCTGCCAGATTCTGCACCACCATATCACTGTATTCTGCTGTTTTATTTAAGAGACTATCAAAACGAATTCCACATCCCTCCGCTGCTGTTTTCAGAGACGGAACCTGCTCTCCATTAAAAATCGGAATTGCAGCATACAGACTTGCTACGCTGGAATCGTTTGCAAGCTGTGCCTGGAATTTTTCCAGAACATAATAAACCGGCAGATAAACCACCTCATATGCCTCGTCCAGATAGGTATTGTAGTCTGTATCCTGGACATTTACCTTTTTCGGCTCCTGTCCGGATTCCAGCACTCCGCTTTCCTTCACTCCGTTAAAAATCACATCACGGGAACCCACAGTCATTTCCAGAGTATCACCATTCATCGTAATGGCAATTTTATCCCCGTCCTCTGTGTAAACACCGCCAATCTGACGGAACATCTCTTTCATAGGAGCCATAAGCTTCTCGTATGTCTTTCCGCTGCCAGTTCCTACTGCATTGACATTTTCATCTGTCCAAATCCGATCATAATCATCAATCATAAACACCGGATCCTCTGTATTAAACCATACGCGGCGAACCGTCATATTTGAAAAATCATACTCTCCACGCACAACATGTGCTTCCTGCTTTGCCGCTGCCACGGAAAAACCGACTGCCATACAGGCTGCTCCCGCTAATACTGCACCGGCAGCTATCTTTTTACCATTTCTTTTCATCATGCTTTCCTCCTGTTGTCTGCCTTTACTGTCTCTCGGCTGCGCACGATGGTGTCGCAAGCTCCGGTTTTTCTATGTTCTCATCTGTACTGCTTTCCGGAATAGAATCTTCATCCAGAATGTCCTCAACCCATTCTGCATCAGACGGAGATGCCAGCTCTTCCTCCAGGATCTCCTCTTTCTTCAGTTCCTCTGCCGGAATTTCTGTATAATTTTCCAGCGCATCCTGCCACTGCTTGTATCTCTTTTCTGCTTTATCCTGAATTCCCGTCTGAATAAAGCTGTATCCGCTACGGCGCTCATGACCTCCTACGTTGTGATCCAGTTTTGCAACTCCGTCGCGGCCTGCATAAATAGCATAAAAACCATCCAGCCCCTTATCCTGAAGACTTTCATAATAATCCCCAGTTGTATCGAGTCCATAGAAACGTCCATAGCTCTTATCACTGGTTCCTGTATATACATAACGTCTGTCTTTTCCCAGTTCACGAGTCCTGTCACTGACATTAACTGACTTAAAGCCCTCTACTCCAATCTGACTTGTCCAATGCACATAGCTTTCTACTGCATTCACTACCCGCTCATCTGGCTCTACAATGTTCGTTAAGACCTTCATAATTCCATCACTTTCAGATGTACTGATAGATGGAAGCTCAAAGCCTCTGCCCTGCGCCGGTTCATTCGTCTCTGGATCGTACTGCTGTCCCCAGCCGGTCAACTGTCCGTCAACCTCAATCTGGCTGTTCAGCGTAAATTCCAGAGCCTTGTCCCACATATTCTGAATTTCTTCTGGCTCAATTCCGTATTCCTCTACATAAGGATTGCTGTCGCCATCTGCCATTTCTTCCCGAACCCATGCAAAATCCTTACACAATTCAGAATCCATCAGGCCCTGTTCATGTGTCATGGCATAAATCAGGTTCATAATCGTAGTCATTGCATTATCATTGTATGTAATCTTTTTAAAATAGCCCACACCGTAAGGATAATACTGAGGCCATCCGCCCTCATCAGTCTGTGCTTCAATCATATAATTGACTGCTTTCCAGAAACCTTTTTCGATTACTGCCAGTTCATCCTCATAAGCAGCAAAGGATTCCGGATTTTCCCTTGCCACGCGAAGGAGACGGGCTAGGAATTTAATATGGCCTCCGGTCGCTCCATTGTCAAAGGTGGAATAGGCATGTCCGTACAGCTCTGCAAAACTGTCGCTCAGCAAATCATAATCCTTATTGGTTTTTCCCCATCCGCCATCATCATTCTGATATTTTTCATTTACCACTGACACTGCTGCCTGAATCAGATCGTCCTTTGCCTTCGTCTTCGAAGTGCTTGCAGGTGTTGCATTCGAACTGGAGGCAATCTTGCTCAGCTTATCATAAGAATAACTGTCCTTCTCCATTTTTTTCGTGGTATACTCTGACTTTTCATTAATCACAGGCTCAACTGCTGAATCTGTATAATAAAGCGCAAAAGCCATGATCAGACGGTGCATATCGTCATCCCAGCTTACATTTGCGCCCAACGCCTCTGCTGTAAACTTAACTGGCAGATAACAAACCATATAAGGATCTCCCTCTGGAGTCGTTTCACCCTCTATCTCCACAAAGTAGGGTTCCAATCCCTCTGGAATTGTCAGAGTTTCTTTTTCTCCATTTTTCTCCAATACAGCCTCACTGCCGCCTTCGCTCATGGTAAGCACCAGATCGTTGTATTTAATTACAATCTCTCCTGTGCCAGTGTCAAAGGTCAGGTCTGCCGCAATATCTGCCAGAGAATGTTTCAGCGGCGCCATCATTCCCTCTGGATTTCCTGGACCATATTTCATTTCTGCACCAATCAGAAGTCCCTTTTCCATTTCCTCAGGCGCAAATTTTCCGCTTCCACTCTTAGTATATCGATTTGGCTCCAGTTCTGGAATTGCAAGAAATTTAATAACCAAATTTCGAAGGGGAACTGACTCTCCCATAGCCGGCGGCGTATCCTTTCCATTTTCCGCCAAAATGGTCATCGTTCCAACTCCTCCAGCCAGCACACTTCCCGTAAGTAATAATGCTAATATTGCTTTTTTTCCTTTTTTCACTTGGTGTCCCTCTCTTACTGTCATATTTTCCATAAGGGATGCTTTTTGGCAAATTCCCCCCCACAGTTACGGCTTACCAGCTTCAGATCTGCAGCTCCTTATCTGGTATATTAATTCGTTATTTTCTTGCAAACGTTTGCAACCTTAATGACAGCTTACTTATAACTCTTTTTGCAAAATAATGCAATGAAAATCTTATTTCTATTCCTATTTTCTCCAATTTTTACAATTTTCTTTTTAAATTTTTGTATATATTTTTTCTTTAATTTTTTTAATCACAGTTCTATCAACCATAAATTTTTTATATTTATTCAAACAATGCTTTTTTTATGCAAAACAAAAAGATCCTTTCTGCACTGCCGCTGTCATTTCCGGCCCTCGCCTTTTTCAAGGCTGCAAAAAAGATCTTTTTTACTCTAACAGCGTTTCAGCTGTCGCTGTTTTTATAAACCTCAATCGCCTCACTCACACTGGATGCCCGTCCCTGACGGACAAGCTCTGACAAATCACTGATTTTAAATGGATCCAAAAACTCCCGGCCCAGATGGCTTCCATACTCCTCTGCAATCTTCAGGCGTCCCTCTTTTACCCGAACTGACGTATCCCGAAGCTGACTCTGTACATCTTCAAACTGATCTTTCAGCCCATTTAGCTTTTCCTGGTAAGTATGCTCGATTTCATCCTGAAGAATATTTTTTGTAACCGTCTCAAAGGTATGAAGAGCATCCTTCTTTCTGGCAGATACCTCATTTAACTCCTGCTGAAGGCGGGCAATCTCGTCATCAAATTTTTCCAAATTGTAAATTGCCTCATTGCGATCCTTGCGGATTGTTGATGTAATCACCTGAATCTTCCTGTCATTGGCATGAATCTGATCCAAGATCTGACGGCCCTCCCGCAGAATCTCCATATACTGCAGCTTTGTATGATTGCCGATGGTCATATAAAGCCCACCTGGTATCAGCAATATCCCAGCATAAATTCCCACTAAATATAAAACCTTCTGCTGAGGAAGCATCAGATAAATCCCCCAGGGCAGTCCCACAAATAAAACTGTCATAAACAACAGCAGAATCAAAAATTCTTTTGCCCATCGCGGAAAATACAGACTGTAATAAATTCTGGTGCGGCAAAAGCTTGGTACATGTCCCCGGCGAAAACTGGATTTCATTCGTTCCCGCAGTTCCTTATTATACGCATGAAGCTCTGAAGTTTCATCTGCTATCCGTTCCTTCACTCCCTGGCTTTTTGCTTTTTCCCGTTTTACCCTTGCCTTTTTCAGTAAATCCTGAGCCTTATTAATCTCCGCATCGTAGCTGGCACTGATCTCCTGTCTGCGCTTTTTCACCGTTGCCTGAACAGCATCCGCCATCTGCTTTTGTTCTGCCTCAATCTCCCGTTCCAGCCGCTGACAGTCCTGCTCCATCTGCCGTTCACTGTCCTCTGCTACCGATAATTCTGAAACTGCTTCTCTGGCCTTTTCCAGAAACGCCAGACACTGCTCCCCCGTCTGTGGCATAGACAGTCCCTCCTTTGTATTTTATGCCATCCCTTTTCTAAAAATCTTCTTGTTTTTTCAGATAATTCTCTGTTTCTATTGTAGCAAGATTCCTGCCGGAACACAACTAGAAGAATAAAAGAAAAAAGACCCTGTACCATTTCTGGCACAGAGTCCTTATAATTCTTATTCGCAGGTGTACGGCATCAGAGCGATGTGACGTGCTCTCTTGATAGCAACAGTCAGAGCTCTCTGGTGCTTTGCACAGTTTCCGGTAATTCTTCTCGGAAGAATTTTACCTCTCTCAGAAACATATCTTTTCAGCTTGTTAGTGTCCTTGTAATCAATTACACCATTCTTATCACCGCAGAATACACAAACTTTTTTTCTTCTGCGAATGCCGCCTCTTCTTACTTTGGCGCCATCTGCTTTATCAGTCTTATTGAATGCCATTGGTACTGCCTCCTTCTCCAAATAATCCGTGTCTTCCAGACCAGGACGTCTGAGTCCTTAGTTGAAAGGCAAACCTTCATCTTCCACACCATCCGGAATGTTCATAAATCCATCGCCGATTGCGCTGGACGGAGCCGGTCTGGATGTGGGCTGATAGCCGTATCCACCGTTGTCGCCTGCATTGCCTGCTGCGCCCTTGCTGTCTGCAAACTCCTGATCATCCACGATGATGTCTGTGGTATAAACTCGCTGACCTTCTTTGTTGGTATAACTGCCAGTCTGAATACGTCCAGACACCAGAACACGCATACCCTGACGGAAATACTTCTCTGCAAACTCACCAGCTCTGTCAAATGCGACAATGTTGATAAAGTCTGCGGTCTGCTCATTTCCATCCTGATTTCTGCGGCCTCTTCTGTCTACTGCAAGCGTATATCTTGCAATCGCCATGGAACGCTCACCCTGGGAATATCTCACTTCCGGGTCTCTGGTCAGTCTGCCCATAAGAATTACTCTATTCATACCATCACTCTTCCTTTTTTACTGGTCGTCAGTATTGATCTATTACTGCTCGTCCTGCTTAACGCAAAGATATCTGATAACCGGCTCCATGATACGAACGTGTGCTTCCACTTCGTTAGAGCAATCGGAATTCTCAGCCTCGAACTTGATGAAGTAATAGAAAGCTTCTTTCATCTTCTGGATCTCGTAAGCAAGTCTCTTCTTACCCCAGTCATCCACGTTGGTTACAGTGCCACCGAAGCGGGTGATATAACCCTGTACCTTCTCCAGTGCTGCAGCTCTCTCTTCGTCTTCGAGTTTTGCGCTCAGAACAACTGCTAATTCGTATTTGTTCATTGCTTTACCTCCTTGTGGTCTCTGGCCCTTGACTTCAGTTTCAAGAGCAAGGATTATTGTGTCACGGATTACTATTTTAACAGAAACTGCAGATAAATGCAAGCACTATTTTCCCCATTTTCTCAGGTTTTTTCAGGTTTTTCCGGCTTTCGCAGTCCTCTCGTGTTTTTTTCCACCATTTTCCTCTCCGCCATCACCTGATGACCGCAGCCTTCGCATTTCAGCCGGAAATCAGCGCCTACCCGGAGAATTTCCCATTCCTGACTCCCGCAAGGATGGGGCTTCTTCAATTTAACAATATCTCCGACCTTATAATCCCACTTTTTTTCCATTGCTTTCTCCCCTTTGTCGCCTATGACAGCAGACCCGGATCCTCTCCCAGAATCTCATCAATCCTTCTCAGCTCCTGCTCGGTAAATTCCAGACGGTTCAGCGCTGCCACATTATCCTCCAGCTGGCCGGCGCTGCTGGCTCCTACCAGAACGCTGGTCACCTCAGGCCGCCGCAAAACCCAGGCCAGTGCCATCTGTGCCAGAGTCTGACCCCGTCCAGCTGCAATCTCATTTAAAAGACGAACCTTTTCAAGACGCTCTTCTGACAGATAGCGTCCCTCCACTGTGGTTCCCTTGCGGGCTGCCCGGGACCCTTCTGGAACACCCTTTAAATACTTATCCGTCAGAGAGCCCTGAGCCAGCGGACTGTAGGCGATACAGCCCACGCCCTTCTCATCCAGCACACCAAGAAGCCCGTCCTCAGTCCAGCGCTCAAACATATTGTAGCGAGGCTGATGAATCAGACAGGGAACTCCCATTTCTTTTAACATATCAATGGCTGCCGCCGCTTCCTCTGCCTTGTAATTGGAAATTCCCACATAAAGAGCCTTTCCCTGCCGTACCATATCGGCCAGAGCCCCCATAGTTTCCTCCAGAGGCGTCTCCGGATCCGGACGATGATGATAAAAAATATCCACATAATCCAGCTTCATCCGTTTCAGGCTTGCATCCAGACTGGACATCAGATACTTGCGGGATCCCCAGTTTCCATAGGGACCTGGCCAGAAATCATAGCCTGCCTTTGTAGAAATCATCATCTGCTCCCGATACTCGACCATATCCTCATGCAGGATTTTTCCAAAGTTTTCCTCTGCCAGTCCTCTGGCCGGCATTCCATAATTATTAGCCAAATCAAAATGAGTAATTCCCAGATCAAACGCCCGGAAAATTATTTTTTTCTGCTCCTCCAGGGGCTTTTCCAATCCAAAATTCTGCCACAGTCCCAGTGAAATCAGCGGAAGCAGAATTCCACTTCTTCCACATCGTCTGTACTCCATTTTATCGTATCGCGTTTCATCTGCCTGATACATAATAATCCATTTCCTTTCCTGTCTGCTTATGATGTATTTCTTAGAATGTCCCCCAATCAAAGCTGCCGTCGATTTCTAAACCTGTTACGGCACGCCCCAATTCTGCCGCCAGTTTCCTAAACCTGCCCCAGCACTTCTCCGATTTTACCACTGATTACCAAATCAGCTCTGCTGTCCATGGGCGTTACTGACTTATTAATCAGTACCAGGCGGTTTCCCTGATAATAGTCAATCAGACCTGCCGCCGGATACACGGTCAGAGACGTTCCGCCAATGATCAGAACCTCTGCCTGACGGATATACATAACCGCTTTCTGAAGAGTTTTCTGATCCAGCCCCTCCTCATACAGAACCACATCCGGCTTGATGATGCCTCCGCAGGAGCATCTGGGCACACCGTCCGCAGCCATCACATCCTCCAACGTGTAAAATTCCCCGCATCTGGTGCAGTAATTTCTATGTACAGAACCGTGCAGTTCCAAAACCTCTCTGCTTCCCGCCGCCTGATGAAGCCCGTCAATATTCTGGGTAATTACCGCGCGCAGCTTTCCCTGTTCCTCCAGTCTGGCTAAAGCCAGATGAGCCGCATTGGGCTTTGCATTCGGAAACAGCATTTTATTTTTGTAAAAACGGTAAAATTCCTCGGGATTTCTCCTGTAAAAGGTGTGACTGATAATCGTCTCCGGCGGATAATCATACTGCTGATTATAGAGACCATCTACACTTCTAAAATCTGGTATGCCGCTTTCTGTCGATACACCGGCTCCGCCAAAAAATACAATATTGTCACTCTCCCTGATCCACTGCTTTAACTGTTCCAATTCCTGCATATGCTTCATCCCCCTTCTGCAGGTCTCTCACACCGCTCCTGCGCTTCTGGCAGCCCGCATCCTTCTCAGCTGCCCATTCCTACACAACCTCGTCCAGGAATACCCCCTGAAGAGGCTGTACCAGTTCAGCCCAGGGCTCTGCCGCCTTCGGCAGCTCATAGCCAAACAGCCAGCTGGTAAGCTCTGTAATTGTCAGCCGCAGAAGCCCCTGCTTCTGTGTCCCGTCTGCCGTCTCCCTACAGAAGAACTGCCGGGCTTTTTCTTGGTCCACTTTCTCCAGACTGGAGCCGTCCTGCGTCAGATGCCATGTCCAAAGCCCCTGATTTTCCGGAATCAGGGGATCCTCAAGAAACAGGGAAATCTCAGTCTCCTGCTCTTCCCCCGCCTTCGGCGGTTTCCGGGCCACAGCCTTTACAAATTCTTCCGGAGAAATAATCCGCGCCATAATCGCAGGTCTTGGCTCTCCCTCCTGTTTCAAAAGTCCGTCCTCCGCATACAGGAGCCTCTGTTCCCTTTTTTCCAGCCCCCAGATGCCCTGAACACCAGCCATTCTGCCATCCTGATACAGAGCCTCTAAAACACCGTTTTCGCTGGATAGCTCTTCCAGAAGCATAGTGACATAATTTTCATCCCGAAGAGAAAATACCTGATACCTCTCCTGCAGCCACTGATTCATCCACCTGGCAGTCTCTCCTATCAGCTCTGCCGCATTTTTCCGATTCAGGCCGTTCTCCTTCAGACTCCATCTGGGCTGATCAAAAATATAAGTAAAACCAAAGGGCCGGTAAATCGCCTCAGCCGCTGGCATCAGAAAGCAAAAGGGCATTCCTTCCCTGCGCATATCCTCCATCATTCGCAAAAGAAGCCGGCGCATATATCCTCTGTGACGCCTGTTTTTCCGAGTAGCCACCCCCACCAGATAGTCAACGCTCCAGATACAGGACCCCGCCTGAATCTCATAAGGATTCAGCTGAATCATTGACTCAATCGAGGCAGCGCTGACCCCTTCCTCATCTGTACACAAAGCTAGAATTCTATTTTCTCTTATTTTCTCACTGAAATAATAATCATCAAAGGAACGGGAATCCTCCGGAAAAGCCTCTTCCCACAAATCGCGGCTCAATCCCCGTTCCTCTTCTGTCAGATACCTGATCATTTAATCCTCCGGTACAAAATTCTTCTGTTCAATCAGATATTTCCGCGCAAAGCCGCAGGGATTGTAGGACATTTTCGCCCGGCGCAGTCCCTCCTGCCCCAAATCATCCTCCCGGTTTACCAGCTTTACGTCCGGAAATTCGTGAATCAAAAACTGCTGGTTAATAAACTGGTACAGGCCTCGGATTTCCGGATTGGCTTTTTCAATATGGATAATCGCCATATCCTCCAAAGGATTGTAGCTTCCAATCGTAAAGGCCTCCAGCTGTCCGTCAATATATACACCGGACATCCGGACATTCAGGAAGGAACAGTTTTTCAGAATTTCGTGAATTCCTGCCACCTCATAGTCCAGGTGATCCTCCACATCATCTCCCTTTTGCTCTCTCCACTTATCCAGGAATGTCCATACATCTCCTCTGTCCGAGCAGCACAGACGGCGGTATTCATATCGGCCCTCGTATTCCTTTAAAAACGCATTCAAATGGTTTTTCTTCTTGTGGAGCTTCTTTCCGGAAAGCCGGCGGAGAGCCTCTCCGTCATAAAGGTAATCCTTCAGATCTTCCTGCTCTGTTACTGTAAAATCTTCTGATTCTCTCAGCTTCAGATAATCCACCGCTTCCTCATCTGCCAGATAAATTTTAAAAGGTATTTTCAGCACCTTATTAAAATATTCCACAATCTCATTAAAATAGTGCGGCAGATCCTCCTCTTTACACATTGGCATGGCGCTGTGCTTTACGCCGTTTTCCTCCATCAGCCACTGGATTGCTTTCCCGTCACGGATTGCAAATTCTACATGATAATAATAACGCCATATGAAGCTGTCCAGCGCTACACTGTCACAGGTTTTATTTGGGCGCTGACAAAATAACGGTGTCATCTCCATAATGTCTTCTGCTTCAACAGGCTTAAATTTCAAATCCATTGTTCTATTTCCCTTCTGTAAACTGTTAAGGCCCCCCAATCCCCTCTCTTAATTTCCGCTGGTAGGAATAAACTGTGCAATCCGGCCTGCAAACTCTGCGATATTCTGTGTCTGAAGCACTACCCGTCCCGGACCGGTCAGCTTTGTCAGAAACAGCCCCTCTCCGCCAAAAAAGATATTGCCCAGCCCCTTCACCGTTTCAATCTCATATCTTACAGAGCGGTCAAACGCAACTACATTTCCAGTATCTACCTTCAGAACCTCCCCTGGCTCCAGATACCGGTCTACCATATCTCCGTCAATTTCCAGAAATACCATACCCTTTCCGCTGATATCCTGCAGAATGAAGCCCTCTCCGCCAAACAGGCCAGAGGAAAACTTCTTACTGAGCGCAATCTTTAACTGAACGCCGTCCTCTGCGCATAAAAAGGCTCCTTTCTGACAGATCATTCCTCCTGTTGCCGTCACATCCAGAGGTAAAATCCTTCCTGCAACGGTAGATGCAAAGGCAATGGTTGCCCCAGGCCGCTGAGCCCGGTAGGTTGCCATAAACAGAGACTCACCAGCAAACATTCTGCCCAGTCCCTTCATAAAACCGCCTCTTGTATTGGTGGCCATCTCAATTCCGTCGCTCATCCAGGCCATTCCTCCGGACTGCGTATACATGCATTCTCCTGGTACATCAAACATCACTTCCACTGCTGGCATAGTGTCACCGATAATTCGATATTTCATTCCCGTTTCCGCCGCTCAAAAAGTATTGAGCTGGCTCTCCTTTCCTGGTATTTTTATTATTTTGTTTACCGTCCTCTCATTCTCAGCCAGGATGCAATCTCCCGCATTCTGGGCAGAGCTGCCTGAAACAGCATTTTGTAAGACGGACAGAAGTAATTCAGCCCCAGCCGTCCAGTCTCATCCAGCTGCCGGTTTCTTCTGCATCCGCCCCGGCAAAGATAACCATATTCGCAGGTTCTGCACTCTTCCTTGTTTTCCAGAGATTCTTCCATAAACCGAAGTTCTCTTCCCCGTTCATACAGCTGCTCCAGAGAATTCTCCCGAATGTTGCCCAGACGATACTGATCAATTACATAAAAGTCACAGGGATACACACTTCCATCAGCCTCCACCACATTTTGAATGCTGCAGCAGCCCCGCTGATCGCAGGCCTCCGGCGTATAGCCCATCAGGATTCCAATATAATTGTCAAACATCCGGATACTGGTCTGTGTGCCCTTCTGCCAGTCCAGATACCAGAGATCAAATAATTTCACCAGAAATTCTCCGTATATCTCCGGTGTCAGAGAATACTCTCTCTGTCCCGGCGTCTCTCCCAGAGGATCCAGACAGGCAATAAACTGCAGATAATGCCAGTTGTGTTTTTTGTAAAAATCATAGATTCTTCCAATCCGTTCCGCTGTCCGGCGGTTTACTACGGTCAGAATATTGTACTCTACCTTTTTCCGGTCAAACAGCTCCAGCGTTTTCATGATTTCCCCGAAGGTGCCCTTTCCTGATGCATGAATCCGGTAGGCGTCGTGAGTATGTACGATACCATCCAGGGAAACTCCCACCAAAAAATGATTCTGGGACAGAAATTCCGCCCACTCCTCTCCCAGGCCATATCCATTTGTCTGAATGGAATTGTGAATCGGAACATTTTTTATATTGTACTTCTGCTCATACTCCAGAAGCCTTTTATAAAAATCCAGACCTACCAGGGTCGGCTCTCCCCCCTGAAATGCAAATCCGCAGCTGCCGTCGGCAAATTCCAGAACCCGCTTTACCAGAATCTCCAGAGTTTCTTCTGACATAAATCCGTAGTTGGCAGTTTCCCGCTTTTCCATTTCATCGCAGTAAAAGCAGTATCTGCACCGCAGATTGCAGTTTCCGGAAGAGGGCTTGATTAATATATTTACTGGTGGCATATCCATATCCTTCTTTCTAGTCTGTTTTTCTGTCTGTGTTGTATCTGCCTGTCCGGGGGTTATTTCTCCAGCCGGCTGTAAACCAGGGCCTCAATCTCTTCCCTCTCTGCCATCACCTTCAGCGCACCCCGGCGGGTTGTAATCAGAGAAGCTCCTGCATTGGCAAAGGTCAGCATCTCCCTTAACCGCTGCTCATTCAGCCCCTCCATACCATACTCCAGAACTCCGTTCAGCACGCAGGCCGTAAAGGTATCTCCTGCTCCGGTGGTTTCGATCGTTGTTTCCTGAAGAAACGGCTCTGCTGTAACAAACAGATCTTTATAAAACGCCATGCTGCCATTAGGGCCAAGGGTTACAAACATCAGCGGAATTCCGTATTTTTCCCGGAGAATTTCTGCGCCCTTTCTATAGTCTGTTTCTCCGGTCATAAATTCCACTTCGTTATCTGAAATTTTCAGAATATCGCACCGGGACAGTCCATAGGAAATTGCCTCTCTGGCATCCTCCAGGCTGGCCCACAGCGGCTCTCTCAGATTCGGATCAAAGGAAATCAGGGCGCCTGCCTCTTTGGCACAGTCAATGGCATAGCAGGATGCCTCTCTTACACCAGGATGAGTAAAGGACAGGGTTCCAAAATGGAAAATCCTGGAGCCGGCAATCCTCTCCTTCTGAACCTCCTCCTTTGTCAGCATCATATCAGCTCCCGGATTCCGGTAAAAAGAAAAATCACGATCTCCGTTGGGCAGCTTATGGACAAAGGCCAGGGTTGTATGTACCTGATCATCCCGAATCAGATTTCCAGAATCAATCCCCACTCCTTCTATGGTTTCCTTCAGCATCCGGCCGAAATTGTCATTTCCCACCTTACCGATAAAAGAAGTCCTTCTGCCCAGCTTGCAAAGCATAGCCAGCACATTGCAGGGCGCGCCTCCGGGATTGGCCTCCAGCAGAGGATTTCCCTGACTGCTGATGCCGTTTTCTGTAAAATCAATCAGAAGCTCGCCAAGAGCTGTTACATCAAACACCTTTTCCATCGTTATTCTCTCCCTTCTTTTATCTGCGCTGCCACAGCCGCTGCCTGTCTGGCTATTTCCAGTTCCTCATTGGTCCGGATCACCAGCACATTCACCTTTGAAGTGCCTTCGGAAATGCGGACTGCTTCCGCCTGTTCCCTGTTTTTCACTTCATCAATGGTAATTCCAAGGAAGCCCAGGTATTCGCATATTTCCTCTCGAATATCAGAATCATTTTCCCCGACTCCGGCAGTAAATACAATATTATCCACACCGTTCATGGCTGCTGCATAGCTGCCGATATACTTTGCCACCTTATAAGCAAAAATCTCCCGGGCCAGGGACGCTTTTTCATTGTATTTAATCCCTGCGTCCTTCAGTTCTCTGAAATCACTGGACAAATTTTTAGAAATACCCAGGACTCCTGATTCCTGATTCAGAACCGTCATAATCTGATGAATGTCCAGATTTTCTTTTGCTGCCAGGAATTCCAGCGCTCCCGGATCCACATCCCCGCACCTGGTACCCATCACCAGACCCTCCAGGGGAGTAAAGCCCATAGAGTTGTCAATCACCTTTCCGTACTTCACCGCGCAGATGCTGGAGCCATTTCCCAGATGACACACTATCGTCTTCACTCTCCGAATATCCTGCCCCATAAATTCTGCCGCCCGGGCAGAAACATACTTGTGGCTGATGCCGTGAAAACCATAACGGCGGATTTTGTATTTTTCATAAAACCGATAAGGCAAACCATAAAGAAAGGCCTTCGGCTCCATTGTCTGATTAAATGCCGTATCAAAAACGCCTACCATCAGCGTCTCCGGCATCAGTGCCTTACAGGCATCTACACCTACCAGATTGGCCGGATTATGCAGAGGTGCCAGATCATTACACTCTGTCATGGCCTGAATCACCTCATCCGTAATCACCACAGAGCCTGTAAATTTTTCTCCGCCATGAACCAGGCGATGACCTACCACATCAATCTCATCATAGGAGCTTAACACTCCCTGTTCTGGATCTACCAAAGCAGTCAGCAGCTTTTCCACTGCATCCTTATGATTGTTCATGGGCACCGGTTCCTTGAGTGAAACGCCGCTGTCCGTTTTATAAGTAAAGCTTCCGTCAATTCCTATGCGCTCGCAAAGTCCCCGCGCCATAACCTTCTCTGTCTCCGAATCAATCACCTGGAATTTCAACGATGAGCTTCCGCTGTTTATCACCAGTATCTTCATAACCGCCACTCCCCTTTACTGCTTTTGCATCACCGAATCACCGGAAGCTGTTCCTCCGGCTCCGTCTCTCGTTCCATTATACCGTTTTCCCCTTTTGTACACAAGAAAAATTTCCAGGAATAGCTCTTGCAGGAAATCAAGAAAGAAGCTCGCTCGCGAGCTTCTCTGCCTGCGGCGGGTCGCTTCTGCGACAATATTCTTTTCCGCCGCATGGCGATCCTCGCGGAGCGTTTTTATGTCATAGAACGCACTTTCCTATGACACTAAAAAGCACAGCAGGCAGACGACTTCTCATCTGTTTGCTGCGCTCTTCTGCGCCTGATTTCTTTATTTCAGAATTCCTCTTTGCCGGGAATCTGGAATATTCATTTGAATTCTGTATTTTGTCACTGCACGGCGGGATACGGAAATTCCTTCCTTTTCCAGCTGCTCTGCCAGCTTCTGATCACTGAGAGGCTTTTTCCCTTCCTCCTCAATCATCTGACGGAGCCGCTGTTTTATGGTATCTGAAGAAACAGACCCGTCTCCTTCATGGTCTGAAATCCCTGCAGTAAACAAAGCTTTTAAGGGAATGGTTTTTCGGTACTGAATATATTTTCCCTTAATCGCCCGGCTGACTGTAGAAACATGGATTCCCAGAAGCTGCGCGATATCCTCCTGCTGCATAGGGGCCAAATTGCCGTTTTCCTCAAAATAGTCCTTCTGCAGCTCCAGAACAGCCTCTACAATACGGACAATGGTTCTGCGCCTCTGCTCTACCGAATTCACTACAAATCTGGCCCGCTCCAGGCGTTCCCGAAAATAAGCCTGCAGCTCCGGATCCTTTGTCTCCTCCATCATGCGGATATAGTAATCATTGTATCGATATTCTCCCATCCAGCCGTCATTCAGTGTTACCTCCCACTGACCATTCTGGCGAACAATCAGAATATCCGGCACTACATACTCGGTGTCATCCTTCTGAATATCCATCACCGGTCTTGGATTCAGCGTCCCAATCAAATGAATATATTCTTTTACCTGTACCGTAGAAACCTGAAGCTTTCTGGAAATCATTCCAATCTGACCATTCATAAGTTCCTGCATATGATTCCGAAGAAGAACAAACAACGTCTCATCCTCAACGCCCTTTACACGAAGCTGCTTTTCCAGACATTCTGCCAGACTGGAAGAAAATATTCCAACTGGTTCCAGCTCCTTCAGCACTGCCAGACACTGTTCCAGCTCCTTTTGTTCATAACCGGAATTCTGCGCCAGCTCCTCTGTCAGATATAGAAAATATCCTTTCTCATCCAGACAATCAATCAAATACTCTGCCGTTTCCCACTCCCGCTGGGAAAGACTTCCCCGATCCAGCTGATTCAGCAGATACTCCTTCAGGGAATTTTCTGTTCTCGCTCTTACATCATTGCGGCTTTGCTCTTCTTCCTCCGGATTTTCCAGATACTGCTCCCGGAACGAGGTTCCCTTCTCATACATCTTTTCCATATCCGTAAACATTTCATTTTCTTTATCTCCGGAATTCTCCAGCATGGGATTCTCCAGATATTCATTCATCAAAAAATCTTCCAGTTCCTGATTATTCAGCGCCAGAATATTCAATGACTGCACCTGCCCCACTGACAAGGCCTGTTTTTGTTCCACCAGCAGTCCGCTGCCCATCTCCATTTTCCTTCCTCCTGTGTATCTCTGTAGTTTTGTGATGCAAAACCCGCTCATTCTTTTCAACAGTATAGCACATTTTCAGGAGTATGAGCAAAAAAATATGTGCAGAATATACAAGTATATGCAGTATTTCTATTTTCCAGGTACATATACGCCGTCCGGCCCTACCCAGTAATGATCCGGAGTCCAGCAATTCACGTACAGATCTCCATTTTCCCGATCCAGATAATACCAGAGACCGTCCAGACAGAGCCATCCTGTAGCCATATAGCCCTGGTCATCAAAATAATACCACCGGCCCCCCTGTTCCATCCATTGGGAGACAGGCCAGGTGCCGTCCTCATTTCTCCACCACCAGCGAAGTCCGTCTGCTGTCTTCTGCCATCCGGCTCCGGCATATTCTTCTGCCACCACAAAGCTTCCATCTGTTTTTACAGTCAGCACGTCTGACACAGTCCACTCACTTTTGCTGTGGCTGGCTGCACTTACCGTCCTCACCTGAAACTGGTATGCCCCCGGCTCAGTCACCTGTTCCGAAAAATCATAATAATTCTGGTAAACCGATCGGACAATCCCCACAGCTCCTCCGTTGTGAATCAGCTGTACCTGATAATACCGGGCGGAGGACTCCGGATTCCAGAAGGCCCGCCCCTTTTTCTCCAGATCCCAGCCAAAACCGGCTGACTGAGAGATCGCCGGCGCCTTTCTGGTATCTGCGTCTTTGTCAAAAAGGAGCTGAACCCGCAATGTCAGAACGCTGTTGTCCTCCTGCCTTTTGGCGCTGACAAATCTGACCTTTTCATATCTGGTTTTTGATGTGTCTGCCAGTTTCAATCGAAAACTTGACGATGAAGCAGAAGAAAAATACCACATATCCTCGTCCTCAGAAACCAGGGTGATTTCCAGCTCCGGAGGATTTGCATTGGAAAATTCCCACTCCTCATTGACCACCTGGATATCTTCGATAGAGTATCGCTCCCTGTTGCTTCCATCCGCCGTTACCAAAACCTGTTTTCCATCATTTCCAATCCCCAGATCCGCGTCAAAAATCAGGTGGATTTTCCCTATCTTTCTTCGCTGCCCTGTTTCCCTCTGTCCCTCATCCTGAACCTCTGTCTGATATGGCCAGTTCTCTGTTTCGCCCGCCGCTGCCCCCATCGATGTCAGAGACAAAGCTGCGGAAGCTGCCAGAGCCAGCACTGCTGTTTCCATTTTCACGCTTCTATTTCCTCGCCTTTCTGCCCCACTGTTTTTCGGCTTAAACCAGCTCTGCCTCTCCTCCTGCATAGATCCGGCAAATCAGATCCACACATTTTTCCAGTCCCAGCCTTGCTGTATTTAAAGTTATATCATAGCTGTCTCTGGCTCCCCACCTTTTTCCAGTATAACACTCATAATAATTGCGCCGCGCCTTGTCTGTTTTTTTGATCAGGCTGACAGCCTGATTTTTTTCCAATTTCCGCTTCTCCTCAACCCGTTTGATCCTGCTTTCCATATCTCCGTGAAGAAAAATAGTGGTTACTCCCGGAACGTCCCGAAGTACATAATCTGCACATCGTCCAATAATAATACAGGATTCTCTTGCCGCCAGCCGCCTGATAACCTCTGACTGCAAATTAAACATCATATCATTTACTGCAATGCCCCGACCGGTTTTTTCGTTCTGAATTTCTCTCGGAACAGAGTAGAGAAATGGATTCGGCATTTTTTCATCAACGCCCCGCATCCGTTCCAAATCCACATCTCCATAGCTGCAGGCCATTTCAATCAGCCTTTTGTCATAGCACTCCAGTCCCAGGCGCCTGGCGGCCTCATGGCCAATCTGACTGCCTCCGCATCCCAGTTGACGTCCAATCGTAATAATTCTGAATTTTTCTTCTTTCATGGAAACTCACCCCATTATCTGTTTTTAAAAATTTCTACAATTGCCTTACACATTTTTACCAACACATTCCACATTCTTCGCAGAGGACTTTCTGTGATTTCCCCTGCTGCTGCCTCCGCATCCATCAGTTCATCATCATCATCCAGGCTGATTTCTTCTGTTCTCAGAACAATCTGCAGAGATTCCGGCTCCTGATTTTTCTCTGATGTAAAAGAAATCTTCTCTGCATTTGGATCCATATTTAAAAATCGTGTATCCTCTTCCAAATCGTCCCATTCTCGGTCCAGAGTGTCCTTCATTGTCCGCCCTGCCTGCCGCATGGCTGTCGTGCTGTCTAACACACTCAGACTTTTATCCAGCATATCCATCGTACCGCGAATGCTGTCTCTGGCTGCCGCATCCATATGGTTGCTGCTTTCCTTCAAGGTCTGCTGCAGAATCGCCGCTGTACTGATTCCCTGATTCAATGCATCTGTCGTTCTGTTTACCAGCTCCTCTGTATCATCAAGAGAAGCCTGCAAATCTGGATAATACATATCAAGCGAATCATAAAGTGCTGTCCCGTCTTCTATCAGAAAATCCAGACATTCTGTCAGCTCTGCCATATACCGGGAAGCATCCGCCCCATCCTCCAAAAGTTCCTTCATCTGAGAAGCCAGCTTACTGCTGGCTGCAGAAAGCTTTTCCAGAGCTGCTTTTTTCTGCATCAGCGCCTGAATCAGTTCTGACGTATCCATGGTAACACCTGCCCCTACCCTCGGCGCCTCATGAGAAGAAATCCCAAGTCCCGTTCTGAGCGCTGCGTCGGAGGATGTTGCAGTCTGAGGAAGATCATTTTCCAGCTCTACCTCCTCTTTCTCTGTTTCCGGCATCTGATAGTCCTTTCCAATCTGCTCCAGACTGCCTGCCAGCTGTCCCAGCTCTGTTATGTATACCTGCTCACTTGCCTGCAGCTCGGCATCCAACGCAATCAGCTGCTGCATCAGAGCATTCAGTGCAGAAACATTTCCAGACAGATCCTCTGCTCCGCTCTGAATCCCCTTCAGAGCATGGTTCAGCTTCTGTAAAGGATCCTGCATTTCCCGCATGGAATTTACAATATCCCCCATACTGTCATGAACCACATCTGCCGCTTCCTTCGCCGTCTCAATATGAGGAATCATTACCTCCATCTGCTGGGATACCTGAGTCAATGCCTCCAGCACCTGATCATTTCCTGCCAGAATACTGTCCTTAGAACCACTCCAGACCTTTCTTGCTTCCTCAGCAGAACCCAGACCCTTCTGCAGCTCATTTACACTGTCCCGCATAGCCTCAACAGAAAGGGCCATCTGCTCCATACTGTCATAAAACTGATCGCCAGACTCCTTCCAGGTATCCTTCGCGTCCTTCAAATCCACCACATGTTCCAGCGAGTCCGTTGTTCCGGGAATCATTGCCATAAATACACCGTTCATTTCAAAGCTGTCTGAACCAATTCGTATGGTGTAGTCTCCATCTTCCCCCGGCAAAGCTGTAAATACCGCAGCAGTCTGACTTCCCATATTCTGAATCTGCGCTCCCTCTGCCTCCAGGCTGTAGCAGTCATTCAAGTCCACCATCACCCCAGCTGCCAGCATCATATTGTTGCGATAATACTCCAGCGCATGGTCATTTGCCCTGGCATCTATGTGAATTTCAACCAACCCCGATGCGCCCGCCAGCTGTTCTCCATTAACAGGGACTCCGTTTAATTTATAAGAAATATCAAAATTCCAAGGAAGCTCTACCTGCTCTGCATCCAGTTTACATTTATAATAAAAACGATTTGACTCTTGCTCCGGAAAATTCCAGGTTACAGAGCCCTTCTCCAACTGAGGCTCTGTATAATCTGTCATATTGATTACATCCAGATAATTTCCATAATCAGTAAATGTCTTCTGCCCGTTCAGACTACAGCTCTTTACCACATTGACTGTGTCCAGTCTTCCATAATAATCCAGATTCACATACATGGCCTCATCCACTGTCACAGCGGCCTCTTTGCCATATGCCGGAAGCTGGATCCCAGTGCAGGCCATCACAACTGCCAGCGCTCCGGCTCCGATTCTTTTATATTTATATTCCATGTCCTTACCTCCTGTCCTTTACACATCCCGCTCATTTTTCCATCGGTTTCCCAACTCTCGAATCCGCTCCGCCCGTTCGTGGAACTGATGACGGCGCACCCCGTAATGCTCTCTGATTTTTCTTCCCGGCTTTTTCCAGTCCTTTTCAATAATCAGCGGATCACAGAGTACCAAAAGCGCCGGAAGAAGGGTCAGAACCAGCATCACACTAAGCAGACCGCCCCGGCCAATGAGATGTCCCAGATCTCCAATCGCTGCTGTCGTAGAAATAAAATGCACAATGTAGCCTGCCAGAGTAATAATCGTTCCCGAAGTAAAAATAGACGAACAGGAGCGGGTAACCGCCTCAATACAGGCCTCCTTTTTCGGAAGGAGCTTCCGCTTTGCAATATAGTTGTTAGTCAGCAGAATAGAATAATCCACAGTCGCGCCCAGCTGAATACTGCTGACAATGATATAGCCCATATACACCATATCCACACCCTGAATATACGGAATCGCCATATTCAGGAAAATTGCCACCTCAATAGGAATCATGACCACAAGAGGAATCAAAACGGAATGGAAGCTGAACATAACAACCATAAATACGCCCAGCAGCGACAGCACATTCACTCGGGTATTGTCTTCTGTAATCGTAACCTTAATATCCTGAGTAGACGGAGTCTCCCCCACCACATAGGACTCTTCCGGATAATATTTCTTCATAATATCCCGAATCTGATCCGTACACTGGAAAGCAATATCACTTTCTCCCTTTGTTCTTATGTATATCAGCATCCGGGCGGTATCGTTTTTGTGAAGAAGGCTCGTAGCTGATTCTGGAAGGAACTCCTCCGGAACTCCCTCCGGAAGGGTATTTGCCATGGAGGTTACACTTTTTACATAGGGCAGATCCTCCAGTTCATCAGAAAGCCGCCGTTCCGCTACCATATCGTTATTGGGATAAATCAAAAGCAGCATATTACTGCGTCCAAACCTTGCCGTAATCTCCTGATCATCCTCATAAACCTGTGTTCCCTTTGCCCCGCCGACTGCGCTGTTTCCATAAAGAAAATGATTCATGCCCTGAGCTACATAAGCCGGAGGCGTAATCAGAAGAACTCCAATCAAAACAGCATATCTGATTTTAAATACGCCCTTTCCCAGCTTCGTAAAATCCGGAAAAAAGGAACGGTGCTTTGTTCTGTCATTCAGTTTCGTGAATTTTAAAATCATGGCCGGCATGAAAAATACCACAGACAGAAGGCTGAATACAATTCCCTTTGCCAGCACCAGTCCCATATCAAAGCCGATATTAAACTTCATGGTCACCAATGCCAGAAAACCGACTACTGTTGTCAGGCTGCTGGCAAAAATCGAATTAATCGCTTCCTCAACCGCCTTCACAATGGCCTCTTCCTCAGAAAGTCCCGTGTCTCTCCAGCTCATAAAAGCGTCCAGAAGGAAAATGGAATAGTCCATGGAGGTTGCCAGCTGAAGAATAATCGCCACGTTATCCGTCAGAAAAGAAATCGTTCCAAGGAAAATATTGGTTCCCTTATTCAGAAGAACTGCCACGCCCATCACCATCATAAACAGAATCGGCTCTGTCCAGGCGGTTGTGGCAAGGCAAAGCACTGCCAGAATCATAAGCACTGCAACAACAAGGATTCTGCCCATCTCTCTGGCTGTTGTCTCGATCAAAGACTTGTTCTGCACTGCCATTCCCACATAACAGCCCTTATCTCCGGTAATGGCCTTCATCTCGTCAATGGCCCGCTCCGTTCTGGGAGAATCCGACTCCTCTTCAAACGTAATATCCATAACTGCGCAGCCATCTTTATAATAATCCTTAATATCATCGAGATTGACAAAATCCTCCCCGGCATAGACATTCACGGTTGTATCACACCAGAGAATCTGATCCACTCCATCTACTGCAGCCAGCTGATCCTTATACATTTTCGCCTCATAAAGGCTGACATCCTTAATCATCAGCCGTGCCGTTCCCGGATATCCAAACTCCTCTTTCATCTTATCCAGCCCCTGGCTGGACTGAGTATAGGAGGGCACATACTTTGTCAGATCGTAATTGACATTTACAAAGCACATGGCAATGATCGAAAAAATACACCCTGCCACAAAAATGCTTTCAATCAGCGCCCGCTTCTCAATAATAAATCTGGCAAGAACCTCTGCAGGAGTTCTGCTCTGCCCATCTCCTGATTCCTGAGCATTTTCTGTTTTATTCTTCTTTTTCCAATGCAGCTTTTCCCTCAGGCTGTCTGCCCACTTTCTGTCCATAAGCTTCACTCCTCACTCTATCTCATCAGAATCACCATAAAATACTGTTCACCGTCCTTCTCAGCATGGGCCATGCCTATCCGCCGGTAATATCCTAGGGAATATCTCCGCTTCTCTGTAGAATCATACCGCATCTGTGTCTTTGCCATGATTCTGGAAAAGGCATCCTCTGCATCCTCTCTTCCCCGGATATACAGCTCCTGAGCAGCCGCATTTTTCCGATAAGGAACGGTTTCCAGATACTCCTTCAGGGTTCCCTCCCCCGGTATAGAATCTCCGGAATATCCATTTTCCAGAGCAAGCTCCAGTCTGTGAGACGCTGCTTCATTCAGTCTTGCATCCATCAGAAAACCAGCATAGCGATCGTATTGTATCTTCTCATCTCCGTCCCAGCTGTCCTCTCGTTCTGGATGCTCCTCAAAAAAGATATCCCTCTTTTCTTCATTCAGCTGATCGAACAGCTCCTGTGTTTCTGCATCATAGCAAAATACAGGATATGCGCCTCCGCCTGTATTGGGTATCCACTGAGCTGACTTTAAAGAGCCGTCATAATAAAACGCATACAGCGCATTCTGCCAAATCACATCCTCCCTGTTTTTTGTTCCATCAGGAAGAATAAAATACCAGGCGCCTTCCTCCTGCTGCCAGCTGCCGCGGGCTGATTCCCGCCCTGGCTCTTCCACCTCTTCCACAGCTGCATCAGCCCACGCTGCTTCACAAAAACCAGCGCCAATTCCCATCAAAACTAAGACACTTAATAACAGCCGCAGCTGCATTTGTTTCCATCTATTCCGTAAAATATTCATAAAAACCTCCGGTAACACTCTTGTTTTATTGCACTATTATCCATTCTTATGCTAAAATACTCAAGTATCACTTTTATTTAAGACGTTTCAAATGAAACACTTTACGCTTTTTTGTCCAGATTGAAACATTTAAGGGGGATTTGTAATGGGACGTTTTACTGAACAGAAGGGACACATTACCGCACGACGCACCTATGCCCTGTTAAAAGGAGCGCTGCTGACACAGTTATCCGCTCTGCCCTTTGAACAGGTGACCCTGACGGACATCTGCAGCACCTCTCTGATTTCGCGCTCTACCTTTTACCGGTATTTTGAAGATAAATATGAGCTTCTCAACTACTGTCTGAAACTGCTTCTCGATGAGATCGGACTGTCAGAGGATGTCATTTACTTTATGGACAGCGATTCCATGCAGGAGGTTCTGACCATTTTACTCCGGCACATTGAGGAAAACCGGGTTCTGTATCAGAAAATCTATAATGCCAACAAGGAAGGGGAATTGATCCCCATTATTCGCAAGGGGCTGATTCAGATTCTTCAGGACAAGGTTCTGGCGGCAGAGGAGCAGGGCTATCGGCTGAAAATTCCAGCACAGATTTTCACCAGCCTGACTGCGGATCTGTATTTTGACATTGTTACCTGCTACATCGAGCATGCCGATCAGTTCAGTGCCGAGGTCTTTATCGACAGCATCTGCCAGTTTACAAAAAAGGATTTCTTTTTCGCACCAAATCAAAATACATTGTCACAGCCATAAAAGGAGGAACTGTTATGGAAGCACTGGAAGTGCTGCTGCATTATATTGTTGAATTTTCGATTATCATCTTTGAATTTATTGGAGTGGGAATCATCATTGTATCCGGCATTATCGGCTTTACCAAATACCTCCGGAGACATCCTGATACGAAGATTGTCCTGGCTCAGGGACTGGCCATGGGACTGGAATTTAAGCTGGGCAGCGAGATTCTGAGAACCGTCATTGTCCGCCAGTGGGAGGAAATCGGCACCGTCGCTGGCATTATTGCCCTGCGGGCGGCGCTGACCTTCCTGATTCACTGGGAGATTAAAGAAGAGAGAAATGATATCAAAAAAGAAGAATTGAAAAAATAAAATTTGAACCGGAAGAGGGTACCACAAAATTATCAAATCAGGTAATTTTATGGCACCCTCTCCTTTTTATTTGCTCAATAGTCTATCGTTCAGTGATAAGTTTATCTCAAAGTCATCTATCCCTCTACCTCTCAATTCTTATAGATAATAATAATTCCTATAGTTCATTATCTTTTCTTCGCCACATCGGTAAAATAAACTTGAATTACTTAACAGGAGAACTTTCATTGAATAAGCTAGATTATTACGAAATTGGAAAACGAATTAGAAAATGTCACTTGAAACCTTTGTTTCTATTTGTCAGGCCTTTTCTGTCAGCGCAGATTACCTGCTGCGTGACGAGCTGCCTAAAAACGCTCCTATTCTTCTCCAGTCTCTGTCCGAAGCCAAGAAATACGGCGGACAGCAGTACGAAAAATAGACCCGCCTCATCCAGGCCCTTGTTGACGTTGTTGATCGTCTCTGAGAATCCCCCTGGAAAAAAAGCCCTTGAAATCAAGGACTTTTTCATCACCAAATATAGATTCTTTCAAAACCGAACATTGTCATATCGGCCAATTTCTATCTTCTTCTCATGTTGCTGCATTTCACGGCTTACACCGGCCACAGGGCTCATATCCGGATTTTACCAATTCCTCCCTGGCGCCCTTATAGCTTTCTTTGTTGTCTTTTTCAATCGTGCTTACACTGGCGCAATCCGGATTATGGAATTTCTTTGATTTTTTATTCAGCACATACTCCTGAATAGAAGACTCCTCTGTCGTCCCGCTATTCCCTGCCAATGTGCTATTTCCAGTCGCATAATCAATTTCTACTCCTGGCTGAACATTGTATACAAAAACATTAAACTGAATCGCTTCCCCCTGATCCTCAACGGACTGGGCCTCCATTAAAACACCTGACGCAACCAGATTATCCCCTTCAAAAACAGGCGTTACCCGGTACAAAACATGATTCTTCGTTTCCTTCACATAATCTGCTGTCATATTTTCAAATGGCAGCATTCCATCCACATTCATAAACCGCGTTCCAGTAATCAGATTTTTCTTATTTGCATTTTCCGCAGTCAGCTGAAATCCAATCAAATGGCAGCGGTTATACAAATATTTTCCATCTACAAAATCATATTTCACACTTTGCCAGCCGCTGGGCTTTACCTGTCCGATATTCCCTCTGCCTTCCGTGGGCATCAAATCTATGCCTACATTGGCAAACGCTGTTCCACATCGTCCCAGCTCATCCAGCTCACTGTATTGTTCAAAAGACTCTTCTGAAAAATCAGACTCCTTAAAATACGGCACATTGTTATTGATCACAGCATAGGGCTGTCCGTCATATTCCGGTACCTGATCATAGGAAAATTCACCACTTGATGACCCTTCTCCAGAAACTGGACTGCCAGGACGAGAACCGGCCAGAGAATCGGATCCGGAGCCGCAGCTGCACAAAAACAGCATCAAAACAAACAACAGGGAAAGGAGCTTCTTTTTCATTGCATTTCTCATCGTGTATAAACCTCTTCAGTAATTTTTTCGTGAGAAGAGCCTTCAAACTCTTCTGTTTCTTTTAATATCCACCCGGAAGACAGCAGTTCAAAATTAAAATAAGCATCTGCAGGATATGTTCTGTTCCACCGGAAAAGTATTATCTTTTCAATGCGCGCTGCATAAGGAGTAATATCCTGATCCTCCACAAAACAATACTCTCCTGTCTCTGCATGCTCCAGATATTCTTCCGACACACAAATATTGGAGCTGTCCTCAAACTGCTTCTTGCTGTATGCATTCATCCACAGGGGCTTTCCACCAGTCAGCTTCTGCATCCGCTCCCGCAGCACTCTGTCTTGAGACTGACGGCGGCAGTTAAACATCATTCCATATTTGTCATCGACACAAAGCATTACTATCATTCCATATCCTCCTTTATTCTCTTTTATATTCTCCTGCAGCGGTTTTATTATAGCACATCTGCAGCCTTAACTCTACAATCAGGTACATCCCTACAACAATCATGTCCATATTCGTTTTTTTAACACGAGAGATTGTAATTTGAAAGCTTCTCCGCTTGCACCAAGTATCTCCATCATATGTTTTAGATCTTTACCTGAATTACTTATGGAAAAGGTAGTATCAGGATAGCCCAGAAAAATTTCTGAACTACATTTTTTCTTGCTTTCCGGTACACTATTGGTACACTATCTTTCGATTTATAGTGTACCAACCTGTTCCAAAACGGCTTTTCCCACTAAAAAAAGGAACTTCGGTTAATTCTAGTAATAATTACTAAAATGGCCGAAATTCCTTTATTTTAAAAGCTTTTTATACAAAAAAAGGAACCACATTTCTGTGATTCCTTCAGAGGCGACAACCAGATTTGAACTAAAAACACTCTCAAAAAATCTTGTAGAAAGGAGGCTTCTGGAAACTCTGATTTCATTTGCACCAAATCTGCACCAATTTTAACACTTCAAATATTCACTTCCACGACAACCAGAAAACCTGTCAAGAATTTGCATGACAAACGAAAGCCTGTTCTTGACAGGTTTTTGTATTGATTGAGAACGCCCCATAATAATGAAAAGAGGTTGATAGACGCTCTTATTCATCAACCTCTTGATTACTATTTACTGAATTTTTTTATAGGTAATAATTTCCGTATAAACATTTCCCGTCCATTCCCCCGTTTCAGGATCAACCGGCTTATAGGTATCATACCACTTAAATGTTTCGGCATTCTCTACAATCCAATAAAAATCTGGCTCCACTTCTCCACCAACAGGGCGCCATTTGTCTCCATCTTTCTTGTAGTCATACTTTTCTGCTATTTCTTCATTGAAATATGCCGCATACTTAGGATCTTCCTCAAAATACATTGTAAAGGAATCGTCAGCGCTATGACCGATCCTAATGTATGAGGCAAAGTTGGCTGCCCGTAATCCATAAGGAGAACGATCCTTTAACAATATATTGTCATAAGACTCCGTTGTTCCATCAAAAACACTGCCATGTGAAATCACGGTTTGAGTATCTTCGTCAAATATATCCGTTGTATAATATTGATAATATCCATCCGATAAAATTGCGCTGTTATTACTTCCTGACGCAGACTGCAAGCCATTAGAAACTACTTCTTTTGTCTGTATGGTTCCATTCTCTACCCATGCCCCATCTGCGTTTACTGTATAGCCATCCGGTGTGGCAGTATTCATTAACAGCCATCCTGCATTGTCAAAATAGTAGCACTCCGCAGTTCCATCTCCATTACCATCAATCCACTGCCAACCGTTATTCGCATAGGAACCGTTACCATTATCATACCACCACTTTCCTTGATCTGCTCCGGTTCCTGTCTGCCAAGTTCCTGCCATTGCTGAAAATGTCATAGAGCAAGAAATTAACATTGTTGCAAGTAAAACTTTTTTTAACATCACAAAACCCTCCTAAATTTTTTATTTGTCCTATTACAGGACAACTTTTTATCACATTCACTATACCATAGTAATTGTCTTATTACAAGACACTATTGTGAATGGAAGGTGAAATATGCCAAGAATCATTGATGGTACAAAAAACAATCTTACAGGAGAAAAAATCAAACAGTATAGAAAAGAACGAAAAATGAGTCAACAACAATTATCTGCGAAGCTAGAGACATTGGCTGTATATATATGTAGAGGTTCTATCTCTCGTATTGAAGATGGTTCTCGTACAGTAACGGATATTGAACTTTATGGCCTATCCCAGATTCTACAAGTCCCCATAGAGAAATTTTTCGAAAATTAAGTGAAATAATATATTAAAAATATACTTTATAAACCTTTTGTTAAATTATTTGTTTTTTATTGCCATTTTTCCAATAATATGTTATGCTAATCTCATCAATATTTGGAGGTTTTCTTGATGATATAGTTTTAATTCCATAATTTTCTGAATACGCTCACGTGCCCGCGCGGCTCGCAGGAAAGTTTATCGAAAAGATAGACAACGAAATTTCAAAAACACAATAAATCGTGTTTTTATGCCGATCCTATTTCAATTAGGCTCGTAAAAAATTTCTGGATTCCTTCGAGTACAGCGTTTTTTTATTGCTTGCTTCTCGATGGGATCGGGGAGCTTTTTAGTTCCCAAATACTTAAAAAATACGAAAGGAGGAAAAGAGGAATAAAGTATGGATTTCAAGCTGACATTTAATCAGTTTTTTCCCCGTGGAGCTATCCTCGTAGAGAGCCGGCCTTGGCATGAATATAAGGATGGGCAGCGAACGGAGAAGCAGTTGGGACTTAACTATACCCTTGTACGCCTTCCTGGCTATGATAAAATCTCCGTTAAGGTTCCCCAACTTACCCCCATCATCTCCAATGAAGAAATCGCCAGTTCTGATACAGTTATTTTGGTGGAGGCTGAAGGATTTATCGGCACTATTTATTTTACTAAAAGCTCCGCCCAAATCTCCTGCTCCGCAGAAAGGCTGGTGATAGTAGATGCATAATATATGGAAAAAATTTTTGAAATATATTGAGGACGAAGATATACCTGGCTTACTCCGCTTCTGCCTGATCCTCCTCCCCTTTGTGGGAGGAGCCATCTGGGGTATGGGTGCCTTGATCCGCTATATAACGATTCATCAAGAAATTCTCGTTATAATCGGAATTGCCGCCTGTATGATCATCCCTCCATTTCTGAAAAAGAAAGAGAATAAACCCGAAGGAAAAAGTCTCCCAGTCAATGACAATATGCTTTTCTTTGAGCGACTTTTGACAAAAGCTCTTTTTCAGATTTTTACGGAATACTCGCAACAGTTCAATGTGATTGCGCCGCTCCGCTATTCTGATCTGAAAGATTTGATCCCATCGGGGTTTGATCCTGGAAAAAAAATTTGTGTCTATCGGTTTAAGATCATGGCAGATGGCGAACCATTATCAATGGCGGACTTCCACGAATATCTCACTATCCATATCGAAGAACAGCTAGCGAGTGGAGAACTGTCCTTAGGTAGACCAACCGTTGAATTCAATGGTCGGCTTTACCCCAAAATTTTTATCGATGAATGCAGTTTTGCGGGAGGTGCTTGGCATATCGTTCTGCTTGTCTGCGACAATGAGAATGTGTCTCGTTATATTGACAACAAACGCCAGGCCATTATGATGAAACATTCTCGCTTTACTGATCAATATGACGATCCCGACTTTCGATGAAGCACCTAAAAGTTTGTCTCGATGAGAACCTCTGTTCCGTGGGAATCGAACGATGGATTACCTTAGATGAATTTTTTACCATGGGACAGCGGTGCTTGATCGTAGGCCCAAGTGGAAGTGGCAAGACCGTTTTTGCCACTTCCCTGCTGGGGAAATTATCTTTGCACCTAAAAGAACCTGTTATATATTTGATTGATCCAAAAGGAATTGACTTTCGCTTTTGTGAGAAATGTAGTAATTACTACCCTGTTGACAAGGCTCCTGAAGGTCTGGAAGAATTTTTTGAGTTATTTGAAAATCGTCTCCATAATCCAGATGTTTTCAAACAACCAATCATTCTATTTGTGGACGAACTTAGCAGTCTGATCTTATCTCTGCCTAAAAAAGAAGGAGACTTGTTGAAAAATAAAATGGCTAGAATTCTAAATCTTTCAAGAGCCCTAAATATTTCTGTGATAACGGCTCTCCAGCGTGCAGATGCGTTTTTCTTTGAGAATGGAGCCAGAGATAACTATAATATCCGTTTCTTAATGGGGAATATTGCTAATAATAAGGAAGCTGTGGCAATGATCGCAAACGAATATCGAGAATTTATAACCCCTTGTAAAACGGGCATTGGTTATATGATTACCGATAACGGAATCAAAAAAATACGCTCTGTTCTTCCCAGAAATACGAATAAACTACATGAAGTTATATGCGAAGCTGTAAACAGGAGGCCGTCAGGCGATGCGGAGCAATAGCCTAAAGGCCTCCGGGAGTGCCCTGCTTGCAGGGTGCTCCTTTAACTTGATTAACAGGTCATATTATGCCATGATTAAAAAAACAAAAATAGATGTACCAAAATATATTGATGATCGGAGACCTGTTTCTCTAAAATCCATGGGGAATATTAAACAGATCACCATATTAGACAGACAAAATTCTGGTGCAACCATCAAACCAATATCAGCACATGAATATATGGTTGTCTCTACCGGCGAAGTCAGAAAAATTGTTTACCATGCTCATGATCGTACAGGAAACATACGGAGCCTTGAAAAAACCATGCGGAATCTGCGAGACCTAATCAACACAAATGTAACGCCCTCTAATATTCAACAAGTGCGTTTTATCACTTTGACTTACCGTGAAAATATGAGAGATACAGAAAAATTATATACCGATTTCCGTGATTTCAATAAGCGATTACGGCGGTATGTAAAGAAAGAATATGAGCTATCTTATGAATATATCGTTTGTGTAGAAGCTCAAGGACGAGGAGCCTTTCATCTACACATGATAGCCATTTTTCCCCATATTCCTCCATTTATTGAAAATGAAAAACTATCAAAACTATGGAGCCATGGATTCGTAAGCATAAAATCTCTAAATGGAAATATAGACAATATAGGAGCTTATCTGACCGCCTATCTTTCTGATCTGGACATTGAAAGCGGCATTCCATTAACCTCTGATCTATTACAAGGAGAACTCCGTGAAGTCCTAACAGAACAAGGTAACAATAAACATATCATTAAAGGAGCCCGGCTGAAGCTTCTCCCTGTAGGCTTAAATATCTACCGATATAGCCGTGGAATCCAGAAACCTGTCATAGAAAAAATGAGTTATGGAGACGCATTAGACGCACTGTCCAATGCGAATTATCAAAAGGTACATGAATCTGCTATTAAGATCTCTGATTCCGAACGAGATTTTAACAACACCTACATAAGCCAGATTTACAAGCAACTTATTAACCCCAGTTTTCAACGCAATGGTTCAACCAAACAAAACACCAAAAACCAAAACAGCCAAAACAAACATACCCCAAAAACCAATAAATAAACAATCATACTAAACACATAAAAATATCAATTCAATTCTAAAATTAAAAACAAATCTATTTATAAATCCCAAAAATAATATAATGGTTGCACTCCGTTGCCATAAGGATATTTGACAATGGATAATCTTGATTTTTATCTCTTCCAAGAAATAGTAAATTGTGGTATGCTTTCCTCATCAGAGTTTCCAGAACAGCTGTTTATGATAAAGAAAAAGAAAGTCGATTCAGTACACACTGGAAAAATTTACGAAAGGAAAGATGGTCGTTTCATTACCAGAGTAAGCGAAAACGGCGAAGAAAAGCAAGTAAGCGGAAAAAGCGAAGCTGATTTGTATACTAAACTCTATGATTTTTATTTTGGAGAAAGTAATTCAACCTTAGAGACCTTATACCCTCAATGGTTAAAGTGGCGTGAGGAACAAGCCAGTGTATCCCCTAAAACAATCAAAGAAAATAGCTATCTTTGGAATGCATACTTAAAAGATACCCCCATATCCAAGGTTCCAATACGATTACTAAAGCCAAAGGATTTTATCAAATTCTTTCGTGAGGTTACCAAGGGCGGAGAAGTTACAAGGAAACGCTTTAATGACATGAAAAGTGTCTTAAATGGAATTATCTATTATGCTATTGAATTAGAAATCATTGAGCATAATTATCTGCGTGATATTAACTATAAACAGTTCCGTTATAAAGCAGAGAATAATAATATACTTCCATTTACAGAAGAAGAACGCTTGAAGATCATAGCACATCTTCCGAACGATGATCTGTATTCCCTAGCCTTGAAATTTGACTTTCATATGATTTTACGCATTGGGGAACTAAAAGGGTTAAAATGGTCTGACATAAAAGGCGATTATATCTATATCCAGCGTTTTATCAATGATGATAATGAAATTATAGAGGATATTAAAGGACATCAGGAAGAAGGGCGACGGTTTATTCCTCTGACAGCTACCGCCAAACAACTTTTGGAACGAATCAGAGAAATAAACCCAAACAGCGAATTCCTATTTGTGCATGACGGCGTACCATTAGCCACTGTGACTTTTAATCGACGGTTGAAAAAATGCTGTAAGGAATTGGGAATCGAATACCGTTCATCACACAAAGTCCGCTTCTCAACTGCCTCCATTATGTATAAAAATGGTGTCGGTGCGCCAGAGCTTCAAAAAATGTTAGGACATACTACTCTGGCCATGACAACGCACTACCTTCGTTCAGTAACACCGGAAGAAGAAACTTTATTAAAAATGAATAGCGTTTTAGGTTGATCTAGCCTACAAAAATACCTTGCACCAATTTGCACCAAGAATTTTAGAAAAGCAAAAACCCCAGAAGCCTTGTAAAATCAAGGTTTCTGAGGTTCTAAGTTAGAGGCGACAACCAGATTTGAACTGGTGATCAGGGTGTTGCAGACCCACGCCTTACCGCTTGGCTATGTCGCCATATTTTATTTTATACATTGAAACAATCCTGTCTCAATAAAATGACCCCAACGAGATTCGAACTCGTGTTACCGCCGTGAAAGGGCGATGTCTTAACCGCTTGACCATGGGGCCGAATTTGCTATCTGCAAAAACTCCCCGAGTAGGACTTGAACCTACGACAGCGCGGTTAACAGCCGCGTGCTCTACCGACTGAGCTATCGAGGAATATGTTTCTAAGTAAAATGTTTCCATTTACTCTCAAAACTACACATTGAATCTTCATCCGTTTGTAACTTTTCCCTAAACCTTATTGGTTAAGCCCTCGACCGATTAGTAACAGTCAGCTCCATGTGTTACCACACTTCCACCTCTGCCCTATCTACCTCGTCGTCTTCAAGGGGTCTTACTAACTTGACGTTATGGGATATCTCATCTTGAGGGGGGCTTCACGCTTAGATGCCTTCAGCGTTTAT